>JAFLSQ010000005.1 GCA_022510865.1 Treponema sp.
GAATCACCTGCGTGCTGTTGCCTGATTTTGCGTGGGCACAGAGAGAAATCATCAGAAAAAGCAGAGAGAACATCACTTTTCGCATCAGTCAAAGAATATCATTTCTTTTTTATAAAAGCAACAAACATCCCCGCCGCCCTCGCGGAGTGCACGGGCAGCTTCGAGCGGGCGGAGCGCGACTTCTGCGACAGAGAGGTGTTTAATCAGCATGTGAGGCAGTTCGCAGAGGAAGAATTCATCAGAAAAATTTCTTGTATTGTACAAAACCGGAATAAAATGATATAATGAGAGTAAGCCCCATGTGCAATGGGGGGGGTATACTTGTATAGTGTTTTTCAAATCTTTATGTAATTATTAACGCTGATTTTTGAGCATCTGATATGAACCGCCTGCGCGGTCTGAACGTGCCGTTACCCGGAGAAAGGTATTCCCGAGTAGCCGCATTTTTTAAGAGGATTTTTATGGATTACGAAGATTTGCCAGATTACCTTAAAAACAAATATCCGAGGACAAGCTCATTTTTGTGCGGGCTGTCGCTTTTTCTGGTTGATGCGCTTGTCCTGTTTTTCTGCATAGGAATAGGATTTTTCATCGTCAACTGCTTTGAGCCATCGAACATAAACTTCAAGTCGTTCGTGAACTACACGGTTTTCATTCCGTTCACGCTAATTCTGTTCGGGGCTACGGGACTTTATCCGGGCATAATGAATTCGCCAACGGAGGATGTGAAGCATTACTTCGGCTGCACTTTTTTCGGATACCTTGCCGTCATCCTCACAATCTACATCTCAAAATTCAACAACCAGCCGCTCGCAGAGCTGATTTTGCAGGACAGCGAGGACAAGGCAGTGGCTCTGGCGTTCATAATCGCAATTCCGTTCGCTACATTTTTCCTGCCGGGAATGCGGGAAATATCAAAGCACGTCTTCGCGCACTACAAATGGTGGGGCATTCCTGCGGTCATTTATCTTGACGGCGAGAGCGGATACTTTGTCGTGGACAAACTGCTCAGGCTCAAATATCTTGGCTATCATCCCGCGCTCATAATCAACTCCTCGGTGAAGGAGGCCGGGTTCTATAAAAGCATCCCTGTCTATCCGCCGTCAGATGAGATTCACAGGATTATTGAGGATCACAGAATAAGGCAGGCAATCATCTGCGATTACAAGGGCGATATGGCAAGAATAATGTCATTCTACCGCTACACCACGAAAGTCTCGCAGAACCAGACGCTCTTCACGGACACGCAGCAGCTGAAGGACATCGGCGGGATAATCGGCTTTGCCTCGGTGCACAACCTCACTTTCAAAAGAAACCTCGTGCTCAAACGGCTGATTGACATCTTTGCCGTGCTAATCACCATGCCGATTGTCCTGCCTGTGATGATTATAATTGCGGTGCTGGTAAAATGCACGTCACGCGGCCCTGTTTTCTACGGGCACACGCGGGTGGGAAAAAACGGCAGGGCGATAAAATGCTGGAAATTCCGCTCCATGTGCGCGAACTCGCAGGAGATTCTGGAGCACATTCTTGCGACCGACCCGGTGCGCCGCGCGGAATGGGAGAAAGACCGCAAATTCATTGATGACCCGCGCGTCACAAAATTAGGCAGATTCCTGCGCAACACAAGCCTTGACGAGCTGCCGCAGCTGCTGAATATCCTCACCGGGCAGATGAGTCTTGTAGGGCCGCGGCCGGTGACAGAGCCGGAGCTTATTAAATACGGCGAGTACAAGGATTACGTCCTGTCTGTCTCTCCGGGACTTACAGGAATGTGGCAGGTCTCCGGAAGGTCTGACACAGGCTACGAGGAGAGAATCTCATTCGACACATACTACATTCAGAACTGGTCAATCTGGCTTGATATATGGATTCTGATTAGAACTGTGTGGGTTGTGCTAAGCAGGAAAGGCGCGTACTGATGAGAAAAAAGATATTCTTCCCGGTTTTCATTCTGATTTCAGCATCGCTCTGGTCGCAGAGTTACCGCATAGCAGACAGCGAGGTGAGCGTTCACGGCACGCCCGCTTTCGCCGTGACAAAGCCTTATATCGTTGAGAGGAACTACCCTCTGGACACAAAAACCGTGTTCACGCAGAGCGAGCTTGAGTCATACATTGAGAACTACAAGAAATCTCTGGAAAGCTCGCGCTTTTTTGAGGATGTCCAAATCTCATACGAGGCGGTGATGAAATCCGCGGATACAGAGCCGCAGGATGATAATCAGGATGACGCGGTTGAAATCATCATAAAAATCAGCCTTACGGACTCAAAGCATTTTCTTGCAATGCCATACGCGACGTTCGGCGGGGATTCCAACGGAAGCACAATCACGCCCAAAGTCAAGGCAAAGGACACGAATTTCCTTGGCTCGATGAATCCGCTTTCTGTGGATTTTGACATTGAGATTACAAAAAAAGAGAGCGACGATTACTGGAAGTTCACGCCCGGCCTTAATTTGTCGTATGACCATCCTTTTAAAGCCGGCATTTTTGATTTCACATGGGTGAATGACTACGGACTTTCCTACACGTTCGGAGAGCATTCGCCGCAGTGGGATGCAAAGACGGGCCTTGAAATCGCGCTGCCGCTTGACAATCTCTCTCTCATCCTTGAGATGTACCAGTATTTTTTCCGCGACTCGGACTATGCGGACTTCGGCGACGAGCTTTATTTCAAGGAGGACGTGCGCTTCTCCACCCCGCTCTCCGTCGCAAGCCTGCCAAATTATTCCAGCGTGATTTACACGCCAAGCCTCAGCTTCACATTGAACTGGGATGCAGACGGAATAAGCCCGGAGAACGACAGCCTTTTCGGGCCGGAGATAAAACTCGCGCACTCGATTGAGAATTCAAAAATCACATGGGAGAACAACTTCCGCACGGGCTACTACGCCATAATTGAGAGCGACTTCGCATACAATCCGCAGAGAAATGATTTTTATCCGTCTTTGAGCGCGGAGGCAAAATTCTTCACGAATTTCACGCTGGCGCAACGGGACTGGTTCGACATCATCGGGATATGCGCGGATTTGTATGCCTTCACCTATTTTGACATTCCCGGCAACGATTATTTTTACGGAAAAAAAATCGGAGACAGGCTCAGGGGAATTGCGGACGAGAGCTATTTCGGGAACATCCGCCCTGATTACACGACCTCGTCGGCAATCGTCCTGAATCTTGACCTTCCTATTAATATTGTGCGGACAAGTTTCAGCAAGGATTTGATTAACTTCAATATGCAGCTCGCGCCTTTTTTTGACGTGGCGGTGTACAGGGACAGGCAGAAGAAAAATCAGGTTGAGAGCGCGCTTTGCTCGGGATTCGAGGTTCTGGTCTATCCGAAGAAATGGTCAAGCTTCATAATCCGCGGGAGCATCGGCTTTGATTTGAAAGGCGTGATGAGTTATGACGGAAATCTTGCCAAAGGGCTGTGGCGCAACAAGGAGATTTCAATCGGGCTGGGGCTGCTTTACTAGTCAAAGCCCCATGCTCTCAAGCAGAAGGACCGCCTCGTTCTGCCAGTAACGCTCCGGACACCAGCGGACAATGACCGAAAGTAGGCTTCTGCTGAAAACATCGCAGCCGTCTTCCTTTGCAAGCCTGGCAAGAAAATTGAAGTTTTTCCAGATGAAATTCCTGCCCGCCCACTCAGAAATATCATCATAATAAGCGAATTCCTGGAAAAAATCAGAGAGCTGGGTGTACTCATAATTTGAATTCCGGCTCTCAATCGCCGCGCTTATTCTTGTGAAGGCGCAGAGCACCGCGAGCGCGGCAAAATGAAGCGCGTTGTCAAGAACGCCCTCATTATAGTAATATTCGGCGAGCTTTGTGTAAGCCTCCAGCGAATACGGACTGTCCGCGCGGTAAAGCGTGAAGAATTTCTCCATTGAGTCCGGCCTGTTCGTCCTGATTGTGCGGAGCATGGCCTGTTTCAGCGCGTTGTCCTTGTAAACCGAATCCTGCGCGATTATATTAAGAAGCCTTGTCTCCATTTTTGGAAAATCATTCTGTAATCTGCTGATTTCCGCGAGCGAGTACAGAATCTCAAACCTGTCGTCCGGCACGTCAAGGACATCCGCGTTGCTGAGCGCGAGCAGGTAATAATCCTCCGCAAAAGTGTACTCGCCCTCAAGCCTGTAAATATCGCCGATGAGCTTATGCGCCTCGGGATATTGAATCATTGAGCCCATGTAAGAGCGCAGATTTGTGATTGAGTTGTCAAAATAGTCAGCGCCTTTTTTCTTGATGTACGAGCTGATTATCCTGATGCTCTCACGCTCCTTGCGGTCCTCAAGAACTTCCAGAACTGCAAAAATGCTGTCCCCCGCATCACGCACGCGCTTCGCAGAGAGCGAGTCGTTCAGAACCTGCATCTCTTTCTCCACCTGCTGGCGGCGGAAAAGGATTGCGTCCTCGGAATATTTGAGCGCGCTGCCATAATCCATCCTGTCAAAACTGTAAAGCGCCTCGCGGTAGGAGTTGATGCTCTGCGCCGCAAGCTCGGATGCGGTGGGGTTCGCGGCAAAAGCGGAGAAAATCATCAGAAAAGCGGATAAGAAAAAAACTGTCTTTTTCATTCTAATCATATCACAGGGAAGAAAGCTCCTCCTCAAATACTTTATCGGCATCTTTGGCGTCTATCGTTCGCACTATTTTTCCTTTTTTGAAGATAATCGCCTTGTCGTTCGTGCCCGCTATCCCAAGGTCGGCGTGCTTGCCCTCCCCCGGCCCGTTGACCACGCAGCCCATCACAGCCACGGTGATGTTCTTGTCCATGGCAAGAAGCCGGTTCTGCCATCGGTCCACAAAACCGTGCACATCGAATCCGATTCTGCCGCACCTCGGGCAGCTTACGATTGACACTCCCCCGCTCCGCCTTCCGCACTCTTTGAGGATGGAGACACCCGCAATCACCTCGTTCTCTGCCGATGACGAAAGGCTCACGCGGATTGTATCCCCGATTCCCTCGCCGAGCAGAGTTGAGAAAGCGACGGACGATTTCACCACCCCGCCGATGAGAGGGCCTGCCTCCGTCACGCCAAGATGAAGCGGATTATCATACTTCTGCGCGTAAAAACGGTTGCACTCAATCGTCTCGCGGACATCGCTGGATTTCATGCTCACAACATACTGGTCAAAGTTCAGCTCCTCAAAAATCGCGGCCTCGCGCACGGCAGTCTCGCACAATCCCTGCGCCCGTGTGATTTTTCCGGCGGCAATCTCCCCGCGCAAATCCTGCGGAAGGCTTCCGCTGTTTATTCCTATGCGGATTGCCACACCGTTATCACGGCAGCCCTCCACAACCCGACGGATATTCTCCACAGAGCCGATGTTCCCGGGGTTTATGCGGATTGCAGCGATGTTCCCCTTCAGGCACTCAAGGGCAAGCCGGTAATCAAAATGGATGTCCGCGACAAGCGGCATGGTCGTCCGTGCGGCAAGCAGATTGATCGCGGCCGCGCTCTCAATATCAGGCACCGCAAAACGGACGATGTCGCAGCCCATCAGCTGCAGGTCATTGAGCTGGCGCAGGATTCTGTCTGTCTTGTCATTGTCAACGGCAAGGTCTGTAATCCCCTCTTTCCACATTGTCTGCACAGTGACAGGATTCCCGCCCCCTACGACAATTCTCCGTGTGATTCCTTTTGCGCCGAGCGCAACCGCTTTTGTCATCTCCACTTCCTTTTTACAGCCTTTTCATAGAATACAGAATTATAACACAGCAAGGCCGTTTTTCACAGAAAAAAATCCCGGCAGGCTGATGGATTGCCCGCCGGGAAAATCAGATGCACAATCTGTCTGTCAGATTAAGCAGGATTATCGTTTCAAGCTGAGGACTGTCTCAAGCAGCGTGTCCGCAGTCGTGATTGTCTTTGCGTTTGACTGGAAGCCGCGCTGTGTGACAATCATGTCCGTCATCTGCTCAGAGAGGTCAACGTTGGACATCTCAAGCGCGCCGGCCATCAGCGTTCCTTTTCCCGCCACGCCGGACTCGCCAATCCTTGCCATTCCGGAGTTGTTCGACTCAACGTAAGTGTTGTCGCCCGCTTTCTCAAGACCACGGTCATTCGCGAATGTAGCCATGGCAATCTGCCCGATTGTTCGGTTCGTGCCGTTCGAGTACACGCCCGTAATCACTCCGCTTGAGTCAATCTTGAAGTTGTCAAGATAGCCGAGCGTATATCCGTCCTGATAGAAAGCCTTTGTCGTGGACTTTGAGGCCGACTGCGTGATTGTGTCCTTGAAAGAGCCGATTGTTCCAAGGTTGATGTTCAGAGTCTGGCGGTACGGATTTCCCTCCTCGTCCGGATTTGATTCCGCGACCGCAAAAGAAGTCTGGATTACAACCTGACCCTCCGGGTTCGTCACGTTGCCCGCGCTGTCCGTCACGCTCTGGAGCGCGCCGTAATTATCAAAACTCACGATGAAAGTGTTCTCCACACCGTCAGTTGTGCCAAGACCAACACGTGTCTGAGTGTAGTCGGCGTTGTCTGGGTCAATCTGGACTGTGGCCTGCCACTGGTTCGGGCTTCCGACCACGCGGGTGAATGAGACGGAGAGCATGTGCTCATTTCCAAAGCTGTCATAAATCTTCTGCTCCGTTCCCCATGTGCCCTTGAAAATATCATCCGCGCTCGCGCCCTCGGCAATCTCCGGGGTGTTCTTGTTCAGGTTGCAGGCAAAATTCACGTTCGTTGTCTCTTTCGCAGGATCTTTTGACCCGACCGGAATCACAAGGTCTGTTGGCGTAGCCGCGCTTGACACGAGCATCTGGCCGTTCACTTCCTCCGCCATCCAGCCCTGGACGCGCATTCCGTTCGCGGGATTCACAAGCGTTCCGTCGCTGTCAAGTCCGAACGCACCGTTTCTGGTGTAGAATGATTCCTCGCCGCTTTTGAGCACGAAAAATCCGTTGCCCTGAATCGCAATATCAGTGGAGATTCCTGTTGACTGCAAGTTTCCCTGCGTGAACACGTTGTCAATCATTGCGATTGTCATACCAAGTCCCACTTCCTTGGGGTTCACGCCGCCAAGCTCATCCGTCGGTTTTGCCGCACCGGACATCTGCTGGCTTATCATGTCCTGAAAATTCACACGTCCGCGTTTGAATCCGTTTGTGTTAACGTTCGCGATGTTGTTTCCAATTACATCCATTCTTGTCTGATGATTCTGCAATCCCGAAACACCAGAATAAAGTGATCTCATCATAAAGCAATATCTCCTTCACCCACCGTTTTATGCAATGCGATTTCTTCTACTCAGAAGCGTAAATCGCCCTAATCTGCTCCATATCGTAATACATTCCGTTCACAAGAACCTGCGGATTGCTTCCGCGTGTCGCTCCCTCCACGACACCTCTTGCAACCGTGTCCCCGACATTCAGCTCCACAGTCTTGCCAAGAGTGGACGCGGCCTCCGAGCTGTTTATGAACGATGCCATCCGCTCAAAAGACGCGCTCATGTTCGTCATCTGCTCCAGCGAGCTGAACTGAGCCATCTGCGCAATAAACTGCGTGTCCTCCATCGGGGATGTCGGATCCTGATTCGAGAGCTGCGTAATCAGCAGCTTCAAGAAATCATCCTTGCCCAGTTCCTGGGAAGTCTTCCGCCCCTCCACCACAAGCGTCTTGTTGTAATTGCTCACCGCATTGTCAACACTGAATTTCTCGCTCGCGCTCATCTGCGTATTAACGCTGTTCTGTGTGTTTAGCATATCCATCATCACCTCACTCACAATCTGCTTTTATATCGTCATTTTACGCGACGATGTTAATCGAATAATTTGAAAAACCGTCATTTTTCTGGCTGTCAAAATCCGATGCCGCATCCGCGCCCAGAGAGCCGTAGACCCTGTGCGCAATGAAATTCTGCCCGCTCTGCCCGCCGAATTCCATGTCCTGATTGGCAAAGCCGCCCTCGCTTCCGCTGTAAGACACGTCAAAGCCGGCGACATCAAAACCGCCTTTTATGAACGCCTCGCGCAAAGTCTCGGAGTTGTCCTTGAAAACCTGCAGGGCCTCCTTGCTTGCGACAGTGATATGCGCGCTCATCGTCTTGCCGTCCATAGAAAGGTGGACTTTCACGTTACCAAGGTCATCCGGATGCAGCACAAGATTTATAACGCCCCTGTCATTGTCTTTAAGGATGATTGTTCCGGCCCGCACGAATTCAGGCGCGCTTGTCTGAATCTGATTCGCGAGCATCGCCTGGAAATTCGAGCCGTTCGCGGAGGCAGTCTGATTGCTCAGCGAGAGAACATCGCTCTGAGCGTCCGCAGCGACATCCATCGTGATTTCCGCGACATTGCTCTCCGGAAATTTTATCTCTGATGTCCTGAGCGGTGATTTTCTAACGCTGCCGCCATCATCATCGCCCTGAGCCGCAACCTCACGGGAAGTTCTGAAATCCTGCACCGTGATTTTTCCGTCCTTGTCGAGCGTGAAAGTGCGCTCCCACGCGTCCGCCGGTCTCTCAGAGAGATTTTTAGGACTCTCCACAATGAAATCCTGGGCAAAATCGTCTTTTTTCTGGCGGACTGCCACGCTTGGCTCTGTCTCACCACGCACGTCACGGGCATTATCATCCGGTTTTGCGGCCGCGCGCGAGTTTTTTGCAGCAACGGCAGGATTTTCCGCCACATCAGCCGAAGACCGCTCAATGTCAAGGCGATCCATGCGCTCGAATTCCTTTGCGACAACCTTCTTTTTCTCGGACTGCGCCGCCTTCTTCCCCTGCGGCATGGCTCTCACATCATTCGCGGCAACCTCATGATTTTTACGGCCCGCGTCTGTCTGCGCAATGCCCTCAAAATCAGAGGGGGATTTTCTCTCCTTGGTTTCAGAAAGTGGCTTCTCTTCAAAAACGATCTCGGTCTTGTCATCCGGGTCAGAAGACGGGGCTTCCGCCACGTGGATGTCCGTTTTCTCGGCGGCCGCGTCAGCAGAATCATCATTCTCTTTCTGCGTCTGACGCGCCTGAGCGAGATTATCCGCCTCAACCGGGCGGGAGTCATCCGCCTCTTTATAAAACGAGACAAGCTCCTCAAAAGATGTGGAAGATTGGACGCGCTCCGGCTCTTTGCTCTGTGTGAGGCTCATAAAATCCTGCTGGAATT
Source organism: Treponema sp. (assembly GCA_022510865.1). Taxonomy (GTDB): domain Bacteria; phylum Spirochaetota; class Spirochaetia; order Treponematales; family Treponemataceae; genus Treponema_D. Next base: position 9,121 of record JAFLSQ010000005.1, read on the forward strand.
GCGCAGGATTCATAAGAAAATCAGAAATGGCCTGATACGACACTGGACAAATCTCCTTGTAAACAGAAAGATTTGCCAATGTGAACTTAATCCAGGGACTCGGGCTTGCTTATCATCTTGCGCTGAATCTCAGCCGCACGTTTAGAATCCATCAGCGAAAGCCAGTAAGAACCCATGGATGCCGTCCCGCCGGATGCCGCAAGCTCCTCTACTTTTCTGAGCACATCGATGACAGTCTGGTCATCCAATGCCTCCAGAATGCCCACAGCGGCCTCGGGACGCATACCGTTCAGATTTTTAGCAATCTGTTCTACGTTTACGTTTATATCATCGTATCGTTTGACGGTCTGGTTAAATGTTTTTTCCCGCTCCTCCTGATTTTTTTCGCGCTCCGCAAGCTCAACGGCAATCTTCTCGTTCTGCTTCTCCATCGCGTCAATATCAGTCTCGCGCTTGTCAAGCTCCTCCTTGTAAAGGTCAAGGGCCTCGCGCTGCTTGCGCAGACGATCCTCGTCAAGGTTCGCCCTGAACGGATTCGACTGCGTTGACGTGACCGATGTCTGCGGGTCTTTGTGAAGTTTCGTGTAGACCGGCGAGAACATATCCTTCACGTGGATTATCCCGAGCCTGTCGAACCACAGAAGTCCGCCAACAACAAGTATGAGAATTATAATCAGAAGGAGAATTGTTTTTCCCAACGTTTTTTTAAACGACATTTTTACGTCCACCCATCATTTTTATAGAATCATCCGGTCAGTCTATGAGACCGGAAATTGCGGCACCAAGAGTAATATCATTATCGCAGGAAACAACTTTCCAGTAAACGCCAAGGCGCGATGTAAGAATCTCATCCAGATAGCCGAAGACGCGCTCTTTAACGCGGTAAGTCTTGAAAAAAGTGGTTCCGTTGCAGAGAATGCACACAGGCTTTGAGGCTGATTTCCCGGCTCCTGTCTGCAATGCGCACGCGACCAGAATTGCGGCGGAATACCGCGCGGAACGCTCCACAATCGCGTCAAGAATCTGGAAGATTGTGTCAGAATCATCGTTACTGGCATGGGCGGCAATCCTGCCAAGAATGCAGTCCGCGTTGTACGAGCCGTGCAGGAACTTGTCCATCTCAACAAGAGAAAGATTTTCTATAGATTCGATTTCTCTGGCGGTCTCCTTGCCAAAAAGTCCGTCTTTTGCCGCGGATTTCAGCGCGACAAGCGAGAGCGGCCCAAGATACGCGCCCGAGCACAGTTTCTCCAGAAAGAAAGTCCCGGGCTTTACTGTCGTCCTGTCAAATTCAACGTCAAAGTCAGAGCGGTTCACAGAAAGGAATTTTCCGCTCTCGCACACGATAATCTGCCTTTTAATTCCGCAGTCATCGCAGTCCGGCTGGATATATGCGGCGTTCATTCCGGTCCCAAGAATAAAACCGATGTACGATGAGTAGCGGTCAGAGTCCGTGGCGCACGCCGCGCCCGCAAGCAGAGCCGCAACAGTGTCATTGCAGAGAGTTATGCGCCTGATTGAATTCCATCCGCGCTCCAGAAGAGCCTCCCTGAGGCACTTCCCGACCTCGCAGCCGACCACCTCCGGGGCCTTCACCTCTTTTGAGAAACCAAGCAGGATGCCGTCCCCGTTCTCCATTATCTCCATGGGATAGGAGAAGCAGAAACCGATTCTGTCAGACTTGTTCTTGAGGTGCTCCAGGTTATCTGCAATCCGGGCAAAAAAATCCTTGCGCGAAAGCTCCCTGTCAACGCCTGGCATACTGGTCTTCTGCATATCTGAGATTGACGGCTCGCCGTTCTGGTCAAAAGTAACAAGGCACGAGCGGAAGTTAGTCCCGCCCGCGTCAATCACAATCACAGATTTTCCTTTTGCGGATGACTCAGGCGGATTGCAGAACGTGCGGATCATATCCTCATCGCTCTCACCGCCCATAAGACCTCTTCTCATATCCCATGAGATTGCCTGTGCGACAGAATGAACATCAACGTGATTCACAAAGTTGTGCCTGGACAAAAACGCGCTTACAGAAGGTTTCATTTTTTTCCCCGAAATACAAACTGTTATTCGTATATTTTACCGCAAAAACATCATAAAAGCAAACAGAAAAACAGAATCGCGCTGGGTCATCGCCATGATGATTCTGGATTTTCCGGACTTGACCCTTAAATCCGCTATGCGTATTATATCCGTATGCTTGATATGCAATCCCTTGAAAAAGAGCTGAACCCCGAGCAGTACCGCGCCGTGACCACGACAGAGGGCGCAATCCTGATTATTGCCGGGGCGGGAAGCGGCAAGACGCGCGTCATCACCTTCAGAATCGCGCACATGCTTGACAAGGGCATTCCGCAGAGCCAGATTCTTGCCCTCACGTTCACGAACAAGGCCGCCCGCGAGATGGAGACGCGCATAAAGGATCTGACTGCCAGAAAACTCCAGAACCTCACCGTGTCCACGTTCCATGCGTTCGGGGTGAGAATCCTGCGGCAGGAAATCACAAGGCTCGGCTGGCGCGAGAATTTTTCCATTTATGATGAGACTGACCGCACCGCGCTCATAAGGGAATGCGGCCGCGAGCTGAAATTCTCACCCGAAGCCATGGACACCTACGCAATCGGGAACCTCATCTCGAACATCAAGACCGGCAGAAAAAACTGGGACAGCGCGAACGACATGTACCGCCCCATCTACGAGAGCTATCAGGAGGGGCTGAGGCTTTACAACGCCGTGGATTTTGATGACCTGATTCTGCTGCCTATCAGGCTTTTCCGCGAGCACCCGGACGTGCTTTCGCGCTACAAGGAGCGTTTCCGCTACATAATGGTGGACGAATTCCAGGACACAAGCCATCAGCAGTATGAGATGATGAGACTGCTCGCGGACAGGAACATCGCTGTTGTGGGAGACGATGACCAGAGCATCTACAGCTGGCGCGGCGCGGACTATCAGAACATCATCAATTTTGAGCATGACTTTGACGTCACAGAAATCCGGCTGGAGCAGAACTACAGGTCAACCGGAACAATCCTTGAGGCGGCGAACGGCGTGATTTCCCACAACACGAACCGCAAGGACAAGAAACTCTGGAGCGGGAATGGGGCGGGAAAACCAATCGAGATTTTCATGCCGGAGAACGAGACGGACGAGGCGGATTTCATCGCCGAGACAATACTAGGAATCGCGGCCGAGGAGCGGCGGAAATACGATGACTTCGGCATCCTGATGAGGGCGAACACGCAGAGCCGTTTTATAGAAGAGGCTTTCCTGCGCAACAACATCCCCTACACGATGAGCGGCGGAACATCGTTTTTTGAGCGCAAGGAAATCAAGGACGTGATAAGCTATCTGCGCGTAATATCAAACCATGATGATGACATAAACCTGCTCAGGATAATCAACACGCCGCGTAGAGGAATCGGACGCGCGGCAATCCAGCTGATGAATGACGTCGCCGGCAAGAACAAGTGCACGCTCTGGAACGCAATCGGCTATCTGATTCACGCCCAGGACTCTGCGGCAGGCGATGCCCTCAAAGAGGATTTGCAGGCTTTCGTCGATATTGTGGAGACGCAGCGCCAGAGACTTTTCAGCGGCCGTGGTCTGGCGCAGAAAGTCCGCCAGATGGTTGACGACATAAACTACAAGGATCATCTTCTCACGGAATTCTCAAAAAGCGAGCGGGCCGTGCAGTTCAAGCTAAAGAACATAGACGACCTGATAAGATTCATGGAGACATGGGAGAACGACCCGGACAATCCGAATCCGAATCTCTACAATTACTTGAACAGGATTACGCTCATGAGCCGCGACAACGGCGATGACGAGAGCGGCAAAGGCAAGGCAAGCATGATGACAATCCACGCCGCAAAAGGCCTTGAATTTCCGGTGGTGTTCATCGCGGGCACTGAGGAAGGGCTGATTCCCCACGCGCGCGCCGTCGCCGAGAACAACGGGAACGTTGAGGAGGAGCGCAGGCTTTTTTACGTCGCGATTACAAGGGCCAGGAACAAGCTTTTCATATCATCTTGCAGAAAACGCCGCCACTTGCAGATGAGCGTTGAGACCGAGCCCAGCCGTTTCCTCGACGAGATTCCGCAGAACCTCGTGCAGTATCACGAGCCGGAAAAACCGCTGTCAAGCGAGCAGCAGAGCCAGATGCTCGGGGATTTTCTCACCAGCCTCAAATCAAGAATTTAGCCCGCGCTAGACACGGTATTTGATTTTCCTGCCGGTCCCCTCATAAAGGCTTGCCCTCAGCTCGCTAACCTGTCTGTCTGTGATGTAATCGTCAAAGCTCATCATGCGGTCAATCACGCCGTTCGGCGTAATCTCAACGATTCTGTTCGCGATTGACTGGATGAACTCGTGGTCGTGCGAGCTGAAAAGCAGTACGCCGCCAAAAGAAATCAGACCTTCGTTCAGCGACTGGATTGCCTCCAAATCCAGATGATTCGTGGGGTCGTCCATCGTGATGCAGTTCGCGCCGCTGAGCATCAGCTTGCTGAGCATACAGCGCACTTTCTCGCCGCCCGAAAGAACCCTCACCTTTTTGAGCGACTCATCCCCGGAAAAAAGCATCCGACCCAGAAATCCGCGCACATAAGCGTCGTCCTGCTCCTTTGAGTACTGCTTGAGCCACTCGGTTATGTTCATGTCGTTGTCAAAGCTCTGCGAGTTATCACGCGGAAGATATGACTGCGATGTGGTCTGCCCCCAGAAAAACTCGCCGCTGTCCGCCTTGCGCACGCCGTTGATGATGTCAAAGAGCGCGGTGACAGAATTGTGCTCGATTCCGACGAACGCCACCTTGTCCGTGCGGCCGATGTTCAGGCTGAAATTCTTGAGCAGGTCGTTGCCGTCAGAATCCTTGCAGCAAAGATTCTTGATTTCAAGGACGTTGTTGCCAATCTCACGGTCCGCCTTGAAACTGACGAACGGGAATTTCCGCGTGGAGACGGGAATCTCCTCAAGGCTGTCGGCAAGCTTGTCGTAAATTTTCTTGCGGCTGGTCGCCTGCCGTGCCTTGGAAGCGTTGGATGAGAAGCGCAGGATGAACTCGCGCAAATCCTTCATTTTCTCCTCTGTCTTTTTCTGCTGATCGTGAGCCTGCCTCTGCATCACCTGCGTCATCTGATACCAGAAGTCGTAGTTTCCGCTGAACTGCGTGATTTTCCCGTAGTCGATGTCACAGATGTACGTGCAGACCGTGTTCAGGAAGTGACGGTCGTGCGAGACCACAATCACGGTGTTCTCAAAATCAAGGAGAAAATTCTCAAGCCATGTGATTGACTCGATGTCAAGACCGTTAGTCGGCTCATCAAGAATCAGGGCATCTGGATTGCCGTAGATTGCCTGAGCCAGCAGGACGCGCACTTTCTGGCTCTCGTCAAGCTCGCTCATCATCTTGTCGTGGTGCTCCTCCTCAAGGCCAAGGCCCGAGAGCATCTGCTCTATCTGATTCTCTGCCTCGTAGCCGCCAAGCTCACCGAATTCCGCCTCCAGCTCCGCAGAGCGGATTCCGTCCTCCTCGGTGAATTCCTCCTTGGCATAAACCTCGTCACGCTCCTTGGATACCTCGTAGAGCTTGGGGAATCCCATCATAACTGTCTCTTTCACAGAATACTGGTCGAACGCGAAGTGATCCTGCTTGAGGACCGCCATGCGCTCGCCGGGAGTCATGGAAATCTCGCCGGAATCTTTCTCCAGCTCCCCGCTCAGAAGTTTTAGGAAAGTTGACTTCCCCGCCCCGTTCGCGCCTGTTATGCCGTAACAGTTTCCTTTTGTAAATTTCAGATTGACATCCTTAAAAAGCGGCTTCTCGCTGAAAGACACGCTGACATCGCTGACTGTAATCATCGGTAATCTCCAGAAATCCTAAAAAATCACGTGTCATAATATCTTTTTTATCCGATTGCTTCAACCCGGACGCGCGCCTTGCAGACTTGACACCATAAAAAAATCTTGATACGCTCAATGGTGATGATATTCAGCGAGACGGCAGAAAAATCAGATTACCCCCCCCCACTTGCGTATAGTAAATATGCTTTCAGGATGCGAAGAAAGAATTTCACGCGGATTGGAGGCGGCCACAGCACTTCACCGGGATTGTCCGCGCTGTGCGGGGTGTACAAGAAAAACTCTGCCCGCATTTTCCGGCGCTCCCAGAAATGCCGGGAAGCACCGCTCTAGCCGTCCGCGCAAACACGGGAGGCGCGGCATGACAATGCTCGCACGGATGGCTTTGCGCGAATTAGGAGATACATTTTATGGACAAAAAATCCACCAGTTTTAAGTACGGAAGAAAAGTGCTTTTCTTGAACGCTTCCTCCGCAATCATCCGCTCGGTAATCCCGGAGCTGGTCTCCCACGAATTTGACGTCTGCCACATCCCGAGCATGAGCGCGGCGAAAGAGGTTCTGGCGCACTTCCCCGGCGTGATTCTCATAGTGAATCTGGACGACAGCTCCGATACCGGCGCCATGATACAGTTCATAAATTCCCTTGGCGATGACGGGAGCATCGAAACGCCCACAATCTGCGTGATGTACCGCGGCCTGGACTTTGACATAGGCGCGTTCTCCGAGAAAGCAAGTTTCACAGGCGGCGCAATCCAGATAAAAGACACCGCGAACTCGCTCGAACCGATTATCACCACGCTGAATTCACTGAACGCAAAAGGAATGCGGAAGTTCGTGCGCACCGACTGCACGAATGACAAGGACGCGATTCTCCTGGCAATCGTGAACAACAAGCTCTACAATCTTAAATGCAGCGATATAAGCCTTGCGGGAACGGCGTGCACCGTGGACGAGAAATTCGCCGAGGCGTTCCAGCCGAAGACGCTCATCAATAACATAACGATAACTCTTGGGCGCAGGACGGTGAACTGGCCGATGATTGTGGCTGGCGCGTCACCCGCGGGCGACACAATGAAGCTTGTGCTGATGTTCGTCTCAGGAATTTCCGCCACAACAGAGAAGACCATCCACGACTACATAATGCAGTCACAGCAAAAACAAATCGACAATATCTGCACGCTCGCGGAGGCAGTGAGAACAACCTAGCACAAAAAAGCCAGAAAAATCCTGATGATTTCTTGCCGGCCGCGCAGGAATCATCCGCCTTGAGCTGCGGGGCAGACCGCATCCGATTCCCATGCGCTTTCCCGCAGAATCGCGCAATCCAGTCCGCAAAGCGTCCTCATCATCTTTATGCGGTTTTGAGGCAGAAAAAAGGCAGGGCAATCAGCGAAAGTTGCAGTAGCAAATAAGCGCAAAACGGTGTATAATTAGAAAAATTTAAGCAGCTATTAGCGAGGATTTCTGACTGATTATGGAGAACAAAGACTTAATTGAGAGCGGAAACGCGGTTTTGGGAATTGAATTCGGCTCCACGAGAATAAAGGCGGTGCTGATAAACGACAGGTACGAGCCTGTGGCGGGCGGCTCATACACATGGGAGAACACGCTTGACAACGGAATCTGGACTTACCCGCTCGCGCAGATTCATGAGGGGCTTCAGTCATGCTACAAAGACCTCAAGGATGATGTGAGGGAAAAATACGGCATAACGCTCAGAAAACTAAAAGCGGTCGGAATAAGCGCGATGATGCACGGCTATCTTGCGTTCGATAAAGACGGCAATCTTCTTGTGCCGTTCAGGACGTGGCGCAACACAATCACGGCAAAGGCATCGCAGGAGCTTTCCGCGCTGTTCGCGTTCCCCGTGCCAGAGCGCTGGTCAGTCAGCCACCTTTATCAGGCAATTCTGAACAAAGAGGAGCACATCACAAAAATCGCAGGACTTCACACCCTGGCCTCCTACATCCACTGGAAACTTACCGGCCAGAAAGTGATTGGCGTTGGCGATGCCTCGGGAATGTTCCCCGTTGAGACAAACGGAAACTCAGCCGATTACAAGGCCGCATTCTGCCAGAAATTCGACAGCCTTGCGGATGTTCATGCCCTCGGAATTAAAATCCATGACATTCTGCCCAAGGTGCTGGTCGCGGGAGACAAGGCCGGAACTCTCACTGATGACGGAGCCGCGTTCCTTGACCCCGCAGGCGACCTGGAGCCTGGAATTCCGCTCTGCCCGCCGGAAGGCGATGCCGGAACCGGCATGGCAGCGACGAATTCCGTTGAGGCGGAGACCGGAAACATATCCGCAGGAACATCGATTTTCAGCATGGTAGTCCTGCGCAAGGACTTGCAGAAAAGCTATCCGGGAATAATTGATATTGTGACAACCCCGGCAGGGCTTCCCGTCGCGATGGTGCACGCGAACAACTGCACCGGCGAGCACAACTACTGGATTTCGCTGTTCAGGGAAGTGACGCAGACGCTGGGAATCGGCGGGGAAATCACAACTGGAGAATTCTTTGACAAGCTGATTATGAAATCCCTTGAGGCGGACAAGGACTGCGGAGGACTGACAGCCTACAACTACCTCAGCGGCGAGACAATCACGGGCTTCACATCCGGGCGGCCGCTTTTTGTGCGCGGAGAGAACGCGAATTTCTCGCTTGCGAATTTCATGCGCGCTCAGATGTTCGCGTCGCTCGGCGCGCTCAGGGCAGGCATGAACATCCTTTATGACCAGGAGAAAGTCCCCGTGAAAAGCATGACCGGAGCGGGCGGATATTTCAAGACCGAGGCGGGATTAAAATACATGGCATCGGGAATAAAGACGACTGTTAGCGCGATGGAGACTGCCGGCGAGGGAGGCCCATGGGGAATGGCCCTGCTTGCCGCGTACAGCACAGAGAATCAGAGGCAGAGCCTTGCGGATTTCCTTGCGGAAAAAGTGTTCTCATCGTGCAGGAAAACCACGCAGGAACCGGACGCTCAGATTGCGGAATCATTCGACATCTGGTTCGAACGGTACATGAGAGGCCTCGCCGTTGAGCGGGCTGCGGTCGAGAATCTGTAGCGATATTTATTTTGGGGATAAAGATATGACATACGAGACAATAAGAAATGAGGCTTACGAGGCGAACATGAGAATCCCGGAGAACAACCTTGCGCTCTACACATGGGGGAATGTCTCCGCGTTTGACAAGGATAAGGGCGTTTTCGCAATCAAACCTTCGGGAGTGCCGTACCCGGAGCTGACTCCGCACTCAATGGTGATTGTGGACTTGGACGGCGTGAAAGTTGACGGCTCTCTCAATCCGTCATCAGACACTCCGACACATGCGGTGCTCTACAAAAAATTCGCCGTAGCGCAGAACGCGGAGATTGGCGGGATAATCCACACGCACTCGACTTTTGCGGTGAGCTGGGCGCAGGCGGTGCGACCGGTTCCGCTTTTCGGCACGACGCACGCGGATCACATCCAGAAATCCGTGCCGTGCACTCCGTATCTTTCCCGCGAGGCAGTCGAGCAGGATTATGAGAAAGAGACCGGTCTTCTGATTGTCAGGCATTTCCTTGAGCTTGGCCTTAACCCGGGTGAGGTGAACATGGTGCTCTGCGGAGGTCACGGCCCGTTCGCATGGGGAACGACTGCGGACAAGGCGGTGTACAACGGAACTGTGCTGGAGGAAATCTGCAAGATGGCTCTTTGCACGCTCGCAATAAATCCTGAGGCATCCCCACTCCCCGACTACATTGTCAGCAAGCATTACATGAGGAAGCACGGGCCGAACGCATACTACGGGCAGACAAAATAAACGCCGATGAACCGGACAAAATCCTCGGAAGCAATCGTGCTCTCTCAGAAAGCGGCCGGCGAGAACAACACGCTTGTCACGCTGCTCACGCCGTCTGACGGAATTGTGATGGCGACGCTTTACGGCGGACCTAAAAGCCGTCTGCGCTCATACATCACGCTGTGGAACCGCGGGATTGTCTGGCTTTATGATAATCCGCAGAAAAATCAGGTTAAAATCACAGATTTTGAGGTGAGAAAATATCACGCGACTTTCAGCGAGAATCTTTTTAAATTCTATGCGGCATCGCTTGCGGCGGAAATCTCGATAAAGACAAGGGCGGCGGGCACACCGTCATCATGCTTCCACCTTGTAGGCGGATTTTTTGACGGTATGGACTTGTGCGGCGAGGAGCAGAGCCGGCTCGGGCTGCTCAGGTTTTTGTGGCGTTTTCTGGAGCTGCTCGGCGTACAGCCGTCATCGCACTGCTGCGGAATGTGCGGAAAATCCTTTTTGGACACAGACACAAAAAAATCGTATTATAATGTCGGCGAGAACAATTTCATCTGCCAGGACTGCGGCGAGGGAAGCTTTGAGCTTTCGGGCGCGTCCTTGCAGTATCTGGCCGCCCTTTCCGTGCTTCCGCCCGCGCAGGCAAGAAAAATGCAGATTGACGAGCGCGGCTTTGAGCAGATAAAGCAGGTCATCTTTTTTCTGATTGAGAGCAGCATCGATCAGAAATTGAACTCAATAGAAAGCGGCAGAGGAATTTTGTAAGAGGACTGAATTGAGCGACTGGCATAAAAAAAGCATAAGCAAACAGCAGATAGAGCCTCTGTGCAAAAAATACGGCATCTCACAGCTGGAGGCGTCGGTTCTTGTGCGGCGCGGAATCACCGACGGAAGCGAGATTCTTTATTTTCTGGAGGATGACCTGCGCTTCCAGCACGAGCCGTTCACTTTCTCTGATATGGAGGACGTGGTCGAGCGGATTCTGCAGGCCAAGGACGAGGGCGAGAAAATCCTGATTTACGGCGACAGCGATGTTGACGGCGTGAGCGCGACATCAATCCTTTATGAGCAGCTTGAGCGCATGGGGCTTGACGTGCGCTGGCGGCTTCCGCTCGCGGATGACACATACGGGCTGTCAATGCAGGCGGTGGATGATTTTGCGGCCGAGGGCGGCTCACTCATCATAACGGTGGACTGCGGAATCTCGAACATAAATGAGGTATCACACGCGAACAGCCTTGGAATCGATGTGATTGTCACAGACCATCATAATCCGCCGGAGACGCTGCCGGAGGCAATCATCATAATAAATCCCAAAGTCACAGGCTCAGGCTATCCTTTTCAGGACATCTCGGGCGCGGCAATCGCATATAAAATCGCGGGCGCGCTCCGCTTCTCCCAGTCTGATTTTTACGGCGCGGAAGTGTGCATTATGAACCTTACCTGTGAGGACGGCTCTGTCACCGTGGACTGCATAAAAATCAAGAATCAGGTGACAGTCCGCCAGCTGCGCGAGACAATCATTCCCGGACGCACGTCAATCTACGACCTGAAACTGCCCTACTTTTTGCAGGGCCAGGTGATTTACGTGTGGGACGCAAAAGAAAGCCAGCGGATTTTAAAAGACCTGTTTGGAGGCGGCATTGAATTCAATCTGACAAGCCTGCGTGACCAGATTTGCCGCGTGATGCCGTCGCTCGGCAAAAAAACTGTGGATGACCTGACAAATCTCTCCGCGCTGGCAAAATACAGGCCGGAGGAGCGCACCGCAATCAGGACGCTCGGAAATCTTTATGTAAGTTATTGCAGGAAAATCGATTTGGAGCGCAATCCCCAGAACGCTGTGACCGAGCAGCATGACATTCAGCTTGTCGGGCTTGCAGCCATGGCCGATGTGATGCCGATGAGAAACGAGAACCGCATTTTTGTGAGGAACGCGATGTCCGCCATGAAAAGCGGGCCGCTGAGGAGCGGACTTTCTGAGCTGCTTTCGGCTCTCAAGCTCAGGCGCGAGTCGCTCACATCCACGGACTTGTCATGGACTGTAATTCCGTCGCTGAACGCCGCGGGCAGGATGGGAAAATCCGATCTTGCGCTCAGGCTTCTTTTGTCAAAAGACGGCAGGGAGCGCGAGAGCCTTGCACGGGAAATCTGCGCGCTGAACGAGGAGAGAAAATCGCTTGTATCAGGCGCAATGCTCAGGATTCAGGGCGAAGTGTCGGCAAGCATTGACGGGCACGGCGGGAAAATCTGCCTTGTGATTGACGAGAGCATAAACAAGGGCGTGACAGGAATTCTTGCCGCAAGGATTATGCAGGAGAAGAACGTGCCGTGCATCGCGGTGACGTGCGTGGACGGCGTTTACGTCGGCTCAATGAGAAGCTGCCGCGGAATCATAGCGACGGATTTTCTGTCCCGTTTCGGGGATTTTTTCATAAACTACGGCGGGCATGACGCGGCCGCAGGATTCAGTTTTGCCGGGGAGCGGCTTGCGCAGTTCAAGCAGAAAGCAAGAAGCATCTCTGATGGCATGACGCTGGACGACGAGCAGAGAATCATAGAGGTGGACGCGGAGATTCCGCCGTCGTATCTCGGGCCGGAATCTTTCGGGATTCTTGACGTGCTTGAGCCGTTCGGGCTTGACAATCCCGAGCTTGTTCTGATGACGCTGGGATTCACGCTCTGCGATGCCCAGATTGTCGGCAAAAAAGAGCCGCAGCACCTAAAGCTCACTTTTGATACGGGCAAGCACAAAATCCCCGCGATGTACTGGTCCCAGGCAGAAAGGCTCAAAAAAGATATAACGGTCGGGAAAAAATATGATATACTGTACACGATGACAAAAAACTGCTACAAAGGCATTGACACAAACCAGTTGATAATAAAAGACTGCATTCTGCGGGATTAGCGAGGTTAAATTATGAGAAAAAGTATTGTTTTAATTCTGATTGTCTTACAGATTTCTGCGATGTTCGGGGCGACGTCAAAATATTACTCGGAGAATTACGCCATAAACGTCACCTACAACGAGACGATTACGCCCGGAGACGCGGTTTTCGTGCGCATGACCGTGACGTTCCCGAAAAATCACAAGAAAACAAAGGCGGACAGCGAGCGCAGGGCCACGCTCCAGCTTTTGCAGGACAAAAAAGTGATTGAGTCCGCGCCGTTTTACTCAATCGCAAGGTCAAAAAGGCAGAACAGCGCCGAGATGCTATGCGGAATTCCCATGAGCCTCTGGCTAACCGAGGGCAACTACACGCTCAAAGTCATTTTCACAAGCCCTGATGACGACGTGAAGGAATTCATCCTGCCGTCCGTGCTGAAAATGCGGGAATTCAACAGGGAGACAATCCGCCTGGACGACAGGAACACCGCAATCAAGACCGACAACAGCCCCGAGCGAGCGGCTCAGATTGACAAACTGAACAACATACTGTTCACGGCAATCCCATCAGATGTCTACACGCTGAAAGCCTTTGTTCCGCCGACAGACTCCACAAGATACACGGCATGGTGCGGCGACCGCAGGGTCTACCAGTACACGAACGGAAAAAGCTCCACGAGCCTGCATTACGGCAACGATTACGGAGTTCCCGAGGGCACGCCCGTAAAATCATGCGCGGAAGGCCGTGTCGTGATGGCAGAGAACAGGATTTCCACAGGATGGAGCGTTGTGATTGAGCACCTGCCCGGATTATACAGCCTCTACTATCACATGAGCGCGCTGAACGTCAAGGAAGGCGACACCGTGCATCAGGGAGAGCTGATTGGAAAAAGCGGCTCTACCGGGCTTGCGACCGGCCCCCACCTTCACTGGGAGATGAGGCTGAACGGCAGCGCAGTCCGCCCGGAATTTTTCCTGAGCGACTTCACTTTCGAAAACGAATAGCAGGAAAATCGGCGGGAAAATCAAAAATCCCGCAAGAAAGCCGGCTAAAGCGCCTCCAGAAAAATGCTTCCGTCCGCGCCGCAAATCACAGAGTAATAGACCTCGCTTTTGCATCCTGACAAATCAAGGTCTATGTATTCCGCAAGGGAAAACTGCATGAGCGGATACTTTTTTGTCGCGAAGACAGACAGCCATCTGAGCATCCTGCGCTCCTCCGCTGACGAGCCGTGACCCAAAAGCATGCACTGGCGGTAATCATCGTAGTATTTCTCCAGATGAGTGCCCTTGTTGTACGATTTTCCTGCGCGGGAACGCTCGGAAATCCGCTCTTTTCCGTAAACACGCACCGGGAAGACAAAATTTTTCCCGTACAGGCTCACACGCGAGAATTCAAGCGACAGATAAGAGCCGGGCCATGACCTCTCAATCGCAGAAATCTCGTTGCCGTTCGAGTCAATCACAGAAAGCCTCGCGCTCACAGTGCCGCCTGCGGATGATGACGACGAGCCATAAATTTTTATGCGCATTATCTCGTGGGAATTCTGGAGGCAGTCAAGGTTTCTTGCCGCATAAATGGCACGCGCGCGCAAGAAACTCGCGGCCGCAATATATGAGATGAAAAAGACCGCAGCGAGCGCAACCAGAAACTGCGGGATGACATCGCGGGACCGCCTCATCATCCCTCCAGAAGGGCAAGGAATTCGTCCTCGTCAATCACGGGAACCGCGAATTTCTGTGCCTTCAGATTTTTTGATGAGCCGCTCTCCTTGTCGTTCGTCACAAGGTAGGTCAAATCTTTTGTCACAGACGATTTTATGCTGCCTCCGCACTGCCTGACACGCTGCTCCGCCTCGGAACGCTTCATCGTCCGCAGCTCACCTGTAAAACAGAACGATTTTCCGGCAAGTATTCCGCCCGCCTCAGACTCCAGCTGGATTATCCCGCTGTCAACAAGCGCGCGCATCTCCCCGGCGTTCTCGGAAAGCCCCTCGACAATCGTCCGCGCCATTATATCAGCGAAGCCGTAAACCCCGCTGATTTGATCCGCGCTGGCGGACAAAAGGCCGTCAAGCGTGCTGAATCCGGCGTCAACGAGTTTCTGCGCGGAAGTCTCCCCGATTCCCTCGATGTCAAAGCCCGCGACAAAAGTAGCGAGCTTCATTTTTCTGTGAGACTGTATGGAATTGTAGACTTTCTGCGCGCCCAGTGACTTTTTCTCCGCCTCCATGCTCTCCTCGTTCAAAAAATACGGCACAAGGTCGTCCACGCTCAGAGAGTAAATGTCAGAGATGGATTTTAGCCGACCGTCACTGAAAAGCGAGGCAATCAGCGTCTCGCCCAAATCGCGGATATCCACCACCTGCTGGAATTTATAAAGCTGATGGAGCACTCTTTTTGGGCAGCTCTTGTTCGGGCAGTAGAGCCTGCTGCCCTCATCAACAAGGGCCGCGCCGCAGGTCTCGCAGTGATGCGGAAAATCAATCTCTGAGGTTGCGATGCCCTTCTCCTCGATGACGCTCTCGATTTTGGGGATTATCTCGCCGCGCTTCACGACGACAACATGACTTCCGATGCGGACGCCAAGCTTTCTCATCGTATCGGGATTGGCAAGGCTTGCCCTGCGGACTTTCGTGCCGTTCAGCTCAACCTCATCAAAAATGGCGACCGGAGTGTAAGTCGCACCGCTCTGGCTCCACTCAACCTCGCGCAGCGTGGAGACCTCCTCCTCCAGACTGAATTTAAATGCAATCTGACGGTCAGGCCGCGCACGGCTCGCGTCCTCAAGATTGATGGTCCGCTCCTTGATTACAAGACCGTCAATGTCGTACTCAAGGCTTCTGCGCTCCTCCATGACCTTGGCGCGGTAGGCAATCACCCTGTCCGCGGACTTGCAGATTACAAGCCGGACTGTATTGAATCCGCAGTCCATGAGCCAGCGGATTTTCTCCTCCTCGTTCGTGAAAAAAGTCCGGCCGTCAGTTGAGAGCGCGTCGTAGACAATCAGGGTGAGATACTCGCTTCCCTGCCCGTCCTTGCGCTTCATAATTCCGTTCGCGGCATTCCGGCAGTTCGCCTTGTCGGGAAAATGCTCTTTGTGCACGGAATGCGTCATTATCACTTCACCGCGGATTCCGCCGGTGAAAGGAACGAGCGCGCCGTCTTTGAGGATTGAGTGCGCGACTCCGCGCATTTTCCTTGCGTTCGCAGTGATGTCATCGCCAACAGTGCCGTCACCGCGTGTCACCGCCCGCACAAGATGCCCGCCCTCATATTGCAGCTCAAGAGACGCGCCGTCAAGTTTGTACTCCACAAGATACTGGTCATAACGGTGCTTGTCTGCCCATGCAAGGAACTGCTGGGGATCGGCCGCCTTTTCCTGGCTTCCCATTGGCATGATGTGGCGCACTTTATCAAAATTGCCGCTGTCCGCGCCAACGCGGTGCAGAACCGCATTGTCTGGGTCAAGGCGCTTCAGCTCATCCCAAAGCCGGTCAAAATCTGCGTCCGAAATCTCGCCCTCGCCGTCATAATACGATTTCTGGTATCTTGCAATCAGATTCTCAAGCTCAGAGCTTCTGATTTTATCAACATTCTCAGCCATAAAAATCCGCACGTCCCTCTCTCATTCTTTCACGAAAAAAAGCTCGGCAATCTGCCTGTCCGCGCTGATTCCCTTGCGCTCGAATTTTGTCTGGAAACGCCAGGGCTGCCTCTCCGCGAATCCGTCATACTGATTTTTAAGGCGGTCAGTCGCCGTAAGCTCTTCCAGCGCGAACTGGGCGTACTCCTGCCAGTCCGTCACAAAATAAAGATAGCCGCCGGGCGCGAGTTTCTGTGCCAGCAGGTTCGTGCGCGGCCGCTGAATCATGCGCCTCTTGTGGTGGCGTTTCTTTGGCCACGGGTCCGGAAAAAAAATGTGGAAGCCGTTCACAGAATTGTCGCCCACCATTTTCTCCAGAACCTCAAGCGCATCGTGCTCGATGATGTAAAGATTTTTAAGACCGAGCCTCTTAATCTCGGAGAGAACCTTGCCGATTCCCGGGCGGTGAACCTCGATTCCAAGGTAATTTATATCGGGATTGGCCTGCGCCATCGCGATTGTGGCATCGCCCATCCCAAAGCCAATCTCAATCACAATGGGATTTGTGTTGCCGAAAACATCCACAAAATTCAAAAGCCGGTGCTCGAACGGAATGCACCACGACGGCGACAGCTCCATGTAGGCGCGCTCCTGGGCCGCGGTCATCCTTCCGATTCTAAGCACATAAGTTTTCACCTCACGCCGGTAATCGCCAAGAGGCTCCGAATGCTCACTACTCATAACTTCCTTTATTCCAAAGACACAGGTTTCTCAGGCATTATGCACATCACAGAATTGTCCGCGCTGCACCACACATCCTGAAAAAATCCGGCGTCAGTGTAATCATTCAAAATTCCGCGGACTGTCTGCAGCTCGGGATACCGCTCGCCAAAATAAAGCATTTTTCCGCCCCTGTCATAAATTGCAATCTGACTGCTTCCGCCCTGCGCGCGCATGAGGGCCGGAACATCGCCGCAGAGAGTCTTGTAATACTGCGCGCTGTACTGCACGTTGAACTCAACGGAATCAGACTTCTCATCGGCGTTCATGAAAGTCACCTCATAAAGCCCGGACGGAATAATCTCGGCCTCGGGCATCACAAAACTGACGTTCCCCGCCCACTGCATGTCGCTCTCCTGAATGCGCAGGATATCCGATGTCTCCCACACAAGGCCGGAAGACTTTGAGACAAGCGTGATGGCAGAATACCGGCGGACATCAGATTCCGAGACGACGAACACGCCGAGCCGCGCGGACGGCAGCGACTCTTCGTCCGGGTAATCAAAAATGACCGAATAATCGGCAAGAAGGATGTCCGGCACGGTCTGCGAGCATGAAATCACAAAAAGCGCGGCAATCACAAGAAAAAAAGCGGGGATGATTTTTAGGCCGTAAAATCCGCCTGACTGATTCTCACGCATACGCTAGAAAGTAAAATTCAGGTTGATGACCGTCAGCTCGCTCGCGGCGAACTGGTTCACAAGCGACTCAAACTTGACGTTCACTTTCTTGCACGCGTCGTCAAGGTAGGAAAGATAGTACAGGCCAAGATCCGTGCCCTCCTGACCCTCGGGAAGCTCGCGGTAGAAATCTATGAGGGATTTTTTGCTCGTGTTCGATGATTTTGCGGACTCGATGTTCTCCTTCATCTCCTGGAACTCATCGTCCTTGTTGTACAGCGTGATTGAAAGCTTCCCCTGCTTTCCGATTGATGACGAGCCGCCTCCAAGTTTCCACGAGAGGAAGACAAGCTCGTGCTTGCGCTGCAGTTCCTGGACAATCTTGGCGCGGATTTCCGGGTCAAAAATCAGGGCGTCAATGTCATCAATGCCGTGATACATATTCCGCGCTTCCTTGCGGATGTTCGTGTTCTCGTTGTTCAGGGCAAGCTCCATCACCATCACGGAGATATATTCCGCAACCTTGGACTTCTCCATGTATGAGCTGAGCAGATTTCTGATTGCGATGTACATCTCGTTCGCGCCATCGCTCTTCGCGAACAGCGTGATTATGTACCAGTTCATAAGCCCCAGCCGGTTCAGGAATTTCTCCGACATCAGAAGATAGATGTTCTTCTCCTCGGATGAGTAGTCCTTGTTCTGCATGACCGCCTTTAAAATCGGCTCAAGAATCTGCCTGCGGGTCGTCTGAATCATTGCGTCCTTGTTCTGCAAGCTGGAGCGCAGCTGCTTCTCTGACATTTTCGTGCGCTCGTCTATGAGATGGGACGGATTCGCGCGGTTATGCTTGCGCACGCACTCGCACTGAATGAGGGCGGCGTACACATCGCGGTCAAACTGCTTGTACAAAAGCGAATAGACGATGACTTTTGACAAATCCATCACTTCCTGCCGGGATGATACAAATTCTGACATTGAGATTTCGATTTTGGAGATGTAATCCAGAAGAATCATGCTCTGAAGCGACTGCGGAGAGAATTTGTCCAGAGAGATTCCGTATTCCTCGACGTTGTCCGCCAGACGGAATCTGAGAAGTTTCTTATTATGATTTATGAAATTGGACGCGCCGTCTTCCGTAAGAACAACTTTCAGCGGGAGTTCCAGAATGAACTTTTTATCAGATGCACCCATATCAAAATATTATACACGATAGGACTTGCAATGTAAACAATAAAAATTATAATCTAATATACGATGGAATTCAGGAACCGCATCATACCGATTCTCGCGCTTCTCCTTGCAGCCCGAATTTTCGCGCAGACGACCATGTGCGACGCGATTTTTGACATTCTTGCGGACGGCGGCCTGAATCCTGCCGCGCAGAGCCTCATTACCGGCGGCGACAACTCTTTTCCGTACAATATCCTGCTGGAAAATCCCGGCAAAAAAATCACGGAAGCAGGCAGCCCCGCCGTCACGCTCGTGTTTTTTCAGGAGGATGTGATTGCCCGCCCCGATCTGATTATCCCGCTCTCCGGCCTGTCAGACGAATCCTGCGACATAACGCTGCTTTTTGCCTACGGCGAGAGGCAGAGAATCCAGAAATCCGGGATGATTTTCGGAACGGAGGTTTTCGCAAGGGCCGTCAGCTCGAACGAGGACAGCACGGTAATCATCTGCGATCTTGAGGCATCAGTCACAAAAATCGTCTCCGGAAGCCGCGGGACAGTCTCGCCGTCATATCTTGTGCAGGGCGCGTTCAACGCATTCACGCGCTCCGGGCTGAAAAAATCGGTTCCGCATTATTATGTGAGCCAGATGCACAGCTATGATTTTTTTTATGACAGGACGCTCTCAGTTTTTTTTGACAGCGGCATCCCCGCAATCAGACTGGAATTCCAGCCAGGCACAGAAAGCAGTGTGATTCTTGACGCCCTGAGCCAGACAATCATGCAGCTCTCACAGGCGCGCGCGCGTGACTGGGACCAGCACTTTCTGATGGTCAGACTTTTCGGCCGATTTTTCCGCCTTACCGAGACCGCCACCATAAAAATCATCATCGCCATCATACTAAGCTATCTTGCGTTCATTTTTTTGCTCGGCTTCGTGAACTCAAGGCTGAAGCTCGCCACATGGAGCGAAATCAGGCACATCTGGTACTGCGTGCCCGCCACCTGCATCCTAATCGCGCTGGCTTTTTTTCTGGGAAAGCATTTTTTCATGCTGATTGCCCGGCCAGAGACTGACGCGACGGCAATCGCCATACTTGGCTGCACACAGGCCATTCTCGCGCTTTTTCTGTGCTCCGCGTTCTATACAATCGTGCTGCTCTGCAACAGGAAATTCGGCGAGAAATCCGTTGACTATCTGATTGTGTTCGCGTGTTTTGTGAACCAGTTCGTGTTCATCCTCGTCGATGTGTCGCTCTTCCCCATTTTTATGACAGTCTGCCTGCTTTCGCTGCTCGCGCTCGTGATAAAAAACAACCCGCTTCACATATCAGTTTTTTTCCTGATTATCGTGATTTTCCTGCCGTACATAACATCGCTTGCGGCGAACGCCAGCCTCCCGGAGCTGCGCGTCTTTCTGATTACGAACGCCAGAATCCCGCTTTACATATCAGTCCTGATGTATCCGCTTTTTCTGGTTTATTTCAGGATTCTCACGTCAATCGCAAGGAACGCGCGAAAAAGGCTCACTTTTTTTATCGCGCAGGCATCTTTTCTTGCCGCCATCATGATTTTCCTGCCGGTTCTTGCGGGAGCGCTCGCGCGTAAAACCGATGGGAAAACCCTGAGCCGCGAGATGATTTTTGAGCAGTTCCGGGAAAGCGGGGAAATCGCCGTGACTTACTCCGACAAAAAGATTTTTGACGACATCATCAGAACAATCAGCATAAGTTTTCCGCGTGAGTGCGTCCAGTGCGATGTCCGGCTTTTCTCGGAGTTCCAGCAGCCCCTGCTGTACACGGACAACGATTACACATCGGTCACTGAGCAGGAGGGATATTTCAACATTCCGAGCAACCCGCCGTCACAGATGTCGTTCACTTACGGAACCAGCGTCAGGACATCCACTCTAATTCTTACCGCGTTCTTTGCGACTGACAATCCTGATGTTTTTGCCCAGGCATCCCAAAGCGTGACTCTGGAGGCAAGACCATGAGCGGGAATTGGTATCTCCACGTGGATTTGGACGCATTCTTTGCTTCTGTCGAGCAGCTGGATCATCCGGAGTACAAGGGAAAGCCTGTCATTGTCGGGGGGCTTCCGCAGGACAAGCGCAGCGTCGTCTCAACTGCATCCTACGAGGCAAGGAAATACGGCGTTCATTCCGCCATGCCTACCGCGCAGGCGTACAGGCTCTGCCCGAACGGAATTTTCCTGCACGTGCGGATGAAACGCTACGCCGAGCTGTCATATCAGATAATGAGCATTTTCCAGAATTATTCCCCTGATGTTGAGCAGATGTCCATTGACGAGGCCTTCATCGACCTTACCGGCACGGAGAGGCTTTTCGGGCCGCCGGAGCAGACCGCGCTAAGGCTAAAAAAAGAGGTTTTCGAGAAGACCGGGCTGACTGTCTCCGCGGGGCTTGCGCCAACAAAATATCTTGCGAAAATAGCGTCCGGGATTTCCAAACCAGACGGATTTTACATAATCCGGCACGGCGAGGAGGAGAATTTCATGCTTGGCCTTCCGCTAGAGAAAGTTTGGGGGCTTGGCACAAAGAGCCTTGAAATCCTAAGGAAAAAGGCAATCAGATCCACTCGGGATGTTCACAATCTTCCTTATGAGAACCTTGAATTCATGTTCGGGAAAAACATGGCGACTTTCCTGTACGAGGCGGTGCGCGGAATCGAGAAGGAGTCGTTCCATCGCGCGGCAAAAAGCCATTCAATCAGCGCGGAGCAGACTTTTTCTGATGACATAACCGACGCTTACACGGCGGAGACGAGGCTGCTGGAGATGGCGCAGGGCGTGATGTTCCGGCTGCTCAAAGAAAAATCGGTGTCAAAGACTGTGATGATAAAAATCCGCTACAACGATTTCCAGACTTTCACCGTGCAGGAGACGCAGGATGCCCCGGTCTCAACAATCGACACGCTCTATGAGACTGCGAGGCGGCTCTTCAACAAAAAATATGAGAGCGGCCGCGGAATCAGGCTTCTTGGCATCGGATTCGAGAACATCACCTCCGAGAGCGGCCCGGTCCAGCAGCAGCTTTTTGAGGACAGGCAGAAAGAGAAAAGGCAGAAAGTCGAGCAGGCAATCCTGAAAATGAAGATGAAAAATCCGGATTTGAAAATCCAGAAGGCACGCACGCTCTGAGCCGCCCCGAAAAAAATCAGGCAATCAAAATCAGAAATGCGGATTATCCTTGCGGATGCCGGGAAAAAATCAGGATTTAAAAATGCGTCCGCGCTCCCCTGCTCCGCGGATTTGATTACCGCTACGGCAAGCGGGGAAATCCGTCATTCAAGCGGGGCAAAATATCCTGTCTCATCGCGGCCGCTGCGGTTCAGAAGATAAACCTCCGCCTCCAGAGGAAGGTATGATAATCCATAGTTTTTTTGCAGCGAGGAAGTGAACGAGAGCTGATAGATTCCCTGCGGTGTCTCGATTATGTCTTTGAGCACATCGCCAAGCCCCTGCGGTCTGTAGACGTAGTATTCGTTTCCGGCGGTGTTGTCCACGATGTAAGCCAGCTCATCGGGAAGAGAATTCCTTGTCACCTGAACCACCGAGCATCCGATTGAGTTGTTGTTCATGTAGGCGGCAAGCTCCGCAAGATTATACTGATTGAATGACAGCTCATCGCGGCTTCCGGCGGAGATAATCACAACCGAGCGTTTTTTGGCGGCGTTCACAAGGTCATTCGCCGCGAGCCTGATTGCAAGGTCCGAGGCTACAGATACGCTCACCGGGGTCTTTAGGGCATCAAGCGAGAATTCGCCCAGCAAATCCGGGCGGCCGACATATTCTGTGACCGGCACCGAGCCTGCGGAGACAATGCGCAGAGTCCCTGAATCACCCATGGAGGCGACAATCTCACGCACAGCAGCCTCCATCTCAGTCCTGTAAAGAAGGCTTGTCCGCGAGCGGTCAATTATGAGAGTGACATCCGCATCGGTATTGTTCGATGCCGCGCCAAGAAACTTCATGTTCGCGACGGGCTGCTGCTTCTCTGAAAGAAAGAAATTCTCCTGCTGAAGCCCCACGACAGGCTGACGATGCCTGTTCTCCACGCGCAGCTCAACTGTAATCTGCGGGAAATTCGATGCGTCCAGCTGCTCTATCTGGACAAAAAGTCCGCCAACAAGCTCCTGCACGTTGGACATGACATATACCTCGTTCGCGGTGAAATCCGAGACCAAGAAGTTCCCGTTGATGTCTGGGGATGCCATTGTAATGCGTGAGGGGGCGTTGCCTGTGCGGGCATGCTCGAAAATCGCACCGCTGTCCATATCCACAGAGACAAGGCGGTTTGAGTCGCAGAGGACAAGGCTTCTGCCCATCAGCCTGATTCCCTCCGGCTTCGAGAAACTGCCCGGCTCAACAAGCGCGCGGATGAAATTCCCGGCGCGGTCAAATTCATAAATGCTTCCGCTCTGGTCATCCGCGATGAAAACAGACTCATCGCTCACGGCAATTCCCGTGGGACCTTTCAGCCCCTGGAATCCCGACTGCGCTCCGCCAAAAGAAAAAAGCGGCTCGCCGTCCTTGTCAAAGACATCAACGCGGCGGTTTCCGTAATCCGTGGCATAGATTCGCTCAAGATAATCCTGAGCAAGGTAAAGCGGCCCGACCATCTGACCTAGAGCGCGGCCTTTCGCGCCGATGTATTTTATGAAACGCGCGTTCTGATTCAAGAGCGCGAGCCTGTCGCCGGCGTGCTCCGCCACAAGGATGTTCCCGTCGTGCAGCCGGATAATATCGCTCGGACGGTCAAAGCCGTTCACCGGACCTGTAACCCTGTCGATTACAACCCCGTTCTGGTTCATAAGGATAATCTCGTTTGAGTTGTAGGCGGCAATCCACATTGTTCCGTCATAATTCGTGAGGACTGACACAGGCCCGCTGTAAATCTGATTGCCGTTAAAGTCTCCGGGAAACGCTCCCGCCTCAGAGAGCCGCATGAATTTCTCTGATGAGTCCCCGGTTACGCGCCGGTCACGCACAATCTCAATCTTGTTCTCAAGAAGAAGCCCGCCGTATCCGTTGCCGGAGGCAGTCTGCCAGTAGCTCAAAGCCGAGCCTTCAAGCCCGGATTTATAGTAAGCCTTTCCGAGCCAGTCAAGGATGAGATTGTCATTCGGAAGATGAGTGAGGGCGCGCTCGAACTGGACAATCGCGTCATTGAAAGCGCAGCGGTAGTATGCCTGGACTCCGCGCCTGAATTCCTCGGAGGCGAAGCCCTCGTCGCTGGTGCGGGTACGATCCTCGGGAACTGTAAGCCCCGCGCTGCCGGTTGTCTGGGATGACACGGCCGAGAAAATCAGGATGAGAGCTGACAGCGAAACAAAAGCCTTTCTCATATCCGTCTACCGCCTTGTCCTGATTCTGACAGACTGGATGTGGTCGGCAATCTCCGTGCTCTCACCGTCAATCTGCTCCGCTTTCTGAAGATACTGCATGGCATCATCATAAAGCCCCATCTTGTAGTAGACCCAGCCCAAAGAATCAAGGCAGGCGGCCGATGTAGGAGAGAGTTTGACCGCCTGCTTGCAGAGCGAGAGCGCCTTGGTCAAGTCGCGGTCCTGGCAGGCAAGCACATAACCCAGTCCGTTCAATGATGATATGTTGTCCGGGTCTCTCTCAAGGGATTTCTCATAAAAATCAAGGCAGCGGCTCACATCATCCTGCTCCCACGCTATGTACGCGATTGCGGCATAGACGGACGCGCTCATGTAGCCCGTGTCAAGCAGTTTCGTAAGCTCAAAGTCCGCGAGGCGTTTCCTGCCTGTCTCGACATAAATCACCGCGAGCAGGAAACGGCACTGCAATGTCTTCTCAAGGCTCACGCCGGATGTGACTACCTGCTCCAGATAAAGAAGGGCATCGTCATATCTTTTCAGTTTGGCATTGCACAGCCCAAGATAATATGAGATTTCATTCTTGTCCGCCCCGCAGTCCGCAGGAAGGGCAAGGAAAAATCCGAGGGCCTTCTCGTAATCCCCATCAGAATACAGCCTGACGCCTTCTTTTAAAACCGAATTATCTGCCATTCTCCCACCACCAGATTTTTTCTGCTATCATTCTACACTTTAAATGAAATACCGTCCACTACATTAGCGGCAAGAGGCTGCGCATGCACCATGCTCAGGACGATGTACCCGGACCGCGCATAATCAAAATCCGTGCCGGAATCGCAGGCAGGAGGCCCGTCATCCCTGGGATTGAAATGCGAGAAAACTCCGTTCGATGTCCTCTCTATCCTGATGTCCTCATTGTAATGCCTGACCTGAAGCCGATTTGCAATCCTCACGCCCTTGTATGAGTCGCGGGACGCGGCGTTGATGTTCACGAACGTCCCCGGATATTTTTCTGCCGACATCTCCGCCAGAGTCTCAAGATTATCAGAGACAAAATCCGCAAGGGCGATGTATTTCGCGCCCTCCCCGTTCCAGCCATGCAGTCCGTCAGGAAAAAGGCTCACCGCGATTCCGGGCACTCCGCTCAGAACCGCCTGACGCGCGCCGGCGCAGGTCCCTGAGTAAACGATGTCAGTGCCCATATTCGCACCGTCATTTATTCCGGAGAGAACCACATCAAAATCAACGTCAAAAAGGCCGCTTCTGAGCGCGACGCAGGTGCAGTCCGCAGGCATTCCCGAGCATCCCCACCAGTTTTTTTTATGCGGAATAAGCTCCAGGTCATGGAACATGAGGATGTGGTGCGATGCCGCGGAGCGGTTGGAGTCCGGCGCAAGGACATACACATCGTGATTTTTTCCCACCCGCTCGGCAAGGACACGCAGTCCCTCGCTCTCAATTCCGTCATCATTAACAATCAGAACGTTCATTTTAGTCCCTCACAACACCCGCGCCGTCAGCGGTCTCAACCTTGTGCACAAGCGGATGAAATCCGAAAATCTTCTCGAACTCAGCGATTCTCTCGCCGAAAGCCTCCTCATCGCTCTCGCGCAGAAAGGCGTAAAGGCATCGGCCGTATCCTTTCCCGGTAATCCGCCCGCAGGTGACAGGATTTCGCACGAAGTCAAGGTTAGGCTCAAGCTCGCTCACGCGCTTAAGAAGCCAGTCAATCTCCGGGCACGAGATGTTGAACATATCGCGCATGGTCTCGTGGCTGTGGTTCACCGCCCTCGCGAACTTGAAGAAATCCTGCTTCTCAAGGCCCTCGCGGGCATCAAGCACATCGCCGTGCTCCCGCATGATTGCCAGGAGCTTGCGGCGCACATCCTCGCTCACGACAGAAAGCTCCTCGTTTATGTCCGAGACGCTGTCAACATATCTCCACCCGCCGTAAACGTTCTGCCTCGGCTCGCGCAAATCCCCGAGGATAAGCGCGTTCTCCGGCTCATAGAGCGAGTTCTCGTTCCAGACGCTCACACGCGGCACTTTTGTGTCAACAAGGAAAAGCCTCTTGTCCTCGAACATATAGGGGATGTAATCCCATCTGCTTTTGAAATAATCCGTGACGAGCAGGCTGCCTTTCTGGGCAAAAAGCGCGGTGATGTTGTCCGCAAGGAGATTCTCTGCGCGGAGGAAACGCCTGTTCCCGCACTCCAGAATCTGAAGAAGATCAGCGTCAGAGAGCGGGAGCAGAAAAAGCGATTTCACCGCGACTGCGAGGGCAACTTTCATCGCCGTGGTGATTCCGAAGCCCGCCGACGGAAGAATATCGCTGTAAACCATGATGTCCATTCCCATCAGAGGGAATCCCGCGGAGACAAAGCCGTATATCACGGATTTGAGGGCGTTCGCCCACCTGTCCTCTCTCTTGAATTTGAGTGATGCAAGACCTGATTTTTTCCGCTCGTCAATCTGGGAGAAATAAAACTTCAAAGAAGTGTCATGCCGCCTTGAGACCGAGACATAAACCGACATATTGACCGCCATCGAAAGCGTCTTGTCCTTGAAAAACCACGAATGCTCGCCAATCAGATGAAAACGTCCCGGTGATTTTACGACAATATCCGGCTTTGTCCCATACTCATTCTGATGAGCATCATTTACAAGCGTCATTGTCCGCCCCCTCCGAACCCCGCATTTTTATCTTGAATTTTTACCAAGCATAACGTTAAAATAATAATGCAATGGAAGTGATTTTACAAGTTTTTTATTCAGTTTTTTCCGGAGCGATACTTTCCGCCGCCATCCCAAATGAAATTCTCAGGTTCGGCGCGCCTTATCTGACGCTGGTCGCTTTCATTCCGTTTTATCTCTGCCTCCTAAGATGCAGGACTTTCGCGCAGGCGTTCCGCGCGGGCTTCATCCAGGCAATCACGGCGCATCTTATATCAAGCTTCTGGCTCGCATATTTCAAGGATTTCGCGATTTTCACGCTGGGAGCATCAGCCGTCGGAACCGGATTCATAGGCGGATTCATGGGATTCGTGTATTACCTGCCGCTGTCATCGTCCGTGTGCGCGAACCCCCTGAGCCATGACAGCGCGACCGCGAGGTTTTTCATCACGCCGTCATTCCGGGCAGTCTATTTCGCATCCGCGTACACAATCTACGAATGGATAAAATCATCGGGATTTCTTGGCTATCCGTGGGGAACAGTCTCATCGGCGATGTTCAGGTGGCCGGTAATCATGCAGGTCTCATCAATCACAGGGACTTACGGAATAACTTTCCTGATTATGCTCCTGAACGCGGTGCTCGCGGAGAAATTCCTGATTTTTTTCAGCCGGGACGGAAAAATCACAGGCTCCGCAAGGCAATCACATCTTGAGAACGCCGTCAATCTATCGCTCGCGCTGGCTCTCTGCGCGCTCGCCTACGGAATTTTCCAGTATAATGTCCCGAGAAAAATCATCAAGACGTTCACGGCGGTGCTTGTCCAGCAGAACGCAGACCCATGGAAGCAGTCAAGCGATGACGAGTCAATCCTCCTGTCACAGGCGCTCACAGAGAAAAAGCTTGAGGAGCTCAGGGAATCCGGCAAGAAGGCGGATCTTGTTGTCTGGAGCGAGGGCGTGCTTGCCACTGCCTTCCCGCACGGAGCGTCATATTACAGAAGGAATCCGCAGGAACGTCCGCTCATCAATTTCATAAAGGAGAACGGGATTCCGCTGCTTGCAGGCGGCTCGTTCATAAAAAACGCCGGGAAAAAGCAGATTAACAACGCCGCGCTTTTTTTTGACGGCGACGGGAATTTCCGCGGGCATTACGCCAAGAACCATCTTGTGCCGTTCGCGGAGGTGATTCCGTTCGCGGAGGTGCCGGCTGTCAGCAATTTCCTCAAAAAGGCCGTGGGAATATCCGCGGGATGGACGCCGGGCGATCAGTACGTCTATTTTGATTTTCCTGCCGCGCCCACGGAGCATTACAGGCTTCCGGCCGTGCGGAACATCGACATCACGGAGGATTTCGCGCAGCAGCAGCGGGATGCCAGCGAGGAAGTCAAAGTGAGGATATGCACTCCAATCTGTTTTGATGATGCTTTCACCGATATTATGCGGCCGCTCTTTCTGAACGGTGCGGAGGTTTTCCTGAACATCACGGATGACTCGTGGTCGCTAAAGGCCTCAAGCGAGATTCAGCATTTTGTGATTGCCTCCTACCGCGCCATTGAGTACAGGACCACGCTCGTTCGCTGCGCGAACGCGGGTTATTCTGTTGTAGTGGACGCGAGCGGCAGAATCATCGCGGATATGCCGCTTTTTGCCGCGGATGCGATGACCGCCGAGATTCCGGTTTTCAATCGCACTATGACGACTTACGCGAGGTGGGGGAACTGGCTGCCGTACACGCTCATCGTCCTTGTGCTCGTGTACATGGCTTACAGCATCATCACTTTTGAGGCAAGCGATTACATTCCGTCCGAGAGAAAACGCAATCGAAAGTCCAGAAAATAGTCAATACCATCACGCGGAATTTTTCTGACAAGCACAGAATTTATTTTTGTCAACAAAAATAGTTTAAAAAAAATTCGCTTTTTTTTCCAGAATTCCCTTGCAACGACAATTCCAGTCCAATAAGATTATACAAGGGTGGTGATTCGATGCGTTGTCCTTACTGCGGAAAATTAGATGACAAAGTCCTTGAGTCAAGGGCAATGGTGAACGGAGAGAGCATACGCCGCCGCCGTGAGTGCCTTTCGTGCGGCTACCGCTTCACAAGCTATGAGCGCATAGACGAGAAGCCGTTCATGGTCATAAAGCGCGACGGCCGCCGCCAGCCTTTTGACAGAAAAAAACTTGAGAAGGGAATTGAGCGGGCTTTGGAGAAGCGGCCTGTATCCACCAGCATGGTCGAGCAAATCTCAAACGACATAGAGGACATGGCAGTCGAACAGGGCAAGGAATCGCGGGAAATCGCGACATCCGCGCTTGGCGAGCTTGTGCTTGAGAAACTTTATGAGATAGACAAGGTGTCTTACATCAGGTTCGCATCCGTGTACAGGCACTTTGAGACTCTGGATGAATTCATAAAGGAAGTCAAAGAAATAGAGAAGAGGGGAAAAAATGAGTGAGCAGTCAATCTTTCCGGAATGGAGAAGTTTCCTTGGGTCCAGCACGGACGCGGAGACAAAAGGATTCATAAAATCCGTCGTAAAACGCTCAGGAGAAATCGCGGATTACGACAGGGGCAAGATTGAGACAGCCATCGGCAAGGCGATTGAGGCCGTGGAGAAGCGGAAAAATCCCGACAAGGCCGAGGCGCTCACAGATTTGGTCGAGGAGAGACTTCGGCTACAGATGGCGGGCAGCCGCGCACACTCCATCCCCGCAATCGAGGAGATTCAGGACATCGTTGAGAGCGTCCTCATAGAGAACAAAGAGGTTGAGATTGCGAAGGCTTATATTCTGTACCGAGCGCGTCATGAGGCGGTGCGCGATGCCAGAAGCCTGATGCTCGACATAAACCGGACTATGGACGGCTATCTTGCCCAGAGCGACTGGCGCGTGAACGAGAACGCGAACGTGAACTTCTCTCTTGGCGGCCTGATTCTCCACAACTCCGGGACAATCACCGCGAACTACTGGCTGAACAACATATACTCAAAAGAGGTGGCAGAGGCGCACAGAACCGCGGCCTTCCACATACATGACCTTTCGATGTTCTCGGGCTACTGCGCGGGATGGTCGCTGCGCCAGCTCATAGCGGAGGGATTGGGCGGCATTCCCGACAAAATCACGTCAACTCCGGCATCACACCTGTCCACGCTGGTCAATCAGATTGTTAATTTCCTCGGGATTATGCAGAACGAGTGGGCGGGCGCTCAGGCATTCTCATCATTTGACACATACCTCGCGCCTTTCATCCGCGCTGACAATCTTACGGAGAAGCAGGTCCGTCAGTGCATCCAAAGCTACATTTACGGCGTGAACACCCCGAGCCGATGGGGAAGCCAGGCTCCGTTCACCAACATCACGCTGGACTGGGTGTGCCCCGATGACCTCAGGAACAAGAAGGCGGTTGTCGGCGGAAAAGAGCAGGATTTCACATACGGCGACTGCCAGAAAGAGATGGACATGATAAACAAAGTGTTCATCGAGCTGATGATTGAGGGTGACGCGGACGGACGTGGATTCGCCTACCCCATCCCAACATACAACATCACAAAAGA
The DNA here is from genome assembly GCA_022510865.1 of Treponema sp. Taxonomy (GTDB): domain Bacteria; phylum Spirochaetota; class Spirochaetia; order Treponematales; family Treponemataceae; genus Treponema_D. The sequence goes on from JAFLSQ010000005.1 coordinate 39,425, forward strand.
TTTCGACTGGTCGTCACCGAACGCGGAGCTTCTGTTCAGGATGACCGCCCAGTACGGCACTCCGAACTTCCAGAATTTCATCAACTCGGATCTGAACCCCAGCGACGTGCGCTCAATGTGCTGCCGACTTCAGCTTGACAAGCGCGAGCTTAGGCGCAGGGGTGGCGGACTTTTCGGCGCGGACGAATTCACAGGCTCAATCGGGGTCGTTACAATCAACCTGCCGCAGATAGGCTATCTCGCAAAATCAGAGGCGGAATTCTTCAAGCGGCTTGACTATCTTATGGAGCTTGCGAAGGAGAGCCTGTGCACAAAAAGGAAGGTCATCCAGAAACTCTACGACGGCGGGCTTTTCCCCTACACGCGCCGCTACCTCAAGACGCTCTCGAATCATTTCAACACAATCGGATTGTGCGGCATGAACGAGTGCTGCATGAATTTCCTCGGCACTGACATCACAAGCCGCGAGGGCAAGGCTTTCGCTCAGCGCGTCCTCAAGCACATGCGCGGCAGAATGCAGGATTTTCAGGAAGAGACCGGAGATTTGTTCAATCTGGAGGCGACGCCCGCGGAATCCACCTCATACCGCCTCGCGCGGCATGACAAGAGCCAGTTCCCCGATATAATCACAAGCGGAACATCCGAGCCTTTCTACACGAATTCGTCGCAGCTTCCGGTGGATTTCACGGCGGATGTCTTCGAGGCGCTCGACCATCAGGAGTCCTTGCAGACAGAATACACGGGCGGAACGATGTTCCACGTATTCATGGGCGAGGCAATCAGCGACTGGAAAGCCTGCGCGGAGCTTGTGCGCACAATCGCGAGCAAGTACAGAATCCCGTTCTTCACAATCTCGCCGACGTACTCAATCTGCAAGGTTCACGGCTACATCAAAGGCGAGCATTTTGAGTGCCCCGAGTGCCGTAAAGAGAAAGAGAGGGAACTGAAAGAAAGGCTCGCCGCGCTTGAGGCGGAGCGGGACAAAGTTCTTGCGGAGGCAAGGAAATCCTGATGATTTTTCCGGGCGCGCCCAGAATCCTGGCGTGCCGTGACAAATAAAACACAAAAATCCGCTACATCTAGCGGAATGCGGGAGGTTACGAAAATGGAGAAAAGAACGCTCGAACAGATTGACAAGGAAATCGCGGAGACAAAGGCCGCTCTCAACGATGTCCATGGGACGGAGACAGAGGTCTACGCGAGAATCGTGGGCTATTACCGCGCCGTGAAGCACTGGAACAAAGGAAAGCGCGATGAGTTCGACCAGCGCAAAATGTTCGTGCTTCAAGACAGCAATAGTGCTGATGACCCGGCCGGAAAATCCGGGACAATCGCACAGAAAAATGATGACAGCGCCGCGCAGACGCTCATGGACGCAAAAAATCTGACTTACGAGCTTTACACAAAAAAGACCTGCCCGAACTGCCCGCCCGTAAAATCATTCATGGAAAGCCTTGACATTGACGGCCGCACGATTGACGTGGGCACGGACGAGGGGCTTGCCGAGGCCGCAAAAAAAGGCATTTTCGCCTCACCCACCGTGATTTTTTACAACGCCGACGGAACAGAGGCCGCCCGCTGCCATAACGTCGAGGAGCTGGAAGTCGTGCTCCAAAAGGAAAAAGTAAGCGCGTAAAATGCGGACGCTTCCTCTTGATGAGCCTGCCGGCGTTCTGATAAAAACGACCTGCGTCGATTATCCGGGACTTGTCGCAGGCTCCTTTTTTCTGCACGGATGCAACCTTCGGTGTCCGTACTGCTACAACTCCGCCCTTGTGACACCGGGCACAGGGCAAATGAACACAATCCGGGATTTTTTTGACCTGATGGAAAAACGTCAGGGGATTTTAAAGGGCATCGTAATCAGCGGAGGAGAGCCGCTCATAAATCCGTACACGCCTGTGATAATCAGAAAGGCGCGGGAATTCGGCTACAAAGTCAAGCTGGACACGAACGGCACGCTCCCGGGCCCGCTGGAAGCCCTTCTTGACAGCGAGGAGCTGCGCCCGGATTTTATAGCGATGGACATAAAGACAAGCCCCGGACGCTACGGCGAGCTTCTCTGCCCGACACAGACAGGCCTTCAAGATGCCTCGCAAGATTTTGAGACCGCACTGAAAAAATCAGCCGCGCTGGTATCATCGCTTCCATGCGAGAGCCGCGAGTTCCGCACGGTGCTCGTTCCTCCGCTCGTGGAAAAAAATGACATTGATGAGATGACCCGGATTCTTCCGGAGGACGCTAGCTGGCAGTTCGCGCAGTTCCAGAATCAGGGCTGCCTGAATCCGTCATACAACGAGATAAATCCATATACTGACGATGAGGCAAGAAAACTTGTGGAATATGCCCGCACGCTCATAAAAGGCGCACGTCTCAGGTAATCAAAAACGCGCCCTACATTATCCTTGCGAATTCTTTGACAATCTGAGGGATGAGAGTCTCAACCCTGCCGTTGCAGCTCATGCCGCTGGCATTCTTGTGACCGCCGCCCCCGAATTTTGACGCGACGGCAGAGACATCAATCCTGTCCTGAGAGCGGAATCCGCCGGTGCATGTTGTGGGCGTGTCCTGACGCAAAAAGACGACCGCCTCCACGCCTTTCACGGCGAGCAGGGTCTGGTACAAGGCATCCGAATCGCGGCCCTCTCCGCCGTATTTGGCGGTATCCTCAAGGCTCTCGCAGGTAATCACAAGTTTTCCGTCAAGATATGACTCCGCCTTGCACAGAAGGACTCCCAGAAGTTTTCTGGTGGAATAAGGCTTGCCGTAAGACATTTTCCGGTAAGTCTCGCGCGGATCCGCGCCATATCTAACAAGCCGGGAGACCGCCTCAAAAACTGGCGCGGAATCATCGGTGAGAAATCGGAAAAATCCGGTGTCAGTGCAGAAGCCAAGGAACAGGATTTTCGCGGTCTCCGCCGGAATATCACCCAGAATCCCCTCGTAAAACTGCTGGACAAGGCAGACGCAGGCGGGAGAATCCACGTCGATAATCCCTCTCCAGCCTTCCGCAAGCCCCGACGTCTTGTGGTGGTCTATGACAAAAGTGTCAAGCCCCCGCAAATCCCCGTTGATATCCCCAAGGCGTGAAATCTCGGAGCAGTCAGCGATAATCAGCGCGGATGTCTTCCTGTCATTCTCATCAAGAAAATCCATTGTATCAGAGAAAAGATCTTTGTACGGCAGAATCTCGTTGCGTTTGAAAGGCCCCGCGGAAAGCAGCTGGCAATTCTTTCCGAACCGCTCCAGAATCGCGCGGATGCCAAGACATGACGCCACGGCATCTCCGTCAGGCTCTTTGTGCCCCGCGACAAAAAAGAAATCATGCGAGAGGATAAAATCTTTGAATTCCTGTACAGACTCTGAAATATCTTTCATAATGAAAAGGGGCTGCCACTTATGACTGACAGCCCAAAATCAATTCTGAGGGATTAGAGCGCAAGCTCCTCCAAAGTATCCTTGTCGGCACCCTCAACCTCTTTGCCTCGTGCCACGACACCCCAGACAGGGTTGTTCTTTGACAGCGGCGCGGTGAGAACGACGCGCACGAACTCGCCGTTGTCCTTGATTACGGTCATGTACGCGCCGTTAGCGGTCCTCGTTGTCCTGAGCTTGAGTTTCTGAGGATTATCCTTGTTCCCGTAAATCCATCTCTTGGGGATTACCGTGCTCCCCGTTCCCATCCTGTTTTTCTGGTAAATGACCACGTATGCGTCACGGCTGTCAAGGATTTTCAGGATTGGCACGTTGAAATAAGTCATTGTGGACCATCTCTCTTCGTGGCGCTCCAGCCCGACGCTTGATTCTGATTTCTCCTGATTTTCCTGCGAGACCATCGAAAAGGAAAAAACAGAGGCCAATGCAAAAATAAGAACAAATTTTTTCATATAATCACTCCTTACGGCTCAGTCCGGCCAGCGCAAAATCCGCGCATGACAAATCACACGAAAAGTCCCTCATCACGCATTCGCAAGTTCTCAAACTGAGCGAACCATCTGATTATATCCTTTTTCTCTTAATTTAACAACTACAAAAAAATACAAATTACTGTAACAAATTGACTTTTTAGGCTATTATATTCGTATGAGATATTCAGGGGTAAAAATGAGAATCACAGATTTTAGAAAAGCCGCGCTCAGCACAGTCTCTGCCGCGATGCTCATCCTTCCTATGCTGACTTCATGCCAGTCCTCGCAGAAAGCAGGCGTCACAATCTCGCCGGATGATTATTACTCAGACCAGGGCGACAGCCAGTCAAGCCTTCCGCAGGTTGTCCGCACTCCGGCGGAAGCGGAGCCAATGACCGCCGAGGACTCAATCAAAAGCGCAAGAAGAAAGACGAACGCGTTCCAGGATTTCTTCACAATCGGAAACAAGAACGAGCTGATGATATGCGACCAAACCTCGCTGTTCACCACAGGTGTGTCCGGCAAGCCCACACAGAAAGAGGCGATAATCGCGCTGAACACAAAGGACGGCACGGCAGGATTCGGAAGCCCGTACCTCGCCGCATATTACATCGTCCAGATGGATGAGACCGCCCGCAAAAAGCTGGCAAAAGCGGTTGACGATTACATCTCTGATTTTGACAACAAAAGGCTTCAGAGAAAAGGCAGGAATCTCCTCAAACAATACGGCGCGATTGATGTCAGGCTGCACTGGGGCTCGCTGCGCGGCTCCACGCCGAACAACGGAAGCGGCAAGCTGAACATGGGCTACAGTTTCGAGAACAAATCGCCCTACTTCACCCTGTCCACGTATCCGGTCAAAAACGATTATTACGACGTTGTAGGCGACTCAACCACCCGCGAGTCGCTGAGCCTGAAATATTATTTCACAAAGGCGCAGGCACGGGCGCTTGTCGAGATGCTCTCCGATGAGGCTCTAGCCGACTACCTCGGAGTGACAAAACCGTTCGTTCCGGTGGAGAGCGACGAGTATTAAAAAATTAAATTTTTAATTCTCAGGCGAATTTTTAACCGCGATTTAAAACCCAGAATCCCGCAGGAAGGACAAACCGGCTTTTCCGCGGGATTCTTTTTTTTCCGCGAGACGGCTGCCGCAATCAAAGTCAGATTAAAATCATCCTTGAAAAACAAAAAAAGGAACTTCCGCAGCGGAAGTTCCTCCAGAAAAGTAGCGACAAATGGGATTGAACCATTGACATCACGGATATGAGCCGTGTGCTCTACCAACTGAGCTATGTCGCCACGAATGAGGTGATGTTATCATTTATTGCCGCAGAGTGTCAAGTCCAAAAACATCATTTTTCGCATTTTGTCGGCACTCAAGTTGGCACGGAAATTGCTTGTGTAGTTTCAGGCGTTGCGCCATAACTCAGAACACAAGGAGGCAGGATGATTCACTTCAACGTAAACGAAATCATGGACAGGCTGCAAGGCGGGGAAATCACGAAAAGACAGGCCCTGGACATGACGTGCAGTTTTATCTGCGAGAACTACAAGGTTTTCGGCCTTGAGCGGCACGACGAGGATTTCCGCTCGGAGCTGATTCTCTCACTGCTGGAGAAAGGAGAGAGGCTGATTGACGGCTTCAATCCTGCGCTCGGGGATTATTTCACCTATCTTTTTATGACAGTTGAAAGTCACAGGCGCGCCAGAATCCGCACGGCCGCAAAAAGGCAGGTGCGCGAGTCGTTCGTCATGCAGACAGGGCCGCTCTATCTGGCTGAGAAAGAATGCGATTACGCACCAAGGCCGTTCACGCCGGTCAGCGCGGAATCAAAAAGGCCGCTCGCGTACAAGCCGGTCCCGGCAGACACAGTGAGGAAAACGCTCACCGCCCTAGCCCATCAGAAGCAGAACAAAAAACTTCTGATTCTTGCGATAAAGACCGCGTTCTACCTTTCGGACGAGCAGGTCCGCGCGCTCAGCGCAATCTACAGAATTCCTGAGGAGAGATTACATCAGATAATCCAGTTCTTTAAAAATCACCTCATGGATAAATCCGACAGGAAACGCGTGGTTGAGGAGCGGAGGAACACCGCGTATTTCCGCCAGAAAAATTACGAGAAAAGACTTGAGATAATCCGCGGCTCAGAGAGGCACTACGACAACCGCGAGCTTCTTTTGGACTTGGAGAGGACGCTCGCGAAGCATCAGAGAAGATGCGACAGGCTGAACCGGAAACTCCGCGACGGGTGCGTTCTCGTGCGCCCCACGAACAAGATGATTGCCGACTATCTTGGAATCTGCGAGCGTCAGGTAGCGTATTACATCAGCAGGTGCAGGGATGAGGCAGACGGATGACGTGAAATCATTGTTATGATTCCTGATTTGCGCTATATTTCTCTGCATGAGAATATATTTGGCGACAGGAAACAAGAACAAGAAAAAAGAGATGTGCGAGCTGCTTGACGGCCACACAATCCTCATTCCGTCAGACGAGGGCATAGACTTCAATCCGGATGAGACGGGCACGACCTTCTATGAGAACAGCCTCATAAAGGCGCGCGCATTGTACGAGACGGTGCGCTGCCCGGTCATCGCGGACGACTCGGGAATCTGCGTGGATGCCCTTGGCGGCGCACCCGGCATCTACTCATCCAGATACGCCGGGCCTCTTTTTATGCGCGGAAAGCCGGACAACAGCAGGATTTCTCAGGAGGAGCAGAACATCATGCTGATAGACCAGCTGAACGAGGCTCTGCGGCAGGGAAATCTGCCCGATGGCGAATACCTGCACGGCGAGCGCTCATGCCACTACACCTGCGCGATGGTGATGTACTGCGGCGCGGACAGGATTTTTGCAGCGCAGGAGACTTTTGAGGGCATTCTGATTGACGACATAAAAAACCAGGCGGGCGACGGCGGATTCGGATACGACCCGATAGTTTTTCTCCCCGAATACGGCAGGACAGTCGCGCAGCTCACAGCGGATGAGAAAAACAATATATCACACCGAGGCAAGGCAGTCCGCGCGCTGAAAAGAATTATCGGCGAATAAAAATTTAAAAAAATAAAAAAAACGCTAAAGTTCCGGCAATCCTCCTCCGATAATAAAAACAGAAGTGCTATGGCTAAGGCTTCTTGTAAAAAGAGACTGGTCATGCTTTCTGGCAAAAATGTGTAGGTGTAGCCTTGTAAACAACATTTACGCATTTTTGCGTCTTTACAAACAGAAGAAAGGATTCTTCTGAAAAACATTCCAAGGAGGAATACTATGGTTATCAACCACAACATGTCGGCAATTTTTGCCAACCGTCAGCTCGGGGTTACAGGTCTCAGTCTTAACAAGGACATGGAGAAACTGTCATCAGGTGAGAGAATCAATCGTGCAGGCGATGACGCATCAGGACTCGCAGTATCTGAGAAGATGCGCAGCCAGATCCGTGGTCTGAACAAGGCCGCCCAGAACGCTCAGAACGGTATCAGCTTCATCCAGACAACAGAAGGTTATCTTCAGGAGACAACTGACATCATGCAGCGCATCCGCGAGCTTGCGGTTCAGGCATCAAACGGCATCTACAGCGATGAGGACCGAATGCAGATTCAGGTTGAGGTTTCTGCCCTTGTCTCCGAAGTTGACAGGATTGCAAGTTCCGCTCAATTCAACGGAATGAACATGCTCACTGGAAGGTTCGCGCAGAGCACAGGAGAGAACGTGGCTACAGGCTCCATGTGGTTCCATATCGGGGCAAACATGGATCAGAGAGTGCAGGTTTTCATCGGCACTATGTCAGCCGTCGCTCTTGGAGTCCGCGAGCTTGGTACAGACGAGAAGATGTCACTTGCCACACCGGAAGAGGCCAACACCGCGATCGGTACTATCGACGAGGCGCTCAGAAAGATTAACAAGCAGCGTGCTGATCTTGGCGCCTACCAGAACCGTCTTGAGCTCACTGTGAAAGGCCTGAATGTCGCAGCAGAGAACATGCAGGCTTCTGAATCACGAATCCGTGACACAGACATGGCCAGCCAGATGGTTGAGTTCACAAAGAATTCTGTGCTGCAGCAGGCAGGAACTGCGATGCTGGCGCAGGCGAACAGCCAGAGCCAGAACGTTCTCAGTCTGCTGAGGTAGTCCCTGATATTTTGGACTGTGCCGGGTCTGCCATTCGATGACAAAATGCCCGGCCGGTCACAGAATGTCTTGTGTTTACTCAGATAGTGAGATATAATTGATTCAAGGCTGGTGCGAAAGTGACAGCCTTGAATCAAACGCGGTGTTTTCCTGCCCTGCTATGGCAAAAAATCAGAAAACATCGTATAATGTTGTAGCAGACGAATATGCTTTTTTCAGAGGCATAAGTTCTTTGAAATGTGGGCTTTCCGTGGCCTGCGGTGACAGCAAGAACAGTCGGTTTATGATTAGACTGACTATTCCTGCTGAATGGTCTGAAACTGAATCAGGGGCGCAGAGCTGATTCGGCCTTCACCGGCAGGAGCAGAACATGATGTTCTGTTTTACCTAGTAAACATGGAGGGCACAAATGATTATCAATCATAATATGAGTTCGCTCTATGCGGATCGTGTGTTGAACATCTCAAATGACAACATCATGAAAAACATAGAGAAACTTTCTTCTGGTGAACGCATCAACCGCGCCGGAGATGATGCATCAGGACTTGCTGTATCAGAGAAGATGCGCAGCCAAATCCGCGGTCTGAATCAGGCTTCAAAGAACATTCAGAACGGAGTATCTTTCATCCAGACAACCGAAGGTTATCTGACAGAGACGACAGATATTCTCCAGCGTGTTCGAGAGCTTGCGGTTCAGGCAGCGAACGGTATCTACAGCGATGAGGATCGTATGCAGATTCAGGTCGAAGTATCACAGCTCGTTGCTGAGGTTGACCGCATTGCAAGCGTCGCTCAGTTCAACGGAATGAATATGTTGACAGGCCGCTTCGGGCTTGAGTCTGACAACATCATGCAGTTCCAGGTAGGTGCTAATGTTGACCAGAACACACGTGTTTTCATCGGCACGATGACTGCTACCGCTCTTGGACTCAAGGGTGTGCAGGGTGGCGATGAGCAGATCACAATCTCAAGTCCGGATGAGGCCAACGCGACTCTTGCCGCTGTAGATGAGGCTTTGCTTCAGGTTACAAAGCAGAGAGCGGATCTTGGTGCTTATCAGAACAGATTTGAGATTGCCGCAAAAGGCATAAACATTGCAGCGGAGAACACACAGGCTGCTGAGAGCCGCATCCGTGACACGGACATGGCCGCGCAGATGGTGGACTTCACAAAGAACCAGATTCTCACACAAGCTGGTACTGCGATGCTCGCACAGGCAAACTCACAGTCACAGACTGTGCTTGCGCTTTTGCAATAGCAATTTGGTAATTAAATAGATTTCTGGATGTCATCTTTTTAATTATTACTGAGAAAACGGAAGGGGTGCGCCCCCCTTCCCCCTTTCTCTTTAATTGCACATTTTATTCAAGGAGGAGAACTATGAATACGATAAGCAATTCAATGGTTTATGTGGCAATGGATGGCCAGACTCTTTACAGAACAAATACAAAAAGTGCCGCGGACACTGTGCAGAACAGCGCAGTGGTTCAAAAATCCATAACACCCACAGGAGCCCAGGTAGCACAGAATCTTGAGCAGACACTGGCCGAGGCAAAGGCAGACACTCAGGAATTGCAGAAAATGTCCCAGATGGTGGCCGGGAACAAACTTCAGTTCAATGTGAACAAAGAGCTGAACATGGTCGTGGTCTCAGTCGTGGACTCATCCACAAACAAGGTTGTGAAGCAGTTCCCGTCAGAGGATATTCAGAACCTGAAGCTTAGAATCAGGAAAGCCATCGGCAAGATGTTCGATGATGCAGTGTAATTTATGGCAGGAATAAGCATACCAGGCGTCACAGACAAGTACAACACGAACGACACGGTTGAGAAGCTGATGAAAGTCGAGCGGATTCCGCTCACCCGTGAGCAAAAGCAGCTTGAGACCTACAAGACAGAGAAAGACGCCTGGAGGGAAATCAACAGCAGACTCACTGCGCTGAGGGATAGCAGCAAGGCGCTCTATTCCTTTGAGAACCCTTTTAACAGCAAACTGACCACATCGACTCAGGAGAACGCGGTTACGGCACAGGCAAACCGCAGCGCGGATATCCAGACTTTTAAAATCGATGTGATTCAGCCCGCCACATCAGACAGGTTTCTGACAGGCGAGCTTGACAATGACTTTAAAGTTCCGGCAGGAACATACATATACAAAGTCGGGGAGAAGCAGGTCGTCTTCAACTGGAAAGGCGGCTCGCTCAAAGATTTCTCCAACGGAATAAACAAACGCGGGAACAACATCATAAAATCGTCCATAATTGGTGGAAGCGCGGGAAAAAAATCGCTTTTAATCGAGGCAGTCCCGACGGGAAAAGAGAACCGGCTTGTTTTTGAGGAGGATGCGAGAAAATTCGCGTTCGACGCGGGGATGATTGCGAAAATCACTCCGGAAGGAACTGTTTTCGGCACGACGCAGGACGAGATTCTGCCCGCACAGAAAATAGAATATGACGAGCCTGATTATATGCCGGCGCTCTCGCTCACAGGAACCAAGGCCGGAGAGGACGGAATATCAGCGCAGCCAAGAAGCGCGTATCAGGTGCAGATTCCAGGCAGCATAGCATCTGACACGAATCAGGTTATAACGCTGACCATTCAGGCAGAAAAAACGGATGATATTACGGCCGAAATAAACAGATCACTGTTGCAGCCGGAGATTCCCGACGCGGGTTTCGCGGAATTCGGCGGAATTGTCGTGAGCAACAGCGAGTCGGACACGACGCTGGATCTCCCTCCCACCCCGCCCGAGCCGCTCAATCCGATTGAGAGCAGCAACGTAATCTTCGCAGTCATGGAGGACGGAAGCGAGAGGCCCGTCAAGACACCTGATATTCTTGACGGCGCGGAGAAAGAGGTGCGCATTCCCCTGAAAGATTTCCAGGGCATAAAAGCACTGGCGGTAAGGAACGTCAACACGGGGAATATAATCAGAATATCGGCACTCACATCATCAGACCCGGCAAAAGGTCTTGGTTACGGCCCGCAGCATCCGGTGTCTGAGGCGGATGACGCGATTATAAAATACGAGGGAATCACAATATCACGCCCATCCAACAAGATTGACGATGTGGTTCCGGAAGTCACGCTTGACATACTCGACAAAACCGAGAGAACGGCGACAATCACCATAAAACCGGACACAGAAAGCTCAAAGGACGCAATCATCAACTTTGTGGGCCAGTACAATCAGGCGCTCGCGGAGATAAACATCCTCTCGCAGAACAAGCCGGAGATAATCGAGGAGCTGGACTATCTCACAGCGGACGAGAGAAAAACTGAGCAGGAGCGGCTTGGGCTGTTCTCATCAGATTTCTCGCTCACAAGCATAAAAAACAGCATGCAGTCGATTGTCACGGCGGGATACTCATTCTCTGACTCGGCGGCGGTCACAATGCTCTCGCAGATTGGAATTGCGACGAACGCGGGCGGATTTTCCGGCGGATACTCGCAGAGCAAACTCCGCGGCTACCTTGAGATTGACGAGAAAAAACTGGACGAGGCTCTTCTGAATAATATGGATGATATTCGCCAGATGTTCGGATATGACTCTGACGGCGACCTGATTGTTGACTCGGGAATAGCATACAAACTTGATAGGCAGATTTCCGCATACACGCAGACCGGCGGAATCATCGCGTCAAAGACCTCATCAATCGACTCAAAAATAAAGACCACGGAATCAAGAATCGCGAAGCTTGAGGCGCAGATGGACGACAAGGAGGCCGAGCTGCGCAACAAGTACGCCCAGATGGAGGGCACGCTCGGAAGCCTTGAGTCACAGCAGACGACAATATCGAATTTCACCAAACAGCAGCAGAAGTAAGATAATCCGGGCTATCTGCCGATGATATAAAAGACGCTCTTCTTTTGGAGGATATATGACTGAATTTTATATAAACGGACAGCAGGTTGACGTGAGCATCGAAGATGAGGAGACGATTGGCGATGTCCTCCACTCGTTCGAGCAGATTTGCGAGGAGAACGAGGCATCGGTAATCGGCATTGTAGTTGACGGCAGAAAAATCACCGCGGAGACTTTTGATGATGAGGCCGAAAAGCGGCTTACCGGGAACGAGCGGTTTGAATTCACGCTGGTGACTAAAAACGACATAATGCAGTCGTTCGACAGGCTCGCGGAGCTTTTCCTTGAGCTTGCCGAAAAAATGGAGGACGTGCCGTCCGAGCTGCAGAACGGAAAGAACGAGGAGGTCGCGCTCTCAATCAAAAATCTTGCGGACAGCATAGACCAGTTCAGCCACACAGCTGCGCTTGCGACGCTGTATCCCGAGACTTTCTCAGACACGACGATTGACGGCATGGGCTTCAATGATTTTTTCGCGGATTTCTCCCCTATCCTCAAGGATTTTGAGCAGGCGCTCCAGAGCAACGACACTGTGATGATTGGAGACCTTGCCGAGTATGAGATTTGCCCGCGGCTTAAGGCAATCGCAGGCTCTCTCAAAAAGCAATAGAAACGGAGGTTCGTCATGGAAAGCCTTTTGGGAACAGGAACAGGCTCTCCGCTGCAAGCCAGAGCCAGCGCACCGGTTTTTCTAATCATAATGTCTCTTCTTACGCTCGCCGCCGTAATCGCGCTGCTTTTTCTGGTGTCGCAGTTAATCACAAGATACAGAAAAAGCGAGAGATACTTGCAGCGGCTCCAGACAAGGGCGACAAAAAAACGTGATGTGAAAATGCTCAGGAAGAAGCAGGGCTTCAATCAGAAAGAGGCCGGCATCATCTGGAAAGCCTGCCATGAATCGGGATTTCCGAACATCCTCTATAATCTGAAAAAAATCGAGGACGTTGACTCGCTTTTCAGACAGGCCTACGGGAAACTGAAAGCATCGGATTATTTTTCGGATGAAAGCCTTGACGCGTTTTTCGGCATAGCATACAAACTGGAGCTGATGGTGGCGCAGAGAAAGCCAATCACATCCACACGCCAGATTCCGCTGTCACGGAAAGTGAAGTATCTGACAGAGCACGGCGAGCAGTACGCGCTCACAGTGATTGAGAACAACAAGGAGTCAATGACGCTTGAGATTCCGGATTTCATCAACGAGTCAAAGGAAAAGCCAAAGCCGCTCGTTCAGAGCCGCTTCACATACAAAACTGAGGACGGCCTGGTCTACAATTTCATAGCGAGGGTAATCCGCTACAACACCGTTGAGAAGGATGACAGAATCCAGCACACGGTGATTGTCTCGCATTCGGAGCATCTGGCATCGCAGACCCACAGGCACTCAAAACGCGCGTACACCGAGGAGCCGTGCACTTTCAGCGCGCTCAAACTTGGGGAGGACAAAGAGAGCGGAAATCTTGTGGAGATTCACTCGGAGAACGTTTACAAGGGAATTCTCTCGAATATCTCCGCGGGCGGCTGCTGCATACACACCTCAATCCCGATAAAAGAGAGGCAGAACATCAGCGTGTCCGTGGCGAACTATGACATCTGGAAAATCCCCGGCGTAATCAAAAAGACGCGGAAACTTCCGGGAGGAAAATTCGCGCTGCACATTCAGTTCACGCAGCTTCCGCTGGCGACAAAAAACAAAATCCAGTCCAAAATATATAAATTCGAGTGAGACGATTGTCTTGCTAAATTCGTTTTTTTAAGGTAAAATACAAAAATATGCGAGTAATGGAGCTTAAAGATATTGTTCCCGAACATGGACAAGTATTCTACATGAAAAAATACACGTGCAACGCGGTGCTGGAACTTCCGACTTCAACTGAATCCACACCCATATTTTTCAGCATAGAGACAAGTCCGTTCGGAAAAAAAATCATAGAGATTTCGTTCCTGAAACCGCTGAATTATCCGCTGATTCCAGTAAAAAAAGCGCTGTTCGAGTACATTCTGACAGAAGAGATGGAAGGCAGATTACCGTCGTGACGTTCACAACCCATTCCCCCGAAGAGACGATAGAACTGGGCATAAAAATCGGAGAGAGGCTGAGAAAAGGTGACGTGATTGCGATGCAGGGAACTCTCGCTGCCGGCAAGACCACAATCACAAAAGGAATTGCGCGTGCGCTCGGAATAAGCGAGACAATCACCAGCCCCACTTTCTGCCTCATAAGCGAGTATCACGGAAAAATGCCGCTTTATCACATGGACGTGTACCGTCTTGAAGGCGCGGATGATTTTGTGAGCCTTGGCACGGACGACATGATTTACGGAGACGGAGTATCGGTCATCGAATGGAGCGATAAAATAATGTCCGAGCTGCCGGAAAAAACAATCATCCTCAGAATAACGCCGAACGATGACGGAAGCCGCCTGATTGAGATAGAGAACTGGCATGACATCAGCCTGAACGGAGCATGAAATATGAATATTCTTGCGGTTGACTGCGCGGTTTCCCGCCTGTGCGTCGGTCTGAGATATGATGACAAGATGATTTCCCAGACCCTTGACATAGGCATGAGGCAGTCCGAGATGCTGCTTCCTGTGATTGACGAGCTTTTCAAAAGAGCCGGAATCAGTCCCGCTGACCTTGACGCGACCGCCATGACAATCGGCCCCGGAAGCTTCACCGGGCTTCGCCTTGGAATCTCCGCGCTCAAGGCAATCCAGCTTGCGCACAACGTTCCGGTCTACGCGGTCTCCTCGCTCGAATGCTACGCGCATCCTTTCTCTGGCTGCGGACTTCCGGTTCTAAGCGGCATTGACGCGAACAAGGGAAAATTCTACGCGAGCATAACCGAAAGCGGAAAAATCATCCTTGATGAGGATGACCACGACACGCAGAAAATCGCGGAGGCTGTCAGACCGCTGGAAAAAGTCATTGTGGCAGGACCTGACGCATCTGCCCTGCGCGATGCCCTTGCGGCGCTCTGCCCGGACACGGCTCTCATCACGATGAGCGCGCATTTTGACACCGCGGAAACGCTGGCAGAGATTTGCGAAAGGATGATCGGGCAAAAAAAAGAGCCGCTCAAAGATTTTGACGGCCCTTCTTATCTTCGCGCGAGCGAGGCTGAACTGAAACGCAGCGGAATCATTGCTTGAGCAGCCGGCTAAGCTCGCTCACCGCGCTGATTGCAATCTGGTTTCCGGCATCAGATGAGGCGACCACAGCGGCCTTGTTCTCGGACTGAATCGCGTCAAAGACCTCCTGACGGAAAACCTTGACGTTTTTCGGCGCCTCAACCCCAATCTTAACCTGGTCTCCGTGAACGTCTATAATCGTGATTGTAATCTCATCCCCAATCTTGATTCTCTCATCAATTTTTCTGGACAGAATAAGCATCAGCGTTCCCCCTTGGATTTCAGGGCTTCCGCGATGTTCACTTTCGTTGACCAGCGGTTGTCGCTCAGAATCGCCTGGACGCATTTCCTGTTCTTTTTGTTGATTACAAGCGGCCCCTGGAAATTCGCGGTGATTGCCCCGCCGTCGTGCGGGACAGTCACAATCGTCATGACGATTATGTCCTCGGGGCGTGCGGCATCGATTCTGGAAAGATAGTCGTCATCAATATCAGTCTCATAATCAGAGCTGATTAAAAATGGGTCTACTATCAGAAAGGCAAGGCTCGGCTCCTCGCAGGACTGCAACCAGAGGAAGGGCTCGTAATCCGAATCCACAAGCGCGTACTGTGTGAACTTCTCGAAGCCGAACAGACCTTCCGGAATTGTGATGAGCCGGTCATCGCTCACCTCAATCTTGCCTCTGGCTTTGCTGTAAATTTCCATAAAATCATCACCTCATGTAATTCAATAATGTGGAGCTGTACATTTTGCCTGCCTGACTCAAAGTGGCCTGGTTCGTATAATCAAGCATCTTCAAATCCGTTATGGCTTTTGTGAAGTCCAAGTCTCCTTCCCTGCTGACCATGTGAGTGACGTCAAGGGCGAGCTTGCTGCTTCTGGCGGCGTTCAGCTGGGCGCGCTCGTATTCCGCGCCTGACTTTGCGAGCCGGGTCACAAGGCTGTCGATGCCCTTGTCAAGCGCGCCGAGCACACGCCCGCCGATGCTCTCCTGGTCGCCGGCAAGAAGCGCGTTCCTGAATGCAATCACCGTGTCGAACATGCTTCCGCCGCTCACGCGCACACCGTCACCAAGATTGTACGGAGGTTTCTGCGATGAGTCCTTCACAATGCCAAGCTCGTTGAGCGATGAGCCTTGCACATCCTGAATCCAGAGCTGACGGGCATCCGTCGTCGCGAGGTTCAGGCTTCCGCGGACGGGGTCAACGCTTGCCCTGACCGCCGCTCCGCTGTCATTTATTTTTGAGACAAGGGCGTGGATATTATCGCCCTGCTTTATCTGAATCTGCACGCCATCCACAGAGATGATGTTGTCCGCGCTCGCCTGCCAAGCAGAGGCATCACGCGCGCCGAAAATCTGCTGATTCTCTGCCCAGAAAGTCTTGTTGCCCGCGTTGTCGTTCACAAGGTACTTGGCCTCGTCAATCTCCACGCGGTTCACATCGATGTTGCCGTTGTAGCGAACGTTCTGAATCAGCGGGATACCGCTTCCCTCAACGTTCCCAAGCTCGATGTCGAAGGCCGTAGCCTTTGTGTTAGTGCCCGCAAAAACGGAATTTCCGTCGGCATTCACGGCGTTGGCGTTCTGAATCAGGGCTTTCAGAAGCTCGTCAACCTCCGTCGCCATGTTGGAGAGGTCCTCCCGAGTGTATATTCCGTTCGCGCCTGTCACCGCAAGCTCCCGCACCCTCTGCATGATGTCCAGGCTGTCGGTCATGTAGCCCTCGCGGAAGGAGAATTCATCGGAGAGAGTGAGGGCGTTTTTCTCGAACTGGTTCACGCGGCTAAGATAAGACTGATAGCGCACCAGATGTCCTGCCGCAAGCGGGTCATCGCGCAGCTGCTGAATTTTGTGCTGCGAGCCAATCTGATTGTTCGCCCGGTTCAGCCTCATCTCCTGAAGACGAAGGCTGCTCTGGGTGTTGTTATTGTTCATCTGACTGCTGATTCTGTGCATTCTCTACCTCTCTTTTGGCTTATACTCCGAGCCTGTTGATTATCGTGTCAACAAGGCTGTCCCACACCGTGATGAATTTTGCGGCGGCGTTGTAGCCGTGCTGGAATTTCATAATCTCCGCAAGCTCCTCATCGATATTGACACCGCTGATGGAATCGCGCAGGTTCCTCAAATCATCCATGATTGAATTCTGGGTAATCAGATTGGTCTGCGCCTGCTCGCCTTTGAGGGCGACGTTCGTGACCGAATCCGCGAAATAATCGTCAAAAGTGCGCATTCCGCCGACCATCACAGATGTGTTCCTGATTGCCGCAATCTCGACCGCGGCACGGCCGTCACCGCTCGGGGAATTTCCTGCGGCATCAAGATAGCCCGCGGCAACGCTCATAACATCATTTCTGATTGCGGCGTTCACCTCGATGTAAGCGGACGGATTCACAACCGGCGCGACAGCGAACTGAGTTCCCGCCGCAAGCGCGTTCACCGCGTCCGCCTGCGCGAAGTCATAAGCGCCGTCCGCGCCGCTCGCGCTCAGAATTCCGGCGTAGCCCGCAAGGAAACGCCCTGAATCCTCGACATGACGGATGACGAAATCCGGGTTCTCTGCGCCCTGAGCGGTAGTTGCCTTTAGCACAAGATGATTGTTCTTGTCAAGATATGCCTTGACCTCGCTCGTGCTGTCATTTATGCGGGCAATCACAGTCTCAACCGTGTCCGTGTGGAAATACGGGACCTGCACATCGCCGTTCATTCCGCTGAGCGTCATCACGCCCTCAATCCCGACCTGCATCTGCATATCAAGCTCGTTTTTTCCTGTGAAGCGGAAAACGAACGAGCTGTCAAGCGTGCCGTCACCGTTGCGGTCAAAATTTCCGTTGGCGTTCTCAACAAAAGGATGCTGCACAAAAAAGTCAAGGCCGGTGACCCGGTTCGCTCCCACGGCGTTGCGGTGCACGTCATTCACAAGATCCGCGAAGTTCATCGTCATTGTGTTCAGGCTCTGAATCTCGCCGCGCACATCAACATCCCTCAGCTCCACAAGCGCGCCGAGCACTCCGCCGCTGAAAACCGCGTCATTCCTTGTGTCCGCCCAGACAAGCTTGCTGTAGCCGGTGTCATCGTAGCGCGGCTCCAGGTCAATCTTGCGCGAGACGCTTCCCTGCACAAGAACGCGCCCGTCAACGTGCACCATGAACTCATCGCTGTCACGCTGATCCGTCGTGACGTTTACGAGCGCAGAGAGCTTGTCAACAAGAAGGTCACGGCGGTCAAGCAGGTCATTCGGATTGTCCCCCATCGCCCGGCTTCTCACAATCTCTCCGTTCGTGGCGGCAATCTGGCGGGCAAGGTCATTCACCTGCCGCACAGTGGCCTCAATGTCGCCGTCAATCAGCTTGCCGATTCCGTCAAGCCCCTCCCACCGCTGCTTTATGGAATCGGTGAGCGTCTCCGCGCGAGTCACAACCGCCTGCCGCGCCGCGCGGCTTTCCGGGTATGTTGAAAGCTCCTGCCAGCTCTCCCAGAATTTATCCATGTTCGAGCGGATTGACACGTCATAAGGCTCGTTGTAAATCTGCTCAATCATTGTGTAATATTTTGAGCGCGTGTCCCAGTATGACTCCTGATTCGCCTGGGCGACAATCCGCTGGTCAAGAAGCTCATCGCGGATTCTGTTGATGGACTGGACATCCACGCCCTGACCAATCAGACCGGGCCGCTCCAATCGCTCCAAATCGGGCTTGTAAAGAGGATCGAACTCTTTTATCTGCACCCTCTGGCGCGAGTAGCCTTCCGTGTTAGCGTTCGAGATGTTGTGTCCGGCTGTGGTGATGGCATCGCTGTGAGCCATTATGCTTCTTTTGCCAAGTTCTATTCCAGAAAAAGTTGAACCCATATCATCCTCCAAAATTAAGCGTCGGCCTAGAGATTATCCGCGCACGTCCACGAGCACGCTTGAAGTCTGCGGCTGCGTGAGGACGCCAGTCTTTGTATAATTCTTGTTCCTGGACTGAGGCAGGGCCTTCTCCACAACCTCAGCGATGAATTTCCTCGTCACATTCACGTAGTTTGAGATGACCTGATTCTCAACCCTGCACTTAAGAAGCTTTGAGCGCATTGACGCAAGCGCCTCGAAAAACGGTTTCAGCTCATCGCGGCCAAGCTGCTGCTGAATCTCATCGCGGCGGACATCGAATTCCTGGAAATCCGCGAAAAGAGCGTTCACGCTGTCCATGCACTTAAGAAGCTCATCCCAGTTTTTCTCTGTGAGCGCCCTGCGCATGAGCGACTGCTTGTCCTTAAGCTCGTCAAGAATCTTGTCCTCGTTCTTGAGGATAAGTGAAAATTCTGCAACAAGTGAATTCATATCATCTCCGGTAAAAAAATTATAATCTTTCGCTATGATTATCGGAGACTGATTTTTTTTGTTTAGGATTTTTTTGACTTTTTCCGGGATTCTTAAAGCGCGCCGTGACGCTTCTTGCAGACACAGGATGAAAGCCCGGACTTGCCGCCCGCAATCTTTTTGCAACAAACTATGACTTTGCGTCTGAGAGGATTCGAACCTCCTACCCTCGGATTCGAAGTCCGATGCTCTATCCAGATGAGCTACAGGCGCAGGAAGGGTGCCTAGTCGGGATCGAACCGACGACAACCAGATCCACAATCTGGCGCTCTACCGCTGAACTATAGGCACCATACATAAAAAAACGGCTGCTGTCTGGCAGCCGTCTGAGCCATGCAGGCTTCGAACCTGCGACCCACAGATTAAGAGTCTGTTGCTCTACCAGCTGAGCTAATGGCCCATAACCGAACAACCGGCTAAGTGATGAACAATATATCAGACTTGGAGTTTTTATTCAAGACTTTGGGTCAGATTTTTTCAAAAAAACAGGCTGACGGCAGGGCAATCCGGGCAATCGCACTTGACAGCGCGGTGAACCGTGTTTATGATATTAAAATAATGAGAACCACAGGCTTACTGCAAACAAAAAGCAAAGTTTTTAAAAGCAGCAGAAGCAGCATAGAACCGCCCCCCCCCCCATCTCTGTATAGTACCAGCATAGCAGAAGCCTCACCGCGCCACGGCGCAGAATCAGAAAGAACATCACCAAAGTCTCACAGAAGCACAGCAAGCGGATTTGACGCACAATGCGTTTCTCCGCGCTTTTTATTTGCGCAAGGGCAAGAACCACGCGCATTACATGGCAAAGTCAAGGAGAAAAACACATGAAAAAAATGATTTCCGCCACGCACCCGCTTTTTTCCCGCAGGAAAATAACCTTTAAAAGCCTTTTATGCGCGGCGCTTCTTGCCGTCATTTTCGTCGTTGCCTCATGCGGCGGCGTAGAGCCAGATGACGATTCCTATGCCCCGCCGGTCGAAATTCCTGACAGCGGAGATAATGCGGGCAATACGGGTGACGGCGGAAATCAGGGAGCGAATGAAGACAATACGGGGAATGGCGGCAACCAAGGCAACCAAGGCGAGCAAGGTGATCAGGGCAACCAAGGAGACCAAGGTAATCAAGGTGGACAGGGAAATGAAAACCAAGATCCTGATCCAGACACTCCAGAAAAGCCGGAAACAGCAACTACTCAATCTATATTAAAGGATATTTTGGGTGAGGATACTTATAATTCATTATCAGGGAAATTATCATCAAATATAACATTAACGGCACAAACCATAGTTGACGTAACTGATATTTTCCCTGTCCTTGAAGAAGCTGTTAACAATTCAACTAAAAAAGACGAAGTTAAAAAGACATTATCTGCTAAGGGCGAAGATGTAAAAGTAGCTCTTGTCGCAGAAGTAGAAAAAAAATTAACTATTTCTAAAGAGAGTATAGAACGTGAAGGAAAGCCATATATAATAAATGAATCTGGTATTATATATTCAGGTAGCACCTTTTTAAATAGTAATGATTATACAATATCTACAACTTTAACAAAAGTATTGTTATCTGGAAAATTTGATATTGATAATATATATATTAAATCTTTAAGTGGACCTATAGAATTTAATAGTGATTTTAAATTGGTATCAGAAACATATATTCTTGAAAAAAACAAAGCTATGTTTATTTCAGAATTAAAAAATATGTATGATAATTTGAAATTATCAAGTAAAACTGTGGATAAATTACCTATGTTAGATTTAGCTGTATATGTTTACGATTGTGAAGAACTTAAACATTTTATGGAAATATATGATAAATACAATTCATCAGAAAAAATGCAAATAACAGGTAATTTTAGTGATGTTGAATTTGATGGATCTAAATTAGTATCTAATTCTTCGGGATATACTTTATTTAGTAATAATACTGCAAAAACTTCAAATGATTCTTCTATTAAATCAATTACAGCTGATGAATTGGTAAAACTTTCTAATAAATATGGAATACACAAAATTAAAAATATAATAGTATCAGGAAGTTCTTCTGTTAACTCAGTAAATTGGACAGATCTTACAAATGTTATATTTGAAGGAGATATGAGTAAATTAACTATTAACAATAAAACTAATTTAAATGGTATTGTGTATTTTAAAAATTTACCTTATAATAATAGTAATATAAGTACGGTATTTGGATCTTTAAAATTAGATAAAATGGCTCCTACTATAAATGTAGATGGAGATGGAAATGGAAAAAAATCTTTCGTTTTGGATATTAGTGGTATTTCTAATTTCTTTAGCTATTCAGAAACTCCATTAATAAGAGGAAGTCATGTTGTAAACGCTGTTTATTTTAATAAAGATCAACAAACTCACAAAGGTTCAGAACTTTATAAAAAAGTTGCTGATGATCAAAGTGGAATGATTGATAATGTATATTTTGGTGGACAATTAGAAAATGGTGAAAATTATCATAAAGCGACTACTCCTACAAAAACATCTGATAAAGCAAGAACCCTAGAAGAATTTGAATATTTAGGTAATAATGGATATTATAAAAATGATGGAGATACTGTGGCCTGACAAAACAGCCACCCAAAAAGGGCGGCTGTTTTGTCAGGAGCGCGCTTCACGCTTTACCGTGCGAGCGGAGCGCTATTGACTAAAAACAATTATTTTTATAACATCAGTCCTGCAATCAGAGACTTGGGTCTGGTTTTTGCGACCGCGGGAGTGGTGGAATTGGCAGACACGCCAGACTTAGGATCTGGTGCTTCGGCGTGAGGGTTCAAGTCCCTCCCCCCGCATGATGACAGCAGATTGACAGCACATTAAGTTAAGAAAATCGGATTTACACGCAAGCAGATATGACAGCACGAGCGTAAAAATAACGCTGGCTGAAATATAACGCATAAAACATATTGACGTTTTTTGTTTTATATATTATAGTATCAAAGCCTGTTTATCATACGTTGGGGTGTATTTGCGGAAATCACAGGGGGCGACTCCTTTCCCGGCACGACGGCTGCTATGATTCTTGCGGAAATAGCTCAGTGGTAGAGCGCCACCTTGCCAAGGTGGATGTCGCGGGTCCGACTCCCGTTTTCCGCTCTAGGACGCAAGTCCTCCAGTTCAATGCGGAAATAGCTCAGTGGTAGAGCGCCACCTTGCCAAGGTGGATGTCGCGGGTCCGACTCCCGTTTTCCGCTGGAATCACACAATAGAGACGCAATTTTATTGTGTCTCTATTTTTTTATAATCCTATGGTTCAAAGGAGACCACATTGAAAATCACAAAAGAATTCAAAGAGCTTGAGAAATCATCGGTGCAGCTGACTGTGACAATCGCAAAGGGCGATGTAGCGGAATCATACAAATCAACGCTCGGCAAGTACGTCAAGAACGCGCAGATTCCCGGATTCAGGAAAGGCCACGTTCCCGCGAACGTGCTTGAGAGAAAGTACGGCGACTCAATCAAGGCGGATGCCATCGGCGAGCTGATTGACCGCTCTTTTGACGAGATTTTCAAGGAGGAGACGGACATGAGGCCGCTCCCCTACTCACAGCCGGTCATGGACGAGATGCCGGCCCTGGACATCACGAAGGACCTCACCTACACCGTGAAATACGATGTTTTCCCCAAAGTCGATGTCAAGAATTTCGGCGGGATAACAGTGAAGGAGCCGCAGGTCACAATCACAGACGACGACCTGAACGAGGAGCTTAAGGCGATGCAGGAGCGCAACGCGATGGTGATTGACAAGAAAGACGGCGTTGTGGAGAAGGACAACATCGTGACAATCAATTACTGTGAGCTTGACGACGAGGGCAAGGAAATCGAAGGGACAAGCCGCGAGGATTTTGTGTTCACCGTCGGCTCGGGCGAGAACATCTACAAGATTGACGATGAGATAACCGGGATGAAAAAGGACGAGAGCAAGGAAATCACCAAGAAATACAAGAAGGACGATGAGAACGAGGATCTTGCCGGCAAGACCAAGAGAATCAGGGTGACTGTGAAATCCGTGAAAATCCGTGACCTCCCGGCCCTTGACGATGAGTTCGCGCAGGACTGCAACGAGAAGTACAAGACTCTTGACGACATGAAGGCGGACATCAGGAACAACATGGAGACCGCGAAGAACCGCAGAATCCGCGAGATGAAGAACAACTCGCTTCTGGAGCAGCTGGTGGAGAAAAACGCGTTCGACATCCCCGCCTCAATGCTTCAGGCGGAGCTTGACGGCCGCTGGAGGATGATGGCGCAGCAGTTCCAGACAACGCCCGAGCAGCTTGACAAGATGATTGCGGCTTCCGGGCAGACAAAACAGGCCATGCTTGAGCAGTGGACCGGTGACAGCGAGAAAATGCTGAAATCCCGGATTATAGTTGACTCCCTGATTCGCGCCAGAAACATCAGCGTGACGCCCGAGGAGATTGAGGCGCAGTACGCCAAGATTGCCGAGGAAGGCGGAATGAGCGTGGATGAGGTGAAAAAACATTATGATGACCCGCGCTCAAAAGAGTATCTGATTGACGACACAAAAGAGAACAAGCTCTACGACGAGATTTACAAGGAAGTCAAGGTCACAAAAGGTGACAAGCTGACTTTCAAGCAGCTTTTTGAGCAGCGCGCTTAGAAATCAGGAGAGCGGAGCAATCACAAAAGGAATGAGCATGAACTCATTCCTTTTTTTTGCAGTTTGCTATGTTCTTTTTGCAGGAAATCCAGTATATTTATAAAAGGATTTTAGACAGGGGAAAATTATGAACGAGAGCATGAACACACTGGTTCCGTATGTGGTCGAGAAAACCGGCAACGGCGAGCGAACCTACGATATTTTTTCAAGGCTTCTGAAAGACAGGATTGTTTTCATTGACGGCGAGATAAACGATGCCACGGCGGATCTGGTTGTGGCGCAGATTCTTTTCCTTGAGTCCGAGAACCCGGACAAGGACATCAGCATTTACATCAACTCTCCGGGAGGAAGCGTGACCGCGGGGCTTGCAATCTACGACACGATGAAATACGTGAAATGCGGAATTCAGACAATCTGCATGGGGCAGGCGGCGAGCATGGCGGCCATTCTTCTTGCGGGCGGCACAAAAGGCAAGCGGTACGCCCTGCCCTCAAGCCGTGTGATGATTCACCAGCCGCGCGGCGGGGTTGAGGGTCAGGAGAGCGACATCAGCATTCTTGCGAAAGAGATAATCAGGCTCAAAAAGCTCTCAATCGAATATCTTGCGGATGACACCGGAAAAACTTATGAGAGAGTTGCGGAGGACATAGAGAGGGATTTTTATATGTCCGCAAAAGAGGCCTGCGACTACGGCATTGTTGACCATGTGATGCCGTCACGAAAGTAAGCGTGAGGAAATCAGAATGAAGTTTTTTAATCAGAACAACACAGGAAGCACGGAGAAGAACTGCTTTTTCTGCGGAAGTCCCGCCGGAAAAGACAGGAAGCTTATTCTTGGGCCGAACGGAAACTATATCTGCGACAAATGCGTTGCGGTGTGCAGAAACATCCTTGAGCAGGAGGAGGCTGATGTAGAGCCGATTGAGCTTAAGGATGTTCCGACCCCGAGTGAGTTCAAGGCTTACCTTGACAATTATGTTGTCGGGCAGGACGCGGCAAAAAAAACGCTCTCGGTGGCGGTGTACAACCATTACAAGAGAATGTCCGTGGCGGCGGCGAAGCAGGCTGATGAGAACGCCGTTAAAATCGAGAAATCGAACATACTTCTCATAGGCCCCACCGGAAGCGGAAAGACACTGCTCGCAAGGACGCTCGCCCAGAGGCTCAAAGTTCCGTTCGCAATCGCGGACGCGACTACGCTCACGGAGGCGGGATATGTCGGCGAGGACGTGGAGAACGTGCTTCTGAAACTCATCAACGCGGCTGACGGCAACATTGAGGCGGCGGAGCGCGGAATAATCTTCATTGATGAGATTGACAAGATTGCCCGCAAGAGCGAGAACACCTCAATCACCCGGGATGTGAGCGGAGAGGGCGTGCAGCAGGCTCTCCTCAAAATCATAGAGGGAACGCTCGCAAGCGTGCCACCGCAGGGCGGCAGGAAGCACCCGAACCAGGAGATGTGGCAGATTGACACGACGAACATCCTTTTTATCCTTGGCGGCGCGTTCGTCGGGCTTGACAAGATTATCGAGCAGCGCGTCTCTTCCCATGCGATGGGCTTCGGCTCGTCAATCGGGCAGATGAGCGATGAGGAGAAGATGAACCTGCTCAATCAGGTGACACCGGATGACCTTGTGCGCTTCGGGCTAATCCCCGAGCTGATTGGCCGTATGCCAATCACCTGCGCGCTCAAAGAGCTTTCCCGCGATGACCTTGTGTCGGTTCTCACAGAGCCAAAGAACGCGATTACAAAGCAGTTCAAGGCTTCATTTGAGATTGATGATGTTGACCTGAACTTTGAGAAAGAGGCAATCGAGGAGATTGCGGACGAGGCAATCAGGCAGAAAACCGGGGCGCGCGGTCTGCGCACAATCGTGGAGAAAATGCTGATGGACGTCATGTTCAAGATTCCGGACATCAAAGGGAAGAAGTCATTCACGGTCACAAAGAAAATCGTGCAGGGCAAGGAAAAGGACATCGAGAAACTCATAAAAACAGAGAGCAAGGCAATAGAAAGCGCGTAAAGGATTGTTATGTCGGACGCATTCGATGGATTATCAGAGAAACTCAGGCAGAAACTGGAAACGCTCGCCATAACCGCGCCCACTCCCGTCCAGAGCGAGGTAATCCCAAGAATTCTGGACGGCGAGAGCGTGCTCTTTCAGTCAGAGACCGGCACCGGGAAAACTTTCGCGTATCTTCTGCCGCTTCTCACGCTGCTTGAGAACCAGGCAGACCATCAGAGAGTGCGGATTATCATCACCGCGCCCACTTTTGAGCTGGCCTCGCAGATAAACGCCGCATGCAAGTCAGTCACAGACAGAAAAACCGTGCTTCTGATAGGCGGCGCACCGATAAAACGCCAGATTGAGAGCCTTAAAGATAAGCCTGAGATTGTGATTGGCACCGCCGCCCGCCTTGTCGAGCTAATCCGGCTGAAAAAACTGAAAGCCGACAGCGTTTTTGCCGCGGTATTTGACGAGACCGACCGGCTTGTGAAAAAAGAGACGGTCTCTGACACCTCGGATTTGAGGCAGTGCCTGCCGCAGGGCATCCAGACAATAGCGTGCACGGCGACGCTGAGCAATCAGACAGAAAAATTCTTTGAGAATTCAAGGACGATTGTAATGCCGCCGGAGGATGTGCTCAGAAAACGCATCACGCACTGGGCGATTTTCGCGGAGAACCGCGATAAAATCGAGACGCTCAGGAAATTCATCCACGCGCAGAATCCCGGAAAATCGCTGGTTTTCACGTCACGTGCGGATCAGGCGGACAACATACTGAGCAAGCTCACTTACAGAAAAATTCAGTGCGAGGTCCTGCACGCCAAGACCGACAAGCAGAGAAGAAAGGCCGCGATTGACCGCTTCCGCTCCGGAAAATCAAGGATTCTAATCACAAGCGACCTTGCGGCGCGGGGGCTTGACATTCCCGATATAACGCACATAATCCAGATGGACTTACCGGCGGACGAGGACGCGTTCATCCACAGGAGCGGGCGCACCGCACGGGCCGGAAAAACCGGAACAAACGTAGTCATAGGTGATGCCGCTGAGATGAGACGCTTTGCCACGCTGGAAAAGAAACTTGGCATAACAGTCTATCCAAAAGAAATCCGCGGGGGAAAAGTGACTGCCTGCGCGCAGGACGAGGAGAACAATGAAAATCGCGATTGACACGCTTGGATGTGACCATGCGCGCTCCGGATTCGGGGCATACATCCTGTATTTCATCTCAAATCTTCCGAAAAACCTCTCCGAGATGGGCACAAAAATCGAGCTTTTCGGCACTGAAATAGACAAGTACACCTACACTTCCGGAAAAGAGATTCCCTACTCTTCGGTCAACGTGAAGGAGAGCCTGAGGGCGCAGCGGAAATTCCACGCAAGAAAAATCGGCAGGCTAATCAAAAAAAACGGATATGACGCTGTGATTTACCCCGCAATCGAGCGGGTGCTTCCGTCGTCGTTCAAAAATCACACGGGCGTCGCCATAGCGAACAGCATCGTCTCGGTCGCGCTGGAGAATGAGAGCAGGTCGTCCAGAAAAAGAATTCTAAAGGGGCTGAGGAAAATCCAGATAATCATCGCGGCATCAAGGCACATCAAGGATGACCTTGTGAGAAGCGGAATCGAGGCTGGAAAAATCAGCGTGATACACAGCGGGATTGACCACAAGATTTTTTTCCCGGCGCTCCATTCTGACAGCGAGATTGTTGAGATTAAGCCGTTCGCGATAAAACGGCCATATCTGATTTATGCGTCGCGGCTGTCATCTCCGCTTAAGAATCACATTCCGCTCATAAAGGCATTCGAGCAGTTCAAGGAAAAAACGGGGATGGCTCACAGGCTCGTGCTGGCGGGAAGCGACGGAATGTACGCGGAGGAGATTCATAAATCGGCGTTCGAGTCAAAATACGCCACCGACATATTTCTCACAGGATTTTTTCCGCCGGAAAGTCTTGCAAAACTTTACGGGAGCGCGGAGGCGTGCGTCTTCCCGTCTGTGAGCGAGGGCGTGGGGCTTCCGATTCTGGAGGCGATGGCCTGCGGACTCCCGGTGATAGCATCGGACAAGGGCGCGCTCAAAGAGATGGGCGGCAATCCGGTGCTTTACTGCGACACGGAGAACCCTGATGAGATGGAGCGGTGCATAGAGAGAATCGTTGAGGACAAAGAGCTTCGCGAGAGAATGATTTTTGACGGGATTGTCCGCGCCGGTGAATTCAACTGGGAAAAAACTGTGCAGGAGACCGTGGCCCACATCTCAAAATATTGCTAATAAACGCTAAATTCGGTATAATAATCACGTCATAAACTATCATACGAGGGAAAAGTGTTTTTAAAAAGCCTTGACATTCAGGGGTTCAAATCATTCGCGGACAAGACTCACATAGACTTTTCGGATGGAATCACTGCGCTCCTTGGCCCGAACGGATGCGGAAAGAGCAACGTCGTGGACGCAATAAAATGGGTTCTTGCGGAGAACCGCTCAAAGAATCTGCGCGCAGAAAAAATGGAGGATGTGATTTTTAACGGAACTGAGCGCCGCGCCGCGCTGAACACCGCGGAAGTCACTCTGACCCTCTGCAATGACAAAGGGCTTCTTCCTCTGGATGAGGATGAGATTGCCATAACAAGACGGCTTTACCGCTCCGGGGATCAGGAGTATTTCATAAACAAGCAGAAAGCGGGTCCCACAGAAATCCGCAGGCTGTTCATGGACACTGGGGTCGGCAAGGCGGCCTACTCCGTCATGGAGCAGGGAAAAATTGACCAGGTGCTCTCAAGCAAGCCGGAGGACAGACGCTATCTTTTTGAGGAGGCTGCGGGAATCAGCCGGTCAAAGGCGGAGTGCGCCGAGGCAGAGCGTGAGCTTGAGCGCACAAGGCAGAACATGGCGCAGATTGAGATTGCGCTGAACGAAATCAAGCATCAGTATGACGGCCTGAAAATCCAGTCCGAGAAGACAATCCAATACCGCAAATTCAAGGATGACATTTACAATTACGAGCTGGACCTGACGCTCCTGCGCCTCAAGAATTTTGTACAGGACAAGACGCGCCACGAGCAGGAATTGCAGAGGGTTCAGGAGAAGCGCGACAAAGTCCGCAGGGAAATCGAGGAGATTAACGACACAATCTCGCAGAACATGGACAAAGTGAAGGCGATGCAGGAGGAGCTTTATTCCAAGCAGGCGACGCTCCTTGCAATCGGGCAGGAGAAAAACGGCAAGCTGGAGCTGATTAAGCATCAGAATCAGGAGGCGTCCAAACTGAGCGAGAAAATCGCGGTTCTGGAGGCACGATGCGGCACGATTCAGGAGCGGATTGACGATGCCCAGGAAGAGATTGACGAGCAGAATTCCGCACTTCACAAGAAGACAAAGCAGCTGGATGACATCCGCGGGAACATTGACTCGTTCGAGAAGAACATCACCGCAAGCGGCTCGCAGATAATGGAGAATGACAGGCAGGCCGCAAGTCTTAAAAATCAGATTGAGGAGCTTGAGGGCGAGCGCGCAAAATTGCAGGACGAGCTGGCATCAATCACAGAGGACATTGTGACGATGCTTGACGAGCGGCTCAAAAGCGCGGGTTTCTCAGAGAGCGCGATGAGAAGCGCGAAAGAGGAGCTTGAGACATCGCTCGGGAAACTGCGTATTTATGTGGAGGGCCGCAGGAACATCTTCTCTGATATTGCGGCCGGAACAAAAATTGCCGATGACAGCGCGACGGCGAGGGAGGCGGAGAATGCGTTCGGCGAGACGCTTGGTCTGGTGGACGCGCTCAAAGAATCGCTGGAAAAATATCAGGCATCCTCCCCTGCTTTCATCACAGAATTCCTCTCGCCAGAGGGAATTATGACGAGAAAGCGGGCAATCGACGGGAAAATCGGGGAAAATCTGACCAAGGCGCAGAATCTTGACAGGACAATCAGCTCCCTGCACAGCCAGAATTCGGAGCTGACGAAAAAAATCGATGAGTACAAGGAGACGCTCGGGAAACTGCGCCTGAACGAGATACAGATGCAGGAGCAGATAAATTCAACAAAAAATCAGATTGCGATTCTGACCCGCCAGCTGACGAACGAGCAGAACGCCCTGCACGACACCGAGGACGAGCTTTACACGGAGACAAAGCACGCCGACGACATAAAAGAGCAGATAAACACGTATCAGGATGAGCTTGCCGAGATTGAGCACCGCGGCAAGAAACTCGCCGAGGAGATGAACCTGCTTGACGAGGAGATTGCCCGCGCGAACAAAAGCGTCTCTGGCAAGAGCGACACGCTTGAGAAAAAGCACGAGGAGCAGAACAGGTATCAGGAGCAGTATGAGAGGCTCACGCTCAGCCTGAATTCTGCGGACAATGACATCCGCAACATAAAGCAGAATTTTCAGGACCAGCACTCGCGGGATCTCATGGAATTCGAGGAGAGGATGTATAAAATCACGACTCCGGCCGCGGACATCCGTGAGAGGCTTGCGGAGGCAAAAAGGGAATTCGCCGCGCTCGGAAGCGTGAACCTGATGGCTCCGGAGGAATTCGCGGAGGTGAAGGAGCGTTACGAGCGTCAGAGAACGAATTACGAGGACACTGCGCGTTCGCTGGAAAATCTTGTGCGCGTGAGCGAGGAAATCAGGTCAAAATCCGCCGAGATGTTCCTTGAGACTTACAATCAGATAAAAAAGAATTTCCATAATATGTTCAGGAGGCTTTTCAACGGAGGACGCGCCGAGCTGAAACTGGCTGATCCCGCGAACATCCTCGCTTCTGGAATCGATATTTTCGCGCAGCCGCCGGGAAAAAAGCTGGAGAACATCGCGCTTTTATCGGGCGGC
Source organism: Treponema sp. (assembly GCA_022510865.1). Lineage (GTDB taxonomy): Bacteria > Spirochaetota > Spirochaetia > Treponematales > Treponemataceae > Treponema_D. The sequence goes on from JAFLSQ010000005.1 coordinate 70,311, forward strand.
GAGAAGACAATGACTGCGGTCGCGCTTCTGTTCGCGACATACCAGGTGCGGCCAAGTCCGTTCTGCCTTCTTGATGAGATTGACGCGGCTCTGGATGACAAGAACGTTTCCTCTTTTGTGACAACACTCGAAAGTTTTGCGAACGTGAGCCAGTACATCATCATCACACATAACAAAAAAACCGTGATGGGAGCATCGACAATGCTCGGCATAACGATGGAGGAATCCGGAGTGAGCAAGATTATCGCGCTGAGACTTGACCAGGACATAAAACGCGGCGCGGAGATTGACCACTCGCAGATGGATTTTGAGGACGAGGACGTTCCGGATGAGCAGGGCATTGTCCTGCCGCCGCGTCCGCAGAAACGGGAAAAACAGTAGATGGATTTCGCAGACTTTTTTGACGGCATAAAAGAAAAATTCTCTGAGACTACGGAAACACTGCTTGACTGGATTGAGGAAAACAAAAAAGTTGCCATCATCATATCATCGCTTGTGATTGTGATTCTTCTCTGCCTCGTCCTGCTCGCGGCATCCGTCTCATCCGCAAAAAAGAAAAAGAACGCCCCGCGTCCAAGACAGGAGCTGATTCTGAGCGAGCCGCTCCTTATTCCTGACGGCCCGGAGCTGCCGCGTGACTACACCCTCACCCGCCGCACAAAAGAGAAATGGACCGATGAGGAGGCCGACCCGTGGTTCACAGTCCCCTCGGAAAAAGAGATTGACTCGCTTTCCCGCTCGAACGAGAGCATGGTAAACGAAATCATAAAGGCGGCGCCATGAAAAAGAAACTCGTAAGGCTCACGCTCTGCCTCGCTTTCCTGCCCATTCTCGCAATCTCTTGCGCCTCAACTCCGACGCAGAGTGCCGCCGCCGGAATCACCGCGCCTGAAACCAGTGAGCCGGAGAATCAGGGGCAGGAAAATCCGCAGGAGACAGAGGATGAGGACGATGAGCTTGGCGGAGAGACTTTTGAGAGCGCGGATGATGATGAGCCGAAGCCTGATTTTTCTGATGATTTTACCGCCCCGGAATCAAGCACCATGCACGAGATTCCTGATGAGATAATCGAGCCAGAGATAATCACGCTTGAGTACGAGGATGATGACGGCCAGCCTGATTTTGACGAGGCTTCTGAAAAAGAGAATTCCGATGAAGAGATTGTGATTGAATATATAGAAGTGTTTGACACAAATGATGAGCCGCCCGTGGATTTTTCGGAGACGGACAGTGAGGGCGAGCCTGAGGCGCAGGAAATCGGCTCTGAGAATCAGAATGAAAACGAGGATGAGACATCTGAGCCGGAGACAACCGAGCAAATCGAGCAGACAGACGCTGGCGATGAGATTGACCTCACAGAACAGCAGGAAGAACCGACCGCGCCAGTGCCATCCAGAAATATCACGATGAGAATCCAGGAGTATCTGGATGTGACCTACCCCGGCTCCGGCTGGATTTTCATGGGGCTTACGGACGGCTCAAAGGACATGACTTACTCCGGGCGCAAACTCGGCACAAAGGACACGGTGTTCACGTTGCAGGCAAAAGAGCCGGGCACAAAAATCCTGCATTTTTACAGGATTGACCCGCTTACAGGCGGCTACATCGATGATTACATTGAGGTTGAGGTTCTGGATGAGACTGGCCCGAACGAAACCCATGTGAGCGCGCCGGATTACACGCCTCCGCTTCCCAAAAAGGCGGCGGAGCTTGTCCAGAAAAACGAGGATGAGGAGAGCGATGAGGATTTGCCGCAGGTCATGGACGCAGAAAGTCAGAATCTGCCGGAGCGCGAGAGCGAGCCTACGATAACTCAGTCCGTGCAGAGGGAGGAGAATCCTGAACCGGCGGCGCGGCGGGAAAATCCAGCAGTGACGGCAAGGCCGGAAACTCCTGCGGCGACGCTGACAACACAGGCTGATGAGACTCCTGCGGCAAATCAGACAGCGGAGAACAGGCAGACAACACAAACTCCAAGATTGTCTGAGAATCAGGAGACAAATCCATCGGCAAGCCAAGTAGCGGAGAATGGGCGGACAAACCAAAGCCCAAGATTGTCGTATGAGAATCAGGGGGCAAATCCTCCGGCAAACCAGACGACGGAGAATAGGCAGGCAAATCAGAATCCAAGAATGTCGTATGAGAATCAGGGGGCAAATACTCTGGCAAATCAGGCAACGGAGAATAGGCAGTCAAATCAGAGTCCAAGATTGTCGTATGAGAATCAAGGGATAAATCAGCCTGCAAGTCAGGCAGCTGAAAGTCCGCGGAGTGATAATCCGTCAGCAAATCTGATGTATGACAGCGGGCGGGAAAATCAGGGGGTAGGCTTCAGATCAGAAAATCAGCGGGAGAATCCTGTGATAAATCCGCCGCTGGAAAATCCGCCTGACAGTCCTGCGGGGCAGAGGCCTGTTTACAGCGAGAGCGCGGGGATTGACGTGGAGCATCTTTTGAAAGAGGCGGAGCAGCATTATGATGCCAAGGAATATTCTCTGGCGAACCAGAAAATCAGGGAATTTCTGGAATATGCAATGGAGAAGCGGGACGCGGGGCTTTTCTTGCAGGGGCAGATTCTTGAGGCGAAGTCCGAGATTCAGGATATAAGGGCCGCGATTGAGTCATACAGGACGCTCACGCGGAATTATCCGGACAGTCCTTACTGGGAGCAGGCTAACAAGCAGATTATATATTTAAACAGATTCTATCTGGAAATCAGATAACGGGAGAAAAAAATGAAAAAAATCGGAAGATTTCTGATGATTGCATCCTTGACGGCGGGGCTTATGCCATCCTGCATGATAAGCAGGCAATCAGATAAACAAGAGGAGACGAGGAGCATCACGGTCACAGGCTCGGGAAGCGTGACCGTGCGACCTGACATAATCTCGCTGAAATTCATCGTGCGCAACAGCGGCTGGAACATCGTTCAGGTAGCCGAGCGCAATGCCATCAACACAAGGAACACGCTCAATGCGCTGAAAGAGGCGGGCATTCTTGAGTCGGATATCTCCACGTATGACTACACAATCACGCAGGACAACACGCACACCTATGCCGGCGAGTACACCGCCCAGAACACAATCGCCGTGATTGTGCGGAACCCGGACATTACAGGCAGTGTGATTGATGCGGCGGTCAAGAACAACATCGGCGCGAACGGAATAACATCGTTCGAGTACATTGTGTCCGACAAGACATCCGCGCTGCGCGAGGCAAGGACGATGGCGGTGAAAAACGCGCAGGACGCGGCATCGCTTCTGGCAGGCGCAAGCGGATGCAAAATAAACGGTGTCCTTGAAATCACTGAGAACTACACAAGCTCGGGGCGGGCGGCGGACGCAATGTTCAAGGCAATGCCGATGTCAATGGACGCATCCGCTACAATCACCCCGATTGAACAGGGAGACGTCACAATCACCTCAAACGTGACAATCAAATACGGACTTACAAATTGAGAAGGAATAGACGATGCTGGACTACAAATTCATAAAAGACAATCTTGATGCGGTGAAACAGAACATAATTAACCGCAATATATCGGCCGACGCGGATAAAGTCGTGGAGCTTTTTGACAGGCGAAACGCGCTTGTGACAAAATTGCAGGCCCTGCAGCAGAGGCGCAATGAGAACGCGCAGGCGATGAAGCAGAAACTTGACGCGGACAAACGCAGCGAGCTGATTGCCGCAGGAAAATCAATAAAAGATGAGATTACGGCTGTTGAGGCGCAGACGAAGGAGACCGAGACCGCGCTGGAGGAGGCGGCCAGAAAAATCCCGAACATGGCACACCCGGATGCGCCGGTCGGGAAACTTGACACAGAGAATCTGGAGGTCAAGAAAGTCGGGACTCCGCGGAAATTTGACTTTGAGCCGAAAGACCACATCCAGCTTGGCGAGGAGCTTGACATCATAGACTTTGACCGCGGAACAAAAGTCTCAGGCCCGAAATTCTATTATCTGAAAAATGAGGCGGTGTTCCTTGAGCAGGCTCTCATAATGTATGCGCTGAACACGCTCAGGAAACACAACTTCCAGATGTTCATCACCCCGGATCTTGCGAAAGAGGATGTGCTCAAAGGCATAGGTTTCAGTCCGCGGGGAAACGAGAGCAATGTCTATTCAATTGAGGATGAGGGGACCTGCCTTGTGGCCACAGCGGAAATCACGCTCGGCGGATACCATCAGGATGAGATTCTCGACAAGGCGAGCCTTCCGAGGCTTTACGGCGGGCTGTCGCACTGTTTCCGCCGCGAGGCGGGAGCCGCCGGCCAGTTCAGCAAAGGTCTCTACCGCGTCCATCAGTTTGATAAAGTTGAGATGTTCGCCTACTCCACTCCGGAGCAGTCAGATCAGATTCACCAGATGCTCCGTGAGATTGAGGAGGAGATTTTCACAGGCCTTGGCCTTCCGTTCCACGTGGTTGACACATGCACAGGAGACCTCGGCGCACCCGCATACCGCAAGTGGGATCTGGAGGCGTGGATGCCGGGGCGCAACGGCGGCGAATACGGCGAGGTGACATCAACGTCCAACTGCACTGATTATCAGGCACGGCGGCTCAACATCAAATACAAGGATGATGACGGCAAGAACAAATATGTCCACACGCTCAACGGAACCGCAATCGCTGTGGGGCGCGCAATGCTCGCCATTCTGGAGAACTATCAGAATGCGGACGGCTCGGTGACAATCCCCGAGGTCCTTGTACCATACTGCGGGTTTGACAAAATTCTTCCGAAAAAAAATTAAATTATCTGCTTGAATAAGGAGTACATAATGGCTGATAAAAATTATCAGAGGGCATCTTTTTTCGTCCTGCTTTTCTTCGCATGTGTTCTTGCGGGCACGCTGTGCAAAACAATGTCGTCTTTCGTCCTGCCGGTCGTAGTCGCGCTCATGCTGTCATTCGTGTTTTTCCCAATCATCAAAAAAATCAACGCGAAGACCAGAATTCCGTGGACGCTGTCATCAATCTTTGTCATCATACTTTTCCTTGTGGTTTTTTTCGGGATTTCCTCGCTTCTTGTCTCGGCTCTCAGGTCAATCATCTACGAGTACCCAAAGTACGAGTCAAAATTCCTTGCCGCATACAGGCTCATCGCGGCCAGGCTGAACCTTGAATTCGACGCGGGCGCGGGCTTCATCACGAACCTGTGGAAAAATCTTGAGGTGCAGAAATACGCGCAGAAAGCGGCGGTGTTCCTCTCATCCGGGCTGGTGGCGTTCGGAAAAAGTTTTTTCCTGATTGTGCTGATGATGATTTTCATCGAGATTGAGATAAACCTCACGCGGGACAAACTGAACAGCGCGTTCGACTCCGGTAAAGAGAAATTCTCGCGGATCAGCCACCAGATTGTGAGCGACACAGTGCGCTACATCTCAATCAAATTCTTCGTCTCGCTGGCAACCGGTGTGCTCGTCTTCCTCACAACATGGATTATCGGGATGGACTTCCCGATTGTCTGGGCTTTCGTCGCGTTCATAATGAATTTCATCCCGGTGTTCGGCTCAATCATCTCCGTCGGAATCACGACGCTTTTCGCGGTGCTCCAGTTCTCCCCTCTTTTTGCCAAACCGATTTTCGTGCTCGTAATCCTGACGGTCATCAACCTTACGCTCGGAAACATCGTTGAGCCAAGAATCGAGGGAAAAAATCTGGGGCTGTCTCCGTTCGCGATTCTGGTCTGCCTGTCGCTCTGGGGTTATATCTGGGGATTTATCGGCATGATTCTTGCCGTGCCAATCACCGTGGTCATAAAAATCGTCTGCGAGAACATCGATGACCTCAAATGGATAGGCCTGATTCTAAGAAACGGAATTTCCACCGGAAGCCAGAAAGACCTGCCGGAAAAACAGGAATAAAAAAACGGCCCGCTCATAAAAGGCGGACCGTAAAGTGATGGGCAGTGAGAGGATCGAACTCCCGACATTCTGGGTGTAAACCAGACGCTCGTACCAGCTGAGCTAACTGCCCATCGGAGACAACGATTATTTATGATAGCATTTCCGGGCAGTCATGTCAACAGATTCGCAAAAAAAAATCACGGAAAAATAAAATCAGATGGTGACGCGGACAAAAAATTGTGCTAGACTTTCAGGATAAAATGAAAAAAAGTCACGGGATTTTTTCATCGCTTATGATTCTCGCCCTTTGCTCCTGCTCGAACACGGGCGCGTCAAAACTGTCTTACACGGATGTCGAGACAATCAAGGACGCGGTGCGGGACAGGGGCGCGCAAGTCTCCTGGACGCGCGAGATTGAGGGCGATGTCCTTGATGAGAATCTTGCGCCAGACTCCAGCCTGTACGGAAACACGGTGAGATTCACGCACACGCTCGCGAAAATCGGCAGGGAACGAGGCGGGGCGGTCTATCCCGAGTACCCGGATTTCGCACTTCTTGACAGCAGGCTGCTTGGCCAGGACGAGCGTGAGGCCGTGCAGAATTTCTGCAATGCCCTGTCATCGGATTTTTACGTCGAGCCGCAGGAATATTTTGACGCGCCGTACATTTTCAACCTAGTTTTTTTCCGGGATGATTTTGTGGCCGCATGGAAAAACGAATTCAAGTCTGATTTCCCGGCAAAAAAATCAGATGATGATGAGAGCAGCGGGAAAATCGCGCTGTTTGACAAATGGATTTTAGGCGAGCCTTTCATTTCCGATGAAATGACGCAGGTTCCAGTCCGTTTTTATTGCAAACAGGGCACAGTTGATGTAACATTGTATCTGAACAAAAAAAATCTGATTTACCAGATTTCTGTGGACAGGTGGGGGAAATTATGATGGAACAAAAATCACTCTCGGGGATTGAGCGCAGTCTGGTCGTGCAGTATCTGACGGACGGCAACGTGCCGGTCACGCTGACTCCCGTGGAGGACAGCCTTGGCAGTGACGAGATTATCCGCTCGCTCACTTCGCAGATTTTTCCTGTGGCAATAAAAGGCGACAAGGTTCAGGTCTCGAACAAAGGCGAGATTCTGCTTGAAGATCCGCCGGCCGCGGCGAGACGTTTCCTGAACAAAACTGTGAAAGTTGAGTTTTACTTCAACCGGGTCGGGCTTTATTTCCATTCAAAAGTGCAGGAGAACGATGACGGACTTGCCCTCTCCATCCCGCCGGTGATTGACCGGATACTTGAGACTGTTGAGGAGAAAAACTACGATTTCTCCGCCCTGATTTATTTTGAGTGCAAGACAAAAAAAGAGCTGAACATCAGGTGCGTTCCAGATGAGTCGGTTGAGCTTTTTGTGCGGCCGGCATGGAAAATCATCCCGCTTGAGAATCAGAAGAGCGCGAAGCAGCTTCTTGAGCAGTTCGTGGAGGACGCAAAGGTTGAGAAAAACGCCGGAAACGGAATCCAGCTGGTTCCGGTGTGCAAATATCTTACTGAGCCGAAACCCGAGCGCGTCGAGGCAATGCAGGACAGGCCGGAAGAGCCGTCAATCCTGTTCGTGGATCACGAGCGTCTTGTGCTTGGAATGACGAGCAAGGCCTGCACGTTTTTCAAAGGCGAGGAATACGGCATAAAGCTCATTTTCTCCATAAAGAAAGGCCCGGTTCTCACAAGAGATATTTTTGTCACCGGTGATGTGAACAAAATTTACCGCAGCACAGACGGAACTCTCTCATGCGTGGACTTCAAGTACACGACAATGCAGGAGGAGGATCTGCGCTTCCTGTACGAGAAGGCCACCAGCACGCTTTTTATATGATTATGTGCGCCGATGGAATTGTCCTGCTTGCGAAAAAAAGCGGCCCCACATCCTTCTCTGCCCTGCACAGCGTGAAGAAAGCGCTCGGAACCTCAAAAGTCGGGCACACCGGCACTCTTGACAGTTTTGCCCAGGGGCTTCTGGTCGTCTGCACGGGAAGGCTCACACGTCTTGCGGGAAACATCACGGAATTCGACAAGACCTACGAGGCGGTGATAAAATTCGGGGAAGAGACTGACACTCTGGAATGCACAGGAAAAATCGTGCGGACTGCCCCGCTGCCCCCAAAAGATGACTTTGAGCGCACCGTAAAATCTTTTTCCGGAGAGCTGATGCAACGGCCGCCGTCTTTCAGCGCAATCCACGTGGGCGGAAAACGCGCCAGTGACCTTGCCCGCACAGGCGCACCGCAGGAACTGCCCGAGCGCAGAATCACAGTCTACTCATCAAAAGTCAAAGATATCCGCATGAACGCGGACGGGCACGTTGAGTACGCGCTCATTGAATTCTCGGTGTCAAAGGGCACGTACATCCGGAGCCTTGCGCGGGACATCGCATCCGAATGCGGCAGCGCGGCGCATCTTGTCGGGCTTTACAGGACGAAAGTGGGGAATTTTCTGGTTGAGGACTCAGCGGGATTCAGGAGCCTTGATGATTTTTCGATAGACAGCGCAATCAGGCAGGCGTATGATTTTTCCGGCGCGGAAAAGCCAGAGAATCAGGATGAGAAAAAACATGACGAGGCGGAAAAAAACTTGCAGAATGAAATCCGTGAGAAAAGGATGGATTTTGACGCGGACACCGCAAGACTGTGCGGTTTTGACGTGATTACCACAGCGGGTGCGAGCGCCACAACGGATTTTCAGAACGGCAGACCGCTCAGAAGCCCCAATTTCAGCAGAAGCCTGCACTCGATTGCGAATGACACATCAGCCGCGGTTTTCTCCCCAGACGGCCGATTCCTTGGCCTGATCTTCAAGAATGCAGACGGAAAAGTCGCCTACAAATTCGTAATCAATTAGAGTCTGGGAAATCAGGGCTGTCATCATCAGTTTCTGGATTGCCTGCGCCAGCGGCACGCTCATTCTCCTCACGCTCAAGCGCGGTCAGTTTCTGAACCATGTCAAAGCCGCTTCTCATCCCCTCATCAACGACGAACTGGAGCTTTGGAAATTTATAGATGCGCAGTTTTCTCGCAATCTCGCGCTGGATGAACCCGGCGGCCGCGTTCAGCCCAGCCACCCCCTTGCGGAGCTGACCGTCCGGAAGAAAAGACGAGACATAGACCTTCGCATAGGACAAATCCGAGGTGACTTCCGCACGGTTCACGCTCAGAAAAGTAGATACGCGCGGGTCTTTCACATCGCCATGAAGAATCAGCTTGGAAATCTCGTCCCGCAGCTGGTCATTCAGACGCGGCAGCCTGTACTGTCCCATTCCTACTCCTTGTCATCGGAGGCGCTCCCGGTAACGTTGCGCCTCTCAATCTCTGCCTGCTCCTCGGCAAGAGTCTTCCCGAGTTTTCTTGCGACCTTGATAATCTCGAACACCTCAAGACGGTCTCCGATGCGGATATCCTGACATCCCTCGATTCCGATTCCGCACTCGTATCCGACAGACACTTCCTTGACATCATCCTTGAAGCGTTTGAGCGAGGAGATTTTTCCGGTGTAGACGACAATTCCATCGCGCACAAGGTTCACGCTCGCAGTGCGCCGCACAATTCCCTCAGAAACCGAGCAGCCGGCAATAATTCCGACTTTAGGCACTTTGAACGTTTCGCGCACCTCAAGCCCGCCGATGACCTCCTCCTGCTCATCCGGCTGGAGCATTCCCTCCATCGCGGCCGCAATCTCTTCCTTGCATTTATAGATTACATTGTACTTTCTGATTTCCACGCGCTCCTGGTCGGCAAGAAGTTTTGCCTTCGGAGTGGGACGCACATTGAATCCGATGATGATGGCGTTTGAGTCCGCGGCGGCGAGCGTCACATCCGACTCGTTGATTGCGCCGACGCTCGAATGGATGACCGAAAGCCTGATTTCTGACGTTGACAGCTCTTTCAAAGATGACTCAAGGGCCTCGACCGAGCCTTGCAAATCCGCCTTGATGATGACTTTCAGCTCCATCATCTTGTTGTCCTTGATTGTGGCGTTGAAAGTCTCCAGCGTGACTTTCTTGACCGAGCGCGCCTCCTCAGAGCGTTTCAGCTCCTGACGCTTCTCGGAGATTGTCTTGGCCTCTTTCTCTGTGACAGTCACCTGGAACGGATCGCCAGCGTTCGGAACTTTCTCAATTCCAAGGACCTCAATTGGGATTGACGGCCCGGCCTCTGTTATCCGATTTCCGCAGTCATCGAACATTGAGCGGACTTTTCCTGCGTAAATTCCAGCCACGAACGGGTCGCCCTTGCGCAGAGTTCCGCGCTGAATGACCACCGTGGAGACAACGCCGCGCCCCTGGTCAACCCGCGACTCAAGGATGCGCCCTTCCGCGCGGCACTCGTGGTTCGCCTTAAGCTCAAGCATTTCTGCCTGCAATAAAATGGCATCCAGCAAATCATCGATTCCTTCTTTTTTAAGGGCCGAGATATGGACGTACTGCGTGTCGCCGCCCCATTCCTCGGGAGTGAGACCGCGCTCAGAAAGCTCGGTCTTAACCTTGTCCGGGTTGGCAGTCGGCTTATCAATTTTGTTCACAGCAACGATAATCGGAACGTTGGCGTCTTTAGCATGGCTGATTGCCTCCAGCGTCTGGGGCATAACGCCGTCATCCGCGGCCACGACAAGAACGACAATATCAGTGACCTGCGCTCCGCGGGCGCGCATCATCGTGAACGCCTCGTGACCGGGAGTATCAAGGAAGGTAATCGTACCTTTCGGAGTTGTGACCGAATACGCGCCGATTGACTGCGTGATTCCGCCCGCCTCGCCTTCCGCAACGTGAGAGTGCCGGATTGCGTCCAAAGTCTTTGTCTTACCGTGGTCAACGTGTCCCATCACAGTGACAATCGGAGGACGCGGAAGAAGCTCAACGCCCTCATCATTCTCGCTTGCAATGACAGTCTCATCATAAAGGTTCACAAGATGAACCTCGCTGCCGTATTCCGCCGCAAGCAGAATCGCGGTGTCGGCGTCGATTGACTGGGTGATTGTGGCCTGCACTCCCATCCCCATCAGTTTTGCGATTACCTCGTTCGCCTTGAGGTTCATTTTCCGCGCCAAATCAGAGACCGAGATTGTCTTCATTATATCTATGGATTTTGGAACGGCAGACGCAGGAGTGTCGCTCTTCTTTTTCTGCTCGAAGAACTTGTCATCGTACTGCTCCTCATCCTTGCGGTTATATATCTGCTTCTTGCCCTTGAACGTCTTTTTCGCCGGCTGACGTGACTGGTCTACCGGGGAGACACCGCCGGAATTCCCGCCCATTCCCGGACGATTTCCTCTGAATCCTCCCTGACCGGCCGCGCCCTGACCGCGGTTGAATCCGTTCTGACCGTTTCCGCCGCGATAAAATCCGCCGCCCTGACCGTTGCCCCGGAAACCTCCGCCCTGCGCTCCGTTGCCGCGGTTAAAACCGCCCTGACCGTCGCGCTCGCGGTTCTGATAGCTCTGCCGCGCCTGAGTGCCGCTGAAACCGCCGCCCTCACGGTAATATGAGCGCCCGCCCTGTGAGGACGAGCCGCGGTTGTAAGCACCGCCGTTGCGGTCGCGGTTCTGCCATCCGCCCTGACGCGGCTTGTCAGAAAGATTGCCCGCCTTGACGTTCGGACGTGATGTGTTCAGCTCAAAAGTTCTGGGCCGCTGATCCTGCTTGTGCTGACCCGCCGGCTTGGAATCCTGCTTCTGTGCCTGCGCGGAAGGATTATCCACCTTCTTCACGACCACGCGCGGCTTCTGAGCGCCATTTGCATTAGCAGAAGCCTGATTTTGAGTCTGCGGCTGGGCGTTCCCCTGCGCCTGCGGTTTCTTTTTTACGACAAGAACACGCTTTTTCTCAGGTGCCGAAGCAGGAGTCGAATCCAGCTGCTTTTTGTGAACTACAAATCCGGGCTTTTTCTCGTTTTCGTCTGCCATATATAACCTTATACCTTCCTCTTTTTCTCTGCACTACTCGTCTGAAAATTCAAATTCACAACCACAGCTCGGGCACTTTGTCATGTCCAAGGTGATTTTCGCGCCGCACTCCGGGCAGAAATATTCTTCTTCCTCAGCCGCCGGTGCCGCATCCGTCTGAGATGGCTGCTGAGCCTCTGATTTCTCGGCCTCAACCTCCTCCTCAACGAACTCAACGTTCTCATTTATCAGCCGGTTGATTTTCTCCAGCGCCTCTTTTGTAACACCCTCAATGCTGATTGAGTCACTGTCATACGCCTCGATGAAGTCCTGAATCTCCTCGATTCCGTTCTCCTTGAGCAGAGCCGCAACATCCGCGTCAACTCCCGGAAGCTCGGCCACGGTCGTAATCTCGGCATAATCATCCTGCTCATCATCGCTGAAAAGGCTTCTTGCGGTCTGAACCGTGCTCACAGAAGAGAAATCAATCTCCGCCGCCTGCTCCACGGTCTTGACATCAATGTTCCAGTCACAGAGCCGGTTGGCAAGGCGGACGTTCTGCCCCTGCCGCCCGATTGCAAGCGACAGCTGCGACTCCTCAACTATGGCGAGCGCCTGACGTTTCTGCGCGTCCATAATCACCACGCGCTCAACCTGAGCCGGAGAAAGCGCATTCTTGATGAAGACGACAGGATCCGGATCCCATTTGAGCACATCAATCTTCTCGTTCAGAAGCTCGCGGATTACGCTCTGGATTCTGACACCTTTAAGACCGACGCACGCGCCCACAGGATCGACCTCCTCGCGCTTTGAGTACACCGCGATTTTCGTGCGGTAGCCCGCGTCGCGGACAATCTTCTGAATCTCAACCGTGCCGTCAGCAATCTCGGGAACCTCTTTCTCAAGGATTGAGCTGACAAGCTTCGGGTCGCTTCTGGAAAGAACCAGCTGGATTCCGGAATTCGTGGGCTTAACATCAACAATCAGAGCCTTGATTCTGTCGCCTTTCTCGTAGAATTCAAGCTTGGACTGATACTTCACAGGAAGAACGCCCTCAAGCCGCCCGGCGTTGCCCAAATCCACATAGATGTTGCCGTTGCGCTCCCGCTGGTGATAGCCGATGATAATCTCGCCGACCTTGTCCTTATACTCGTTCATCAATGAATTTTTGTAGGTCTCGTTCAAGCCCTGATGAGCGGTCTGCTTTCCGGTGGCAACAGCGGAGCGGTCAAAAGATTTGGGGTCCTCAAGAATGTCAATCTCATCGCCCTCCTCAACCGAGTCTCCGGCGAGTTTCTTCGCCTCCTCAAGCTCAATCTCCATCACAGGGTCATATACGCCGTCAATCACGACTTTGCGCGAATAAATTGACACGTCCGACATATCATCGTTGAAAATAACGATGGCGTTCTCATCTGTTCCGTAAGTTCTCTTGTAAGCGGCCTTCAAAGCGCGCTCGATTGTCTGCCGCACCGAATCTTCCGAATAACCTTTCTCGGAAATCAGCTGACGGATTGCCTCTGCCATCTCAGACATTTTATCATACCTCCTGTTTGGTATAAATAAATTTTGCTTTTGCTATGTTCTCATAAGAGACAGCGAGCCTCTCCCCGCTCACAGTCTCTATTGTCACCGATTTATCATCTGCGGAAACGATTTTCCCGCTCAGCCAGTCAGTCACGCTCTTGTCCCAGACGCGGACCTCGCGCCCAGCAAAAAGCGCGAATTCCGCCGCATTCTTGATGTTGTGCTCCACTCCCGGAGAAGTCAGCTCCATCATCGTGTCCTCAGTTCCAAGCAGAGCCTCCAGACGCGGAAGCAGCACACGGTGAACCCTTGCGCAGTCGTTCACGCCGATGTTCACGGCCGGGTCTTCCGAGGCAATCACAGCGGAAATCTTGACGACGGTCTTTGCCGGAATGATTTTCAGGTCAACAAGGACAAATCCCATCCCACGCACAAGAGCATCGCATTCCTTGTAATATTTTATCTGTGAGTAAGCCGTATACTCCATCCGAACCTCCGGGCAGCGCGCCCGCAATAAAAAAGACCCGTGCCCGACACGAGTCTTTTATTATTTTATTAGACTGACACTTTGCATAATAGAAAATATCGCAGGATTTGTCAACTGGTCATGCCGAATTCTTGACCGCACCGCGCAGCAAGCGTGTTTCTGTTGACAGAAACATAACGGCGTGATATACTCTCCTCAATGTGTTTCTGTAAATAAAAACAAAGCAGTGCGGATTTCCGCGCTTTTCCGGAGAATAAAATGGAACAACGAACTGATTCAATTTATGTTTGTCTTTCAAGCGAGCGTTACACGCCGTTCTCGCTCGCAAAAAAAATCGGGGCGAAGGCGATTCTGGAGTCGGCCAGCTTCAACAAGGGCCGCGAGCGTTTTTCAATTCTGATGACGGCGGAGGCTTTTAAAATCGTGCAGGACGATGACGGGATCGCGTTTTTGATTGACGGCCGCCGCCTGCCGTTCAACGCCGCGGGCGTGGTGAGCCGGAACGCGGTGGGCAAGGAAAAAGAGCCTGACATTCTGGACGCGCTCGTCTATGTCGCGTCGCAGAACAAAAGCCCCGTTCCCGAAATCCCCCTCCCTGCGAGCGGCATCGGATATCTGAGCTACGAGTTCGTAAGAAAATGCGACACAGTCCGCCTTGAGAATCAGTTTGACGAGCTGCGCATTCCCGAGTGCTGCTTTGTCGCGGGGCACATCTACATCGTCTTTGACCATTTCACCGAGAAACTTCACATATTCGCGCTGAATTATGCCGAGCGTCAGATTGATCTTAAAAAGGAAGTGGACGCTCTCGTCAAGCGTCTGAACGACATGGATTTCTCATACATGGATTCCGCCGAAGAGGTCGCGCCGTGCACGCTCATCACTGACATCGAGCAGAGCAAAAAAGAATACTGCGAGAAAGTCGTCGAGCTGAAAAAGCACATCGTCGCGGGCGACATAATTCAGGCCGTGCCTTCGCGCCGCGTCCGCATGGAGTGCGAGACTTCCGCGATGGAGATTTACCGCAGGCTCCGCGCAATAAATCCCTCGCCTTATCTGCTTTATCTTGATTTCGGCGAATTCCAGATTGCGGGATGCTCGCCCGAAAGTCTCGTGCGCGTGATTGGCGGCAGGGCTTCGATTCATCCGATTGCAGGCTCGATTCGGCGCGGAAAAAGCGCGTCCGAGGACGAGATGCTCAAAATCAAACTCTCGGGCGACCCGAAGGAACGCGCCGAGCACCTGATGCTTGTGGATTTGGCGCGGAACGATTTGGGGCGCGTCTGCAAGGCGGGAAGCGTCAAGGTGACGCAGTTCATGGAAGTGGAGACTTTCAGCCACGTGATGCACATCGTGAGCAACGTGGAGGGCGATGTGGAGCCGGGAATTCCGCCCGTACAAGTCCTTCGCGCGGCGTTCCCCGCAGGAACTGTGAGCGGCGCACCGAAAATCAGCGCGATGCAAATCCTTTCGCGCATCGAAAAAGTAAAGCGCAATTTTTATGCGGGCGCGGTGGGCTATGTCCGCCCGGACGGCGACCTGGACTTCTGCATAACGCTTCGCTGCGCCCTGAAGCAGGGAAAGGTCTGGACGCTACAGGCAGGCGGCGGAATTGTATATGATTCCAATCCCGAGCGCGAGTTCGAGGAGACGAACGAAAAGATGGGCGCGTTGATGGCGGCGTTCAAAAAGGCGGATTGAGTTGCTGCGGATGGATTTTTCGCATTTTCTATATTTAGGAGAAATGATAAAAATACATCCATGTATTTTTATCATTTGCAGATTGCCCGCTTCGCAGTCAATCTGCTATTTCGCGCATCCTTGCGCGCCCGCTAACGCGGAGTTCTATAGGAGATAAGTTAAAATGAAAGTTGTTATTGTTGACAATTACGATTCTTTTACGTACAACGTCGTGCAGTCGTTTCAGGCGCTTGACGGCGCTGTTGAGGTTGTGGTTTTGCGGAGCGGAGAATGCACCGTCTCCGACATCGAAAGACTTGCCCCGGATTATCTTGTGATTTCTCCCGGCCCCGGCCGTCCGTGCGATGCGGGCGTTAGCGAGGAGGCAATCAAGCATTTCGCGGGAAAAATCCCGGTTTTGGGAATCTGCCTTGGGCATCAGGCGATGGCTGAGGCGTTCGGCGCGAAAATCGTTCAGGCGAAATTCATCAAGCACGGAATTGTCGAGGAAATCAATCTTGACGGAAAGGGGCTTTTCCGGACGATTGGCAAGAAGGGAAAATTCACGCGCTACCATTCGCTCGTTGTGGACGAGAAAACTTTGCCCGAGGAATTCGAAGTCACCGCACGCGCAGAGGACGGCGACATCATGGGAATCCGTCACAAAAAATTCGCGCTGGAGGGGGTGCAGTTCCATCCCGAATCGATTGCATCGGACAACTGTGAGAAGCTTCTGCGCTCGTTCCTGAATTACCGCCGCGAGAATCTTCCAAGCGCGGATTTCCTGAACCGCCTCATCGCAAAAAAAGATTTGTCCGAGACCGAAGCGGAATTCTTCATGGAGAACATGACGGACGGGACGATGGACGAGCGAATCATGGCGGCAATCCTCGTGGCGATGGCTTCAAAAGGAGTCGCGTCAAGCGAAATCGCGGGGTGCGCCCGCGTGCTGATGAAAAAGAAGCGCAAGTTTCCGCTTGAACTCTCCGGCCATGCGGAGATTGTCGGAACTGGCGGGGACGAGAAAGGCAGCTTCAACATCTCGTCGCTCTCGGCAATCGTTGCGGCAAGCCTCGGGCAGACAATCATAAAGCACGGGAACAGGGCGGTCTCGTCAAAGTCGGGGGCGGCGGATTTCTATGAGTCGCTCGGCATAAAAATCGATGCCGCGCCAGAGCAGACATCAATCCTTGCACAGAAAACGGGCTTCGCCTTTCTGATGGCTCCGGTCTATCACTCCGCGATGCGGTTCGCAACTCCAGTGCGGAAGGCACTCGGCATAAAGACGATAATGAACATCCTGGGCCCCCTCCTCAATCCGTCTGAGCCTGACTACGCCGTGCTCGGAGTTTATTCGGAGGATTTGCTTGAGACCTATGCGCGGGCTGCGAAAAAACTTGGCACGAAGCGCGTGATGGTCGTGCACTCGCGCGACGGCTATGATGAAATCAGTCCGTGCGCGCCCACCGATGTTTTCCAGATTACGGAGAGCGGAAAGGAAAGCCGCTATGTGATAGACCCCGCGAAATTCGGAATTGAGGGGCTTTCCGAAAATGACCTTCTGGGCGGAAGCGGCGAGGACAACGCGAGGCTCGCGATGGAAATCCTTGAAGGAAAAGGCAGGGCGGCAATCCGCGCCTCAATCGGGCTGAACACGGCGGCAGTCCTTTATCTGAGCGGCAAGGCAAAGACGCTCAAAGACGGATATGACCTTGCGCTCGGCGCGATTGACTCTGGCGCGGCGTTGAAAAAACTGCGCGAGATTCAGGCGGTCTCAAAAGAGATTTGATTCGCTCGGGATTGTCATACATCATCTTGCGTTAAGCTGTGATTGCGGAAGGAAAAATGGATATTTTGGATGAAATCGTCGAAAGGCGAAAGTCGGACATCGAGCGGCTCGGGTACGAATACGGATGCGATGTTCCTGAAAGCCGCGGAGTCTGTGTGCGGAAATTTCTTGCACGCCACGGCGCGATTTTGGAAGTGAAGCGAGCCTCGCCGAGCAAGGGCGACATCTCGCCTGATTTGGACGCGGCGAAAACCGCGCTCGAATACGCCAAAAGCGGCGCGCGCGCAATCAGCGTGCTTACGGAAAAAAATTATTTCAAGGGCAGCCTAGATGATTTGATTGCCGTGCGCACCGCGCTTGATGATTATGCCGCGCACAACGGAGGCGACGCGCCTGCCCTCCTGCGGAAAGATTTCCTGTTCGATGTTCACGATGTCGAAGTGGCGTACCGCGCGGGCGCGGACGCGGTTCTTTTGATTGCCCGCATTCTGGAAAAAGAGCGTTTTTTTGAGATGGCGCAGAAAGTGTGCGAGCTTGGAATCTCCGCGTTGGTGGAAGTGCGCGAGGCCGGCGACATCGAAAAATTGCAGTATGTCTTTTCCCGCATGGGCAATTCAGACAAATTGAGCAATCCGAGCAATCCCGGGAATTTCATCTGCGGCGTGAACTCGCGCGATTTGGCAGACTTTTCGATTGACATGCTCGTTCCCGCGAAAATGCTTTCTTCTATAAAAAGAATCTCCCCGAACGCGAAAGTGGTTTTCGAGAGCGGAATCCAAAGCCCCAAATGCGCCGCCGCCGTCTCCGCGATGGGATTCGACGGATTTTTGATGGGCGAGGCTGCGGCGAAAAATCCCGAAGTCACCCGCGAATACACGCGCTCGTTTGAAAATACGGAACTGTCCGCGCAGGGAGAATTCTGGCTTTGCGTCGCGCGGCGGTTGCAGGAAAAAAATCGCGGGGGCAGAATCCCGCTCGTGAAAATCTGCGGAATCACGCGGATGCAGGACGCGCTCTGCGCTTCTGAATTGGGCGCGGATTTTCTCGGCTTCATTTTTTGCGGGCAGTCGCCGAGGAATGTGGACGCGGCTTTTGTGGAGGAAGTGCGGCGCGAACTGCAAAAAAAGTTCGGGGAGAAAATGCCGCTTCTTGTCGCGGTGGTTACAAAACTCGAAGGCGAAGAGTGGGAAGCGGCATTGGATTTGTCGCGGCGGAAAATCGTGGATGCGATTCAGTTCCACGGCATCGCGCCCTGCGATTTTAAGAATCAATATCTTGATGTCGCGCATTTTGTCGCGGCCAATGTCTCTTGCGAGCAGGATCTTGCGAAACTCGATGAGTTTTTGAGAGATGGCGAATTCCGCGTCCTAGTTGACTCGCGCTCCGGCTCGCGGCTTGGCGGAACCGGAATCAGGGTTGATGAGAGGCTCGTCCTCGCCTGCAAGGAAAAATCCCCGCTCTGGCTTGCCGGCGGAATCACTGCGGAGAATATCGGCGAAATCACGGGGAGGCTATCGCCTGAGCTTCTTGATGTGTCAAGCGGCGTGGAGAGCGCACCCGGCATCAAGGACGAAAAAAAACTGCGCGGCCTCTTCGAAAAAATCGGCGGGGCAGTCTGACGCATCGCGCGATAAAAATCAGAAAATTATTTTTATGGAGAAAACTATGACAGATTCAACAGACGGATTTTTTGACAATTACGGCGGAAAATATGTCGCCGAAGTTCTGCGCCGCCCCTTGGACGAACTTGAGGCTGCTTTCCGTGACGCAATGGCTGACAGGAAATTTTTGGACGAGCTTTCGGAAATTCAGCGCGATTACATCGGGCGGCCCACACCGCTTTACTTTGCGCGGACAGCGACACAAATCCTTGGCGGCGCGAAAATCTACATAAAACTTGAGGGGCTTGCGAACACCGGCGCGCACAAAATCAACAACGCGATGGGACAGTGCCTGCTCGCAAAGCGCATGGGAAAAAAGCGGATTATCGCGGAGACCGGCGCGGGTCAGCACGGGCTTGCGACGGCTGCGGCGTGCGCGAACCTAGGGCTTGAGTGCACGGTCTACATGGGCGAGGTGGACGTGCGCCGACAGCAGCCTAACGTCGCCGCGATGGAGTTTTACGGCGCGAAAGTCCATGCGGTAACATCGGGAAGCAGGACGCTCAAAGACGCTGTGAACGAGGCGATGCGCGACTGGGCCGCGAACCCCGACAGCACGCATTACGTTCTCGGAAGCGCGCTCGGCCCTGCGCCTTACCCTGACATCGTGCGCGAGTTCCAGAGCGTCATCGGAAACGAGGTCAAAAAGCAGGCGCAGGAACGCGAAATCAAGATTGACGCGCTCGTGGCTTGCTGCGGCGGCGGCTCGAACTCAATCGGATTTTTCGCGCCTTTCATAAACGAAAAGGATGTGCGGCTTGTCGCGGTTGAGGCGGGCGGAATCGGGCCTGACGCGGGACAGAACGCCTCGCGGATGACAGGCAACGCCGGAAAAGTGGGCATAATGCACGGATACAAAAGCCGTTTTCTCCTTGACGACGACGGCCAGGCGCTCGCAACGCGCTCAATCTCCGCGGGGCTTGACTACTGCGGAATCGGGCCACAACTCGCCGCGCTCGGAGAGAGCGGCCGCGTGGAATTCAAAAGCGCGCTCGACAGCGAGGCTCTGGATGCCGTCCAGTTCTTCGCGAAAAACGAGGGAATCCTCTTCGCGCTTGAATCCGCCCACGCGGGAGCGCAGGCAATCAAACTTGCAAAGGAGATGGGAAAGAATCAGACCCTCGTCGTGAACATGAGCGGACGGGGCGACAAGGACGTTTTCATCACAAGCCCGGTTTTCAGAAAGGACGAGTGGCTCGGCTTCCTGCACTCGGAAATCCAGAGGCTTGAGAAATCGACTGACATTCATGACGCTGACTTGATGGGCGCGAGATGACCTGCACGAGCCTTGAGGAAGTCCGTGCAAACATCGAGCACATTGACGAGCAGATTGTGCGGCTGATTGCGGAGCGCGGACGCTTCGTGGCGCAGGCGGCGGCGTTCAAGAAAAACGCGGACGGCGTGCGCGACACAAAGCGCGTCGAGGCTGTGATTCAGAGGGTGCGGGCAAAAGCCTCCGAGCACGGCGCGGACGCGGAGATGATTGAGGCGCTTTACCGCGAGATGATTCGGCGTTTCGTTGACATGGAGATGCGCGAGTTCGAGGGCGGCAGGTAGGCTCGGGCATTGGGGCTATCGGAATGCTAGCGTTGTAATCGTACCACGATTCAGTTGCAATCGTGGTACGATTCATAGGGTAATCGTGGTACGATTACAGGTCAATCGTGGGGCGATTGCAAGTCAATCGTGGTACGATTGCAGGTCAATCGTGGGGCGATTACAGCGCAATCGGTGGGCGATTTCTTTGAAAGGCGCGGATTTTGTGATGTCTGCGGCTCAGGCTTAAAATCGGCGTGAAAATAAATTTGTTTTTTTTTATGGAGGATAAAATGGCGAAGATAAAATTGATGTCGCACCTTGTGGCGGGCTATCCCACTGACGAGATTTCTTTGACGGCGGCGCGCGCGCTCGTGGAGGGCGGCGCGGACATTCTTGAAATCCAGCTGCCGTTCGGCGACCCGAGCGCGGACGGCCCTGCGATTCAGAGCGCGTGCTCGAAGGTGCTTGAGCGCGGGTACAGGACTTCTGACGGCCTCGGGCTGATAAAAAAAATCCACGCGGAATTCCCCGCAATCCCGATTTACCTGATGAGCTACGGCTCGCTCGTCTACACTCCGGGCGTTGAGTCGTTCTGCGAGAGGGCGGCGGCATCCGGAGTGAGCGGGATGATAATCCCCGACCTTCCCTTTGACTTTGACGAGGGGCTGACATCTGCGTGCAGGAAAAACGGGATGGAGAACATTCCCGTGGCATCCCCCTCGATGTCCGACGAGCGTCTTGCGAAAATGGCGAACGCGGGCTTCAAGTACATCTACGCGTCGCTCCGCACAGGAATCACGGGAAGCGACACCAAGATTGACGACGAGACAATCGCGTTCATAAAAAAAGCCGCGCAGGGAAACAGCCTGATTTACGGCGGATTCGGAATCAGCCGAGGCGAGCAGTCCAAAATCCTCGCGCCTTACGTCGAGGCGGTTGTGGCGGGAAGCGTGTTCGTGCGCATAATCACGGAGAACGCCGGTGACAAGGACAGGCTTTTTGCCGCGGTGCGGGACAAGGCGCGGGAACTTTCGGGGATTTAAAAAGGCGGCAGTCCAATTGACTTTGAAAGTTGTAAAATTCTCGGAAGGAATAAAGCGGCAGGACAAACTGGATTTTTGTTCGCGCACACGATGCGCCTTCATTCCAAATCGCGCCAATCCGCATACCTTTTATCGACATCAAAAGACAATTTGTGCTAGAATGCAATCAGACGGAGAAATCATGGGTGACTTTTTTAAGCTGGCGTGCGAGAGGTTTTCGGTGCGGAAATTTTCCGCAAGGGAAGTAGAGGCGGAGAAAATCCAGCGGATTGTGGAGGCGGGACTTCGCGCTCCCACGGCGTGCAACCTCCAGCCGTACAGAATCTGGGTCGTGAAGAGCGGCGAGGCGCGGGAAAAGGCTCTGGGCGCAGTTCCGTTTCCCTTCGTGCGCGATGCCCCCGCGCTCCTCGTCGTTGGCGCGAGCGAGCAGGAGGGTTGGGTGCGGAAATTCGACGGCAAGAACTTCGCCGACATCGATGCCGCGATTGTGGCTACGCAGATGATGCTCCAGATTCACGACCTTGGTCTCGGAACGACATGGATCGGCCACTTCGACGAGAAAGCCCTCAAGGACTCGTTCGAGCAGATGCGCGGTTTCAACCTGATTGCCATTTTCCCCGTGGGCTACATTGCCGACGACTGCGAACCCGCGAAAGGTCACACCGAGAAAAGACCCAGGGAACAGATTGTCGCGGAACTGTGAGCGGACGCGGCGCAGACGGAACAGGAGGACACGATGGACACTCTTTTCATAAACGGAAGCCCGAACAAAAATGGCGTGACGGTGCGGATAACTGAAACGTCTTGACCGCCCGCGCGGAACGCAATATAATCGCCCTATGTACGAGGTTCGGGTTGAGGCGGAGTTTGCGGCAGCGCATTTTATCCGCGATTACAACGGCAAGTGCGAGAATCTTCACGGCCACAATTACAGGGTGATGGTCCACGTCCGCGGGCAAAAACTGGACGGCGGCGGAATGCTCTTTGATTTCGCGAGGCTCAAGCGCGCGCTCCGGGATGCCTGCGGCGAGCTTGACCACTCGAACCTGAACGACATCGCATCATTCGCGCAGAACCCGAGCGCGGAGCGGATTGCCGAGCACATTTTCAAGAAAATCCTCTCGTACCTCCCAGAGCTTTCCGGCACAAATTCGGACTGTCCCACCCTCCACGCGGTAGATGTCTACGAGACTCCGACAAGCCGTGCGAGGTTCACGGCTGAATAATCCCTCTGCGTGGAAAACGGCACTGCAAGATTTCTTTACAAATCCGCCGGGGAGGAAGCACCGCGCGGGGCAAGCAGGAAAATCCACCTAATACCCCTATCCCGCGTACAAATCCTCTTCACGCACCGCGCAATCCACGCGAGCACCGTCATGCTCCCGCCTGCTCCGCGTACAAATACTTCGCGGCGAACGCGCGGTAACTCTGGCGGGAATCCTCGCTGCCATCGCGCCGCTCGCGGAGCATCTCGTGGGTGTGCGCGTTGTTCCGCAGCCGCATGTCGATGACGCAGCCCGCTATGTTCGAGCAGTGGTCGGCGGCGCGCTCAAGGTTGGTGAGGAGGTCCGCCCAGACAAAGCCCGCGTCAATCGAGCAGATGCCGTGCTGCAAGCGGATGATGTGCCGCGTGCGCATCCGCTCCTTGAGGTCGTCGATGACCTGCTCAAGCGGCTCCACCATCTCCGCGGCGGCCACGTCGTCGCCCAAGAACGCCGAGAGCGACAGGTCGAGGATTTCGCCCACCGCGTCAAAGAGCGTCTCAAGCTCCGTGCGGGCAGGCTTCGTGAACGAAAGCCCCTTCTCCTCCAGCTCCTCCGCCGACTCAAGCAGGTTCACCGCGTGGTCCGATATGCGCTCGAAGTCGCCAATCATCTTGAGCAGTTTCGCCGCCTCCGCGCTGTCCGCCTCGCTTATCTGCCGCGCGCTCAACTTCACCAGATAATTTCCGAGCAAATCCTCGTAGTGGTCGGTGCGGTCCTCCTTCTCGCGGACTGCCTCCGCCGTCTCCTTCGAGTAGGAGCGAAGCGACGCGATGCTCTCACGGAGCGCGTCCGCCGCAGTGCGCGCCATGTCCGCCGCAACCGCCCTGCACCGCTCAAGCGCGATTGACGGGGTGGCAAGAAGCCGCTCGTCAAGTTCCGCAGGCTCCTCGGGCCGCTTCGCGTCTGGCACGATTTTGCAGACGAGCGCCTCAAGCAAGGACGCGAGCGGAAGCATCAGCATCGTGCAGAGCACGTTGAACACCGAGTGAATCACCGCGATTCCCATGAGCGACGCCGGCTCGCCGAGCACCGCCGGGGCAAGAAGCGAGCGCGCCAGGCAGAAGAGCGCGAGCCACACCGCCGTCCCGATGACGTTGAACGAGAGGTGGACCATCGCCGCGCGTTTGGCGTTCTTCGTCGCGCCCACCGCCGAGACAATCGCCGTGACGCACGTCCCGATGTTCTGACCCATGATGATTGGAACGGCCGCCCCGTAAGTGACCTGCCCCGTCACCGCGAGCGCCTGCAAGATTCCCACCGAGGCGGACGAGCTTTGGATGATTGCCGTGAGGAGCGCGCCAGCGAGCACGCCGAGCACCGGGCTTTGGAACATCACGAAAAGGCTCTGGAACGAGGGCACGCTCCGCAGCCCCGAGACCGAGCCTGACATCGTTTCCATGCCGAACATCAGCGTGGCGAACCCGAGCAGAATCAGACCCGAGTCCTTCTTCCTGTCGCCCTTGCAGAACATATAGAGGATGATTCCCGCGAGCGCGAGCACCGGCGTGAATGACGAGGGCTTGAGCAGCCGGACGAGGACGTTGCCGCTGTCGATACCCGCGAGGCTGAGAACCCATGCCGTGACCGTCGTTCCGACGTTCGCCCCCATGATGACGTTGATTGCCTGGCGCAGAGTCATCAGCCCCGAGTTCACGAAGCCCACGACCATGACCGTTGTCGCGGACGAGCTTTGGATGACCGCCGTGATTCCAAGCCCCGTAATCAGCCCCGCCGCCCTGCTTGACGTGAGCCTCCCCAGAAGCGAGCGGAGTTTCCCGCCCGCGCGCCGCTCCAGCGCGCGCCCCATGACGCTCATGCCGAACAGAAAAAGGCTCAAGCCCCCGGCGAGCGTGAGCGCATCGAAAATGTCCATCGCAGTGTCCTCCTTGCGCAATGTTTTCTTGCGCCCATTATGCCGCGCGCACATCAAATCCCATGCACGGATTGTGTAAAATTTGTGTAAAGGATGGGGAGGGATACGAGGACTAGATGACCGTGCTGTTTTTATGACTCCGCCACAAAAAGATGCTGCTCGTCTGTGCGTCTGTAGGGTAAAAAGATTTTCTCCAGCACTTCAAGAGCAACATCATAGTCAGGGCGGTCTTTGTTACCCGCATAATTCTTCGCGCACAGTCTGCACCATTGCCCTATGCGGTCATTATTGACAACCGGAACACCCCAGTTTTCTGAAAGCGTCTGCTCCGAAGTTTCACGCAGAGTATCAAAAATCAACTTACTGTATCTTTTTATACGACCGAAAGCGGCTGGCATTCTGACCAAAACGCCAGTCCGAAGCGGCAACTCGACCTGACCACCGGCAGAAAACATATCGCGGAATGACGGATTTATGATTCCGTAGCGCGTGAGCAGAAAA
>JAFLSQ010000050.1 GCA_022510865.1 Treponema sp.
CGTGGGCTACAGCTGGATTGACACGCTCAAAAAAATCACCGAGGAGAAAGTGAGCGACGCCGAGTTCGCCCGCCGAGAGAACCGCTTCCCCGTGAACCCGCCCAAAACCAAGGAAGAGTATTATTACCGGGAGATTTACTCAGGCCTGTTCCCCAGCGACAGCGCGGCAAAAGTCGTTCCGCACGAGGCGGGCGTGGCCTGCTCCACCGCCAAGGCGCTTGAATGGGACGAGGCATGGAAGAATGCCGATGAGCCTAGCGGACGGGCAATCAAAGGTGTGCATAACGAGGCGTATTAGCAAGAGCGAGTTTTGACCGCAAAGCGGGCAAAACTCGGTAGCAGCCGCAAGGCTGCGCATGGGAACGCTATTTCTGCAACACGGGGCAGCTGTTTTCCCTTGCCCAACGGATTACATCGTTGAGTTTTGCCTGATAGCCTTCCGCGCCGCCGCTTTGGAGCCACGCGAGGTTGTCAAGGTCAATGCGGAATGTGATTGACTTTCTTCCATGCTCCAAGTTCTTGAAGTGTCCTCTGGCAAAGTCCGTCTCCGTCAGCTCGGGAATCTCGGATGTATCAATCTCGCTGTCTGGAACGGAATACGCCTCCCGCTCAGTTATAAATCTCTCTAAGTCTGTCATAATACATCTTCCTTTCCCGTGAAGTTGCGGGACGCGCTGAAATAATAGACTGTATATGCGTTTTTTTCAATGCGGTGCGGCCGTGGCGCACTATAGGCTCAAAGGGTCTGGGACAGTCTCCCCAGTTTCATAGATTGTGTATGGGTCAATGTCTATGCAGTTGTGTCTGCTGTAAGAGCCGTCTAGCGTCCATGCCAAAGTTCCGTTGAGGACGGTGCAGTTGTTTTTATAGAACGCCTTGTCTTTCAAGCACGCGAATACTCCGTTTCCTGCAAGATGAGCGACGCTGTATTTTTTTATTATTCCGTCAGCAAAATACACGAAAACTTGGTAGTCGTCCTTGGGAATTACTTGAACCACATCCATACCGGCCAACTATTTTAAAGGGTTTATCTTCTCGGGCAACTGCAAGTTTTTTGTTTTGTTCCAGTTTTCCCGCAGTTCGCTTATTATCGGCATTTTCGATTCCGCATTTATTCTAAGCAAAAACCATAGATTGTGCAAGGATTATTGTTTAGAGAGTTTCCGCGCACTATACATTTCCGAAAAACACTGTTATACTGACCTCACTGCATCAATGCGGAATCCAACAAAGGGGGAGACATGGCAGAGGCAATCAGCACATACTGCAAGCCGCAGGGCATCCGCACTGCACGTAAAGACTATACATTCTTACCCCCCCCCATTCGCAATTAGCGCAATTCTCCTATACAAAGACAATCTCCTCAACCTCGTGGCAGGACACTCCGCATGATGCGGTTTCCACGCACATAAGGCGCACGGAAACCGCATCTGACGGCATCCCCATACCACGCAACATCACATATCCCAGGCAGTCCGCGGCAAGCCCCCGCATCACCGAAACATTTTCCAGACACCCCGCGACAAGACCCATCAATGCCGCACTTTCAGACAATCTGCGGCAGGACTTTGCGGGGCTGCAAGATGTTCCGGACGGAGGGCGGTCTACCGCCGTGGCAAACGGCGGAGAAAAGGTGCAGAACCGTGGATTTTCCGCGGGAAAAAAATAGGTCGGCGGACGTAAAACGCAAGGAGTAATTTTTATGAAAGCACAAAAAGCATTGTTCGGGGTCGCGCTTGCGGCATCGGTTTTGGCGGCGGCATCGTGCGCGTCATCAAAAGTCGTGGCGGGCAATCCGGAGGATTTTAATCCTATGGCTGTCACAGAATTCACCGTGAACCAGAACCTTAAGTTCTTTTCGTACAGAAATGTCTCGCTCAAAGGTGAGGCGAGGTCTGCGGCGAGCAAGGCTGTGGGCGGCGGACTTCTTGGCAGAATCGCGGGGTCAATCGCATCTGCCGCAACGGAAAAAGTGGAGGACGAGGCATATCCTTACCTCAAAACCGGCGCGCTTGTTGATGCGCTGCACGTGCAGCAGATTGTGATGGAAGGACTTGCGGCGTTCCCGGAAGTATCATCCCTGCTCACTGCGGAGGATGTGGCGCAGACAAAGGCATACGCGTCCATCAAAAACAGCGACAGCGAGAGCATTATGAGCGTGGGCAACTTCAAATACCTTGATGACGATAAAAAGACCAAGTCGGCGGTGAAGGCGCTGGAAAAATCGCACAAGGCAAAAGGATTCGCAAGCATTCATGTGCAGTTCGGCTACTATCTTGATGAGAACGAGTCAAAACTGGATAAAACCATGGATGTTCTGAACAAAATCGGCGGACAGGGCAAGCATCAGAGTGAGAACGGATTTCTTTACCCTTCCGTGACCGTCACCGTGAACATTATGGACAAGGACGGAAAAGGCCTCACGCCAGCGAAGCACTATTACAAAAACGGCAAGCTCGTGGAAAAGAACAAAAAAGACAAGGAGGATTTGAAAGACCCCCGAAGCCGATATGTTGGCGTTGCCGTTGGCGCGAGCAGCGTACCGATTACTTACGGCAAATACAGCGGCGAGGAATTCTACGCGCTTTACACAGAAGACTTATTGCGCGAGGCAGTTCATAATGCCGCGCGCCGTCAGTAGCATTTTTCCGCGGCAAGCCATCGCCGCGCTGTAAAAAACCGCGTTCGCAAAACCGGACTTCACAGCAAAACGCCGTCCGCTCTTCACGTGCCGGGCGGCACACCTCCCCCAATCATAGACAAAAAAATCCGCGCATATTATAATCAAGACAATGGAGAAAAGTTTGCATGACCCTATATCAGATACTTCTTGGAATTCAATATGCTAGCATAGTCCTCATGCTTTTGATGTGCGCCTATATCACGCGGCAATGGAAGAAGCCGCTGCACGGCTGGCTTTTCTTTTACAGCATGGTAATGCTGATGAACAACGCCGGGTATCTTGGGCTTATGATGGCGCGGACGGAGGAGACGGTCGTGCTTTTGTGGCAGGTGTGCTATCTTGCGCGGGTATGGATTCCCTACGCGCTGCTCCAGTTCGTTATGATCCTGTGCGGAAAAAAAAGGCGGATGTGGGTCTCGAACACGCTCGCGCTTTTTCACATCGCTACAAACCTGATTATCCTGTCCATGCGGCACAACAGGCTTTACTACACATCGTTCGGCTTCACCCGCGAGGGCATTTTCCCGCACTTCACGCACACAGACGGAATCTGGTTCTACATCTACAACGCCCTCATCGCGCTGTATTTTTTATACGAGCTGCTCGCGCTTTTCATCACACTGCGCAAGCAGGAAAATTCCAGGAAAAGACATCAGATTGAGATGATAATCCTTGCAATCGCCACGGACTGCGTTTTTTTCGCGCTGGACGCGCTGAATCTTACGCCCGGATATGATGTCACAGTCCTTGGCTACACGGTCGCCTCGCTGTTCCTGTTCTACGCCATTTTCCGCTATGAGATGCTCGGGACAAAAGTGCTCGCATGGGATTTTGTGATTGACCGCATCTCCGAGGGCGTAATCGTCACGGACGAGGATGACAACGTTGTGGAATTCAATAAAAAGGCGCAGTCCATCCTGCCGGCTCTCACGACGAATCCGTCTGACGCGCTGGCGCAAATACACGTGCTGATTGACAAGAAAAAATCCCTGAATGTGGGCGGCAGGAAATACACGCCCAAAGAGAACCTTCTGACTGATGACAGGCACGCCGCCGGCAAAATCTATATGCTCACCGACGACACGGTTCACTATCAGCACACGGAGCAGCTCACGCAGGAGATGATGTTCGCGCTCTCAAAGGCGGTGGACGCAAAGGACCATTACACGAACGGCCATTCCCTGCGCGTGGCGATGTACGCAAAAGAGATTGCGCACCGGCTCGGAATGTCTGTTGATGACCAGGAGCAGATTTTTGAGATGGGACTGCTCCACGACATCGGGAAAATAGGCGTGAGCGAGGAGATTATCAACAAGAAAGGCAGGCTCACGGACGATGAATTCGCAAAAATCAAGGAGCACACGGTCATCGGAAGCAACATCCTGCGCGAGGTCTCCGATATGCCTGAGCTTGCCGACGGAGCCAGAAATCATCACGAGCGGTATGACGGAAGCGGATACCCTGACGGCCTTTCCGGCGAGGCAATCCCGCTGGCGGCGCGCATAATCTGCGTCGCGGACTGCTACGACGCGATGACAAGCACACGCACCTACTCTTCGCCCATGGCGCAGGAGAAAGTGCGGGCGGAATTCGAGCGGTGCAAGGGAAGCCAGTTTGACCCCAGAATCGCGGACGTAATGATTTCCATGATTGACGATGATAAGAAATTCACAATGCACGAGTGACGGGCCGGAAACTAGCAGAATGCGGGAGACAAATCACTCTGAGAGCATGAGTTGCTCCGGCTGATTTTTTTGGCTGCCCCAGGCAGGTCATTAAAATCAGAATGCAAAACGCCGGGCGGGAAAATCCTTGACCATTGTGCGCCAATTCTGTAGGATTTTATCTGCAACTATGGAAATGACCTTTTCTTTTTTCGTGAACTCCGCCCTGCTTGGCGTGGGGCTTTCTATGGACGCATTCTCAATCTCCCTTGCCAACGGACTTTCCGAGCCGGGAATGCGCCCCGGCAGGATGAGCCTTGTGTCCGGCGTGTATGCGTTTTTTCAGGCCGCAATGCCGCTGGCAGGATGGCTCTGCGTCCACACAGTCGTGGAATATTTCAGTGCGCTCACAAAACTCATTCCGTGGATAGCCCTGCTTCTTCTTTCTTTCATCGGCGGAAAAATGATTTTTGAGACCGTGCGTGAGAATCATGCTGAGGACGACGGCGGGCAAAATCCCCAGGGCGAGGCAAAAACAATCACGCTGACTTTCGGGACGCTTCTTGCGCAGGGAATCGCAACCTCGCTGGACGCGCTTTCGGTGGGCTTCACAATCGCGGACTACGGTTTTCTGAACGCCCTCACAGCCGCGCTGATTATTGCGGCGGTGACGTTCGCAATCTGCATAGCGGGCATTGTCATCGGAAAAAAAGCGGGCGCGCGGCTGAGCACAAAAGCCACCATTTTTGGCGGCGTGATTCTGATTGGAATCGGAATCGAGATTTTTGTGACGCGGGTCTTTTTCAGCTGATTTTCCTGATGGAGCGCAGCTCACTCAACGAGCGCGTAACTTTTTTTGGTCAGCGTTTTCAGCCGCTCAAAATCCGTGGCGGCCGTGAGCGCGACGGTTATCCAGTGCGACTTGTTCATGTGATATGCGGGAAAAATCGAGCGGTTGTCAATCAGAAGCGGAATATCCTCCGGCGCGGCCTTAAGGTTCACGACATGGATTCTCTGCGTCTCATCGCCAAGACCAAGGCTCTTGCAGCTTACGCTCATCAAAAGCGCGAACCACTTGCCGTTCGGGCAGCGGAACACAGCCGAATCCGCGTGAGCTTTTTTCCTGCGGATTTTTCCGGCCTCGTCCGCGCCCTGCCCTGATTCCGCCCAGGGAAAATCGGGGGCAACGCCAAAACATCCGGTGATAAAATCCGCATAATCCTCGTGCAGGTTTACCGTGTCGCAGCAGGCGCGGCAAAAATCATCCACAATCCCGCGGATTTCCTCGCGAAGAGCGCCCACAAATGCGCCCTGCGCGGAAGGCAGGTCAAAAAGCGCGTAACGCTCGCCGGTGGCTGAATCAAAGACGCGCACCTCAAAGACCGCGGCGGAAATATTCAGCAGGATGCGGGCAAAAAATCCGCCGGAAGAGAGCGGCTTCTCGCAGACATAAATTTTCTCGCCAGATTCCGCGGAGAAATCGGGCGCAAAGCCAAAGTCCGGCAGCCTGTCTGTCCGCGGCCGCGATGAGGTGAAAATGTGATTGTACGTCAAAGCCCCTCCAATAAAATCAAGTCCGCGCAAGCGGGCGCATTACGGACAGTCCGCCTGAGACTGCAAGTCAGGTCATCCAAATCCGGCAGAAATCATCTGATTATATCACATCCGGGGATGAAAATCACGCGGGGCAATTTGCTGGCACTGTGATTTTTTTTCTCTTTGGTGTATTATTTGAGGCGAGGAGCAAGATGAGAAAACTGATTTTTATGCTGTGCGCGATTTTTATTGCCGTCACCGCCTGCGCACGTGACGGGAAAAGCGGCACACAAGGAGATGCGATGAGAATCACAATCACAATTAACGAGAAGGACACGCTAAGCGCGGTGCTCGCGGACAGCCGGGCCGCAGAATCGTTCGCGGAGCTTCTTGAAAAAGGCAGCGTCACGGTTCAGATGCACGGTTACGGCGGCTTTGAGCAGGTCGGCTCGCTTCCAAAAAGCCTTCCGCGCAATGACACGCAGATTTCCACAGAACCGGGAGACATCATGCTGTATCAGGGAAATCAGGTGGTCATTTTTTATGGCACGAATTCATGGGCATACACAAGGCTCGGGAAAATCACCGGGGTCTCGCAGGATGAGCTGCGAAAGATATTCGGCGCGGGAGATGTGCGGGCGGATTTCTCGCTAGCGGATTAAAAAACATAACCGAGCAAGTCACGTGGCTTTGAGCGGAAAAGCCATCTCCGCACGTTGAGCCGAAATCATCGCAAGGTTTATTCAGAATGAGAGCCGGCAGCAGAGTAAAGTGAAACGGAGGCAGGAAGAAGTGTAAAATCAATGCGCAACTTACAGTTGCCTTTTAGCACTTATCAAATTCTTCATTCTTTTTCCCTTATGCCTTATAATAACAATAAGGAGAGTGATTTTTATGAATATGAATATCATATCAAAATACCTGCACTTTCTGCGTAAAAGCCACAATTACACACAAGATGATTTGGCAAGAAAATTAGGCATATCAAGGCAGGCAGTATCAAAATGGGAAACAGGAGCAGCCATCCCCGACTTAGAGGTTTTACTGAAAATTTCCAAATTATATAACATTACGATAAATGATATATTAGAACCCAAAGTACAACCAAAGAAGATAACCGATTTTGAGCAGATTTCAACAGTTCCTGAAAAAGAACTGAAAGAAGTGCTGAAACAGCTTGATACTAATTCGCTTGTAACAGCTTTAATGGGGGCATCTCCCGAAGCAAATAGTTATTGTGAAAGAATGTTTCCCGATATAGACTTTGAAATGACAAGAAACAACATTGGCAGGACAAGAATTGAAACTGTCGAGGATATGCAGAACCAAATTATTTCTTTGGTGAACTTACAAGCCATTGAGGAAATATAAGCGTCTGCCAGATTTTTAATGAATGCAAATAAAATAACACAGCGTCCGAACGTACAGAAAACCAGTCTATGCGCTCTGTGAGCAAATCACATGGCTTTGGGCAGAAAAGTCATCTCTGCACGTTGAGCCGGAATCATCGCAAGGTTTATGCGGCGCAATGCGGACGGTGGTATTGCAATGAAATCAAAATAATGGTAGATTAAATCATACGGCAAAGAGGTCGTGGATAAAATTTCGTGCGCGAGATTTTGTCTGCGGCCTCTTTTTATTTACGCGAGGTGAACATGGCAAAACCAACAGGATTTATGGACTATAAACGCCAGGAGAACATCACTGTGCCTCCGCTTGAGCGCATAGCGAATTTCAAGGAATTTCATCCCAAGCTGGATGAGGCGGCACGGCGCGAGCAGGCGGCGCGGTGCATGAACTGCGGAGTTCCGCTGTGCCAGTCCGCAATTCGCCTTGGCGGGATGGTGACGGGCTGCCCGCTCCACAATTACATTCCCGAATGGAACGACGCTCTGTATAAAGGCCAGTTTGATATGGCGGCGTGGCGGCTTCTGAAAACCTCAAGTTTCCCGGAATTCACCGGGAGAGTCTGCCCTGCCCTCTGCGAGAAAGCCTGCAACTGCGGAAACCCGGTCTGCCGCGACGAGGCCCATGGGGATGACGGTGCTGTCACCGTACACGACAACGAGCTTTTCATAATAGAGAAGGCATTTGAGTCGGGATATATGCGGCCGGAAATTCCGGAGGTGCGGTCAGGCAAAAAAATCGCAGTGATTGGCGCGGGGCCGGCGGGACTTGCCTGCGCGGACTGGCTGAACCGACGCGGGCATTCGGTCACAGTTTTTGAGCGCGATGATAAAGCCGGCGGACTTCTGATGTACGGAATCCCGAACATGAAACTGGACAAGAAAATCGTTGAGCGGCGCGTTGAGCTGATGAAAAAAGAGGGCGTTCAGTTTGTGCTCAACGCGGATGTGGGGCGGTCGGTCTCGGCGGAGCACATCAGGGCGGAATATGACGCGGTGGCTTTGTGCTGCGGCGCGAAAAAGGCTCGCGCGCTGAATGCCGCTGGCGCGGACGCTCTCAATGCAGATTTTCTTGGCGCGGCCGGCGGGCTTATGTTCGCCGTGGATTTTCTGACCTGCGTCACAAAATGCGTGATTGCCACAACCGAGGCTCTGGAGAAAATCCAGATTGAGCCGACAAACTCGCAGATTGCCCAGATGCTTTCCGAGCGTTACGGAATCGAGGTCGCGGGAAAAAACATCGTGATTGTAGGCGGAGGAGACACCGGGAACGACTGCACGGGCACGGCAATCCGCCTGGGCTGCGCGTCCGTCACCCAGATTGAGATGATGCCCTGCCCTCCCCGCGAGCGCGCATCGGACAATCCGTGGCCGCAGTGGCCGAAAGTCCTGAAAACAGATTACGGGGCTGAGGAATCCATCGCAAAATTCGGGCATGACCCGCGCGTTTATGAGACGACCGTGAAAGAAATTCTTAGCAAGGACGGTCACATCACAGAAATCAGGACGGTTGAGGTTGAATTCCAGAACATCGGCGGAAAAAGGCAGCTTGTGGAGCGCAAGGGAACGGAAAAAAATCTGAAATGCGACCTGCTTCTTGTTGCGGCGGGCTTTGTCGGCTGCGAGGAGTACACGGCGGATGCTTTTGGCGTGGCTCTTGGCGAGCGCGGAACTGTGGCCTGCAATCAGGGGTACGGAACTGCGCAGGAGAAAATCTTTGCGGCGGGAGACATGCACCGCGGCCAGTCCCTTGTTGTGTGGGCGATTGCGGAAGGCCGGGAATGCGCAAAAGAGATTGACACTTTCCTCACCGGCGAGGCGTTCTGATGGGTTTTCGCGATGAGTGCGGCGTAGTCGGGATTTTTGGGGCGGACAACGCCGCCAGCCTGACTTATTTCGCGCTCGCGTCATTGCAGCACCGCGGACAGGAGAGCGCGGGAATCGCGGTCTGCGACTGTGCCGGGGATGAGGCGGAAAATCAGGACGGGAATCCGGGCAATAAAATCACACTGCACAAAGACAAGGGGCTTCTGACCGATGTTTTCGGTCATCACAGTTTTGAGAATCTGCGCGGAAATCTTGCTGTGGGCCATGTGCGTTATGCCACTGCCGGCGGGCGCACCGTGGAGAACGCCCAGCCTTTTATGAACGCTTTTAAATTCGGCGGGATTGCGCTGGCGCACAACGGCCAGCTTGTGAATTACGAAAGCCTTCGCCAGACGCTTGAGGATTCGGGCAGCACTTTCTCCTCGACAAGCGACACAGAGGTGATTCTGAAACTTCTTGCGCGGAATCTGATTGCCCTGTGCAATTCGGGCGGGAAATCCCGGGTATCAATCGCGATGATTGAGCAAGCGGTGCGGGCGACAGTCAGCATGATAAAAGGCTCGTATGCGCTGTGCATTATGACCCAGAACGCCCTGATTGGCGTGCGTGACCCGAACGGAATCAGGCCGCTGTGCCTCGGGCACGTCGCGGGCGGACTCATCCTTGCCTCGGAATCGTGCGCAATTGACGCGGTGAACGGACAGTTCGTGCGCGATGTTGAGCCGGGCGAGGTCGTGATTATCAGCAGGGAGGGGGTCAGGTCAATCAGGGCGGACTCAGAAACCGATAAGCAGACCTGCGTCTTTGAGTACGTCTATTTTGCGCGGCCGGACTCTGTGATTGACGGCATTGCCGTGAACGACGCGCGGATGAGAATGGGCGAGGTTCTTGCCAGGGAATCCGCCGTGGACGCGGATGTTGTTACCGGAGTGCCGGACAGCGGGCTTGGAGCGGCGCTGGGCTACTCAAAGGCAAGCGGCATTCCGTATGTCACCGGAATCATCAAGAACAAGTACATAGGCCGCACATTCATCGCGCCCACGCAGAAAGAGCGCGAGAACATGGTCTTTGTCAAGCTGAACGCCATCCGCAGCGATTTGAGCGGAAAGCGCGTGATTGTGATTGACGACTCCATCGTGCGCGGAACTACGAGCCGCCGCCTTGTCGAGGTGCTGAGACGCGCCGGGGCAAAAGAGGTGCACTTCCGCGTCTCATCTCCGCCGGTGAAATTCCCGTGCCACCTTGGAATTGACACGCCAAGCAAAAGCGAGCTGATTTCAAGCACCCATGAGCTGGAAGAAATCCGCCGGGAAATCGGAGCGGACACCCTCGCTTTCATCAGCCTTGGGGGGATGATTGATGCCCTGCGCTCCTGCCAGAAAACTTCTGCCGCTGATTCCCTGTGCGGCTTCTGCGAGGGATGTTTCTGCGGGCGGTATCCTGTGTAAGGTGGCGGGCAAAAAAAATGCGCGCCCTTTTGCATCTTAGAGCGTGACTTTAAATTTATTTTCTCCTAAATATGATGTTTGAAATTCTGGTTTTTTGCCTTCCCAGTTTATATGCCCGCTTAATTCAAGCCAGTATTTTGTTCTGCTGTTTTTTATATCAGGGCAGGTTGTCCAGAATGTTTTTGTCAAGTTAAATTTTAATGTCTCAGACATGCCTTTACAGCAAATTGTTACGACAATGTTTTCCCAGTCTTTTGGAAAAAGTTGCGCATACTTTTTAGAAACACATAATCCGTAGCCTGTAGAGCTGTTTTTTCTGCCACTTCTCCAAGGCTTAAATCTTACGTCATTCAGCGTCATAGTCATCTCCTAAAATATCTTTGTAAAGATGCGGATTTTTTTCAATCTCAGCTATATCGTTTAGTTTTTCGACATACGC
>JAFLSQ010000051.1 GCA_022510865.1 Treponema sp.
AAATCTATCGAATAGGTGAGGCGTGAGTATCGAATAGATTGAATGCATTTATCAAATAGATTTACCGCGCCAATCTGCTTAAAAATTTATCTTCAATAATAAAAGCATTAGCAAAACGATTTTTGCGGACTCGGTTGCGCAGGGCGGATTTTCTTGCCTGTATCGCGGCTTCCATCACAATTCCGGTGATGATTTTTACGCCGGGCCGGGCAATCAATCATCCGGTTGTGATTTCATACTTTTTGGGGTTGCACAATTTTTTACTTCACGCGCTGAAATCGCGAAATTGCATAAATATGCAATCGTATTGCAAAATTCTGCATAATCATTGACATTGACGGGGGTTTTTTGGATAATTGAGGCATTATGATAAATCCGTTAGCAAAAGAATTGAACGACAAGCTTTCCGGTTCTGTCGTGGACGCTCTCATGTCTGACATGGGTCGCCGGCTTTATTTTCCGAATGGAATAATTTTTCAGGGCGCGCAGGCCGCAAAGGACGCGCATTTCGCCAACGGCACAATCGGGATGGCGGTTGCGGGCGGAACTCCAATCGAAATGGAATCCTACAAAAAACTTGTTCCGTCGCTCAATCCGCGCGAGACAGTGGCTTACGCGAAAACGGCGGGAAATCCGGATGTGCGGGATTTGTGGAAATCAAAAATTCTGGAGAAAAATCCTGATTTGCAGGGCAAAAAAATTTCCTCCCCGATTCTGGTGCCTGGTCTTACGGCGGTTCTCTCTTATGTCGCGGATATTTTTGTTGATGATAAAAAACCGCTTCTTGCCTCAGACCCTTGCTGGGACAACTACGAGCTGATTGCCACCGCAAGATGCAACGCGGAATTCCATCAGTTCAAGTGCTTTGAGAACGGAAAGTTCAACCTTGCCGGGCTTGAGGCCGCAATGAAATCTGAGGCAGAGAAATACGGCTCGGTGCGCGTGATTCTGAATTTTCCGCAGAATCCGTCAGGTTACAGTCCCACAAAATCAGAGGCACAGGAAATCGTGAGGATTGTGCGCGAGGTCGCGGAATCAGGGGCAAAAGTTCTGGTACTTTCGGATGACGCTTACTTTGGCCTGAATTATGAGGATGACATTGAGCCGCAGTCGCTGTTCGCGTACATGGCCGATTTGCACGAGAATGTGCTGGCAATCAAGGCGGATGGCCCGACAAAAGAGGATTTTGCATGGGGATTCCGCACAGGATTCATCACTTTTGCGTCAAAAGGTCTCTCTGACCAGCAGATTGATGCGCTGCAAGTAAAATTCATGGCGGCAATCCGCTCGTCGGTATCTTGCTCGTCAACTGTCTCGCAGAGCCTTGTGGTTCGTGCCCTTGCCGATGAATGCCATGAGAATCAGAAAAAAGAGCTGCGCGCAATGCTCAAAAGGCGTTACGATGCGGTGCGGAAATTTCTGGACAATCACACTTCCAAAGTGCTTGAGCCGCTGCCGTTCAATTCCGGCTATTTTATGAGTTTTCATGTAGCATCGGGGCAGGCAGAGGAAATCCGCAGGGCGCTTCTGGCGCAAAAAGGAATCGGGATTATCCAGATTGACCCGTGCACTTTGCGCGTCGCGTTCTCCAGCATTGACGAGGAAAAAATCGACTCTGTTTACGCAAGCATTTATTCTGTCGCAGAGGCTCTGTAATCCGTGAAGCTTGGCAACAGACATCAAAAATGCACGCTCCTGATTTTTTTTGCGATGATTCTCGCGCTGATTTTTTCGGGCTGCCGGAAAAATCAGCGGGCCGAGGAGCACCGCATTGTGATTTGGACAAGCTGCGGGGAATTCGCCCAGTACATCGAGCTTTTTAATCAGACGCACAAGGATAACCGCGCCATTCTTGTTTATAAAGAGAATTCCGCGCTTTCGCTTCCGCCCGCAAAAGACGAGGTTGCGCCGGACATCATTGTGGACTCGTGGCTGCGCACTGAAAATCCGGGCAGGGCGTTCCGTCCGCTTGATTATATTTTTGACAGCCAGATTCTCTCATCCGATATTTTTTATCAGCCGCTTCTGGACGCGGGCAAAAAAGGCAGGACGCAGTATCTTCTGCCGG
Organism: Treponema sp.; assembly: GCA_022510865.1. GTDB lineage: Bacteria > Spirochaetota > Spirochaetia > Treponematales > Treponemataceae > Treponema_D. Next base: position 2,069 of record JAFLSQ010000051.1, read on the forward strand.
TCAGTTTCAATCTGCCCGCGATTATTTTTTCAAATGACAACGAGCATTTAATATCCGAGAATTACAGCCTGAACCTCCAGCAAATCCGCCAGATTTCCTCGGATTTCAATCAGAAAAACAAGGACGGCAATTTCACGCGCATGGGCTTCACTTTGCTCAGCAATGCCGATTTTCCCTACCTTGCCTCAAAGCTCATGGGCGTTGCATTCCGCGAGGAAAAAGGCCGGATTGTCTGGAACGAGGACGAGCTGGCGCAGACCGCCGAATTTCTGCGCGACTGGATTTCCACGGAAAACGTCTCCGCGCAGGTTGAGGATGATTTTGCATTCAAATATCTTTTTATGCCGAATTACCGCCAGGTGACTTCCGGGCGCACTCTTTTTTCTTACGTCAACAGTGACGCGCTTTTTAAAATGCTCAAGGAGCAGAATCTTGAGATTGATTACCGCTGGATTATTCAGGACCAGTCCGTTCCTGTCGCAGATCCGTTCATAACAATGGGAATCTACAGCAAGTGCAGAAATCAGGTGGGAGCGACCGAATTCATCCGCTGGTTTTTCCAGTCGGACACCCAGCGTCAGATTCTGGAGCGCAAGGACGCAATGGAGCTGGAGAGCGCGATTTTTGGAATCGCAGGGGGATTTTCTGCCGTCCGCGATGTCACCGAGCACATTCTTCCGGTTTTTTACACGCACCTGCTCGCGAACCTGCCGCCTGTGAAAATGCTCGCCGCGCCGCAGATTCTTCCGCCGCGCTGGATAAGTTACCGAGACACTGTTGTTGAGCCGTATCTTTATAACGCCGTTTCCGCCGAAGACATCAAAGAAATTCAGTCAATTGCCGCACTTGAGCAGGAATGGCGCAAAAAGGTCTTTTATTGATTTGACTTTCGGGGTATACTGATAACAGGAGGATGCCCATGACCCCCAAAAATGATTTCCGCCGGACTGTACTTGTTGTTGATGATGAGCCTGTGAACCGCGAGATGCTTGGCGAGATTCTAAAAACTGATTATGAAGTGCTCTATGCCGAGAACGGAACCGAGGCTCTGGGAATTTTACGCTCGCACAAAGAAAGAATTTCCCTTGTCCTGCTTGATTTGCTCATGCCAGAAATAGACGGATATGAGGTCCTGCAATCTGTAAAAGACGACGATGTTCTCTCAAAAATTCCGGTGATTGTCCTCACATCCGAAAAAGGCGCGGAGGTGAAAAGCCTGCAACTTGGCGCGGTGGATTTTCTTAAAAAACCTTATGATATGCCCGAGGTGATTCTTGCCAGAGTCCGTAGGTCAATCGCGCTTGCCGAGGGAGCCAGAATCATCCAGTCAACAGAAAAAGACGCGCTCACCGGACTTTACACCCGTGACTACTTTTTTGAGTATGCTCATCAGCTGAACGCCAGAAAATCGGATGAGGAGCGCGCGCCGATGGATGCCATCGTCCTGAACCTCACGAATTTTCACATGGTGAACGAGCTTTACGGCCGCGCCACCGGAGATAAGATTTTAAAGACGGTCGCGTCCAGCATTCAGGAGCTGATTCAGGAATCAGGCGGGATTGCCTGCCGTTATGATGCCGACGGATTTTATCTTTACACTGCGCAGCACTGGAACTATGACAAGCCGCTCAGCCGCATTGCATATCATCTCTCGCAGTTTTTGAAAGAATCCGAGATTCAGATTCGCATGGGCGTCTGCCAGGAGACGTTCCTCTCAACGTCAATCGAACAGCGGTTTGACCGCGCAATGCAGGCGTGCAATTCGCTGCGCGGAGTTTACGGCTCGGCATTCGTCATCTACGACAAGCAGATGTACGACCAGGAAGTGTTCGAGGCGCGGATTATCGCGGATTTTGCGGAGGCGGTCAAAACAAAGCAGTTCAAAGTCTGCTATCAGCCGAAGTACAACATCAAAGGGCAGAAACCTGTCCTTTCCAGCATGGAAGCCCTCGTGCGATGGGAGCACCCGGAACTCGGGAACATCAGTCCCAGCAAATTTATCCCGCAGTTTGAGAAAAACGGCCTGATTCAGCAGCTTGACCGCTATGTCTGGCAGGAAGCCGCAATGCAGATGGCAAAATGGAAAAAAGAGTACGGCAAAATAATCCCGGTTTCTGTGAACGTGTCGCGCGTGGATTTGTTCGACCCAAAAATAATCGAGTTTCTGACCTCGGTTGTGGAAAAAAATCACAAGGAAAAAGACAAGTTCCTGCTGGAAATCACAGAGTCCGCTTACATTGACAACTCAGACCAGATTGTCCAGATTGTCAGCCAGATACGCAACGCGGGCTTCAAAGTTGAGATGGATGATTTTGGCTCGGGCTACTCGTCGCTGAATATGCTTGTGGCAATGCCAATCGACGTGCTCAAACTTGACATCGGATTTATCCGCAATATCACTACGGACAAAAAAGCGTATTATATGGTGCGCGTCGTGATGCAGATTGCGAAAAATCTTGGCATTCAGGTTGTGGCGGAAGGCGTGGAGACAAAAGAGCAGTACGAGCTTTTGAAAAGCGCAGGCTGCGACATCATCCAGGGATTTTATTTCTCAAAGCCGATTTCTGCGGAGGCAATGTCAAAGCTGATGGCTACTGCATGACATCGCTCTCATAACTCAGCTCGAACATCACAGAAGCGTCTGTCTCATTCCATTTCTCAAGGATGCGGTCAATCACAATGCGGATGTTCGGCAGCTCGGTCTCTGGCAGGATTACAATCATCTGATTTTTTGAGCTTCTTGTCACAATATCACTCTGGCGCAGGCTGTTTTGCAGAACTTCCTGAAACTGGTCAGTCGCCTCTTCCAGCGGGATAACCGCGTGCTCCGACTCTTTTATTGAAAAAAGAATCAGGCTGCCATTTTTCTGATAGTTCTCCTTCAGGCGGATAAGAAACTGGTACAGCGTGCGGAACTGCTCGAACGGGAGCACAAACGCACCTTTCGGCTTGCTGCGCTCGCTCAGAATTTTCACCGTGTTCGTAAGGTCTGTCTCCGGGATTTCCTGACTGCCCTTTTCCTGCGAATCTTCCTTAAAAAATTGCAGGCCGTGCTTGCCGTGCTGCTTCACCGAATAAAGAGCCTTGTCCGCCTTGTTGTAAAGCGTGGCAAAATCAGTGCCCTCGTCCGGGACAAAAACGCAGCCCACTGATGCGCCAAGCGGAATTGTCATATCATCGCCCATGAATTCTTTTGCGGCTTCCAGGATATATTTGTTGATGAACCTGACTTTTTTCTCTATGACAATCTCTTCCTGCACGTTCTGGCAGAACGCGATGAACTCGTCACCGCCAAGCCTTCCGATTGTGTCAATAGGGCGCACGACAGCGCGAAGAATCTCCGCGAATTGCAGCAGGATTTTATCGCCCATCGCGTGCCCGTAAATATCGTTCACAAGCTTGAAGCTGTCCAAATCAATCATCATAAGAACGCCCTGAGTCGTTCGGCACAGGTCGGCAATCGCAGATTCTGATGACGCTTTGTTCAGAAGCCCGGTCATTGGATCCATGACGACGGCCTTTTTTAATCCCTGAATCTCATCCACCGTTTTAAAAATGTTGGCGACTCGCTGAAGAAGAACGTCCGCCCTGAACGGCTTTCTGATAAAATCCAGCGCACCGTTCTCAAAACCTTTGCTCTCGCTGGCGGCATCCGTGTCCGCAGTCATAAACATGAACGGGATTTTCTCATCGTATTCGCTTTGCAGGCGTTTCTCAAGCTCGTATCCGGAAATGCCGGGCATCCGCAAGTCAGAGAGAACCAAATCCGGCTGCTCTTTTTTGAACACCTGGATTGCCTCCTCGCCGGAACTTGCGCAGACCGTGTCATACGCCGTTGAAAGGATGTGATTGGCCATCATCAGCGCGGTTCTCTCATCATCAACAATCAGAATCTTCTTCATAATGCAAATCCTAGCACAAATGGCTCATATTCACAAGTTTCAGATGATTTTTTGGAAAATTGAATGTATAATTATCAAAGGAGCGCAGAAAATGATTACGATAGAAGGACTTAGGGATTTTGGCGCGGATGTGCAGAGCGGGCTTGACCGCTGCATGGGCAAAGAGGATTTTTACCTTAAAATGGTGAACATGGGACTTTCCGACCAGCGTTTTGAGCGGCTTGGCACGGTCTTGCAGGAAAAAAACCTTGACGAGGCGTTCGAGCTTTGCCACGCGCTTAAGGGCGTAATCGGGAATCTTGCGCTCACTCCAATGTACGACGTTATTTCCGAGATGACCGAGAAACTCCGCGCAAGGCAAAATGAGGATTATTCCCCGCTTTACGCGCAGATAAAAACTTCCCGCGACCGCCTGCTGGCAATGTAAAAATCCGCGTAAAAATCAAATGGAAAATCGTCATCTGATTTTCTTGCATTCTCCTGCGGATTGCCTTGCCGGGGTCGTCACAAAAATCCCCATTAAAACCAGTGATTTTGCGGTGCAAGCCTCACGCTTCCGGCGGATTTGAGAAAACGTCCAGAGCGTAACGCACCGTGTCCATCGCATCTTTGGCATAAAAATCCGCGCCAATCTGATCCGCGTACTCCTGCGTAAGAACCGCGCCGCCCACACAGATTTTTGTCCACGGGCATTGCGTGCGCAGCAGCCTGATGGTCTCCTCCATCGCAGAGACCGTCGTGGTCATCAGCGCGGAAAGCCCGGTCAGGCTAATCCGCTCTTTTTTGCAGACCTCCGCGATTTTTTCCGCCGGAACGTCTTTGCCAAGGTCAAGCACCTCAAAATCGTAATTTTCCAGCAGAACCTTCACGATGTTCTTGCCGATGTCGTGAATATCGCCCTTCACCGTGGCAAGGATGATTTTTCCTTTTGGCCTGCCCTTTTTCCCGGATTTTTCCAGATACGCGCGGATTTCGCCGAACGCGGACTTTGCGGCCTCCGCAGAAATGAGCAACTGCGGCAGATACATTGTTTTTTGCTCAAAACATTTGCCCACAAAATCAAGCCCCGGAATAAGATGATTGTTTATGATTTCCAGCGATTCGGTTGTCTGCAAAAGTTCGCGCGTTATATCGGCGGCATCTTTTTTCAGCCCGCGGATTATTGCGGCTGCCAACTCCGAGTCAGGCGCGTCCGCAGTTCCGGCGGGCAATTTCGCAACCGGGCGCGGCATCCTGTCGGCTGCATCAGCGGTGACGGCGGCAAGTTCCGCGCGTTTTTCCTCTTCTTTTGCCGCCCAGCCGATGTACTGCGCGCAGTTCTCGTCTTTGCCAGAGAGCAGGTTGCAGCATCGCCATGCTTTTATCATCTCGCCTTGCAGCGGATTCATTATTGCGGCGGAAAGCCCGGCCCCCATGCAGAGCGTGAAAAAACTTGCGGTGACAGCCTCGCGCAGCGGCAGCCCGAACGACACGTTCGAGATTCCAAGGCTTGTCAATCCGCCCATGCCGGTGATTTCCCTGATGGTCTGGATTGTGGACAGCGCGGATTTTGAGTCCGAGCTTACAGCCATTGCCAGCGGGTCGATTATTATGTCCGATTTTTTGATGCCGTATTTTTCTGCCTCGGCGTAAATTTTTTGCGCAATCTGAACGCGCCGTGCACTGTCCGCGGGAATTCCGTCCTCATCCAGCGTGAGCGCGACCACAAGCCCGCCGTATTTTTTCACAAGCGGAAAAATCTGATTCATAACCTCCTGCTTGCCGTTCACGGAATTTATCATCGGTTTGCCGTTGTAGCGGCGCAGGGCGGCCTCCATCACATCGGGTTTTGTGGTGTCAATCTGGAGCGGCAGCGAGGTGACGCTCTGCAACTCGTCCAGAACGCGAATCATCATCTCTTTCTCGTCAATTTCCGGAAGCCCCACGTTCACGTCCAGAATCTGCGCGCCGGCCTCCTCCTGCTCCACGCCCTGATGAATGATGTACGGAACATCGCCGGAGCGCAACGCATCCTTGAATTTCTTTTTTCCGGTGGGATTTATGCGCTCGCCGATGAGCACCGTAGGATGATTCTTGCCAAAATAAACGATGCGAGTGCCCGAACTTGCGCAACCGACTGATTGCCCGCCATCCCGCGGATTTTTATCCCCCTGATTTTTTGGGAATTCCGTTTTTCCCAAGGACTTCACGATTCCTTCAATATATTCCGGGGTCGTGCCGCAGCATCCGCCAAAAATTCCCGCACCAATTGGCGCAATTTTTTCCACGGCCTCCACAAACTGCGCGGGCGGCACATCGAACACGGTTTTTCCGTCAACAACTTTCGGAAGCCCCGCGTTCGGGTTCACAATCACAGGCACGGTGGCGGCATCGCAGAGTCTCTGCACCGTCCCGCGCATTTCCAGCGGGCCAAGACTGCAATTCACCCCGAGCGCGGCAACGCCAAGCCCTTCCAGCATGGCGACCATTGTCTCCGGGGTTGATCCAGACAGCGTCCTGCAATCTTTGTCGTAGACGTTCGTCACCAGAATCGGGAGAGAAATCCGGGCATCCTCCATCGCCTCTTTTGCGGCAATGACGGCGGATTTTGTCTCGTAGCCGTCGTTCATCGTCTCTATCAGAATGCAGTCGATTTTCTGGCGGACTGCAATCCGGAAAGTTTTTTTGAAAAGCGACACGCAGTCCTCAAAATCAAGGTCGCCCATCGGTTTTAAAAGCTTTCCGCACGGGCCAATGTCGAACGCGATGAAGTGATTTCCATCCGGATTTTCCGCGCGGATTTTCTCGCGGGCTTCGTTCGCATTCTGAACCGCCGCCATGACAATCCGCTCCAATTCCAGCGGAAACTTTGTGATGAACGCGCCGAACGTGTTTATCTTCACGATGTTCGCGCCGGCCTTGAAATAATCGTAATGCAGCCGCACGATGCGCTCGGGGTGCCTCAAATTCCATGTTTCGGGAAGCTCGCCGGCCTTTAGCCCCATGCCCTGCAAAACCGTGCCCGTCCCGCCATCAAAAAAAAGCCGCTGCCTGCCCAGCAAATCGCCCAGATTTCTCATAGGATGATTATAGCGGATTCCCGGAAAGTTTGATAGTACGATGCTGCGCCGCAGATGGCGGATGCATTTTTTTCCGCCGTATTTCTAAATCCGCTCAAGAACGCTCCGCATATCTGCGGAAAGTTTCTCGTACAAAGCGTCCGTCAGCTCCGCAAGGAATTTCTCGCGGTCAGTCCGGATGATGTTCTGCGGCGAGCCGTCCTCCTCAAAAAGCCACGCGGCCTTAATCTCAAGCACCCGCGCAATCTGCTCGATGACCTGCACCGTGGGAAAACTGGCGCGGCTCTCAATCTTGTTGATGTAGTTCGTGCCCTTGTTCAGCCTCTCGGACAGCGCCTCCTGCGAAAGCCCGCGCTTTTTCCGGTAAAACTTCAAGTTGCTGATGAAAATCTCCTGCAAAGTAAGCGTATTTTCCTGCTGCATAGCCCAACAATGCCGATTTTCCGCCCTTGTTTGTAGGATTTAAAACGGTGTAATCAGATGATTTTATTGACTTAACTCCTTTTTATGGTGTAAATTCACACCCGAATAGAGGGTGATTTGTGAACTCTTTGTATTTTATACCATGACTCTACTGCCCTAATTTCTGCTCAAAATAAGCGATGAGAGAGGCGTTCAGCCGGTCGTAAAGCTCATCGGCAACATCGCGCACAAAATCCGCAGAATCAAACTTGATTGCATTGACCGGCGAGCCTTTCTCCTCGAACAACTGGGCTGCGGAAATCCCGAGCGCGCGGGAGATGGCATCAATCGTCTCTGGCTTGGGGAACATATTGCGGCTCTCGATTTCTGAAATATATCCAAGACCGTAACCGATTTTCTCTGAAAGCTGCTCCTGCGTCAGCCCGGCCTTGTTCCTCCAGTATTTAAGATTTTCCTTGAAATTCTCGCGCACACTCATTCTACAATCATAGTTTCTAATTGACCATAATCTTTATAGTGTATTAAGCGTATTTTTAAATAAATTTGATTTAAATCGCTTATTAAACTATAATTCTCACAGTCTGCAAAGCATATTGAGCAAAAATCTTATATCAAACCAACAGAGGAACTTTTATGAAACCCAACGCAAAAAACATCAAGTTTGCCGCATTCGGCACAATTGCGGGCGTTCTGCTCGCGCTTCTGGCGGTGGCCTGCAAAAATTCTGTGAGCAATCCGCCGCTTCTTATTCCCCCGGAGGAGGCGGAACCGCCCATCCCGGGTGATGAGGTGACGGCCGACCCCACCACGTTCACCGAGCAGCCCGCACAGGCGACGCTCGTCCTGCAAGATGAAAGCGCGGTGCTTTCCTGCACGGCGGACGGCGAGACCGTCACCTACCAGTGGTACGAGGCGGCGGACAGCAAGGGGAACAGCGGAACGCCGATTGCGCTCGCGACAGAGCGGACGCTTTCCACCCCGGCATTCTCCGCGCCCGGAATCCGCTATTACTACTGCGTCGCATCGGCGGGAGACATGAGCGAGAAGTCGCGCGTCGCCGCGGTCGCCTGCACCGGCCTCCCCACGCTGTACCTCGACCTTGACCGCCCGCTCGCGAGCGTCACCAAGGACGACTACGCGCTCGGCAAAATGCGCATTGCCCACACGGACGGCACGGAATTTGAGTACGAGTTCACCAAATCGGGCAAGGAAGGCATCAAGGGGCGCGGCAACTCCAGCTGGTCACACTTCGACAAGAAAGGCTACAACATCAAGCTCGACAAGAAACCGG
>JAFLSQ010000052.1 GCA_022510865.1 Treponema sp.
TGATTCGCTGTGAACGCTTGTCGCTCACGTCCTGGAGTTCCTTCACCAGAGCCATGATGTTGCTTCCGAACTCGCCGAAAGCCGAAAGCTCATTCCGGGCGATGTAGCCGCCTGCGCCGACTTTCGCAATCAGCCTCTGGAGCGCGCGAGTCCGCCTGCGGGCATGGTGCACGAGCAGGACGAACAGCACTAGCAGCGCGATTGCCGCCACGAGCGCGCAGAAAAACACAAGCTCGGAGGGCTGCTTTTCGCCGCACCCGCCAAGATACACATAGCCCATCACGCCGACCGTGCAGACCGACGCCATTGCCAGAACAAAGAACGCCGCGAGCGCAAAACTTCCAACGCAAAGCATGGCAGCCTCCTATATTTCCTGCTTGAACTGCTGAAGGTCATCGTTCTTGCCGACCAGAAGCAGAATATCGTCGTCCTGGAGCGTGTCCTCCGCCGTGAAAAAGAGGAGGTTCTCCGTGCGCACCGGATTGCCCTCCGTGTCAAGCGAAGTCTCGATTCGCTTCACGCCGATGACGCGAAGGCTGAACTTCTCCTCAAGGGCGAGGTCTGAAATCCGCTTGCCCGCGAAAGTGTCGGGAATGTAGAACTCGGCGAGGCTCATGCTCTCGGTGAGCGCGACCGACTCCATCGTTTCGGGAGTAATCAGCCGCACCGCAATCCGCCGCCCCTCGTCCTCCTGCAAGTTGATGACCTCGTTCGCCCCGATTTGCCGCAGGACCTGCGCGTGGATTTCGGAGATTGCCCGCGCGAGGATGTGCGGTACGCCCAGTTTTTTGAGCAGCACCGTCGCCACGATGCTTTTTTCCATGTCGTCGAACGCGATGACCGCCGTGCCCACGTCCTCAAGCGGAGCCTTTGCCAGCGCGCGCTCGTTCGTGGAGTCCAGAAGCAGCGCGGACGAGACCTTGTTCTTGAATTCGTCGATGACATCCGGATTGTTGTCCACCGCGATGACCTGCCCGCCCCGGGCCGTCAGCACCTCCGCGATGACCTGCCCGAACGCCCCCAGCCCGAAGACCGCGAAGACCTTGCTCTTGTTTTTTGCCATATCGTTCCCCCATTTGCCGCCCAGCGGCGTTGCGTTTACCCGCGTTAAGTATGATTATATCACAATCCGCGATTTTTGTGCTATGTGAGTGCGCGCGCGCTCCCCGTGTTATGAATTCTTAACCTCGTAACTGGACGCAATGTCCTGCCACCGTGGAACATCAAGTTTCACCCCGTAGAATTTCTTGTAACTATCAACGAATTTCCTGCGCCAAGTTCCGGCATCCTCGTGCGTCTTGGGATTCTGGTAGACGGTCTCCTCTATGGCGGAAACGAAATCTTCCATGCTCCTGAACATGGGGATGTTGCCCGGTCTGTCGCTGTACCACACGCCGGGTCTGATTTTGTGGACGACTCCCTGCTTCACCTGGAGGTTGATGGGCCAGCCATCCATGCGCCGCGTGATTTCCCATACTTTTTTGAGCCACAGGTCTTTAATCGTGACCACTCCCTCATCGCTCATGTCGTAGCCGAAGATAAGATAGTCAACGTTGAGCATATACGGCTTGTCGATAATTTCTTCCTCGTACATACGGAAGTCGGCGATGTCGAAACCCGGGCTTGCAGAGCGATTGAACGCCTTGACCTCAAGCAAATCCTCCGTCCTGTTCCGCGGATTTAGGAAAAAATCGGGCGGCATCTGAGTGTTGTCGTTCAGCGAGTATTCTATGCCCCGCTTGTCCATCCAACCTTGCAGCCATTCTTGTATGATGTTGCCGACCACATCTTTCTGCTTTACGATGATGTTCACATCGCCCAAAAAGAATTTTATCTGCCCTTCGATTTCAAGCAGCCGATCCTCGTCCAGAAGTTTTTCAAAGACTTTACGCGCATTCGCTTTCATTATCTTTCTCCAAAGCGCAAATGTTCAGCACCCGCAACGCGACCTGCTTTATTACAGGAACGACCACGGTATTGCCGAGCAAATCATAGCCGTCCTGAACGGAGACATCAAACTTGAAGTCATCGGGATAGCCGAACAGCCGCAGCCCCTCGCGCAAAGAAAGCTTTCTTATTCCGTCACCATCGCCCACAAAAAGATGTTCCATATCCATAGCAACGAGCGTCGGAGCTATTCCAGCCGGGTCAAGAATTTTCGCCACCTCATAGGACATTTTTCCGGCGACAATATTGTAGCCAACAGGCAGGGAGTCGTCCTGCTCCCGCTTGTTCCCGACTTTTCTTTTCGGATGCTCCTTTTTGAGATATTTTTTTGCGACCAAATCCTCAAGCATTTCCTCAAGATTTTCCGCGTCATAAAAAGTCCGAATCATATCGGTCGTGAGCGGCATTCCGTCCATCCAATCAATGCCGTATTCTGCCGCCCATTTCTTTTTCCGCCGCTCTTTTAAAAGAAGATTCAGCAGCTCTTTTTCCTGTGCCGTAGTCTTTCCTTTGTAATCGATATCCCAACTGTGGATGTTGTTGCCGCCACCGCGCTTGTCTTTTATGGACATTCCGTACAACTGCCCGACAGAATAATGCGAAAGGATTAGCCGCACGAATCGGCTGTCGGAAGTTTGCAGATTGCGTTCAAGCACATCGGAGAGGACTGAACGTTTTGCCTCGAAATTCTGCAAGTCGGGAAACTCGCTGAAAGTGCCCGTTATGTATATTCTTTTTCTGTCCTGCGGAACGCCGAAATCCTTTGCGTTGAGCACCTGCCAGCTCACCTTGTAGCCAAGGTCGGAAAGCCGCCCCAGTATTACGCTGAGCGTCCTCCCGATTTTATCCTGCGGATTCACCCTGTCGTGGTTCACAAGCCCCTCGACATTCTCAAGTATGAAGCCCCTAGGCTTTTTGTCGCGCAAAATCCGCTCGACCTCAAAAAACAACGTTCCGCGCGTGTCCGCGAAGCCAAGGCGTTTTCCTGCGGCAGAGAAAGCCTGGCAGGGAAAACCCGCTAGCAGGAAATCAAAGTCGGGAATATCAGCCGTGCTGATTTTCGTGATGTCTCCGCTTATTTTTTCTTCCGGATGATTCTGCTTCAGCACGGAAACGGCATGGGGTTTGATTTCAGATGTCAGCACACAGTCCGCAAAAATCCCCAGCTCCGAGCACGCCTGCTCAAAACCTTTTCGGATTCCGCCGATGCCCGCGAACAAATCAATGAATCGCAATGTACTGTTTGCGGACTTCGCCATCTGCCGTATTCCTCCCCAATTACAAATCTATCACACTCTCACAGAAAAATCGAGAGAGACGAAGCCCCCCATCACCCAATAGAAATCTCCGCCTGCGGGAAGCGGATGTTCGCCTTGCCGGAGTCGGACGCGCCGGCGGAAAGAATCGTGAGCGCGCCGAGCCTGCCCCAGAACATCAGCGCGATGAGAATCACCTTGGCGAACGCCGAAAGCCCCGCCGTGATTCCCGCGGTAACGCCCGCCGTTCCGAGCGCGGAGCAGACCTCGAACAGGATGTGCTCCACCGGGGCAGCGTCGCTTATCGAGATGAGCGCGCCCGCCGCAATCAGAATCACGATGTCCGCCGTGAAAATGATGCTCGCCTGCAAAACCTTGTCCGCCGCAATCTCCGAGCCGCCGAGCCGGTGGTATTTCTCGCCGCGCCAGTAGGAGCGGAGCGAAGCGATGAGCACCGCGAGCGTGTTGATTTTCATGCCGCCCGCCGTGCTGCCCGAAGCCGCGCCGATGACCATGAACACGCAGAAAATAAGGTAGGTGGCAGGACGGAGCGCGCCGAACGGCACGGAGTTGAAGCCCGCCGTCCTGAACGTGACGGACTGGAAGAACGCCGCAAGGTACTGCTCGCCAAGGCGGTAGTCCGCCATCGTGTTGTCGTACTCAAGTATATAGAAGATGAGCGTGCCCGCCGCAAGAAGAATCGCCGTTCCAATCAGAACGATTTTTGTGTTGAGCGCGAGAGCAGGTTTTTTCGCCGCGCCCTCCGCGCCGCGTTTCTTTGAGTGCAGGGCAGCGTCGGCAATCGCGCGGATGTTCGTGATGCAGGAGAAGCCGATTCCGCCAAGAATAATCAGCAGCGCGATAATCAGCGTGATGTACGGGTTCATGCGGAAGCCCTCAAGACTGTCCGAGTAGAGCGCGAAGCCCGCGTTGCAGAACGCCGAGACCGAATGGAAGAGCGCGCGCCACGCCGAGCGGAGCGAAATCCCCTCGCGGACGGCGAAGCCCGCAAAGAGCAGCGCCGCGCCCGCGCCCTCAATCGTGAACGTGGTGAGCACGATGTTCTTCATCGAGCGGTAGATGCCCGCCGTGTCGTCGTCGCTGAGCATATAGCTCAGCATCATCTTGTCCTCAAGCGAGACGCGCCTTCGGATGACGTAAATCGTGAAGTACGAGAGGAGCATGATTCCCAAGCCGCCAATCTGAATCAGCACGATGAGGATGAGCTGCCCCCAGAACGTGAACGCGGTTGCCGTGTCCACCACGGTGAGGCCGGTGACGCACACGCACGAAGTCGAGGTGAAGAGCGCCTGCAAGAACGTGAGGCCGCGCCCGTCAGTCGTCGTGAAATTCATCATCAGAAGGAGCGTGCCCGTCAGGATGACCGCCGCGAAGCTCATCAGGATTGTCTGCGCCGGGTTCACGAGCATCTTCTCCACGTAGCCTTTGACGCGCTTCATGCGGCTGTAAATGCGCAGAACCATGAAGATGTTGCGGATGATGATTGCCAAGACCGCGATGCTTGACGAGGCGAGCGAGTTGTACAGGAACTTGGCGTAGCAGAAAAGCAGGACGAAGACGGCAGTGAACGCGAGCGAGGCGGCGTTCGTGCGGATGTAGTGCAGCTTGTACTTTGCCGTGCCGATTCCGACCGCGGTCTCGCCGATGACGCAAGCCATCAGCACATAGTCGATTATTTTCCCCGCGAGCCGAAGCGCCGGCAGCGTTGCCTCCGACTGCTCGCAATACATAGAGACCACGCTCAAAAACGCGGTGATTACGATGAAATACTTGTACTGTTTCATGGCGGTGCGTACAGTATACAATAAGCCGGGAGAATGTTCAAGGGGAAACGCGCGGGCGGTCAAGCGGAATGGCTACCGCGCTCCTGCGGCTTTGAGCAGTTCCGCAACGTTTGGCGAACCCCATTCTTCTGCATACATTAGCGCGGTATTGCCGTCATTGTTCGGACTCATTCTGTTCCAAAAAATCCGCGCGTTCTTGGGTTATCGCCTCAATCATTTGCCTAGCCTCTTCGCCCGCCAGTTTTTTCCAATGGCAATACTCGACAAGCAGACGCACAACCTCATCTTCCGAAAGCTGAGCGTCTTGCACAATTTTCGCTCGCAACATCTCCACGTTATTTTTTCGAACTGCAAAGACTACGGAAGCAATCAGAAGCATTGCCCCGACTACAATACCTACAATCCCCAAGGTTTTACTGAAAACAGTGATAATCAAAGACAAAACAATCAGCGCAACGCCAAAACTGCAGACAACAACATCTGCTTGCGGAACTTCCGTAACAGTTTCAGTATCATCACCGCTGCTTGTTTTGTTATCTGCTCCGCCAAACTGTTTGCGGTATGTCATACCTTTCACACCGACCGAGCCGTAAACTTTCCCTTTGGAGTTGACACCTATCCGCGCACCTTTAACGCCAGTCGAAACGCCCAATCCCGATTTTGAAACGTTCAAACGGACTGGTCCAATTTTCATCGATTTTCTGAAACGAAAACCCATATTCTACTCCTTGCGTTGATTTATCTCCGATAGTTTTTCAGCCGTTGTTCGATGTTTCCGCCGAATGGCATCACTACTGCGATTTTTTTTATCTCGTTATAATCATTTTGAATTTGTGCCCGAAATGTATCATAATCAATTTTCTTGAAATCAGACCGATTGATAATCAAGGAAACGGCATTATCAAGCCATCCACCAATCTTATCTTTTACACGAAAATAACAATCTATACGTTCTAGATGCTCATCCACCGAAAACATTTCTTGCGAGCAATCAAGAGCGAATAGGCAAGCCGCCGCGACCATGCCGTCAGCGTCTGCCCCGTCATCACTCATTGAATACACATAACCGCTGATAGTTGCCTCAACAACACAAAAATCAACATCAGGCTGAACACTGTCCACAACAACGCGCCCTTGCTTTTCCCCTGCGACAAACGCATACCCACGGAAAACCTCCGGGTCATGCGATTCGTATATTGCATCCATCTCATCGATACGCGCCTGTGCTTTTACCTCCGCTTTTGCAGCATTTTTTTTGTCATCCAAAGTCAAAATAATCGCAGCTGCAACAATGCCCACCAACAAATAAATCCCAACACCAATAAGCACCTTTTTCCCAGTGCTCATCTTCTTTTTCTCCTCGCTCATACAACACTCCTTGCTGTTTTATCCCACCAGCCGGGAAATTTCCGTTTTCATTTTTTCCGCTTGTAGAAGACCTCGATAATGTCATTTATCAGCACGACGCTGTTCAAGTCCAACTCGTCAATTTGGCTCAAAAGCTCCTTGTACTTCGAATACTTACCGTAGAAGCTTTCCGGCTCGGACAGCGGCGTAATACCTACCAAAACATCTAGCGAAACGCCAAGCGCATTCGCGACTTTTGAAAATTCGTTTATGGTCGGATTGAACCCCTTGTCTTTCGCAAACCAACCCTCAATAGTGCGCTTGCTCACACCGCTGATTTCTGAAAGCCGCGCATAACTAAGATTATGCTCTTTGATAATCGACTTTAACCTTTCTTTGTCCATAACCAGTTCCTTATCATTTTAACATATTATCGTTCGTGAAAAAACTAAAAAAAGTTTTTTTTACTGTTTCTCCTGATTATGAACTTTGTCTCCTCCATTGTCTGCGTCAAGCAAATGCATCATCCCTTCCTTTTCCCCGATGCCGGGTTTTCTTCTGGACATCTCTCACCGTCCTCCGTTGTTTTTTCGCGCAAAATGCGCTATCATTTATATAGAAAAGACGGAAGCGACAGGCCGTCCGCCATGCAAGCACACCACAGCATGGTGTTCCGCGCAACATTGTCCGCACAGGCGCGCAGATGACATCAAATCACAAGAACAGGTTATGCACCATCACGTGTACATGTGAGCCTATCTCACACGCACAGATGACGCTCCGTTACACTAGGCTTGAACATCCCTTTTTATAGACTGTTGCAGCCCTTTGACATGGCTGTTACGTTCCCTCACATTAGGCTTTAACGGTGTGTAATACTAGGCTGTGAAGGGGCGTAACATTAGACTGAGAAAATGCGTCACAGTAGACTGTGCAATATTGACTTCATAGACAACGCTGGATTTATCACTGACCACAACACTCTGAGGAATGTTACCGTGCATATTTGTCAGCGCGAAAAAATCGGCAGAAAAAATCAGTGGGTTTTCGCTTTCATCGCTTTCTCTTTCGTTCTGATTTCAGAGCCGCTTCCTGAACTGGAGCTGCTCTTTCACACGCGCGTAGCCGCACTGGGCGTAGAACTCATGCGCCTCGGTGCGCTCCATGCCGGAGCAAAGCCGCACTGTCTCGTGGCCGAAAGAGCGTGCCCAGTCCTCCGCCGCACGGAGAAGCGCACGCCCGACTCCCTGCCGCCGGAACTTCGTGCA
Source organism: Treponema sp. (assembly GCA_022510865.1). GTDB lineage: Bacteria > Spirochaetota > Spirochaetia > Treponematales > Treponemataceae > Treponema_D. Next base: position 7,624 of record JAFLSQ010000052.1, read on the forward strand.
GACGGCAAGACCCATGACGTTTGAGGCAGGAGGTGAGAAAGTCGTCTCGTATGCGCACAGATGGACGTAGCCCGCGAATTCTCCGTCCAGCTCCGCGACAAGAATCACGCTGTTGCCGTCGCCCAGAATCCGCGCGAGCACCGCCCGCGTCTCCTCCTCGCCAAATTCGTAGCCGAGCCCATCCACGTTCAGGCGCGAAATCTCCCGCGCATCCCCGATTTCCGCCCTCCTGACCGTGATTTCTGATTGCCGGCCCGTCCGCTCAGCGCAATTGTCTTTCATCATCAGTAACTTCCTCCGTTTTTATTCCCCGATATTCTCAGCAAGCCTTCAAACTTCCACGCAGTATAGCACAAAGCGCGCGTAAGTCATAGTCGGGGGATGGAGGCACTATGGGCGATTTTGATGCGGCATCCTTGCTCGGCAACACGGGCAGGCTTCACACCACGCCGATGGGGGCGGAGCGAATCAAGAAAAACTTCGCGCTCAACGCGGACGAGGACGCGGTGGCGTTCTGCAAGGCGCGGATTTTGGACGATGGCTGTGTCATCCGGCGGCAGGGCAGGCGGCGCAAGGATAACGGTCAACGCGCACTGCCTCACGATTATCACGGCGCACCCCACGGATTCCGTCTGTCTCCGCGAGAAGGGGGGAAAATCCGCATTGTAATCCCTTGTGCAAACTGCAAGAATATTGTATAGTATAATAGTTAATGGGGGACATCATGGCGTTCGACTACAAAAAGGAGTACAAGGAATTCTATCTGCCGAAAAACAGGCCGGCAATCGTTGAGGTTCCGCGGATGAAGTACGTGGCGGTTCGTGGGCGGGGAAATCCGAATGATGAGGCGGGCGAGTACAAGGCGGCAATCGGTGTTCTGTACGCGCTCGCCTATACAATCAAAATGAGCGGACGGGGCGGGCACGAAATCGCCGGGTTCTTTGACTTTGTGGTGCCGCCGCTTGAAGGCTTCTGGTGGCAGGACGGCGCGGAGACTTTCGACGCAAACAACAAGGACGGCCTCCGCTTCATCTCGGTCATCCGGCTGCCAGACTTTGTGACTACCGCCGAATTCGAATGGGCACGGAGCGAAGCACAGCGCAAAAAAGGCGCGGACTTCTCATGCGCGGAGCTGCTTGAGATTGACGAGGGTCTCTGCGTCCAGTGTATGCACGTCGGTCCTTATGACAGCGAGCCTGAGACCGTTCGGATGATGCACGACTTCGCCGCGCAGAACGGTCTTGTTCCAGACCTCTCCGCCGAACGCCTTCACCACGAGATTTATCTGAGCGACCCCCGGAAATGCGCCGCAAGCAGACTGCGCACCGTCGTGCGCCACCCGGTGCGCAAAGCGGAGGGATGAGGATGATAAAATCGAGCATACGCAGGAAGTTCCGCGCGGAAATCGGGACGGTGTGGGGCATCGTCACAAACAACGCGGCTTACGACTGGCGGAGTGATATTGCGCGCATTGATATGGCCGATGACCTGCACTTCACCGAGTACGACAATCGCGGTTTTCCCACGCATTTTACCGTCACTGCAAAAAATCCTCCGGCGGAATACATCCTGGCTTTTGAGAACGCGAACATCAAGGGAATATGGACAGGGCGTTTTACCGCTCTGGACAGCAAAACCACGCAACTTGATTTTACGGAGGAGGTCGAGGTCAGAAACCCCGTGATGAGGCTGCTCGCGCGGCCGTATCTGAAAATCCAGCAGAAACGGTATATGCGTGATTTGCGCTCCGCGCTGCCGGTCAGTGAGAGATAGGCGGAAGCAAAAAAATCACGGAGAACGCCTGCAACGCGCATGGGGATTGCCCGGCGGGAAAATCAGGCAGAATCATCGCGATTACCGCACTTGGCTCTGCATTTCTGCGGAAATCAAATCTTTGATGACTTCCGAGGCAATAATCAGGCCTGCGACAGACGGAACGAACGCTGTGCTTCCGGGAACATCGCAGAGTTCGGGGTCGGCAATCGGCTCTAGCCTTGGGCGCACCGGTTTTTCTTTGGAATAGACAACTTTCACGTCGCAAAGCCCGCGCCTCTTGCACTCGCGGCGCATAACCCGGGCAAGCGGGCAGACGCTGGTCTGTGAAATATCGGCAACCGCGAACTGCGTGGGGTCAAGCTTGTTGCCCGCGCCCATGCTGCTGATAATCTGTGTGCCCGCCTGTTTTGCCTGCGAAATCAGCTGGATTTTCGCCGTCACCGTGTCCACAGCGTCAACCACATAATCATATTTTTTAAAATCAAACTGACTGCTCGTCTCGGGCAGGAAAAAGCACTTGAACGCGCCCACTTTGGCATTCGGATTGATGTCCAGAATCCGCGATTTCATCACATCAACCTTGTGCATTCCAATTGTAGAGTGCATTGCGATTATCTGGCGGTTCAGGTTTGTCAGGCTCACCGTGTCATTGTCAATCAAATCGATGTGCTGGATTCCGCTGCGGGCCATCGCCTCAACCGCAAAGCCGCCGACTCCGCCCACACCAAAAACCGCAACCCGCGCACGACCCAGAATCTCAACCGCGTCTTTTCCAAGAAGCAGTTGTGTGCGCGAAAACTGATTCACCATAAAAATATTCTACCCAAGATTTCCGCCCGCTTCAAGCCGGCAATCTGATTTTCCGGCCTTGCGGTAAAATCCACGCGGAAATTCCGCGCTCATCACCTACTGAAAAACATGAAAATTGAAAGCATCGCAGAGACAATCGACAGGAGTGATGAGACAATCGGCGCATACTGATTTATGTAAAATGAGACTGCGTTGGTTTTTGCGGTAATCGTCATCTCGGGCTTTATTTCTTGTGATTTTGCGACTTTTTTGCCGTCAACATCGGTAATCTCAATCGCGTCGCGGACATTCTGCGATTTCACAAAGCCGCCCGCCAGTCCCACATAATAATCCCACTTGCGGTTCGGGATGTACGGATAACGCCCCGGATTGTAGACCGCACCGCTGACAGTGACAAAAAACTGCCTGAACGGAATCACGAGCACGTCGTAAGGCTCGGCGATTATATCATCATATTTTGAGTCATCATAAAGGATGTCAAACAGGTTGATT
>JAFLSQ010000053.1 GCA_022510865.1 Treponema sp.
GGCAATTGCCGACCTAAAACACGCCGTGGTCAAGACAGTCGAAAGCCTTGTGCACGACACGCTCCGCGACTGGGAGGCGCAATAGGCGGGGCTTACGCAAACAGGATTGCAGGATGCCCCGCCAACGGCGCAAAGTCCCGCCTTGCATTGCAGGACTAGCCCTGTGCCCGCTGGCAGTACGGACAATCAGCGTATATGACTCGTGGATATTCCCCATTTATAAAGTTGATGCCCCGTTAAAGACCTTATTAACACACCCTCAACAAGGTTATTAACGGTGCGTTAAAGACGACCTTGATGGGGTCTCAAATACGTCTTTAACACATCCCCAAACAGACAAGAATGTTTTGAGTGAACGCCAGAGTTTTATCAGCACAAGCAACGCATTCCCACCCACCTGCCATGTGCCCACGCGCCATCTTGACAAAACCACGCAAAAATGTCATTCATTTAGAATGATTGTTGACTTTGATTACACTCCGCTTCTGGAGGATTTCTGCTCGGACGGAACGGTGCAGCTTGGCGCAATAATGAAGATTCTGGAGAATTCCGGGAACAAGCACTCAGACCTTGCCGGGGACAACATCCTCAAAGGCAGCAGCGGCGGAATCGCATGGATTATGACCGACTGGCTTCTGGAAATTGATGAGTATCCAAAATACGGCGATAAAATCACCGCGCGCACATGGAGCGAGACGGTCAAACAGCCGCTTGCCTGTATGCGCGACTTCCAGCTTTTCTGCAACTCCAAAAGCGTGGTCAAGGGGCTTACAAAATGGGTTCTGGTGGATTTGCAGACCGGCCGTCCGCTCAAAATCAGCCCCCAGCTGATTGCAAAATATGAGCCGGAGGAAAAAACGCTTTTTGCGGACTCCAAAATGCCCAAAATCTTGCAGCCGCAAACGTTCGCAAGCCAGACGCAGATTGTCCTGCGCCGCAGCGACATAGATTTTAACAACCACGTGCACAACCTCACCTACCTTGATTTTGCAATGGAGGCGCTGCCTGAGGCGGTTTACACGGCAAAAAAATCCGCGTTCAGAAGCGTGAGAATCGCATACAAGACCGGGGTCAAATCTGGCGAGAAAATCACTTGCAAATACGCGCAGCAGGAAAATCATCACATAATCTGCATTTTTGGGGATGATGACAGACTGCGCACGCAAATTGAGCTGAGTTAATCGGCAGGAAAATCCGCGGGCTAAAAATAAAGTGCCGCAAGCAGATACACGAACGTTGAATTCCAGTAGATTGCAATCTCGTTCGTGCTGTAGCTTGGCTGCTCGTCAACATAGCATTTCAGCGGCGGCAGATTCTGCAAGTGCTCCTTGGCGTAAGCGTCGTGCAGCCCTTCGTCCGGGCCGCCCGCAAGCATTCCGGGCATGACATTGCCGCTCGCGCCGCTTGGCCTGTGGTGCGGCTTCACCGGGCTTTTTGACCCCGCGCCGGTCACATAGCAGTAATTCAGCGGATTGCAGCCCAGAATGTAAGAAATCTGACGATGCGCCACATCCGCGTATTCCTGTTTGCCGCAGAGTTTATGCGCCACCATCAGAACATGAGCCACATCGCAGACCGCGCCGTTGCTTCCCCAGCCAAAGTGCGGAATATCAAGACCAAAAACCGATTTCTTTGCGTACTCCAGAGATTTCTCTGCCTGTGTCAGGTAATGCTTTTTCAGCTCCTCAACAACCTGCCCGCCACACGCGCCGCGCACAAGAGCCTCATTTTCAAGAAGGATTTCTGTGCCGTACCCGGAGACACAGCCCCAGCTGTAATGCTCATGCCAGCCGCGCCAATGCCCGTCCTGCTCATCGGGGATGCTCTCTTTTTCCCGGCGGATTTTCAAGGCCCGCTCCAGAAAATCATTTTGTTTTGTGCGCACAAAAAGCGACGCAAGGGCAAAATATCGCTCGTCAGAGACATCACGGTCGCCGTAGCCGCCGGTAGTAATCTCCGGCGGATTTATGTAAAGCTCGTCATCGTGGGTGTCAAGGTATGACTGCGCTTTTAGCGCGGCACTGGTGAGTGCGGCGGAAAAGGCCGGGTCGGAATCATCAAAATAAAAGGCGGCATAAGCGCACGTGCCAGCAAAATCCGCGGTGGCTGATGTTGAGACCGGGGCCAGAACAAGGCGGTCTTTCTCATCCTGCGGATTTATGAACGCGCAGAAATGATAGCACGAGACTTTATGATAAACACCGCCGTCATCGCGCTGCATCCTGAGCATCCATTCAAGCTCAAAACGCGCCTCCGCAAGAATATCAAACTTATCAAAAGAAGTCTTGGAAAAATCGTAGGCAAGAAGCAAGTCCATCACGGACTTTGCGCCCGCAACAACGTAGCGGCCGTAGTCTCCGGCATCATGCCAGCCGCCCTGCACGTCTTTCCACTCGTCTGCTGTGCCATAAACCAGAGCCTTGTCCATGTGGCACAAATCCTGACCGCAGCGCGAGAGTTTAAAATAATTCAGCGTGGAAAAATAAAGGTCTTTGTACGGATTTTTCTGGATTACGAACGGAAAGCTCAGAGAATCGCCAATGCGCACCTGATACTGCTTTGACTCGTCGGCCGGATCGCCACGGAACGCAGAGAAATCGGCATAGAAATACGGCTCGCCAGCCGCATTGTCATCCGCGCAAGGTTGCAGATTGCCAGAAAAAACCTGATTGCCGCCGGTTTTCTCCACCACAGAAAAAGTTTTTGCGCCGAGCGCGTCTGCGGCAGAAACAGGAATGTATGCGAATTTAACCTCATCGGGGGTGTGCCCAATCTGATTCACAAAAATTGTTGGCTCATTAGTAGTTCTCATACTAATGACTATACAGCGTTTGCCCCGCAAAAAGTTGAATGAAAATATAAAATTATTGGAATCATCAGTTTTCGTAACCGCAGAGCAAGGATGCAAGTCCGACTGTCTTCTTTGACGCGCCCTGACCGGAAGGCTTTATGCTCATGGTGATTTTGCTGGCAGAAATCTCGCTCATTGCGCCCGCGCCGTAAACCGCGCCCACAGTCTGGACATAATCCTCCACGCTCATTTTCTCGTCATTGAAAACCGGGGCAAGGAACAAATCCAAAAGCATCTGAATCTGAGGGTCGCACGCCGTGTAAAAATCCGCGAGTTTCTGCGCATTCAGATGCACGTCAAGACTTCTGATTTTTCCGCCGGAATTCTCAAGCGAAAGGATGCCGGAAGAAAAAAGATAGCTTTTGCACCCGATGTCTTTCATCGCAAGGCGCAGGGATGTTCCGTCTGATTTTACTGCCACATCGGAAAATCCGCTTTTTTCCAGCTGCGCGGCAATCTCCGCAGTGTCAAAAACCGCGCTTCCGCCGGTGGCGGCAAGAATCATCGTGGAAAAAGACTCGCCGCACTTTCCAGAGAAAGTGACTGCCAAGGTCTCGGCAGGAAAATCGCCCGAAACTTCCAGCGAGATGTCGCCGTCACAAGAAGAAAAAATAACGCAGAGAAAAAGCCCCAGCGCAAAAATAAATTTATTGCAGAAAAATGACTTCATAGCGCAATCACGCTGCAAGACTGCCCGCTTAGAATGTGATGCGCAGACCAGTGCCCGTGCCAAAGCCGGCGGTAATGAACTTGAAAGGCACAGAGCCGTCAAGATTGTTGTACACTGTGAAGTTAAAGTCCTGCACAAGCTGGAACTTTGCGCGCGCAATCCTCATTGGAGGCGTAGCGGCGGACACGCCAATCACGCCCGGGAAAGTGACTGTCTGCACAGTATCATCAGAGTCTGGCAATGCCATGTTGCTGAAAGAGAACGCCGGACCTACATAAGCACGCAGGCAGTCATTCATCATTGTAAGGCTCAGAAAAACCGGAACTTGGATTATGCCAAGCCCATGATTGTAGTGCACTGAAAATCCAAGACCGGGCTGCAACGGCCACCGTGCAAAACGCGCGTTAGCCTGAACGTCCACGCTCTTGAACTGAAATACGTCATCCCCGAAAAGGTCCAGTTTCCAGCCGACCACGGGCGTAACATCAAAGCTTATGCCGTCAAACATTCTGAATGAGCCGCCGCTTTTTCGGACGATTTTCTCTCCATTGCTGTCATTCCCGGGTTCGGAATCATCATCAGAGCCGATGCCCCTGCGCAGGAACTGACCCGTCCCCACATATTTTGGCTGCCAGTACGGCTGATTCAGCGAGGAGACTATAACGCCGGTGTTCGGGCCGTCGCTTATGGCGGATATGAACTGGCCGTTACCTATGTAAATGCCGACGTGCGTAACGGATGTGGTCGTACCAAAGAAAACAAGGTCACCTATCTCACGCTTGCTGTCCGAAACAATGCTGCAATAATTGTAAAGCGAGCGGGCAGTTCGCGGCAGCTGGATTCCAAGAGCGGTGCGCGCAACATAATAGACCAGTCCTGAGCAGTCGAACGTGTCCGGGCCAGTCGCGCCAAGCACATAAGGACTTCCAATATATTTCTTTGTCTCGGCAACGAACTTCTCGCGGGCGGCCTGCGCGCCTTCCGGACTCATATCGGCGGCGCACAATTTTATGCAGCAGCATCCAAAAAAAATCAGCAGGATAAGAAGCATCCGTTTGGACAAAGTGTCCGGCTTAAGCGCGGTTTTTGTCTGCGCCAGAATCTGTCTGCAATCCATAATTCACCTCGTGCTTTGTGATTCTCATCGGGATTTCGCTGCCCTTGCCGGTCAAAATGTTTCCTGTAGATAAAAAAACTGGGTACAACGCAAGGCAGAAAATCCGATTTTTTATTATTCTGCACCACTCATAATACAAGAATTTGTGGAATAAGTCCACAAATTCCGCAAAACTCGGGCGATAGCGGAACATTGCCGGAAAATCCCGGCAAGGAAATCCGCTTATTTTTTCCCGAAAATATCAAAGTAGCCCGCGACAAAAACAATCAGGATTATGAGCGGCGCGATATAGCGCAGATAGAACCGCACGACTTTGTTGTTCGGGAACTTTGCACCAGAGCCAATGTCCGCCTCGGCGACAAAGTTATCCCATCCCCAGCCTTTTTTCCACGTGCAGAAAAGCAGGAAAACAAGCGAGCCGAGCGGCAGAAGATTCTGGCTCACAAGAAAATCCTCCAGAGCGTCAATTGAGCCGATGTGCGACCCGAAGTGCACGTTTGACCAGACGTTCATTCCAAGCGCGGCGGGAGTTGACAGCAGAAGAATCGCGATAAAATTCACCAGAACCGATCTCTTGCGCGACCATCCAAGTTTGTCCATCGGGAACGCCACGATGTTCTCGAACACGGCGATTACCGTGGACAGCGCGGCGAACGACATGAACAGGAAAAAGAACACGCCCATAATGCGCCCGGCAACAGGCCCCATGGCAATGAAAATGTTCGGGAGCGACACGAACGCAAGCCCGGGACCGGCGGACGGCTGGACACCGAACGCGGCGCAGGCAGGAAAAATAATCATCCCGGAGCAGATTGCGACAAAAGTATCAAGGCCGATGACGCGCAGAGCCTCGCCGGTGAGCGAGTATTCCTTGCCGATATATGAGCCGAAAATCTCCATTGAGCCAATCCCAAGGCTCAGCGTAAAAAACGCCTGACCCATGGCGGCGTAAACTGTATCCCACAGGCCGTGCTCTCCGCCTGATGCCAGATTTTTAAAATCCGGTTTGAGGTAAAATGAATAGCCCGCGCCGCTTCCCGGCAAAAACGCAACATAAATCGCAAGGCCAATCATAATCACAAAAAGCGCGGACATCATAAATTTTGTGATTCTCTCGACGCCTTTCTGCAATCCAAGGAAACAGGCTGTGAAGCCGATGACAATCACAACGAACATCCAGGCAATCAGCGGCAGCGGACTTGCGATTGTTGCCGCAAAAGTCTCGCCCACCTCATTCGGTGTCATCCCGGAAAACTGGCCGCGAATCATCTTGAAAAAGTATTTTAAAAACCATCCGGAGATGACGGTGTAGAACATCATCAGAAGATAGTTGCCCGCAACCGCGAATTTGCCGTAAAAATGCCATTTTGTTCCTTCCGGCTCCAAGGTTCTGAACGCGGCGGACATACTTTTGCGCGAGGCGCGGCCAACAGAAAATTCGCAAATCATAACCGGCAGTCCAAGAATGGCAAGGAACACCAGATACATGAGCACGAACGCCGCGCCGCCATACCTTCCGACAACGTAGGGAAATCGCCAGACGTTCCCCAACCCGATTGCACACCCCGCGGACAGCAGAAGAAATCCCAGCCTGCTGCCCAATGTCTCTCGCTTTTCTTCCATAAATAATTTTCTCCATATTTATTATTTATTCCGCAAAATTATGCACGTATAATTCTGATAGTATTGCCCGGGTCTCGCGAATCATCTGGATTAGCTCGGCGTTTTTCTGCACGGTCTGCGCCTCCTCCAGAATCTGACGGCCCGCACCTTCCGCAGTGAATTTTTTCACGCCAATCAGAAATTTAAGGCGGAAAATCAGCTGCACCTCCGCCTGAGAGTAAGTGCGCCGCCCGCTTAAATCTTTCTGCGGAGTGAAACCCGGCACAACAGATTCCCAGTAGCGCAGGACGTGGGCTTTCACGCCCGTGAGCTGCTCCACCTGCCCGATTGTGTACGTCATTTCTCGCGCAGCTCCCATTTCTGACGGCTGCCCTTCATCTCCAGCTGGACGGGAATCTGGTCAAAGCCCAAGTCCTCGCGGATTCTGTTCTTAAGATATGTGATGTAAGGCTCGGGCACAACATCAGGCCGCGTCGCAAAAATCACAAAATTCACAGGATTCACGCCGGTCTGCGTCATATAGCGGATTTTAAAACGCCCGGTCTTGCTTGCAGGCGGCGGATAGCGTTGCAGCCAGTCTTGCAGCGCATTGTTCAGCGCGGAAGTCTCAATTTTGCGGTTAAGCTGGTCATACAGCGTGATTGCCATGTTCAGCAGGTCTTTTACGCCAGTTCCGTTCAGCGCGGAAAGCGGAAGAATCGGCGCAAAATCCATGTGGGCGAACATTATGTTCATCCACTCGCGCACCTCTCTCACAGCCTTGTTGGTCTGGACATCGCGCAAATCCCATTTGTTCAGCACAAAAATGATTCCCCTGCCCTTCTCAAAAGCAAGCGCGCAGATTTTTTTGTCCTGCTCGGAAAGTCCCTCAACCGCGTCAATCATCAGAAAAACAACATCGCATTCATCCAGAGTTTTGATTGCCCTGTTCACCGAATAATACTCAACGTCATCGTGGACACGCGCCTTGCGGCGGATTCCCGCAGTGTCCAGCACCCTGAAACTGCGGCCGCCGTACTCAAACGCGCCCTCCACAACATCGCGGGTAGTTCCGGCGTAATCGCTCACGATTGAGTTCGCCGAATGTGTGAGGCGGTTAGACAGCGTGGATTTCCCGGTGTTCGGCTTTCCCAAAATCGCGATTTTTATTGGCCGGGTCTGTGAGACAAGCGTTGCCGCAGAGAAATCGCACATTGAGGTAATCTCTTCGGCAAGCACAGAAATGTTGTCGCCATGAGAGGCGGAAATCAAAATCAGATTTTTAAAGCCGTATCTGGCATAGTTCCATGCCTCCGCCTCGTTGCGGCCGCCTTCGGTTTTGTTCACCGCGGCAATCAGTTTGTTCCAGTAGGGGCGCATTTGCAGGATGAATTCCTCGTCCTCGCCGGTAATCACGCCGGCCTCCAGAAGCAGGACTACCACATCGGCTTTGTCAATCATGTCAAGCGAGCGTTCCACAACAAAATCGTCCAGCTCCGATTCCTTGCTGCCGGCCTCCCGCGTGAGTTTGTAGCCGCCGGTGTCCACAAGATGAACCGGCTTCCCGTTTATGATTGCGGTGGCCTCAACCGGGTCGCGCGTAACGCCCGGACGGTCATCCACGATGGCAACTCTGTGATGAAGAAAGCGATTAAAAAGCGTGGATTTCCCGACATTCGGCCGCCCGGCAATCACCACAAGCGGAAGCCCCTCGTACTCCAAGTCCTCGGCATCAACTCCGTGCGGCGCGTGCACGGTGCCGTCCTCGTCCAGATACACGCCCGCGGATTTCTCATCCGCATCGGCAAGTCCGCTGACAGGATTCACCAAAAAATCAGGCTGCTCGTCCAATGCCTCATTCTGCGCCGATGCCTGATTCTGCTTTGGGATTGAGAAATCTGGTTTTGATTTTTTATGCTTTGCCATGTGATATTCCTGCTTTGATTATAGCAGATGTGGAAAGCGCGGGCAACCAGAAAACCCGCGCGGATTGCCCGCCCGGGGATGGTGGCGCGGAAGTTTCGGGGGAAAGGGGAAATATGTGCGCATAAAATTAGATGTCCATAAAATCACGGAGAAATCAACTCATAGTATTGTGCAGGAGTAAAGACAAGCGGCTTATCAATATGCACATCGCAAAAATCTTTATCGCCAGTTAGGAGAACATCCGAATCAGAAAGGATGGCGGAAGCAAGGACGGGCAAGTCTTTTACATCCCGTATTTTCGGGTAATTCAGCGTGTTAATCTCGGCAGGGCTTTCAAATTCTTCATAACTGATGCCATCAAAAAAGTCGTCCAGCAATCCGCTTTTTTCGGGAAACTTTTTTGAAAACACCTCAGCGCATTCATTTTTTGTATATGATGAAATAATGACCGTATGGTTTTCAAGCACATGGGCAAAAACCTGCGCCACCTTGCCACCGGGGAACAAGAGCGCGGAAATCACCACGTTGGCATCTACAAAAATCCTCATCTTACACGGCGGAGTTCTTTGATATAGGCAACGACATCATCCTCCGACTGAAAACCGACTTTTGCCGCCTCTTCCTGCATTTTTTTCTGAATATCCGCAAGCACTGTCTGTGAGGCGTTCGCAATATAGACCTTGCCTTTGCGCTCCTCAAAAAAAACTTTGTCTCCGGCTTTTAATTGCAGCAGATTACGTATAACACGCGGAATTGTTATCTGTCCTTTTGCCGTTACTTTTGCAAGTTCCATGCGCTGCCTCCTGTCATTCTGGATGAAAGTATAAAGCAGAATATATCTGCGGTCAATGTAAAACCGCCGTGAACGGCGGTTTGTGACGGGCGGGCTGGTCTTTATGATGAAAATACGTCACTTACAGAATCTGATGATTCCGGCGATTTTTTTGGGATTATGACTGTTTCTCGTAGATTATTGCGAATTTCATTCCAAACCCGGAACCGATAACCTTCGCTTCCATCCGCATTGTGATTGTTTTGCGGTCTTTGCTAATCACACACCACGCCTCTTTTACATCAGCATTGCATTCTTCGCTGTATATGTAGTTAAAATTATCCACCACATAATTATTGAAATAGTAATCCGCATATTCTTTAGTGAAAGTGATGGTGTT
>JAFLSQ010000054.1 GCA_022510865.1 Treponema sp.
GAGGTAAACCCTTGGTAATTCCAACTATCACCAGAGAGGCTCAGGGCAGTAGGTTTCCCCAGATAATCCCCAGTGAACCTGAAATTGTAAGCCGTGCCATCTGCGGCTGTAACTTTCAAAGAAAATTCAAACGGTGTGTTACCATCGGGGTTAGTCTTACCGAACTCAAGAGTGTCACCCGTTGAATTCCCCCACACAGATTCCCCGGATTGATAAAACTCACACCCTGTAAGGCCAACTGCCACGGCGGCCAGCATTACAGACAGCAGAAAACGCATTTTTCTCATATCATTGCTCCTTAATAATTGATATGCCTGTATTATACTGGGGGGGGGTATAACGTCAAGAGGCAATAATGGCGCGTTCCGCCGGAGCAATCCGCCCTACATCAGCGGGGCAAAGAGCGTCAGGAACGAGCGCGCGGCTTTTGTGAGAAAGTTCACGTTATCAAAAAAGTCGGTGTCGGCAGGACGACAGGCTGATAAATCCGTGTTAAAAATATCCTCACAGGTCGATGTGAAATCCTTGTCGTAGAAAATCACGTTCTGCTCGTAATGCAGGGCAAAACTCCGGTTGTCAATGTTGGTCGTGCCGATTGAGCAAATCTCGCCGTCTATGCAGATTGTCTTTGAGTGGATGAAGCCCGGGTACAGATAAAATTTTATGCCGGAGTCCATCATCCGCCGCGCAAAGTTGTATGAGGCGGCTTTCATGTAGATTTTATCCCACTTGGACGGAATCATCACCAGAACTTCCACGCCGGTGTACGCCGCGATTTTAAGCGCGGCCATGAAACGCTCATCTGGCGTAAAATACGGACTTTGGAGCAGCACCCGTTTTTTCGCGCCAAAAATCATGCGGATAAGAGAGTCCTCAATCCGTGCGCTGCGCGTGTCGTGCGGCGCGGCAGTTATGATTTGCGCGGGAACGCCGTCATCATCCTTGAACGACGGGAACACAAGGAATTCTTTTTTTGAGTCAAGCCGCTCTGTCATCAGTTTTGCAACGTCCACCGGGAAAAGCTGCGATGACTGCTCTACGGAATTTTTCCTGCTGCGGCCAACATCCAGCGAGAGCCAGTCCGTAAGAAAATTGCGCCGGACATAAAAAACAATGTTCCCTTCAAGGCGCACGGTCGTGTCGCGCCAGTTCAGTTTGTGATGTTTTCCGCGCGTCTTCTGGTTCGCGTACTCGTCGCCGATGTTCATTCCGCCCACAAACGCGGTTCTGTCATCAATAATCGTGCTTTTGCGGTGATTGCGGTAGTTCAGCGTGAACGGCAGCCCGATTCTAATCTGAAAGAACGGCCGCGCCTTGCCGCCCGCCGCATCCAGCCGCTTGAAAAACCGCGTTTTGGTTGTGATTGAGCCAAGGTCATCATAAATCAGCTTGACGTCAACGCCCTCACGCGCTTTTTTGCAGAGGATTTCCATGATGCGACTGCCGATTTTATCCTCGTGAAAAATAAAATATTCCATGTAAATGGATTCTTTTGCGCGCTCCAGCTCCTCGCAAAGGTTCTCAAAAAAAGTTTTCCCGGATGTAAAAACCTTGATGTTCTGCGTGGTCGTGAGCACGCTTGAACCGTGGTCAATGTTCATTTTAATCAGCTGCAAATTCTTTTTTATCTGCTCGTTCGGGAAATCTGCGATATTCTGCTCCAGATAATTTTTCTGTTCTTCAAGCAGCGGTTTGATGAGGCTGTCTGAATATCTGCTCACCTCTCGCAGACGTTTGTTCGCCGTAAAAAAATTGCCACTGAAAAGCAGGAAAAAAATCAGTCCGATTCCGGGCAGAAAAGAGAGCAGCAGAAGCCACACAAAACGTTTTGTCGCGTCGTGCCGCTCAAAAAACAGTACAAAAATTATGCAGGCCACATTTATGATGAAGACGACCGCACTTAGAATTCCAATCGATATCATACCAGTTTAGGTTAGTGTTTTTGGAGTTTTATGTCCAGTCGCGCCCTAAGCGTCCAGAGTGAGAATCTGCGATTTATAGACGCTCCTGAATCCTATGAGGCAGGTGACCAGAGAGCCAAGCTCGGCAATCACAAAAGCCCACCAGATGTTGTGGATGTTCCCCGTGAGCGAGAGCAGCCACGCGGCGGGAAGCAGTACGATAATCTGTCGCACGAACGATGTAAGCATACTGAAAAGACCACGGCCAAGAGCCTGAAAAACCGAGATAAAAGTGATTGACAAGGCGGCCAGCGGAAAATGCAGGGCAATCGTCCTGAGCGCGGGCACTCCGATTCTCATCATCTCGTCTGACGCGCTGAACATTCCGAGCAGCGTGCCGGGCAGAAGCTCAAAAATCAGAAGGCCGGCGAGCATTATGCAGAAAGCGGTGATTGCGCACAGTTTCACGGATTTTATAATCCGCTCTTTGTGACGCGCCCCGTAATTGTACGCCACAATCGGCACGATTCCGTTGTTCAGTCCGAAAACCGGCATGAAAATGAAGCTCTGCAATTTAAAATACACGCCGTAAACTGCGATTGCCGTGGTGGAGAACTGCCCCAAAATCATATTGATGAGGTAGGTGAGGAACGAGCCGATTGACCCGAGCAGGATTGACGGAACGCCCACTTTGTAAATGTCTGCGATAATCCGGAGGTTCGGGCGGAAACTGCGGATTTTAAAGCGGATTTCTGTGTTTTTTGTGAGGTTCAGTGCAATTGAGACGATTGTCGCCGCAATCTGTCCGATTACCGTTGCCCATGCCGCGCCCGCAATGCCCATCGCGGGGCAGCCCAGGAATCCGAAAATCATAATCGGGTCAAGAATGCAGTTGATGATTGCGCCTGTGAGCTGCGATGCCATTGAAAGGACTGTGCGACCTGTTGCCTGGAGCAGCCGCTCAAAAATCACTGCGCCAAAAAGCCCGAACGAGACAATCATGCAGATGTTAAGATAGCTCACCCCGAATTCTATGATTTCCGCGTTGCTCGTCTGCGACTTGAAGTAGGGGCGCGGAAGAAAAATCCCGAGGATTATGAAAACTATGCACGAGAGCGCCGCAAGAAAAATCCCGTTCATTGCGGAATTGTTCACCGCCTCCTGGTCTTTCTGCCCGAGCCGCATTGACAGCAGCGAATTGATTCCCACGCCTGTTCCTACGGCAGTTGAAATCATAAGATTCTGGATTGGGAATGCGAGCGACACCGCCGTGAGCGCGTTCTCTGAAATCCGTGCGACAAAAATACTGTCCACAATATTATAAAGAGCCTGAACCAGCATTGAAATCATCATCGGAAGCGAAATTTGGACAAGCAGTTTTCCTACGGGCATTATGCCCATTTTGTTTTCTGTCATCGTGTTTTCCATAATGGGCACAGTCTATCAGAAATAATTTTTTTGTGTAAGTGCGCGGATTTTCCTGCCCTGCCGTAAAATCAGACGGTCATAATCTGCTGGATTGCCGCGCTTTCCGTTGCGGTCTGCTCGCTGTCTGCCGCTGTCCTGAACGGCGCAAGCGGAAGCCCGTTTTTGCCGAAAACCGTGGCAGGCCCGTAATTATACCATGCGTAACGCGCGCTCTTTGGCTCAGGAACATTGCCGCTTGTGAGCGTGATTTTGCCCGGCGCGTCTTTCCCGCCGAGCTCGAACTGCGCGGGATAATAAACGCCGTCATCGCCCGCAATCTCAAATCCTGTGAAATTCTCAGGAAATTTATTCCCCTGATTTTCTTCCATTGCCTTGTATTCCGAAAGCGTTTTCTGGTCAGTGCGCATCTCAAATCCGTCTGATGCGTTCGCGAACGTGAGGATTACCGCGCTGCCTTTTATGAGCGTGTCCTTTAGCATGGGCGGCAGAGCCTTCTCCCCGCTGATTTTGCCGTAAACCGTGGCGAGCGCGGTGTTTTCCATCCGCTCTGCGACAGTTTTCTTTGCTTTTGGATGGATGTCATTGTACTGGCCAAGGTCAAGGGCGCAGGTCATCCAGGCGTTTTTTACGGTGTCGTGCACTTTCTGCTGAGCCTCGCGGATAAAGCACCAGTGCCTGAAATCCTTGTCCTGCTCGTAGCGGTGCGCGGGAAGCTGCACGAAAATGAACGGCAGGCAATCGTCCTGAAAATCCGTGCGCCAGTTGTCTATCATGTTCGTGAAAAGTTTGCGGTAACTGTGCGGTTTGTGGTCATCGCTCTCACCCTGATACCAGATTACGCCCCTGAGCGTGTACGGGATTATCCTGCTGACCATGCACTCATAAAGTCCTGTTGGCCGGTAGGGATTCTTGCAGGATTTTGGGCCGGGCCATGGGCATTTACCCAGCCGCTTCTCAATCTCTGCCCATGTGATGCCCGGGACGGTCTCGTAAAGCTCAGCGCATTTTTTCTGCCAGATGTCGTTCTCTGCCTCGTAAGCGTCGTATTCCGCGCACTGCTGCTCAATCGATTTTCCTGCGGTCGCCTTCGTCTGCTCGTCCAGATAAGTTTTAAGCTCAATGTCTTTCTCAAGATATTCCCGGCGCATCCACGCGCTCGCGCTTGTTCCGCCCCAGTTGCAGCCTATCACGCCGACTGTCACGCCAAGGTCTGCCGCGAGTTTTTTCGCAAAAAAGTAGCCCACCGCGGACCACGCTGTTTTCCACTGCGATTCCCATGTCTGCCAGCAGGTGTTGTGCTCCGCCTCAAAAAATTTGTCGTCTTTCCATGCGATTTTGTTCGTGTAGTAAAAGCGCACGTTTTTTCCGCCGTCCGCATCCGCAAGCTCCGCGGGGCCTTCCTCGCAGTTGTGCAGCTCAAATTCCATGTTGCTCTGGCCGCCCGCAAGCCACACCTCGCCGACCGCCACATCATTCAGGGTGATTCTCGCGCCTTTGGCTGGGCTGTCCGCGCATTCGGCAGTGAGAGAGCATCCTGTCTGCGCCGCCTGCGGGTCAAGGCGAACTTCCCACCGGCCTCCGCGTGATTTTCCGCAGTTCTCCGCAAGGATTTTCCCCGCGCTGTCGCAAAGCGTGACTTTTATTCTAAGCCCGTCATCGGCATAGCCAAAAATTGTGATGTTCCTGTCTCTCTGCAAAACGCAGTGGTCAGAAAAAACAGCGGCAAAAGAAAATTGGGTCATAGAAATCTCCTGAAAATCATGCTGATTGCCTTGCGGGTCTGCGGGGCGTTTGCCCAAACTTCCCTGCGCGGCATCGCGTCAGCTATCATTTTCCCAAGATTGGCGAATAAAGTCTACTCAAAAATGCGTTATTTGATTTAAATTTTCTTTTCTATTGCGTAAAATTGATTTATATTTAAATTATTACTTTAATAATCAGTTTTTGAGGTGCACGAATGAAAAAGAATTTTGGAAAGCAGACTTTTCTGTATCCAATGCCGGTGCTTATAATCGCAACTTATGATGAGAACGGAAATCCGGATGCCATGAACGCCGCGTGGGGCGGAATTCACGATACAAATCAGATTGGAATTTGCCTGGACAAAAGCCACAAGACAACCGCTAATATCGCGGGGAAAAGAGCGTTCACGGTGAGCATTGCGGACGCTGCCCATGTAAAAGAGTGCGATTATCTTGGCATTGCCAGCGGAAACACTGAGCCGGACAAAATCAAGAAAGCGGGATTTTCGGTCACAAAATCAGAGTTTGTGGATGCGCCTGTCATCAACGAGCTGCCCATGGCTCTGGAATGCGAGGTTGTCTCCATGAGCGATGATGAGGATTACATTGTCGGCAATATAATCAACGTCTCTGCCGATGAGTCTGTTCTTACGGACGGAAAAATCGACGCGGCAAAGCTCAGGCCAATCTGCTATGACCCGGTGAGCCACAATTACAACGTGCTTGGCGAGGTCGTAGGCAAGGCGTTCTCTGACGGAAAGGCAATAAAATAATGCAGTACAGGAAGAACAAAAAAGGCGAGGACATCTCAATCCTTGGATACGGATGTATGCGCTTTACTACGAAGGCGGGCCGCATTGACCTGGACAAGGCCGAGCAGGAGATTATGGCCGCCTACAATGCCGGCGTGAACTATTTTGACACAGCCTACATCTACACCGGCAGCGAGGCCGCGCTCGGCGAGATTCTTGAGCGCAATAAAATCCGGGAGAAAGTCAACATTGCCACAAAACTTCCGCAGTATCTGATTACGAGCAGCGCGTCCATTGACAAGACGTTCGCGGAGGAGCTGTCGCGTCTGCGCACCAATTATGTGGATTACTACCTCATGCATCACCTCACGGATTTCGCGCAGTGGGAGAAGCTCAAGGCAATCGGGATTGAGGACTGGATTGAGCGCAAAAAATCAAGCGGGGAAATCAGGAACATCGGATTTTCTTTCCATGGCTCTACGGATATGTTCCAGAAAATCCTGAATGATTATGACTGGGATTTCTGCATGATTCAGTATAATTATCTGGATGAGGTCGCGCAGGCGGGCGTGGACGGACTTCGCGCGGCCGCCGCAAAAAATATCCCCGTGATGATTATGGAGCCGCTTCGTGGCGGTAAACTTGTGAGCCTTTTGCCAGAGTCCGCCAAAAAAATGATTGCCGCGCACAGCAGCGGATGGACTCCCGCAGAATGGAGTTTCAGGTGGCTTTACAATCAGAGCGAGGTGACTTGCGTGCTTTCCGGCATGAACAGCATTGAGATTGTCCAGGAAAACTGCCGTATTGCGGACACCGCCCCGTCCGGCCATCTCACAGACGATGATTTTGCGTTTATCGAGAAAATCAAGGCAGAGATAAAGCGCACCGAGAAAGTCGGCTGCACAGGATGCCGCTACTGTATGCCGTGCCCCAAAGGAATCGACATACCGGGCATTTTCCGCGGATGGAACCTGATGTACTCGGAGACAAAAATCTCCGGCATCAAAGATTATTTTCAGGTCTCAGTACTGCGCAAGGATTCTGTGTTCGCGACGCAGTGCATTGGCTGCGGAAAATGCGAGCAGCACTGCCCGCAGAACATCCCCATCCGTGAGATGCTCAAAAAAGCGGATAAGGATTTGCGCCCATGGTACTTGAAGCCCGCCATAAACATCGTCAAGAGTTTTATGCTGCGCGGCAGCAAATAGCGCGGATTTCCAGACCGTGCCGGCCAGTCAGTTTCCGGATTTTCAGGCTTTATTTTTATCCCACTCAACCGGAACGCTGCGCTCCTCTTTGTTCGGAATGCGGTGATAGATGAGGCAGTCGGCGCGGTGCACAGAAATCCCTTTTGAGCGCGTCACATAGCCCGCAATCAAATCAGGATATTCGGGATGGCAGCACTGCGCAAGATTGTAAAGCACGTTCGGCTCGCCCTGCACAAGAACGTTCCTGTGAGCATGGCTCTGCGCGGCAGGAGAATCCCTGTCAGGATTTTTGGGCCTTTTCCTGCGCTTTCCGCTCTGCGTGCCCGGAATCCAGATTTCCTCGCCGGAATTCGCGGGATTGCCCGTGCCGGCTGTGTGCGCGGAATTCTGTGAGGCAGAGCCAGCCACGCTTTGCTGCGCAAGTTTCTCGCTGAACGTGGGGTCGTTTTTCATCAGCCATGAATGAATGCGCTGATGCGCCCTGCTTGTCCGCACTACGCTAAGCTGATTTTCTGTGGGGTGCGCGTTCGGGTTTGTAATCACCTCGATTATCTGCGTGTTCTCCAGCGGCTTTGACAGCGGGATTATCCTGCCGTTCGCTTTTGCTGCCACGACTTTCTCCCCGATTGAGGAGTGCACCGCGTATGCGAAGTCTATTGCGGTCGCGCCCATGGGAAGTTTCTTGACATCCCCTTTTGGCGTGAAAACATAAATCTCGTCGCCAAGAACCTCGTTTTTGAGAGTCTCAAAATTGTCGCCCTCCATGAGTCCCTGCTTGAACTGCTGCAATTTATTGTAGATTTCAAGCTTGTCCTCATCAACAAGGTCATGCGAGCTGCCTTTTTTGTAGAGCCAGTGCGATGCAATTCCGTGCTCCGCCATGTTGTGCATATCATGCGTGCGAATCTGGATTTCCAGCGGCTTGCCCTCGCACATCACCGTGGTGTGCAGCGACTGGTAGCCGTTGCTCTTTGGCATTGCGATGTAATCCTTGAACCTGCCGTCCAGAGGCTTCCATAATCCGTGGACAATCCCCACAAGAGTGTAGCACTGCGCCGGGGTGTCGCAGAGAATTCTGAGCGCGAGCAGGTCAAAAAGCTCGCCCGCCTCTTTGTTGCGCTTGCGCATTTTCTGATAAATCGAATAAAAATGCTTTGCCCGGCTCTGAATCTCAACGTGGATTCCCATTTTCTCCGCGGATTTATAAATGCTGTTCACCGCCTTCTCAAGATAATTGGCGCGCTCGTCCTTTTTCTGCGATACAATCGATTTTATCTGGAGGAAAACCTGCGGGTTCGTGTATTTAAGGCTCAAATCCTCAAGCTCATTCTTTTCCGCCTGCATCCCGAGCTTGTCCGCAAGAGGCGCCCAAATCTCAATCACGGACTTCGCCACCTCATGCTGCTCCTGCTTTGACAGGCTGCTGATGTTCCTGATTCGGTCAAGCCTGTCTGCGAGCGTTAGCAGGATAATCCGCGCGTCGTCGCACATGGCAAAAAGCATATTGCGTATATCGTCTGACTGCTGGAGCGTTTTTGTGTTCACAGGCAGACTAAGGATTTTGTTCGTCGTGCCGATTATCTTCGCGACGTTCTCCCCGAACTGATTTTCAAGCGTCTCCGGCGTGACCCCGAATTCGCGCACGGGATGCAGAATTGCGCAGATGACCGCCTCGCTGTCCAGTTTGTTCTGCGCAAGAATGCTGGCGACTCTGAGCGGGTGCAGATAAAAAGGCTCGCCGTCCGCCCGCAGATGCCCGTCAGATTTCTGGACAAGAAGATTCCAAGCCCCGCTGATTCTGAGCCTCTCGTCCGAGGAAAAATAATCGTGCTTTGAGAAAAATTCCTCCAGCAATGCGCCCGGATTTTTCTCATCAGAAACAAAAACTTTATCGCTGCTCAAATTGAACCCCTGCCTGCTCACTAGAAAATACCAGATAATCTTAAAATGATACAGAGATTTCCCCCAAAAAAATCCGCTTATTTTGATTTTTGCCGCACTGCGCCAGCCCCGCATGATGTTTTACATTGGCGACTTTTTCTGCCTGAGCGTTGCGGAAAGTTGCCCGGAAATGTGCAATCCCGCGCTTCGCGCGGTCTGATGTTCTGAAAGCGGATTGTCCTGCCAAGAAATTATATGCAAGCAGAATCTTTGTGCGATTGTTTTTATTTCCATGCGAAACAGAATATGATATTTCATGCATTGCCAGTGATATTCTGTTAAAAACGCTAAGCGTTTTTTAAAAATCCCTTAGCGTTTTT
>JAFLSQ010000055.1 GCA_022510865.1 Treponema sp.
GGCTTTTTGTCTCGGACGGCGCACAGTACGGCGCGGGCGGAAAATTGTTCCTGCGCATGAACCTTGCCTGCCCAAGAAGCCGCATGGAAAACGGATTAGCCCGGCTTGAGCGTGGCGTAAAAATGTTCCAGACCCAAGGCGATGCTCCGACAACAAAAAGCGGTAAAAATCAGTTTTAAAATCCAAGCGGATGACTCTGCTTTTTGCAAGAAAATCATAAAGCTTGCGCCATGCGCAATCCGCCAATTTGCAAGGACAAATTATCCGTAAAGTGACAGGAGCATTGCTGTCGCAAGATGGTTGCGTCTATCAATTCTTATGTTTTCCGAAAGCCTCTTGCACTTCACGACAGATGTCCTCTTTTAGCCGCTGACACAAGGTTGTCGTGATTTTGTCTATGTAATCGTCCGCATTGAATGCCATCGCATTTTCATGGCATCCGTTCTCCATAAAAAGCAAATATGGCTGAATATCAAGCGTGTTGGCAATCCGTTCTATAACATCCGGAGATGGAAAGCTTTTTTTCTGCTCCACGCCGTTTATATAATTGTAGCTTTTATCTATTCGGAGCGTCAGCTCGTTCTGCGTCAATCCTTTCTGTTTACGATAGAATTTCAAATTCTGTATAAAAATTTCTTGTAAGGTCATGTAACAACTATGCAGCCAAAAAGAATAATAGTAACAGTGTATAGCACTGTTTTATATTGACAACAAAGTGTTAAAGACTGTATTATAACAGCGTAAAACAATGTTTTGATTTGAATAAGCGTTATTTTACAGCGTATTCTTTTGAAAAATTTTGTTTTCATGCCGGAGGTGAAAAATGAAAATGAAAAAACTCGCGGGGCTTCTCTTCATTTCTCTTGTTTTCGTTGGATGCGGCTCAACCGCAAAGACCACCGTTAGAAAAGTCGGGGGCGCACTGAATGAGGAGACCGTCCAGGACTATCAGGGATTAAAGAGAATTGTCGCGATTGCCCGCTTCTCCAACGAAACTGAATATGCAAAAGGCGCATTTTACGACAGGGAGAATGATCCCATAGGACGGCAGGCTGTCGATATTCTTTCCGCAAAACTTGCCGCAAGGGGCAAATTCATTCTGCTTGAGCGCGCGGATGCGGACAAGATTCAAGAGGAAATCGAGAAAAATGGGGGCGACGCACAAAAAATCCAAGCCGATTACCTGATAGTCGGCTCAATTACAGAATTCGGGCGGAAAGTGATTGGAAATGTCGGACTGGCATCGCGCTCAAAAACCCAAATGGTAGAGGCAGGCGTAACAATCCGCCTTATCGATGTCAGGACAAAACAAATCATCTATGCGGAGGAAGGCAAGGGCGAGGCTGAGACAAGCTCGTCAACGGTATTGGGCATGGGCGGCGTGCAAGGCTTCGACTCCACATTGTCTGACAAGGCAATTTCCGCCGCAATAGAAAAACTCGTCGATAATATTGAGAAAAACTGCATGGACAGGCCGTGGCAATCATACATCCTTTCTTACGGTGATGACGGAATCATCATTGCGGGAGGAGAAAAACAAGGCGTGAAAGTCGGCTCGGTTCTTCCTGTATATGAGCGCGGCAGACAGGTCAAGAATCCTCAGACAGGAATGATGATTGAACTGCCCGGCAAAGAGGTCGCAAAAGTCTCCGTAATCGCGCTGGGCGGCCGGACTGTCACGGATGAATATGCCGTCGTTCAGTTGGTGGAAGGAAGCATAAATTCCTCCGCTCTCTCAGACTATGTGATTCAGGACAAATAACTTGTTCCCCACAGGAAACATAAGGAATCAGATTTATGAAACGAAAATTGACAGAAAGCGCGAAACTGCTGACCATACTCATTCCAACACTCTTCGTTATGTCCTGCGCCTCGCAGAAAGGACTGTACAGCTGGCATGATTACTCAACGAGGTATTACAGTTATATAAAAAATGCCGATGAGCGTTCCTTTGAGGAGCTGACGAACACATATCAGGAGATTATCGATAATCAGACTGGAAGCCGTGAGGTCGTTCCCCCGGGAATTTATGCGGATTATGCTTACCTTCTGCTTGAGAATGGAAAAACAGAAGAGGCAAAAGCGATGTTTGAGAAAGAAATCGAGCTTTACCCGGAATCAGCGGTATTCATCAAAAATATTTTAGCGAGGATAGAAAAATGAGAAAATCAGCGATTATATCTTTGGCGGTCTTGCCCCTTCTTTTTTTGCTCGCATCGTGCGGAACGACAAAAGGCCTGGCTTATGAAAAAATGTATGATGAAAAACCTCTGGTCATGCTTGTGATGCCCCCAATCAACAACAGCACCGCGGCCGATGCGAAGGATTATTTCTACACGACAATGAATGCGCCTATCGCGGAACACGGCTACTATGTTCTCCCTCCATTGAGCACAATGGCAGTCATGCAGAGGGAAAGCGCCTATGATTCCGAATTGTTTATTGACGGCGATTTAAGCCGCTTCAAGACATTGTTCAATGCCGATGTGGCAGTATTCACAATCATAAAATCATGGACTAAGGTCATATCACAGGTAACAGTCAGAATTGAGTATATTTTCAAGTCAACAACCACAAATGAGATTCTGTTTCATCATGATGCCAATATCACAGTCGATTATTCAAACCAGAACGGAGGATTGTTTGGACTGCTTATTGCCTCTTTAAGTACCGCGCTCACAGATTATATCACTGTCGCACGTATGTGCAACAACACTGCGCTTGCAGACCTCCCCTACGGGAAATACCATCCCATGTTTGATTCTGATTCCGGGGAGACGGCAAAGTCCAAAAAGATTTTCACAAAGGTAAAAAACGTCACGTACTGAAACAGACTTGGACAGCGATGCCGCGCAACGAGACGGGACTTTTTGTCTCGGACGGCGCACAGTACGGCGCGGGCGGGAAATCCTTCCTGCGCATGAACCTTGCCTGCCCAAGAAGCCGCATGGAAAACGGATTAGCCCGGCTTGAGCGTGGCGTAAAATTGTTCCAGGCCCAAAGCAATACTCCTACAACAAAAAGCGGCAAAAATCAGTTTTAAAATCCAAGCGGATGATTCTGCTTTTTGCAAGAAAATCATAAAGCTTGACGCGCAAGTATGGTCTAATCCCGGAATATGGCTTATAATCATTCTGTCTATGAGCATGGATTTTGATGACCTGAACGAGGAGCAGATTGCCGCCGTCACCACGACAGAAGGCTACGTCCGCGTGATTGCCGGAGCGGGAAGCGGAAAAACACGCGCGCTCACCCACCGCTTCGCGTATCTTGTGAATGAGATTGGCATTCTGCCGTCGCACATTCTCTGCGTGACTTTCACGAACAAATCCGCCGCAGAAATGCGCAACCGAATCCGCCAGTTAACGGGCGACAACGACACCGGCTACATCTCCACGTTCCACGGGTTTTGCGTGAGCGTCCTGCAAGAGGACTCGAACGCGGTGCAGTACCCGAAAAGCTTCCTTGTGCTTGATAACTCCGACATTGACGCAATGCTCCAAATCATCTATGAGGAGCGCGGACTCACGCTGCGGCAGATGACTTTCTCCGCTGCCCGCGACATGATAGAAATCCGCAAACTTTTCAAAGAGCCGCATTACTACGAGAATCTGATTCGGATGACCCTGGACGAAATCCATCAGAAATATCTGAGCGCGACACGCGCCGATGACATCATTTTTTACGGCTACCTTTATCAGGAGAAAAAATGCTTTGCGCTTGACTACAACGACCTGCTCAAATTTGTGCTCTATATTTTCCAGACAAACGATGAAATCCGCCAGAAATGGCAGGAGCGGCTGGAATACATTATGATTGACGAATTCCAGGACATCGACATGATTCAGTACGAGCTGATGAAGGCGCTTTGCCCGTACCACAACAATCTTTTTGTGGTGGGCGACCCTGACCAGACAATTTACACTTGGCGCGGCGCGGACATCCGCTATCTTCTGGAGTTTGACAAGAACTTTCCGGCGGTGCGCACAATCGTGATGAACAAAAATTACCGCAGCACACAAGGAATTCTTGATGCCGCCAACAGCCTGATTAGCAAAAACCGCGACCGGATTAAGAAAGACCTTGTGGCGGCAAACCCGGCCGGTCACTCAGACGCATGAGAATCTTCCCGCAGATTTTTGGCAGTGGAATCCGGTATTTTTGCGCAAGCGCAGGCCCGCACGAATTCGAGCCGACACCGGCCATCGCGTAATCCACGCAGATTATATTGCACTCCGATTTCTCCAGCTCAAAATCGTGACGCTTGCTCCACAACTCCTCCTGCGTGTATTCCGAGGCGTTAAAACTGAAATTCCGGGGCAGGTCATCAATCGTCCGGGCAGAAAAACTGATTTCGCAGCCTTTGCCCTGCACTTTGAGCGACCGACAGCCGTAATGCGATGAATTTTCCTGCGGGCGGATGTAAGGCTCGTGCATCCCGCTGATGTCCGCGCTGAAAAATCCCGCGTAGCTTGCCTGATGCTTGTCAATATAACTTTCTGAAGGGCCGTAGCCAAAATAATCCGCCGTGCTGAAAGACTTGTCAACGAACAGGCGCAGGCCTATCCTCGGCAGAAAAGCAAGCTTGCTTGTGGCGGTAAAATCAAAAGCGACAGAAAGCGTCTGATTCTCGCTTAGCGTGTAAATGACCGTGCCGTACAAAAACGGCTGATTTATGCTCCAACCGAACGCAAGAGCCGCAGTAATCTGGAGCGAGCCGTCATCCAGACGCGCAATTGAAGTTGAGTAGACTTTCGTGTCATAGTCGTGGAGATGCGCGTTGAACCAGTCCGCGCGGCAGGTGTCGTTGTCTGTGGGCGCGCGCATAAAATTAAAGCGCAGCGGCTTTTGCAGAATCTGCTCCCCGCCAAAACTGACAGAATCGAACACGGCAGTACGCCTGTTAAAAACGCAGCAAACTTTCCCCATCGTGATTTTAAAGCGCAGGGGCGATATTTCCACGCGGTCAGAGGCAAAATCACCGGAAGGTGCGGCAGAATCGTCGTATGATTTTCTTGCGAACGCAATTAAATCATCAATCTCTTTGCGGGCAGTCTGCTGGATTCCGTCCGCGCCGCGTTTTCCCAAAACAAACTCGCTCTGGCCGTCCAGAAGCGGCAGGAATGACGCGGCATCCAGAATCTGCGCCTCGTTGTCATCGTTCTTGCAGGCGTTCTGAATTTTCAGCTGATTGAAGCAGACCTCGTACCCGCGACCGCACCAGAGCGTGTCACTTTTCTGCATGAAAACAAAGCGGATAAAAATCTCTGTCCCGGTGTACGCGGTCAAATCCGCAAGCGGAACTGCGACCTTGGTTTTGGAGAGCGCGGGCAGTGCCGGAAGCGCGACCGCCTCCTTTTTGATAACCGCGCCGTTGCTGGAAAGCTCATAAAAACAGTCGAACAGGGAGGAGGCATCCGCAAAAGAAAGCAAGTTCCAGAAAACAAAAGTGATTTGCCCGGCCGGGTCTGGAAAATCAGTTTTGTGGTCAAAAAGGACGCGCACCGGGCGGTAAACCTGCTTTGCCTCCAGAAGCCCTGTGTGCGGGCGGCGGTCAGGATATACAAGGCCGTCGCAGCAGAAGTTGCCGTCATTGTGACGCTCGCCCCAGTCTCCGCCATAGCCAAAGTTTTTGCCATCCGCAAGAGGAAGGCTGTGATCGCACCATTCCCAGATGAAGCCGCCGCAGAAACGCTCGTCGGAATGAAAAAGTTTGTGATAATCCTCCAAGTCTCCCGGGCCGTTTCCCATGGCGTGGCAATACTCGCATAAAATCAGCGGGCGGGTCTCGCCATCATCATCCGCCATTTTTTTCCAGTCTTGCACAGACGGGTACATCCTCGAAACAACATCAAAAATCCTGTCGCTGGTGCTGTCCTGCGTGTGGACGCTCTCGTAATGCAGAAGCCTTGTGTCATCAAAAGATTTTATCCATTCGGCGGCAGAAGTGAAATTCGTGCCAAGGCCGCTCTCGTTTCCCATTGACCAGAGAATCACGCACGGGCGGTTCACGTCGCGACGCACAAGAAGCTGCTCGCGGTCCAGAACGGCATTCTTAAAAACCGGATTGCTTGCCATCAGCGCGATTCCAGAATAATCTGACCAGTCCCAATGAAAATGATTGTTCACCGAGACCGAGCCGTGCATCTCAAGGTCGGCCTCGTCAATCACATAAAAGCCGTAACGGTCGCAGAGTTTATAGAAAACCGGGCAGGACGGATAGTGCGATGTCCTGATTGCGTTGATGTTGTGCTTTTTCATCAGCTCAAGGTCTGTGCGAATCTGCGCAAGGCTGGACGCATAGCCGGAATCAGGATAACTGTCATGGCGATTAACCCCGCGGAATTTTACCGGCACGCCGTTCACGCGCACAACCCCTCCGCGCGCAGAAATCTGCCTGAACCCCACTTCCTCGCCGATAATCTCGCTGTCTGTCTGGATTGCAAGGCGGTACAAGTGCGGGCATTCCGCGCTCCAAAGCATGGGATTCCTCACGCTGATTGTCACGGCCCTGCCTTCCGGCGCATCTGCCTGTGCAAGCACGTTCTGGCCGTCAAAATCATAAAGCGTGATTTTGCCCGCGCAGCCATGGAGAGTCACCTCAAGACGCGCGTCCGTCATATCATCGCCAAAAAGAGTCCGGATTCTGTAGTCGCTCAGGCGGTTTTTTGGCCGGGAAAGCACGTAAACATCTCGGAAAATGCCGCTCAGACGGATTTTGTCCTGGTCCTCAAGATAAGTTCCTGTGCACCATTTGAGCACCGCAACAGTTATGAGATTCTGACCGTCAGCAAGAAAATCCGTGATGTCAAATTCAGAAGTGTGATGGGAGACCTCGGAGTATCCTGCGAATTTTCCGTTCACATAAAGATAGATGCAGCTGTCCGCGCCCTCAAAGCAAAGGATTCGCCGCAGTCCGTCATTCTGGAAAGTGTAAACGCGCGAATAAACGCCAACAGGAATATCATCCGGCACAAACGGCGGATTGAACATTACGGGATAGTTGACGTTCGTGTACTGCGGGCGGTCGTAGCCAAAAAGCTGCCAGTTAGAGGGAACAGGAATCTGCGCGGCGGGCTTTGCGCTCACAAAATCATCGGGGAGGTCAACAATGCTGTCGTAGTAGGAAAAATCCCAGAGACCGTTCAGAAGCTCAAAAAATCCGGATTTCTCGCGCTCCTCAAACGGATTCTGATTTTTCCCGAACGGAATGAAATAGCAGTGATTCTCCAGCGTGTTGACGTGCAGGCTTTCCGGGTCTTCATGGTAAATCATAAAACTTTTGGGGCTGCCTTTCTTCGCGATTTTTCTTACGTCCATATTTCCTCCGCCGCCACTCAAAAAAACACTCCGGGAATGACAGCAAGCAAATTATAACATATAATATTCCGCATGGAAACGATTTCTAAGCCCCTTTACTACCACGCATCGTCCGCAGAAGACGAGGGAATGTACATCGCAAGAAAAATCAGGGAGCTGACGGACAAGCCGCACTCTTTTAAGATGGCGGATATTGCAATCCTTTACCGCGCCCATTACATCAGCCGCACAATCGAGGAGGTTTTCCAGCGGGAGAAAATCCCGTACACGCTGAGTTCCGGCGTTCCGTTTTTTGACCGCGCCGAGATAAAAGACTCGCTGTCCTACCTGCGCATGATTGCTTACAAAGATGACCTCTCGTTCCTGCGCGTTGTGAACACGCCCAAGCGCAACATCGGCGAGCGCAGAATCAACTTTCTGAAAGAATACGTGGAAAATCACGGCGGCTCTCTTTATGACGCGCTCAGGCTCTGCGCGGGCAACGAGCTTTTTGCAAGCACAAAAGCACAGGATTTCATAGACCTGATTGAGCGGTTCGCGCAGACCGGCCCCAAAATGCAGATTTCTGAGCTTTTCAGCCATGTAATGAATCAGAGCGGATATGAGACCGCGCTGCGGACGGAAGGCAGCCAGGAGCGGCTGGATAATCTTGCCGAGCTTAAGCAGTCAATCTACGAGTACGAGACATCCTGCGGCGAGGAATGCACTCTGGAGAATTATCTTGCCCACGCCGCGCTTTACACAAACGCAGATATTTCTTCTGTGAAAAACGCGGTGCGGCTTATGACAATCCACACTGCAAAAGGCCTGGAATTCCCTGTTGTGTTCGTGGCAGGACTGAATGAGAATATGTTTCCGAGCAAAAAAGTGGACAGCCTAAAGGCAATGGAGGAGGAGCGCAGGCTTGCGTTCGTCGCGCTGACCCGCGCCCAGAAAATGCTTTTTCTTACGGAGGCGGAAGGATTCTCACAGCGCACAGGCGGACGCTTTCCGTCGCGCTTTATTTTTGACATAGACAAAAATCTTCTGGATTATGAGGCGGAGCTTCCGCCCCAGCTGATTGCCAGAACCCGGCTTTACATCAGCGAGTCCGAATCCGTCCTGCAAAAAAAGGACGCGCTTTCCGCGCTCTCTGAGGGCGACACCGTGGAGCACGGCATTCTTGGCCGCGGCAAAGTCCTTGCCATTGACCGCACCGCCGCCACCTACACAATCAAGTTTGACAAAGTAGCCACCCCCCGCAAGATGAGCTTCAAAGCCCCGCTGGAGAAAGTGGAGTGATTGCCCGCTTGGGCTTACCGCACAGTGCGCCGCAAAAAAAACAGGCGCACCGTGCACGGTGCGCCTGTCATGTACAATGTTACATCAACTTAGAGTTTCACAGAAAGTCCGAGCTGAATATCACTGAAGATGTAGCTGAGTCCATCCCAGAACGCAGAGCTGTTGTCGCTGACATCCTGGAAGTAGTTGTTGAACAAGTTACCACCGAAGGTCCAACCGCAGTCAAGAATGACGTTCTGCGTGAGGTCAAAGCGGAAGCCCGCGCCGAACTCAAGCTCCAGATGGTCTTCTGTGTTGAACCTTGTAGAAGAGTTCTTGTTGTCTCCTGCGCCCACGCTCTTAATCTCAATTGCGGGCAATCCCAAATCCGCGGAAAGACCAAGAGCCAGTTTCTGTGTCGCCTGATATTTCAGACTTGTGGCAAATGTAGGCGCAATTTCTGTAGCAGACATTTT
>JAFLSQ010000056.1 GCA_022510865.1 Treponema sp.
TACAATTTTAATTTTTCGCGATTTATGTATGTCGGTGAGAGCGACAAAAAAAACGAGGTGTGGAAAAGTCGTTCCGTGAATGAGGATTTGTTCGAAGCAATAATAGGAGCGGTCGCCGCTGATTGCAATTGGGATTTTTCTGTTCTTGAAAAAGTCTGCCGAACGATGCTTCAAATGGAAACGATAAACAGCTATCTTTCAACGCTTGTAATTGAAATGTCTCATGAATTGGGATTTGGAGAACCGGTGTATAAGCCTTATAGACGGCAGGTTTACAATCCTGAAGATGTTATGCCTGAGAATTTTTTTAATAAGCATCTATGTATAGGCAGTATAGGCGGGTGGCAAACGTCAAAAAATCCCGATACTGGACTGCATGAATATTGGGTCGGCATTGGTGAAATGGATTTCAAGGGAACGGGAGAAGGTCCGTTCCAGGCAAAACTTGACGCGGACAGAAAGGCATATCAGTTTTTGTGTCAGGAATCCATAAAACGAAAATTTCAGAATATTGACTATGAAAATCCCGTAAGTATGTTGCATGAATTGTTTCAGAAAAAAATCATACTGGAAGCCCGCTATGAATTCAATGAATATCATGATGAAAACGGAAATCCTATCTGGAACTGCAAGGTCTTTTTGGAAGGCTACGAAAGTTTTTCAGCGGACAGCGTTTCAAAAAAACAGGCAAAGCAAGATGCCGCTCTGAAACTTTTGAAATTCATTATTGATACAAAAATCGACACATCAGAGAAATGGGAGCCACCTGTGTTTTATAGAGGCATGATGGCAATTTGGAATCGAGGAGGGGAAAAATGAACCACTACATTCTGCAAGCAATCAACGCGGCGGGAAAATCCGTCTACATCGATGATGTTCCGAACGGCAAGAAATGCGGCTGTGTCTGCAAGGAGTGCAAAGGCGAGCTTGTTGCCAAAAATGGCGGGAAAATCAAGGCGCATCACTTTGCACACGCAAGCGGCACCGACAGTTTCAAATGCAGTCAGACCGCGCTTCATCTTCTGGCAAAAGAAATCATCGCGGAGGAGCGGCGCGTTCCCGCGTTCGTGGACGGAAACATCACCTTTGTCAGCGTCGCTTCCGTTGAGCAGGAGAAAAATCTGGGCGACATCAGACCCGACCTGTACGCCGAGCATGACGGAAAGCCGCTCGCCGTGGAGATTTTCGTCTCCCATGCCGTTGACGACGCGAAATTCGCCAAGATTCAGGAGCGGAGGCTTACGACGTTCGAGATAAACCTTTCGGAATTGGACTTTGAGACAAAAGACGACGTGCGGCGGGCGATATATGATGTGAAGAATGTCCGCCCGGTGTATGACGAACAGTTCACTGAGAAAGCGCTTGCCGATAAAAAGCAGCTCATCGACAAAAATGGAAAAACCAAAGCCATTCGCAATGGGATTGTCACAGAATGCCCGATGCGCATAGAATTGCGAGGAAGGCAAGCCGTGCTTTCATCGGTGGATTCGAGCCTCTGCCGGAAATGTCCGTTCGGATATAAATCTGTGGATGAGGATGTTGTGCATTGTGTAGGGCATTTGCTAAATGCTGAGTTTTTGAATGCTGTTTTTGCAGCACAGGTTTGGCATCAAAATGTTACCTTGAATCTGGATTATAACAGTCAAGTCAGCGTAAGTGAAGGAAAAATAGTTTCCCTTGCAGAACTCGCCGATTTTTTTACTCGTCTGACAAAACAGAAATTCACGGTCATCAAGCCTAAGAAGAAACAAGCGGGGCAACGGCGATGATTTTTGCAAAAAGATATGGTATAATTATATCAAGGAGTGTTTGTATGAAAAAAATATTCTACACTAGTTTTGTTCTGTTTCTAGGATTTTTTCTACTGTTTGCCGTGTCGTGTACGGAAGTACTGCCTTCAACTCCAACACAGAATTCCGATGTCCGCTACTGTTTGTTCCCGACGAAAAATATGTGGACATTCTTAAAGCTAGACACGATGACAGGTCAAATTTGGCAAGTTCAGTTCTCCACAACAGGCGATGATTATCGTTTTGAAACGATTTTAAGTTCTGTTAATATAACAGACGTTTTAAAGATAGAAAAGAAATTGGGAAGATTTACGCTATATCCGACTGAAAATATGTATAATTTTGTTATGCTTGACCAGATAAACGGATATACATACCAGGTACAATGGAATGGAGACAAAGAGAACCGTTTTGTTGTGCCGATTTCTGATTGATAGCTAAAAGATTCTATGCCCCTCATTCTTCTCCTGACAATCGCAGTCGTATTCCTCAAACTCAACTCCGCCCGCATCAAAGGCGTGGCGGGCGATATATGATGTGAAGAATCTTAAGCTGATTTATGATGAGGGAGTATACGGCGCATATTTGGCTTGGAAAAAACAAATTCTTGTTGAGCAAGGAATTCTGAAACCGATAATCAATAGTGTTGTTCAGCAATGCCACATGTGCGGAACGATAATTAACGGTCGGTATGTCAGATGGCACAATGTGCGGGAATCATTCTGCAAGAAATGTGTTTTTGGCTGTTATTCGGAAGATAAGAATAGCGTTCATTGTGTTGGTCATACAAATGGACAAGTCCCGCCATGGTTTTTACAGGCGAATGTGAATGAAAATCGCATTATGTCGCTTGCGGAAACGCAAGAAAAAATGAAGTCTTTTAAGAGTGAAATCGGAAGAAATGATGGTATAATCATTACAAGGAGTCCATTGTGAAAAAGATTTTCGGCGCTGCTTGCATTTTATTGTTCGCCTCGCTGTGCTTTGCGCTTCCGAATATAAAACTGTATATCTTAACAGAATTCTTTGCCCAAATTCTGGATGATGCGATGTGTGATGAGGATGGCGAAATTCTTTGTGAAATCCGTGACGGCAAATTGTATGAAGAAAACAATGATTATGCAGGAACTATCACCGAACTTGATGACCGATTGGTGTTCACCATTATAGAAAGTGATACAATTGATGAGCAAAAACTGCAACTTGAATTCAGCAAAACTACCGGATTTTTGCTTTTAGCTCATATTTGGGATGGCTACGAAAATGAGGAATACATCGTTGACTTTGATGAAAAAACAGGATTTGAAAAGAAAAGGTCTTATTATGTTGACAGCCAGCTCGATTTTTATGAAGTTTATGAATACGAAAAAGGCAAGTTGGCAAAAATCTTAGAATATAACGCGGACGGTTCATTGGAGGAATCGTCGCAGATTTCATACGACAAGAAAACAGGGAACATAATAAAATACTCTGATTTTGACGCAGATAATCGTCTTGTGCGGACAACAGAGTACGACCCCGCGACTAAAAATCAGACAAAAAAATCCGAATACAACGCCGACGGCTCGCTGAAAATGCAGACCATTTATGACAAAAACTCGGGCGATGCAGTCGAGCGGTTTGTCTACGCGCCCGCCTCAAAAAAGCCGGTCAAGTGGACGTACTTGCAGTTTGATGATGCCGGAAACTACGCATTGGATGGCGGCTTTTATTTAAGCACAACGCTGTGTCGATATAGCAATCTTCCAGAATACACAGAAAAATCAAAAGACGCGCCGATTGACTGGAACGAAAATTATTCCGCGGTCGTCCGAAAATTCGACTTCAACAAAAGTACAGTCGGATACTCATATATCGAAAATCTGAAAAAACGCAATTATCTATCTGAACGCTCGTTTACGTTATGCGGTAAAAACTCAGATTTTTATTATTGCTTCACAACAAACGATGATGAGATTGACATTTCCTCCTGCTACGAAATTCGGCTCACAAAAAAAGCCAAAGACTATCCCGCAATGAACAAGTCGGGCAGGGGAAGCGGGCCGTTCGGGTTTGACATCGGGATGACCTACGATGAAGTGAAAGCCGCCTGCGGCGGGAGCGAGCCTGAGCACATCGCCGATAACCGGTACTACGTCAAGCCGAAGAAAGCCCATCCGCTGTTTGAAAAATACATCGTCTGGATAAGCGATGCGGTAGGCTTGTATTACATAAAAGGCATTTCCCGCGATATATCGGTTTCCGACTACGGCACGGAGGCGCGGAGGCAGTTTGATAATCTGCTTTCGCCGCTTGAAAAGAAATATGGCAAATTCACGCTGACCGACACCGTGAAGTCCGATTACTATCGGAAAGACGACAAATATTGGATGCAAGCGTTAAGAGACGGAGCCAGGACATACCGAGCCGACTGGGCGGTAAACAGAGAAAATCGCGATGATTTTGACGGCCTGTACGGAATCATAATCGGAATTGACAGCGCAGACAAATACTCGACTTCCAAAGCCTACATCTTGATTGAGTATGAGTTCCTGAACTATGACGCCGCGCAAGAAGCATTGAATGATGTGCTGTAGTGTTTTGTAAAGAAAACCGCAATGTACGCATACGAAGGAACTGCGGCTTCTTTTATGACTTACAGCGTGTTTATGGGGCAGTTGTTCATTCTTGCCCAGCGAATGACGTTGTTTAGCCTAGCTTGATAGCCCTTCCCCGCTTTTTTGAGCCATGCAAGGTTGTCGTTGTCAATCTTGGCATGAATGTCCGTCTTGGGCATTTTCAGAGATTTAAAATAGTACGAGACGGTGGGCGTATCCAGTTTCTCAGGAATATCAGAATAATCTATGTCGTTGTCATCCATAGATTCCAGATACTCAAGCTCCTTTCTCTGCTCGTCTGTAAGCGGAGGAAAGTCGATTGTCTTATAAAATTGCTGCTGCGTTTTCTTCATATTCTTTGACCTCCGTTTTATTTGCTTTTCTGGCTGAAAGGATTCTTTTCAGTTCTCCCCGCTCCGTCATTGACAGTGTGAGCGTATGAAATTGCCCTGAACGCAAATCCCGCCCCGTGCACTTCCACCGCTCCTCTTCCGGTGTGGAGTTTACATTGTCATATTGCCTCATCAGGCAAGGGTC
Organism: Treponema sp.; assembly: GCA_022510865.1. Classification (GTDB taxonomy): domain Bacteria; phylum Spirochaetota; class Spirochaetia; order Treponematales; family Treponemataceae; genus Treponema_D. The sequence continues at coordinate 4,925 of JAFLSQ010000056.1, forward strand.
GTTAAAAATCCTTACAGCAAGCTCAAAAGAAACATGGTGTTTCTTTTTGTTTATATCGTTTTTTGCCGTATCCCACACAAAGGCATCAAGATAGACAAAATCCTTGTTCCGCTCCACAATTTATTGTACAACAAGAATGTACATAATTCAAGCACATTCCCGCCCCCGCGCACTGAAAACGAGTTGCACAATGCAAAAGAAAACTGTGCTTCCTATGACTGCGCCAAGCACGTCCGCACTTTCGCGCTCTTCGCGGACTTGGACGCGGAGGACTGAGTGAAGTATAATATAAAATACACATCCCTATTTAAGAAAGCATACAGGCGCATAAAAGGCGTGGTTACGACATCAATTTGTTAAGGGCAGTCATCGAGATTTTGCAGAACGGGAACGCGCTTCCCGAGAAATACAAAGACCATCCCCTGCGTTCCAATTGGCGCAGCTACAGAGAATGCCATATCCAAAGCGACCGGCACGCATTCCGATTTGTTTAATGAATGATTGCCTGCTTTATGATATAATGGTCATAAGCGAGGATAGTTTTGAGCATTTCGGCTTACATTTTTCTCTGCGCGGTTTTCCTGATTTCTCTTTGCGCTATCATCATAAAGCAATGCCTATCCCGGAAAAGATTTTTACAAAAAAAGGAGGAAGCCAGGCAGCTTCTTGAAAAAATAAGTGCATTTTTTGCAGACTTCTCAAATATCACCGGACGGTATGTCAGCAATAAAGACGAGAACGCTTTTGCGGAAAAATGGAGCGGTCTTTTTCGGGAGGCGCAGCGGCTTAAATTTGGCAGAAAGATTTCCGGCGGCGAGGAGCGCGAACGTTTCCTAAAAACTTTTTCGCATCTTCATGAAGCAATCGAGGAGACGAACCGCCGTTTTATCCTTCGGGAAAGTCAGGAGCATGACGCACTTTTGTCGGACATCGACGGAAAATCGCTTGATGCCCAGCAGCGCGAGGCTGTCTTATGCGATGAGGGCAATACGCTTGTTCTTGCGGGAGCCGGAAGCGGAAAGACTTTGACAATCGCGGCAAAAATAAAATATCTGTGCGACGTGAAAAAAGTCAGCCCGGCTGATATTCTTCTTATCTCGTTCACCAATAAGTCTGCGGAAGAAATGACCGCCCGCATTGAGAAGCTCGGAATCTCGATTGAGGCGATGACTTTCCACAAGCTCGGGCTTGAAATCATAACGAAAAGCCGCGGACGGCGTCCAGATGTTTTTGATAACTTGCCGTCGTTCGCGCGGGATTTTTTTGAGCGGCGGCTTCCGCAGTTCCCCGAGCTTGTCCGGCTTCTCACCGAATATTTTGCATATTACCTTGAGATTCCCGAGGCGGCAAGCGACTATGATTCGCTCGGCGCGCTGTATGAGAAAGAAAAAACCGCGGATTTGGAGACCATAAAATCAAAATATGACCGCGAGACGTACATCGCCGAGGCGGGCAAGCAGAACGCGCGGCTTTTGAAGTCACTCAATGGCGAGTACGTGAAAAGCCTTGAGGAGACGAAGATTGCGAACTTCCTTTTTATGAACGGAGTGCGTTACGAGTACGAACGGCTCTATCCTTTTGAGAGCGACGACCCGCTCCGAAAATCCTACCGGCCTGATTTTTACCTCTGCGACTACGACATCTATCTTGAGCATTTTGGCGTGAACAAAGATTTCAAGTGTCCGCATCTCTCGCCTGTTGAAGAAAAAAAATATGTTGAAGGAATAAAATGGAAGCGGGATTTTCATCAGCGCAACGGAACAAAGCTGCTGGAGACATATTCATATTACACTTCCGACGGTGTGCTGCTTGAGAAACTGAAAGACGTGCTTCTGGAGAACGGCGTAGAATTCCGTCCGCGTGATATGACCGATATTTTCGAGACGGTCTACGCGAAAAAGAGCGACAAGTATTTCTCGCAGTTCATCGATTTGTGCTGCTCGTTCATCACGCTTTTCAAGTCGAGCAACTACAAGGCGGAACGGCTTGACGAGATGAAAGCGCGAGCCGCGCGGACTGAAAACGCTTTTCTCCGCGAGCGGACCCGGCTGTTCATCACCATCGTGAAAATCATGCTTGAAGAGTATCAGCGTTATCTCTCTGATAACAGTCAGGTCGATTTTTCCGACATGATAAATGCTGCGGCAGAAGAAATCCGAAAAGGTTTTTTGCCGCATACATACCGGTACATCATTGTGGACGAGTATCAGGACGTGTCGCGTGCACGGTTCGCGCTCCTCAAGGCAGTGGCGGACGCTTCCGGCGCAAAAGTGTTCTGCGTGGGCGATGACTGGCAGTCAATCTACCGCTTTGCCGGCAGCGATGTCTCGCTCTTCACGGATTTTGAAAAGTATTTCGGATTCACAAAAACGCTTAGGATTGAGAAGACGTACCGAAATTCGCAGAACCTCATTGACGAGGCCTCCCGCTTTGTGATGAAAAATCCAATGCAGCTTCAAAAGAAACTCACGTCCGATAAGTCGCTCGGCTATCCGCTTGTTTTTTGGGGCTATGATGATGAGCCGCGCATTGCGCTGGGGCAGATAATGCGGAAAATCATCGCTGAGTTCGGGGCGGAAAAATCCGTCCTGTTTTTGGGAAGGACGAATTATGATATTTCGGTTCTGGAAAATTCCGGGCTTTTCAGGCGTGAGCAGCGCGGCGAAAAACTCGTGTATCTTGACTCCCCTGAAACGCCCGTGGCTTTCCTTTCTGTCCATAAGTCGAAGGGTCTTGAGGCGGACAATATCGTCGTGCTGAATTTCAAAAACGACAGGTTCGGCTTTCCCAATCAGATTGCGGACGACCGGGTGCTGGAATATGTGCTGTCCTCCCCCGAGCCATACCCGTTCGCGGAGGAGCGGCGGCTTTTTTACGTGGCGATTACGCGGACACGGAACAGGACTTTTGTTCTGACGGACAACAAAAATCCGTCGGTCTTTTTCAAGGAATTCTCGGAATCATCTTCCGTTTGTTTTGTCGCAGTCAGAAAGGGCGGCGAGAATGACGTTTTGTGTCCGAGGTGCAGGACAGGAACGCTCCTGAAAATTGAGCATAACGGCGGAAGTTTTGTCGGCTGCTCAAACTACCCCAAATGCGACTACAGGCTCAAGAATATTTCCGTCCTCTCGTCTCCCAAGAAATGCCCGTCATGCGGAGGCTTTCTCGTAAGAAGAAAAGCCCCGAACGGCCACGGCTTTGCGGGCTGCACTAATTATCCGCAATGCAAGTACACGGAAGAACTGCGCAGAGAATAGAGAAGCGCGACGCTGAAAGGCATCGAATCCTCCGTTTCCATCACCCGGATTTATGATTTTCCCGCTGGGCAAATATGAAAAACAAGTTTCGGCTGGCAATCGCTTTTGGAACGTTTCTGATAAACATTTGGAAACGTTTCCGGCACTTAACAGATACGTTTCTGTCATCACGCGGAAACGTTTGCACAGCACCATTGGAAACGTATCCGAAATTCAGCGGGAACGTTTCCAATGCATAATCGGGAACGTTCGCAAATGTCCGAATGTTGAAAATCGGTTGCGGAAATGCGCAACCGATTTTCTGGCATTTTGCCCGCAAACTGCTCATTCTACTGTCCGCTCGCGCGGACGAATGCGGTTTCTTGGAAACTGATGTTTCCTGCGAAGCCGCATTTCAAGGAGGAAAATCGGCTGTGGAAATGCGCAACCGATTTTCTGACAGTTTGCAGACAAACTGTCAGAAAATC
>JAFLSQ010000057.1 GCA_022510865.1 Treponema sp.
AAGGAATCTTGTTCTTTAATTCATCGAAATCAAGTCCTTGCAGCTCAATCTCTCTTCTCACAAGCTGGGACGGTGCATTATAAACCTCAGGATCAATATCAAAATTTCTTTTTCGCATGACCTCATAAGAAAGTATCTTTCCGTTTTCCACCGGATGTTCTGCATGCATTATCTGTACATAATTTCTTTTTCTATAAAATTCTCCGGCGGGCAATGAAGAATCCACTTCAACAAATCCGTGATTTTTTATGATTTCTTTTTCCAAGTGCTCCATAAGCCTTGAGCCCATGCCTGCACCTTGGTATTCAGGAAGCACATAAACCCTTGAAACTCGATTGTCTTCCACTGTCGCCGTGCCACAAATTATACTTTCATTTTCAATCACATAAGTTTTTTCTTCTGAAATGTCTTTTTCAATATTGGCTAAATTATGCAATTCCAAAAAGTATCTGACCACTTCTTCTGAATAGTATTTCGCATAAATCTCTCTAATGGTACGACTCACAATTTCATGGATAACGCCGCTCTGCTCCTTTTGCGCTTTATATATCTTGCAATTCATCACCACTACCTCCTGTTAAATTCCGATTTGCCATTGCATAACCAGTATATCACACCCCGCGCAAAAAACCGTTGGCCAAATCACCAGCAGTTCTGTTGTATTGTGCGATAAACTGGAAGTTATCTTATATAAGAAATATCACTGATGCTGGTGGTCTATATGAGTTTTACTTGATTATCTCTAACATAGTTGCAATATCCTCGGTTGCCATTGTTACTTTTGACTTTTCGATCAAGATGTTTCCTCCTGTCATGATGTATGACGGCATTACTCTGATACCATTGTAATAAATCTCACTATTCCGCAATTTATAGGTAGAAACGGCAGGAACAGCATTTTTCTTTGTTGCTTTTTTCGTTATCATGTTAAAGGCTTTCTTTGCAACATCACCCATAAGCATAATCACCTTGATATTGGGGAATAAAGAAATCTCTGCTTCTAAATAGGGCAAGCTGTTTTCAATACTGCTTTTCTCAATGGCATATTCTGTTTTGGGTGTTTTGACGGCATTTGTGATATAGACACCCATTTGCAATATGTCTTGTATAGAAGTAACTTCTGCGCCTGCACCTTGAAAAAGAGGGATAGTAGTTTTCAGATAATCGGCATCGGGAGTTCCAAAAAAGTCCTCTAAAGGATCAGATGGTACAACTTCATTTATCATAATTGCATTGATCGTAAGCGGGTCAATTTCAATATCGTTTAGATATATACCGTTTGCCATACCTAACTTAATTTCGAGTTCTTTTTTTATATTCATATCTGCTTCATACTCCTATAACCCCCGATTTGTTCAGCCTACAAGCTGGAATTCTTTAGTTCTACAAAATGGAATTTACTTATCATAAAACTTTTCGCATTATGATATGTCCATCTTTTCTTGCAACCTCATGAAACCCAGATTTTTGATATAATCTGACAGGTCCAGAAAAATCATAGTCATTGCGTCCCTCATATATCTTAGAATAGCCTTCAACAGCCACATAGCCTTTTAATTTCGCATCAGAACATATCCTATCAATAAAGGCTGAGGCAAGACCCATACCACGATACTCTGGTGCTATTTCAAAACATACGATAGAGATTGTTTTTCCACAAGTATTAGTACGGGCAAACTCTGGAACAAATCCTATATAACTTTCAATATCCGCAGCGTTACACCATCCAATAGAAATATCGCCGTCAAAAGCCAAATATCCTTGAATTTTGTTTTCATCAAGCATCTTTACAGCATACTTTCTAACCGTTTCCTTTACGCCATTTGCAGAAAACTCACTAACCATTTGTTTAATCGTTTCTTCGTCCTGATTAGGCGATGTACAGTAACATGGTCCGTTGGGATTTTGGTCTGTAAACGCACGACTATCAAAAAAATCCAGATAATCCGATTTGAGTTCAGGCTCTAAAGGTCTTATTTTAATATCAGAAATATTTTTCATAAAACATTTTCCTTTGCAGTATAAATAATTTCTGTTGCAAATCACAACTTGTCGATTTCTCCAAAATTGAGATTACCTGTTGGGGAAAATGTCATCTCGAATCATTCCCCAAATATTGTAATCACAATATTGCGAAACCATTTTACCGTGTCGTATCGTCCCCTCAAGAGTGAATCCGCTTTTTTGCAGCACCTTGTTGGAAGCTATGTTCCTAACATCGGCATTGCCCTGTAACCGGTCAATTGTCGTTTCTGAAAAGATGAACTCAACTACACGCCGCATCGCCTCTGTGCATATCCCTGCACTCCACAACCAAGGTGCAATACGATATCCAACCATTCCAAATCTGTCGTTTTCTACATCGAATACTTCAATCTGGCCGATAATTTCGTTTGTTTCTTTCAGCTCAATTCCCCAAATGAAATCGTGGGAAGGTTTGCGATTCACATTCGGTCTTGCATCTACAAACAATAACTCCGGATTTTTTTCGTCTTTGCTCGCCGCACGCCCCCAATATGTATAGATTTCATCTTTGCCAAGCCATTTTCTTAAATCTTCCGCATCGTCCGCTGTCAATTCCCGAAGCACAAGACGATTTGTTTCCAGCCTTGGAATATACCTGCACACTTTTATCATTTCATGTTTCCTCCCAAATTCCGATTTTTATAGAAGTATTTTATAAACATCTGCCTGCTCGCCTTCAAATTCAAAACTGCGTTCATATATGCCGCCATTTTTTAGAATCGTTTTTACCGATGGCTCATTGCTTCTTTCCACAGATAAATATAACACATTCAAACCTGTATCCTTGGCAATCCCTAATATATGCCGCAGCATTTTCGTCGCATAACCTTTTCTCCTTTCGGACGGACGCACGCTGTATCCGCAGTTTCCAAAATCCTTTAGAAATTCATTCAATGTATGTCTTAAATCAATAATCCCTATTATTCTATCGGTTTCATCAAGCACAAAAAACGTATCCGTCACAACCCAATCCGGACTGACAGTTTCTTCGCTCATGTTATCCGTTACTGCTTTGAGCCAATCATCATAGTTCTCAGTTTTATCAAGCAACTCACTGCCATTTATTATCATTTCGCCATTATCGAAAAATTCTTGTCTGAAGCCTGTTGCCTTATCCCTTAATTCTATCGTTGGCCTTACAAATCTGATTTCCATTCATACACCTCCCTAAATTCTCATTTGACAAATCATCCCTTTGAAACAAAATGCTTCATCGGCTCATTCAGATGATATATTTCTTCCTTTAAAAATTCAGGATATATGATTATCTTCTGAATGTCTTCGATGGGCATCCAGCCAATAACCACATCACAATTATCTTTCTGTGAGACAAACTCGCCGTTTTCGGGAATTTCCAAATCATCGCACAGCTCAATCAGATAATAAAAGGCGATGTTATGCGCCTGCCTTCCGTTCCACTCCCAAAAGCATTCTTCGCTCCACAACAGGCGGTTGCATTTTATCCTGACCCCCATTTCTTCCATCGTTTCACGAATCAAGCCGTCTTCCAGCGTCTCGCCAATTTTCACATGACCGCCGGGCAACGCATATTCGTTTCCGTTTCTGTCTCTTTGCACAAGGATTTTATTATCTTTTACTAAAACGGCAACGGTTCTTAAATCACAGATATATTCGTCATTTGCGAACAACCAGTCTTTATCCAAAACATTCTCCTCCACAGCGCAGGATTCATTCAAACCATTTAACTTTCATCACAAAGTTCTTTGCGTTATGATAACCCTCTTTTCCATAATATTTTTCGTGATGCTCATCTTTTACGGATTGCAGCTCACTATTCCTCTCTCTTATATCTTCTTAAAATCAACTGTTCTGTCTCTGCCAATCTCGCAAACCGGAATCAGTTTATTCGTCAGCATTTAATTTGGCATACACGTACGTGTCTTTCCAAATCGGCTGATTGTTCGCATCTTTCCAGAAATACACGTTTTTCCGCAAATGGGCTTCGCGCAGAAATCCCAATGCCTCAAGCAGTCTCCATGAACGCTCATTGTGCGGGTCGCATTCTGCATAAATCCTGTGCACGCCATTTGCGAATGCCCGCCCGATTATCGCCCTGCAACTTTCGGCAGCATAGCCATGCCCCCAATAATCCCGATTAAACACATAGCCTATCTCCATCGCCTCAAAATCACGTTTTCCAATATAAACATTGCCAATCATCTTGCGGGATTTTTTCAGCTCAACAGCAATCATCTCATCTGTTTTAATGCGCCATTCAAGATTTTCTTTTGTCTGGTCAAGCGTCATAGGTTGGTACGGCTCATATTCCACAACTTTTTTGTCAGATAAATATTCAAACAAATCCTGCAAGTCCTCTTTTTTATATCTCCGTAAAACCAACCGTTCTGTCTCTGCTGTCATTTTGATTGCCCTCCATTTTCCCCGCCAAATCCCGATTTCTCCAGCCCGCAAACCGGAATTCCAGTTAAATAATCACACTGTGATTTTTGAGAATTTTATGAATTCAAACGGCAGTCCCAAATCCTCAGAATATCTGCGGATTTCCTCCCTCTCGTCCTCGCTCATCTCATCGTAAAAAGGGCGGTCCTGCACCCTCCAGTACGTCCGCACCTCGTCAATTCTGAGCACATCGCCCCAGGGCGCGGCATACAATCCCCCGGCCTTGTATTTGCCCGCTTCCTTGTAGACCCGCGTGGTGTAGCAGTAGCCCAAGGTGCTCAGATAATTTTTGATTGACTCATGCTCGTGCTCCGGGAACGAGATTTTCTCAAACATACAACGCTCCTGTTTTTTTAACGGTAAGAAAATACTGAATCATTGCGCCGCAAGCCTCTTTTTTACGCACCGCAAAAAAATCGCCAAGAAGAGACTCAAACTCACCGGGATTAAGGTCAAACTTGTCCGGCCTGCCAAGGTATTCCTCAACCAGAGCCGCAACCTGCGCCTCGCCCGAGCCGACATTCGGAATGTCAAGCACGAACCGTCCGTCCGCCCTCATTATCCGGTGGAATTCCAGAAGCGACTGCCTCACAAAATCCCGCTCAAAATATTCAAGCGAGCCGACACACGCGCCGATGTCAAAAAAATCGTCCGGGTAAGGCGTATTGTGCATACTTGCGCAAAGAAAATCCCCGGCCACAAGGCTGTTCTTCCGCGCGAACGAGCGCAGCAAGTCGATTGTCCTCGCGCTGATGTCAACGCCGTAATAAAGCGATGGCCAGTCCTTGTAACCCGCGAGCATGAAATTCAGGCAGCAGCCAAGGTCAACGAACCTCATGCCGCGCTCAGGCGCAAGAAACCCGCGGATTTCCCCGCGCGCGCTGTCAGACGCTCCGCCCTGCGCGCATTTTTGCCACAGATGATAATGCGGATGCTCTTTGATGTGCGGCGGCAGATTCTCATACGGATTGCCCGCCCCGCGTCCGGCCTCAATCGCCCTGTCGTAGGACGCGGCCACTTTTTCAAGCTGGTCTTCCACGCGCTCCTCCTCCCCGCCGGTGTGATAATGGCAAAAAAAGTCCGCCGGAAAATCCGGGCAAATCACACCGAGAAAACCGGGCTGATTCTCGATTTGAATAAATATAAAATAAAATATTCTCGAAGTCAACATATCTTTGGCGCAAAATTCTCGATTATAGTGTAAAAGATGACTGATTATATTACGGACTTTCGGATGAACATGAAATTCTACCGTGAGAGGCGCGGAATCTCGCAGACACAGCTTGCCATCGAATGCGACTGCGGGACCGGCACCATCGGCGGAATTGAGTCGGGCAAGGCAAAGCCCTCGTTCGAGATGATTCTGCGGATTTCGGACGCGCTTGGAATCACGCCCGCAGACCTGTTCATCAGGGAAGTCTCGGCAAACAAAACCGCGCTAAAATCCATCCTCAAAGACGAATTCAGCGCGATTCTGGAAAAAATCTGAGAAAACGCAGGCAGACGCATCACACAAAGCGGATTGCCCTGCTGCCCCGGGCGCGGCATTTTGACTATGACATAAAGCCGAGCGGTCGCCTTGGCACGCCACCGCCTGCCCGGAAAATCGGGAAAAATTCCCGGCGTTTCGGGAAAATTTCAATTTAAATAAAAAAACTGATTTGATACAATCGCTGTATGCGGCAGATGAGCATTCCGCGCGCACGGCGCACAGGCAGTTTTTCCCGGCAAACCGGCAGTTTAGCGCGGACTGAACAGAATCACTATACACTTATACCCCCCCCCGCCATCGGTATTTAGCACAATATCCACTATACAGCATAATCATTCGCAGGCAAGGCGTTTTTTCTGCTCGGAAGCAGGAAATCATCCGCTTACGAAGCAAGTTTTCTCTCCGCTCCAAGACCATGGCAAAAATCCGGAGGCTTTCCCTAAAAAACAAAGCCAAGCAAGACAATCAGCCTTTAACAAACGTGCACAAACGCGGGGCGTTGCCTCGTGTGCGAATACACTATTGTCGGCGGACAGTAAGCGCAAAGGAGAAGACAGGATGGGAATGACAATCACCAAAGAGATGATTGAGAGCGCGTATGCCGAGAACCAGAGGCAGTTCGGCGGAGACCTGCAGCTTCTTGACGATGTGATAGGAGCGCACCCCAAGAACTTTGGCGAGAGTATGGCGGCTGTTGCGGCAAAGGTGGCGGTGGTGGACGTAACGAATTCCACGCAACTGCACAAGGCGCGGGAAAAACTTCCGCTGCACGCGCTGGTTGACGTAATCCGCGGCATGGAAGACCTTGACAGCCTGATTGAGCAGGGAAGCCCGCAGGCGGTGGAGCGGCTTGTGGAGGAGGCTCTCAAATACAACAACGGAAGCTACACACCGTTCTCGTTCGCCACAAAATACTGCTGCTATCACAACCGCATAGTCTACGGCGGCGACAGCTTCTCCATCATCGACAGCACGGTGTACGAGTGGCTGCACGACACGTATTACAAGGGCGATTCCAAGGTACGCAGGGAAGTCAGTCGGTGCTACAGGAAGCACATCTACACGGGGCTTTACGACGCGCTTTCCAAGGTGATTGAGGACAACGGTCTTGGCGGCGTGGAGAAAGTCCGCGCAAAACTGGACTCATACATCTACATGAGCAAAACAGGCAGGCTGCCCGGCTGACGGCGTGGCAGACGCTCAAAAAAAGGAGGTGACAAGCGGAAAACATCTGTACATGAGCCGCGCCGACAGCGTGACGCGCGGAAGGACGAAAGACGGGGCAAGACCCGCGGTCTTTCTGGCAACGCCCGGAGAGAGGGCAAGAACACATTTTCCACAGGAGGAAAACAATGAGGAAATTTGCAAAGATTATGGCAGTGCTGCTCGCACTGGCACTGGCGACACCGTGCTTTGCCAAAGGAAAAGTCGTCACGAAATGGAGTATGTCACTGACAGATAACGGAAAAACAGCTACAACGTATCTGACTTTCTACAACGATGGCACGGTGGAGATATCAGCGACAGATGGTGTCGAAACTGAAGTAACTGATGCCTTTCAGTACACCGGCGATACCAAAAAAGACGGCACTATCACGACGAGTGATGGAACAACTATGGAGATAAGGGGAGACTTTCTTGTCATAGGTGGTATTCTTACTTTTACAAAAGTGAAAAAATAGCTTTTGTCAAACCGCCCGCCCTTCCGCCGCACGGACGCGGCGCAGAGAAAGCAGTCGCACGGCACGGAGCCGAGGGGTTCTTAGGGGCAAAGCCCCTAAGTCGTGCTGGGGAAATGGTGGGGTTTGGGGCGGAAAAACCCCCGCGTCGAAAGTAGAGGGGTTGTTCCGCCCCAAATGCCCCTGCGGAAGGCTTTCCGCAAATAAAAAAGCCCGCATGGCAATGCGAAAAAAAACCATGAAAGGCGTAGCCTTTCAAAAACAAAGTGCACAACCTCGAGGCGTTGCCCTGTGTGCAAAAATAAACAAATTCATCCGCGGGCGGATGTCCTGCGGATGAGAGAAGGAGCAGCATTATGAAAAAGATGTTGAAGGCGGCCGCAGTGTTTGCGGCAATACTTATAGCGTTCACGCTAGGCGCGTGCGACAACGGTAGCGACAACGGTAGCGGCGGAAGTAGTAGCGGAAGCAGTAGCGGAAGCAGTAGCGGAAGTAGTAGCGGAAGTAGTAACGGAAGTAGTAACGGAAGCACCACCACAAGCAAAAACCCGTTCGGGTTTACCGAGGAAGATAATAATTGTTTTTTCTGCTTGGACAAAGACGGCAAAGTGCTCCAAAAGGTCAACTCTTCCGTTGATGGAGAAGAAGTAGAAGACGCTGTTTTTCTAGTCTGGTGGAGGAGTTTGACTGACGGCATGGGCGAGGTATGGCTTTTTCAGTACTACGGCGACTACGAGGACGTAACTATCCCAGACGGCGTGACGACAATCATCTATGCGTTCCTAAGCAACACCTCGCTTGAGAGCGTGACTATCCCAAACAGCGTGACGACAATCGGCGACGAGGCGTTCAAGGGCTGCTCGTCGCTTGCGAGCGTGACCATCCCCGCAAGCGTGACGACAATCGGCAACTCCGCGTTCTCTGGCTGCTCGTCGCTTGCGAGCGTGACCATCCCCGACAGCGTG
>JAFLSQ010000058.1 GCA_022510865.1 Treponema sp.
GAAGTTCACGCAGGAGACGTACTTCACGAGCGGCCGCATCCCCGCGACGGGCTTCGTCCCGCCCGTCCTGCTGGAGGAGGGTCTCCGCCGCACGATTGACTGGGAGTTCGTCCGCAGGGTGGACGGGCACACGTTCTGCGGAGAGTAGTATTCGTCAGCCTGTCGGAAATATTCAGTAAGCCTTGCAGGATTATGCTGAGTGCTTTCTGAATGAGACGGCCCCGGAAATAAGGGCCATAGTCGCAGGGATAACAGCAACGGCGATACATGTTTCTTCCCGTATCTCCTGCCGTCAAATCTCCTTGACTCTGTTCAGTGATGACCTCTCTGTGCGCCGTGCGTAACCGCACGGCGTTTTTTTTATCTCTCTGAATTCATCTTGTACAGTCTTCCCTGTCAAATCCTATCAGTCTGTATACCGATAGCGCCGTGAGGAAAACCTCACGGTGTTTGTTCTCTCATTAAAAATAAGAACCATATTTCGATCTCAGTAACGGATGCACAGTCAGACGAACTCCGACAGAAAATGAGCCCATATACTTTGAGGAGATTGCGGGCAATGTTACTAGTGAGTAACACGCATTCAAATCGAACGAAGGTATACCTCTATAGCTGGCAATTGGCATTACAAGCCCGATTGAATGCTCAAGGAAAAAATATCCATTAGTTTCATGCTCTTCACGTCCGTAGTTTTCACTGATGTCTTTGTCCATGATATATGCGCCTGCATTAAGCAGATAATACAATGCGGGATGCCAGCTGGAGATATGCAGCCGTCTGTTTAATCCGATGCCACCGTAAAAACCGGCAGATATTGGATATTCAGGAGGGTAGATGGCCGGCTTTCCGCCAATGTTAAAGTCCTCATAACTTCCGCCGCTATATAAGGTGATGGAACCTGCGTTCAAGAACAGCCATGAGCGCACGGCTACATCAAAATAAATATTCATGCCCATGGCTGCGGAATTGTTGCCAATGTATATGAAGTCTAGTCCGAGCCCCCCAAGCCCGCCGCCGCCAAGCTCATGATAATAACCCGGCTGGGATTCCATGTTCCGTTTCTTTTCTTGTTGTCTCCTTTCCTGCGTAAGCTGCCTCTGCCTTTCTGCGGCAATATTTTCCGCAGTGCGTATGTCATATCCCGGTTCAGGAAGAATTGTGCTCCACTCGTTAACCGTAATCGTCTGTATGGTTTTGCCCGTGATGGTGTTTATAATACGGAGCGTCTTGAAGTCAATGATGTACTTGCTTCTTTCATCATCATCGTCTCCGGCTCGTATTGAATAGTCGAATTCAAAATACAGGATAGGGTCTCCGCGCAGAAGCAGGGAGGTGTACATATTCACGGTGTCCTGATAGTCTTTATAGTCACTGTCAGATGCTGTCACCAGGTTTACGGCCTCTTTTCCAGTGAGTGCCTGGTAGTATATCAGAAAAGTGCCATCTAGCAGGGCGATGCTCTCCGAGTACAGGGATAGATAGGCGTTCCACCCCTTGTTCTCGCCGCTGTACTGTCCGTAGCTTACTTTAAGCTCGTCGCCTAAACTGCTTACGGTCCTGATGCCTTTGATTTTCTGCTGGTCCTTTCTGATTTCCGATGAGTAGTCTCCTTTTTGTGTGATGGGGGCGGGCAGTGTGCCCGCTGGCGTTATTCCACCGATCTCATGGCCATGCGCCAATGGCCGATGGCTTTCTCGTATTCATTAGGCAGGATGTATAACGTCTCGGAATCGGGGGCGAGGAGTCCGTCCTCCACAAGTACCTCCACTAATCCGTAGATGTCCGTCTTGTGGTCCGAGAAAAAGGAGATTGCCGCCGAATCTCTTCCCGAATAATAGCAGTAGTAGCTGCACTCGTCAGCCTCGCTGTCCCATCCGTAAGCGCCGGGAGTGTAATAGCACTCGTCCGTAACCATGATGCAGACATACCGGAATTCCTTCGCGAAGGCATGCCAGTCGGTGTCGAAATTGGACAGGGTGTATGAGTCCTGCGTGAATGCCATGCCCATTATGCCCAGAAGAAGGGCGGTCATCAGTAAAAATCGTTTCATAATAGTTCCTCCGTAAAATGAAAATCTATAATCCCAGGTACGCGCCGCGGTGGTCCGTGACCCGCATGGTCGCACGCCGGCAATATGGGCGCACTTTTCGCTGTGATTTTTCTCATGGTCGCCTCCAGTTCCTTGAGATCGGTCTGTCCGCGCTTCCACGGGAACGGGCTTCTCGGGAAGTCATGGGGTGAGGCGCTCGGAATGTATGTTTCAAATGATTTTTGAAAGCCTGTGTTTTACAAGGCGCGTTTTCTCTGGTGTGCGCAGGTTGCAGGACTGTACGTATATAGTGTACGTGGGAGGGGTAATACTCGTGTCACCTGTGCTTTTTTGCCCTGCATATTATAAGTATGACTTGTTTCTTTTGCCGTGTCAATGCGCGCGGAAAATAAAATAGGCGCCGGATTTCTCCGACACCTGCTTTGGTGCGTTCCCTTAAACTTCCTCAATCAGAATCAGCCTGGCCTGGAAATCGCCCCAGTCACGCCTGAGCGCGAATCCTGCGTTCGCGAGCGTCGCGCCTGCCAGAATTGCGGGCGGGAAATCGGCTTCGCTCTCATCGGGGAAGGAGACGCGGTATTTTGCGTCCGCCTTCAAATCCTGTACTTTTATGAACCTTGTCTTGAAGTTCGGGTGGTTCAGCACCTGGACGAACGTCACGAGCGCGGTTTTCTTGTCCTTTGAGACGACCGCCCAGCAGTCGGCCTCGCCGTCACGGTTCTCGGCGTAGCTTATAATCCGCTGGTAGTCGCCGTCGCGGACAATCCCGCCGAATTTCTTGTACAGCTCAATCTGCCGCGGAATCTCACTGCGCTCCTCAGGCGGAAGTTTTGTGATGTCCAGCTCGTAGCCGAACGTTCCGCTGAGCGCGACATAGCCGCGTGTCCTGAACGGAGTGACGCGCCCAACCGCATGGTTCGGGCAGACCGACACGTGCGCGCCCATCGTGGAAAGCGGATAGACCAGCGCCGTTCCCTCCTGAATGGCGAGCCTTTCGATTGCGTCGGTGTCATCGCTGCACCATATCTGCGGGCTGTAGAAAAGCATTCCGGGGTCGAACCTGGCGCCGCCCCCCGAGCAGTTCTCAAGAAGAAGATTGGGGAATTCGGTGATGAGACGCTCCTGCATCTCATACAGCGCAAGGACGTAGCGGTGATAGAATTCGCCCGTTCGCTCAGGCGGCAGGCCCGCGCTCGCGATGTCGGAGAGCTGGCGGTTCATGTCCCACTTCACGTACTCGATGTTCGCGCTGCGCAGGATTCCTGCGACGCATCCATAAGCGTGGTCGCGCACCTCCTTTCGCGTGATGTCAAGGACCAGCTGCTGTCGGCTCATGCCCGGCGTGCGCCCCGGAATCTGGATTGCCCAGTCGGGGTGGGCGCGGTAAAGGTCCGAGTCAGGCGAAATCATCTCCGGCTCGAACCATATTCCGAATTTCAGCCCCAGCCTGTTCACCTCGTCAACAAGGTGCTTAAGTCCGCCCGTGATTTTCTTCTCGTTCACAGTCCAGTCGCCCAGCGAGCTGTTGTCGCTGTCGCGCTTTCCGAACCATCCGTCGTCCATCACAAGCATCTGGATTCCGTCCTTTGCGGCCTCCCGCGCTATGTCAAGGAGTTTTTCGGTATTGAAATCAAAATACGTGGCCTCCCAGTTGTTGATGAGCACGGGGCGCGGCCTGTCTTTGTACGGCGAGCGGATTAGATGATTGCGGTAAAGGTCGTGGAACGCGCGGCTCATGGCGTTCAGTCCGCGGTCAGAGTAGACGAGCACCGCCTGCGGAGTCTCGAACGTCTCCCCCGCGCCAAGATGCCACGTGAAATTCTCAGGATTTATTCCCATCACCACGCGGATTGAGCCGAACTGATTTTTCTGCACGTCCGCCACAAAATTCCCGCTGTAGATGAAGCTGATGCCCCAGACGCGCCCGCTGTTGTGTCCGGCGCTGCGGTCAAGGACTGCCACGAACGGATGCTCCTGATGGCTCGTCTCGCCGCGCATAGAGACAACTCCCTGCTTTCCCATGTGGATAGCCCTGCGGTCTATGTGCCGCTCGCGCGCCCAGGAGCCGTGCAGTGTTATCATGTCAAAATTCTCATCGTCCATGTCAAGCGAGGCGGAGAGCGCCTTTCTGATTGCCACGCTTTTCTGTGAGCGGTTCGTGATTCTTGCCGAGCGCACAATCGCATCGATTTTCTCGAAAACCGTGTAGACGAGCGTGACCTCAACGCCAAGGACATCGTCACAAGTCAGAATCTCAAGGCGCATCGCATCGGATTTTCCTGCGAAGACTGCGGGAAGACCGTCAATCGCCTGAGTGCCGTCAAAAATCCTGTGGGACTTGTATTTAAGCTCGATTCCGTTGCGGCCCTCGCTGTCGCAGACGGCAAGCGCGGACTCGCGGAAGTCTCCCATGCCGTCCGTGGGATATTCCTGCGGGAAAAAGTCCAGGAACGAGTGCTTCTCGCGGAAAACGGGCGAGTCCGAGAATCCGTACTCGGTGCTGCGCGTGAGATAAGTCACGTCGTCGCCGCCGATTTTGCTTCCGTAGTAGGCGTGGCCGATGTATCCGCCGTTGCAGACGGAAATGCAGTATGTTGAGCCGGGCGTGTCAAGCCGGAAAGTAAGGCTGTCTTTGTCGAATGAAATCATAAAATCCTCGCGAATCAGAATTAGGTTGATTTTAACGCAAAACCGCGAATCCCGCAACGATTATGTTCTGGGATTTCAAGGCCGGAAATCAGGATTATCATGCGGATTTTCCTGCCTGCCGGGCGGTGACGATTCTGCGTCAATTCTGTATAATGCAAGCCATGGGGATTGCCCCGCGCAATTTCCTGAGGAGAAATCAGATGACGCCTTATGAGCATAAAGTGAATTATTACGAGACAGACAAGATGGGAATCACGCACCACTCAAACTATGTGCGCTGGATGGAGGAGGCCCGCATTGATTTTCTGGACAAACTGGGCTGGAGTTTCATCAAACTGGAGCATGAGGGAATATCATCGCCTGTGATGTCCATTGAGTGCGCGTACAAAAAGCCGACGACTTTCCCGGATGTTGTGGCAATATCGGTCTCAATAGAAAAACTTTCCGCGGTGAAGCTCGTGTTCGGCTATGAATTCAGGGTGGGGGAGGAGGTCGTCTTTACTGGAAAAAGCTCGCACTGCTTCCTTGATGAGAAAGGCGCGCCTGTGATTCTTGAGAAACGCTACCCGAAATTCTATGATGATTTGAAGCGGATTTCGGAGGCGCAGTAGAATGGGCCGCGAGGTTGAGCTGAAAATCCCGCTGACTGAAAGCGAGTATGATTTTATATTCCGCGTCCTGCACAAAAAAGAGCGCGTTGCTGAATTGGAATTCGTGGACGGAGAATGCGGGAGAATCATCAAAAGTGATGAGTATTATTCCCGTTACGCGAGCAAGGAGGAGAGCCGCGCCGCGGGCGAGCCTGAGGTCATCAGAATCCGTGGGGAGATGCGCGATGGTGCCGAGCAGTTTTTTTTCTGCATGAAGCGCAAGTCAGTCGTGAACGGAATTGAGATGAACCGCGAGGACGAGACCTTTGTCTCAAATCCCGGTGTAATCCGTGATGTTCTGGAGCTGGCCGGCTATCACAAATTCTTTGAGAAAAAAAAGGATGTCTTCTCCGCGTTCCTGCGCTTTGCTGACGGAAAACCGCCAGTCTTCCACGCGGAGCTGGAGCTTCTTGGCGGACTGCGCTACTTTGAGGTGGAGGTGACGGACTGCGGCATCGGCGCGGACGAGGCTTCTGCCGCGCTTGAGCGTTTCGTCATGATTTTCGGGCTTGACCCTGCCCGGCGGGACGGCCGCAGCGCGATGGAGATTCTGGGCGCAAAATGGAAGTGAGCGAGAGACGCTGCGTGATTATCTCTGCCGGAGAAATCCGCGATTATGAGCGTGCCAGAGAATTCCTGCGCGATGATGATTTCCTTGTTTTCTGCGATGGCGCGCTGGGTCACGCCGCCGCGCTTGGCGTCGCGCCGGATTTGATTGTCGGCGACTTTGACTCCTGCGCCCCCGAGGATTTCCTGCGTTACCGTGACGGCGCGGAGGTCGTGCGCCTGCCATGCGAGAAAGACGATTCCGATACTTTTGCCGCCGTGAAGATTGCGCTCTCGCGCGGTTTTGATGATTTCCTGCTGCTTGGCGCGACTGGAGCGCGTTTTGACCACACGTTCGCGAACATTTCAGTGCTTTTTTATCTGGACGGCCTTGGAAAATCGGCAGTGATTGCCGATGATTATTCTCTAATGCGCGTGGCAGGGGCGAAGCCCGTTGTGATTGCCGGCCCGTGCTCGTATTTTTCTGTGATTGCCGCCGCAGGCGATGTCCGTGGCGTGCGAATAAGCGGGGCAAAATATCCGCTTGATGATGCCTGCCTCAAAAGCGACTTCCAGCTTGGCCTTAGCAACGAGGTTCTGCCGGGATGCGCTGCGCAGGTGAGCGTGGGGCAGGGGCGCGTGCTTGTGGTTGAGGTCGTGTGATTCTCAGACCTCCCATGGATATTTCATTCCCCAGTCCGCGCGGAGGGAATCCATCACAGCGCATAAATCCCGGGATTTCTGGTGCGTGTGAATATCGGACTCAAGGTTTCCCGCAAGGATGCAGTCCGTGGCGTGCGAAAGCTCGTACTCATATCCGTTTGTTCTGAACGGCTCGTCAATCACTCTGACAACCTCGCTCTCGCAGCCCCGGATATTCTTGTACAGGCAGATTTCTGCCCTCTGCGCCATGAAAAAGTTCTCCATCGTTATGAAGCCCTTCTCCCCGTAAATCACGGCGTTGTGGGTTGGCACGGTTGACGGCAAGTCCATCGCACTCTGAAAATTTGTGACCGCTCCGCTTGCGAAAGCAAGGCTCACGGCGTTCCAGACATCCACGCCGCCTCTCATGCGCACCGCGGAGCTTGTTTTTATCACCGGCGAGAAATCGGTCATCATCATCGCAAAATAGATGTTGTAGATGCCAAGGTCAAGCAGCGCGCCGCCTGCAAGCTCTGGGGCGTAGTTCCTGTCCGCGGGGTCGTAGGGATTCCTGTTGCAGAACCGCGAGTCTATGCTCATTATGTTGCCGATGGTTCCGGCCGAAATCTCGGCGCGCACTTTCGCAAGGCACGGATTGAACGCCGTCCACATTGTCTCCATGAAAAAAAGTCCGTTTTTCCGGGCAAGGCCTGTCATCTTGTCAAGCTGGCTCAGCGAGCAGCCCGCGGGTTTCTCGCACAGGACGTGCTTCCCGCTTCTGAGCGCGGATATTGCGGCCTCAAGGTGGAATGCGTGCGGATTCGCGATGTAAACTGCGTCCACGTCAGGGTCATCAAAAAGCGCGTCGTATGAGCCGTATGATTTCTGGAAATTGTGCGCTGCCGCGAATTCATCCGCCCGCTCTTTTGACCTGCTCGCCACGGCGTACCGCCTGATTTTTGAGTTCCCGGCCTTCTCCTCGCCGGCCATTGCGTCCGCCATGCTTCTCGCGATTCTTCCCGGTGCCAGAACCGCCCAGTTCACGTAATCTTTCATGCTTGAATTATAAACGATTTTCTGGCAAAAAAGTGGACGAATCTCTATTTTTATTGCCCGATTTTCGCGGAAACCCCCAAAGCGGATTTTCTTGCGGAGCGTCGGAAATAAATCACCTTGCCCAGCGCTGCGGCTAGTACGGGAAGTTTGTGCCGGTGTTCTCTGCCATCCGCGGGAGCCATGCGGGAGCGTCACGTTTTTCCGCACACATTTCGCGCCCGCAATATCACAGGATATAAGTGAGGAAGTCCTTGCCATCAGCATGATGCTCCGTGATTGCGCTCGCCGGTGGCAGACGCTTTCCATGTTCCAGAAGGGAAATCACGTAGCCGTCAAGCGCCTCCTTCGCGTTCTTCACAATCTCCTGCTCGCTGTCGCATTGGGCGCGTCATATCGGCTCATTTAATCGAATGAATCGGCTTATTCACTGCGTCATATCGGCTGATTTAATCGAGTGAATCGGCTTGTTCACTGCGTCATATCGACTGATTTAATCGAGTTGATCAGTCGATTCACTGCATCATATCAGCCTGGAAATCAAAAAACAGCCCGGTCTTCCGCCAAAGATAAGCCATGATGCGCCTAGGACGCAGGGCGGGTCAATACGGGAAGTTTACGCCGGTATCGTACTTTCCGTTTTCGTTGAGCGAGCCGATTTTATTTGTGGTTACAGTATGTCCGTAAACATCGGTCAGACGGAATGTTACATTTGACATTAAATCATTGCCTTCAATTACCCACCAGTTGTTCTCATTGCCCGAAAGTTTTTTCATCTGCTTGAAGTCGTCGCCGTTTGAGTATTCTACCTTCGCGAGCGGATAGCGCATATTGTAAAAACGTCCCGCAAGCCACCATTGATTTACGCCATTTTTTACTTGAAACTGTATATTCCTTGCAGTCTGATAGGCGATTTTCGTAATCGAAACATTCAGCACGCCGTCTTTTGTGTCTCCGAGCGCGGCGAACGCATTCTCGCCCAAATCGAAAT
>JAFLSQ010000059.1 GCA_022510865.1 Treponema sp.
TGAACCAGTTCGTGGAGCAGTCCATAGAGAAGGAGCTTTCTGCCGTAGTTTCAGTCTGAAAATCCGCCCGAAAATTGCCCGCGCATTTCCACGTCCGCTTTCCATCGGATTTCCGGGTTTTTGTGGTGGGGGTTATCTAGAACTCATAGTCGATGCAGGCGCGCGCTTCCTTGATTGTCGCGACGAAGTTGCCGAATTCGACGTGCACGGGTGAGACCTGATAGGCTTTCAGAGCGTCCACGCTGTCGAAGTCGAATATCAGCGAAACGTCGTAATTGCTTTCGGGGGTGCGCTTGTCGTTCGTCACGACCTCGAAGCGTTTCAGTTGCGCAATCTCTTTCAGGCTTTCGGCCCTCTCGCAGAAATCCTTTACAAGCGCGTCCTTGTTTTCGTTCTTCAACTTGAACATACAAATGTGTCGTATCATCGTGCCTTCCTTTTTTATTTAACAATTAGAATCAGCCGTTGAAATGGCACGGCTGATTTCAATACGAGTTTATTAAGAACTTAATTTGGTTCGCGCGAATTTTATCACGATGGATATTGCCTGTCAATGCGCAGTGGGCAGCGAGGTTTCCCCGCATTGCCCGAAACGTTTCCGACGATTTCTGCAAACGTTTCCGCTTATGCGTCCAAACGTGTGGAACAACCTGTTTCAAACGTTGCGAACTTCTCACGGGATTCCGTGCAGAATCTTGTCAGCAATCATTCTCCATAAGCCGCTCCACAAAATTCGCCACGCCGTCCTCATCGTTTGATAGGGTGAGCGCGTCGGCTAATCTTCCGATGCTGCCATCTTCTTAAGATTCTCGTCGATAAATTGGTGCAGGTTTTCTATTATGCATTCTTTTATCCGTTGGTTATCTTCTGTAACATCTTTATTGAATGAAGATGAGACCGGTAGGAAAAGCAAATGGACATCTATATTTAAAGCTTCCGTCAATTGCGACAGTGTTTTTTCGCTCGTCCAGGTCTTGCAAAGCTCAATGTTTTTTATCGTTTCATCAGAAACCCCTGCTTTTTCACCAAGTTCGAACTGCGTTAGTTTTTGTTTCTTTCTGATTCGTTTTAGATTTTCCGCAAGGCGAATCTGAATATCTGAAGGTTTCACTTTTATCATTTTGAAAAAAAGACGGTAAAATTTGAACACCTGTTTAAGCCATATTTATTAAAAATATGGTTGATTATTTGGATTTTAAATGTTACGGTAAACCATATTTGATATAAAAATGGGTGATAATTTGGAAAAAAGTTCTGTAACAATTAGGATTTGTCCTGTTTGCAGAGCAGATATAGATATTTTCTCCTCAGTGTGCGATTATTGTGACGCTGAAATTGCTTTGCCAGAAGAAACCGAGGCGATTTTAAGAACCGCACAGGCAGTCCTCAAAGAATCTGATGAGCTTTTAAATTCACCGGAAATAAAATCCTCTAAAGCCGAAAAGACCGTAGAGAAAATAAAAACTGTACTGGAAATTCTAAGTCCGTTTGAGGAGTCCGCGGCTGTGCGGCCGATTTGTTCCGGCCTCAAAGAGAATCAGATAATTCTGGAAGAGAAAATCCCTCCGTTGAAAAAGAAAGAGCGCAAAAAATTGATTGTCCTCACAGTTCTTCTTTCTTTGTTTTCAGAATTCGTGTTGCTTTTTGTGTTTATGCTGGCTGCCTTTTTTGGCAGAGAAAACATCGAAACTGTGGTTTTAGGAGGTCTCGGTCTTTTCGGACTCATTATCGGAGCGATGTTTATGAATGACAGTCCCGTTGCGGGGGCAATAGGCGGTCTAATCCTGGGCGAGATAATCGGCGGCCTAATTGTCTGGCTTATCTCTTATTCAATCGGGCAGTTTGTTTTGTTCATAGGCTGGACTATTTTCATAATAATCTTTGACGCAATCAGATTGAGGAAAAAATGATGGCAATAGCAAATATAATCCGCTGCAACATTCAAGAGCCTGTGCTGATTTGGAAATGGCATGATGAGGAATATTCTAAGCGTCAAGACGAGATAAGGCTCGGCTCGCAGCTTGTTGTGGCGGAAAATCAGGAGGCGGTTTTTGTAAAGGGCGGAAAAATCTGCGACACATTCAAAACGGGTCAGCATACGCTTGCAACCGCGAACCTGCCCATATTGTCGCAAATAATCGGCTCTGTATTTGCAGACGACTCTCCATTCACGGCTTCTATCTATTTCGTCAACAAAGCGGTTCTGATGAACACGAAATTCGGTCTCACGCCATTCAACCTTATCGAGCCGAATTTCAAAGTGCCTGTTCCTGTCTCCGCGCGCGGAAGCTATGCAATCCAAGTCGCAGATTCAAAAACTCTGTTGGTGCAGATTGCGGGAAATCTTACAGAACTTACGCCCGACACAATAAAACTGTTTTTCAAAGGACTTGTCTGCACGGCCGTGAAAAACGGAATCCTTGAGACTGCTAAAAAAGAAAATATCAGCCCCATTGAACTTGAGACGAAAATAGGCGATGTGACGAAAACAGTGTCTGGAGCAGTCGCCGCTATTTTTGCCGAATACGGGATTTTATCAAAGCATTTTATAATCGAGGCAATTCCGATTATTGACGATGACCAGCGCGTGAAAGACGTTGTAGAGAAGCTCCAGAAAATTTGGGCAGACGATGTTGAGGAGAAAATGAAATTCCGCCGTCATTCGGAGCATCTTGACATATATAGAACAGAACGAATGTACGATACAGCACGAGCTGCGGCTGAGAACCTCGGAGGAAACGGCATAGCGGGCGCTTTTGTAGGGTTAAATGCGATGGGCGCGGTAAGCGGAGCTGTTGGAGGAATGTTAAATTCTGCCCTGAATCCGATTCAGCCCACTCAGAATGAGAATACTGCAATCAAGTGCGACAAATGTGGCGCGGACTCTCCGCTTGGAACAAAGTTTTGCGTAAAATGCGGGGATCCGTTCATCGTCTGTCCATCCTGCAAAAAGGATAATCCAAGTCAAACAAAGTTCTGCGTTTTCTGCGGCTCGCCGATGCAGCTTGTTTGCAAGAATTGCGGCTCGCAATATACTGCCGGCTCTTTATTCTGCGGAGAATGCGGACAGAAATTAAATTAGGAATCATGCGGAAAACTTCCGCATAAAATAACAGGAGGACATATAAATGTCAGAACAGTTTGACAATGCCATGATGCTGGCAAGAGATGCTTACAGGGCGAACAATGAAGAGGAGTGCAAGAGTTTCTGCAATCAGGCTCTTACAGTTGACCCGAAATCGGCAAATGCCAAGGCATTGAAAGGCGCCGCGGTTTTGATTTCATTCAGTCTTGCAGGCGCGGAAAGCGACGCGGTGGAAGCCATTGAGATTTGGCGCTCGATAAGTGATGCCAGCTCATTGTCCGATGAGTACAAGGACATTGTGATTGAGGCGGCATTTGAATTCAGAACCCGCTGGTACGATGCGGCAAAGGCGCACTATAAGGAATTTAAAGAAGTTGACGGTACTAAAGCCGAGTGGAAAAGTGTGCAGCAGGC
The DNA here is from genome assembly GCA_022510865.1 of Treponema sp. GTDB lineage: Bacteria > Spirochaetota > Spirochaetia > Treponematales > Treponemataceae > Treponema_D. The sequence continues at coordinate 3,500 of JAFLSQ010000059.1, forward strand.
TTACAACACTTTTATGGAATGCGTATCCACGCTCGGATGGATTCAGGATTATCCGAAATTCCTTCAGCAGACATTGAATCTAATTCAAAAAGGCGTGGTCGAGGATGTGGCTTTTGCGCAGGCTTTGATAAATGTGAATTCCGGAAAATCTGGCGAGGTCGGCGAGCTGACAAAAAAGATTGAGGAGGAATTTACAGCACTAAAGAAGCGGGTACTAAAAACGAACCTCATAATAGCCGGAGTAATAGCCGTTGTCGTAATAATACTGATGATAATCGGGCACTTCACTGAGTAGAAAATTTACAAGCAGGTGGATGGTTCTTCATCTGCCTGTTTGTGCTTTTACCTGATAAAGTATATTCAAGTTTTAGGAAAAGTTATGTCTGATATAGGAACTAAAAAAGCCGCTGAGAAATGGGGAGTCTCTCAAGAGAAAGTCCAGAGATGGTGCAAAAAAATCATAAGTACAGATAAAAGAATAACGCAGGACAAGAAAGGAAGTCCATACCACATTCCAGAAAATTATCCGAACCCGTTTTTGCAACAGAATTAGAGCTATGGATTTCCCCACTTGATTCTTTATCCGGGCTTTACCAGAAAATTTGTCTTCGCTTACCCGCGTTGCCCGAAACGTTTCCGATGATTTTTGCAAACGTTTGCACAAAGTGTTTCAAACGTTGCGAACTTTTGTCTGATTCCGTGCAGAATCTTGTCAGCAATCCTTTTCCATAAAACGCTCTACAAAATCCGCTACGCCGTCCTCATCGTTTGATAGGGTGAGCGCGTTAAAATCGTATTCCATGTGCGCATTACAGCACAAAAGCAGGCTATGTACACGCACGAAGTTTCGTTTTATACTGCCGGCAAGGAGTTTTATTATGAGAAAAACATTCATCATGCTGGCGCTGTGCATAACAGCAGCTTTCGCCTATGCCGACCAAGTGACAGACGCAATCAGGACATTCTATGCAAAGGGCGGATGCATTGAGTTTGAGATTAGCATCGATGCAAAAAAAGAAGGCTCAGGAACATTCTCTTTATTTGTGAACAAATCGATGTTTGACGAAGAACCGATTGTCCGTATAAAGGGCACATTTGACGGCGAAACAGGAGATTTGCTGATGTTCGGCGAGGCTGGTGAAATCTCTATGAAATACATCAAGAGCATCACGAACGACACAAACGGCAATCTCATCATTACGACAAGGACACTCACCGCTGCCGATTTAGAGAATGATGACATGGGAGGTCTTCTAAGGTCGATGCTAGAAGAGATATTCTAGGCTGAAACCTCACCGCGACACTTGCAGTCTACGCAGGAATTCTTGTGCAAACTGCAAGTGTTTTCATTTCCGTTTATCCACTGCCAGTGGACAAGGCCTGCATATCAGGAATTCCCTGTTGCAGAATCTTGTCAGCAATCATTCTCCATAAGCCGCTCCACAAAATCCGCCACGCCGTCCTCATCGTTTGATAGGGTGAGCGCGTCGGCGGCTTCCTTCACTTCGGCGATGGCGTTCTGCATCGCAACTCCGATGCCGCACATCCTGAGCATTCCGATGTCGTTGTGGTCGTCTCCGAACGCGGTGATTTCGTCCGCGCTGATTCCAAGGTGGCGGCACAGAAAATCAATCGCGCTTTCTTTTGTGGCGTTCGCGGCGGAGAATTTGTGCCACGGAATGTCAGAGAACGGAAGGAAGTCGCAGCCGGGAACGGCGGAGGCAATCGCGCGGGCTTTTTCGCTGTCATCGGTCTGCACGCAGATTTTCATTGCAGGGTCTTTGAAATCCCGGAAGTCGTCAAAAATCGAATCCCACGCGTATTCCGTGCTTTTGTCGCGGGTGCGGTTCCAGAAAATCCTGTCCAGAGTGTCAAGCGTGATTTCCGCGCTGTCCGAGCAGATTTCGTATGCCTTTTTGAGCAATGCGCGCGTTTCGTCCAGAGAGAAAGTTGCCGCGCGAATCAGTTTGCCTTCGCAAAAGACGCACGCGCCGCCGTTGCAGATTACGATGTCCGGGCGAATCTGATTTTCATACTTCGCGATGTTCGACTTTCCGCGCGATGTCGCGAATCCCACGAGAATCCCGCGCTCCCTGCATTTTTCCAAAGCCATCGCCGACCTCCGCGAGATTGTCTTGTCGCTTTTGAGAAGAGTTCCGTCCAAATCGCACAGAATGAGTTTTTGCCGCATAAGCCCTCTTTGAGAATTTTTAAGGATTATTCTAGCACGGTTCGGGGAGAGGTGGCTAGCAAAATCTCACCGACTGTGTTAAGATTATTCGCACATCCGCTGACGCGGAGTTTTTAAGGAGGCATGATAAAAAATACGTCCGTGTATTTTTATCATATTGTATATTTGTCCGCGTTGCGGCCAAATATACGATTTCGTGCCTCCATGCACGACCGCTAACGCGGAGTTTTTAAGGGGTGAATGATGGAAAATGCGAATGCTGATAAGAAAGTTCTTGTGACCGGCGCGAGCGGCGGAATCGGACGCGCGATTGCGGTTGAGGCTGCCAAAGCCGGATATTACGTAATCTGCCACTACAACGGAAGTCAGGGAAAAGCCGAGGAGACTTTGCGCCTGATTCAGGAGGCGGGCGGCGCGGGCGAGCTGATTCAGTTTGATGTCTCGAACCGCGAGGACTGTAAGGCAAAACTCAGCGAGATGAGCGCGAAGCACGGCGTTCTCTGGGGGATTGTGAACAACGCGGGCGTCACGCGCGACAACACTTTTGTGGCAATGAACGGCGACGACTGGGACAAAGTAATCCACACAAATCTTGACAGTTTCTACAATGTTATAAACCCGCTTTTGATGCCGATGGCAAGCCGCAAGAACAAGAGAGGCGGCCGAATCATCACAATTTCTTCTGTGAGCGGAGTGAACGGCAACCGCGGTCAGACAAATTACAGCGCGTCAAAGGCCGGAATAATCGGTGCGACTAAAGCCCTTGCCGTCGAGCTTGCGGGCCGTGGAATCACCGTGAATGCGATTGCCCCCGGCGTGATTGAGACGGACATGACCAAGGCAATCAATCCGGAGGTTTATGATATTATTATGAAAACCATTCCGATGGGGCGCGCAGGAAAGCCCGAGGAGATTGCCAGCGCGGCGGTCTTCCTTTTGAGCGAGGGCGCGGCCTACATCACAAGGCAGGTTCTTACAATCGATGGCGGAATGTAGCATCATCGCGTGACTTTGAGTCGTCAGTCGTAAAAATCACAGGAATCAGATGACAGAATGCCGGTCGTTCTGTCATTGGCAATTTATGTCTGCGCGTGGAAGTGCGGGCATCGCCGCTCATGCGGTTTTTCAGGGGGCATTCAAAAGCACATCCATGTGTTTTTGAATATTGTGCATTTGTCCGCGTTGCGGTCAGATACACGATTTTGTGCCTCCATGCACGACCGCTAACGCGGAGTTTTCAGGAGATTTTTATGAGATCAGTTTTTCCATTGATTTGTGCGGGTGCGCTCGCGGTCACAACGGGCTATGCGAAAGAGGCGCGGTCAAAAAATCAGATTTATTTTCAGGGGCACGCGAGCCTCAGAATCACGACTGCCGAGAACAAGGTGATTTACGTTGACCCTTTCAGCGGAGACGGCTACGACATCCCGGCGGATTTGATTCTGGTGACTCACGGCCATATAGACCACAACAAGGTTGATTTGGTGCAGAGTCGGAACGAGGGCTGCAAAATCATCACGCATGAGGATGCGGTGCGGAACGGCGAGCACAAATCTTTTGACCTGGGCTACGTCAAGATTGAGGCGGTGGAGGCGTACAATAAAAATCACAGCAAGGAGAACTGCGTGGGTTACGTGCTCACTTTTTCCGATGGCGTGAAAGTCTATTTCAGCGGCGACACCTCGACCACGGAGCAGATGCCGAAACTAAAATCCCGCAAGATTGACTACGCGTTTTTCTGCTGCGACGGCAACTACAACATGGACATAGCGGAGGCCGCCCGCTGCGCGAAACTTGTCGGCGCGAAGCACAACATCGCCTATCACATGCCGCCCGACAAAGAGAATCCTTTTGACCGTGAATTCGCAAAATCCTTTGACGCGCAGGGCGTGATTGTAGTCGCGCCGGGCGAGACGCTTTCGCTCTAGCCGCGCACGCACTTCCGTGACTTTTTAAAAAGCCGGCTGCTGTGCCCTTGAAGCACCGCTGATTATTTGATTCAGCAATACGGCGCCCCAAAGACGCTTGACCGTCCGGGGCGCCGTTTTTATGTCTGCGGCACGGGCCAAAAATCAGGGTGTCTTGAAAAAAACTTACCTACAAGATAGTATGTAAGTCATGGACTCTTCTTTCTACAACATCGAGAAATTCAAAAATGACGATATACGCGCGGTGGATGCCAAATTTGAGGCGCAGAAAATCGCGTTCGCTCCGCTGGCTTTTCAGGCCATAAAAACCATGCTCAATCTGGGGATTTTGCAGGCAATTTCTGATGCCGGCGACGGCGGAATCACGCGCAGCGCGCTGGCAGAGAAATCCGGGGTGTCCGAGTACGGCGTGGGCGTTCTGTGCGAGATGGCACTTGGAATGAACGTCATCAAACTGACCGCGGATTCCCAGTCCGACCCCAAAAGCGAGAAATATCTGCTGGGAAAAATCGGCTGGATGCTTCTGGAGGATGATTTGACGCGCGTGAATTTCTGG
>JAFLSQ010000006.1 GCA_022510865.1 Treponema sp.
CGCAATTGACGCTCGCTTTGTTTTTTTGTATAGTATCAGAACACCCCTTGGAAATCCCCAGAGGATTTTCCTTATGTCCAGAAGGAGGATTATCCTCCCGAAAATTCAGGAGACATGGCAGGTTCTCTGCCACACGCGGATTTTACCGTCGGTAAGGCTGCGGACTGTCTCCTTGCACGACCGCACGGCAGTCCGGAAAACGGATTTTCCTGCGGAATTTTTTAGGAGATACTTATGAGAAAGTATGAGCTTATGGCTATTTATCCGCTTGATGATGAAAAGTCAAAGAAAGGCATTGAGAGCGTGAAGGGCACTCTCTCTGAATTCGGCGCGGAAATCACGGAGGAGAAGCACTTCGGTGACCGCGATCTTACCTACGAAATCGACAAGCAGAAGAGAGGACGCTTCTATCTTTACACGATGAAGCTCAATCCGTCAAAAATCGTCGATATCGAGAGACAGTTCAAGATTAACATGAATCTTTTGAAGTACCAGTTCGTGAGGCTTGACGAGAAAGACGCGAACTAAGGCTGCGGGAAAATCGTTCGGAGGTATATATGACAGACTTAAATCATGTTGTTCTTATCGGCCGTCTCACCCGGGACTTGGGTTCCGATGAAAGAAGTTTCGGCTATGTGGGGAACGGGCAGGCAAGGGCGAACGTGAGCATCGCTGTCAACCGGAGCAAGAAGAACGGTGACCAGTGGATTGACGAGGTTAATTACTTCGACATCACAATCTGGGGAAAGACCGCGGAGAATCTTAAACCATATCTTACAAAAGGAAAGCAGATTTGCGTTGATGGGCATCTGCGACAGGACCGCTGGGAAAAAGACGGACAGAAGATGAGCAAGGTCACGGTCGTGGCCGATCAGGTTCAGCTTCTCGGGGGAAAAGGAGATGGCAGCGCCCAGGGCGCAGGGGGAGCTCCAAGATTCCAGTCCATGGGCCAGCAGCAGTCACAGAGCAACGGATACGCGGATAACTACCAGAGCGGGCCTTACGGCGACACTGGCAGCGATTTTCCGGAAGATATTCCATTCTAAAACAAAGAGGTATAAACAATGTCTGATGAGAATACACAGGAAATTGAGGAGAAAAAAGTTCCGGAGGCGGCTGTCGCCGACACATCCGCTTCTGAGGGACGTGATGATGACAAGGACGGCCGCGGAAAAGGCAAGACATATTTCCGCAAGAAAGTGTGCCGTTTCTGCGCCAACAAAACAAAGATTGACTACAAGGACGCGGACTCTCTGCGCCGTTATATGACGGAGCGCGGAAAAATCCTTCCGCGCCGCATCACAGGAACCTGCGCGAAGCATCAGCGCGAGGTGGCAAGGGCAATCAAGAGGGCAAGGTCAATCAGTCTTCTTCCTTACGTCGCGGACTAATTTTGCTAGACATGAGCGTTTCATACTCCGAAGCGCTCCAAAAAAATAAAAGGAGCTTGAAATGAAAGTAATTCTTAACGTTGATGTGAAATCACTTGGAGAAGAGGGTGACGTGAAGAACGTCGCCAACGGATATGCGAGGAACTTCCTTCTTCCGCGCAAACTCGCCGTTCCTTACAACGATGCCACCGCCGCCATTTTTGAGGCGCGCAGGGCAGAGATTGAGGCGCGAAAAGAGCAGAAGAGGAAAGACTCTGCCAGCCTCAAAGAGAAACTTGAGGCGGCAACGGTGGAAATCGTCATGCCGGCAGCCGCGAACGGAAAACTGTATGCGGCGGTCACGTCTCATGTCGTGGCGGACACTCTCGCAAAGCTTGGCTTTGAGATTGAGAGAAAGCGGATTGAGATTCAAGGCTCATCAATCAAAATGGTGGGAACTTTCAAGGCGATAATCAAGCTGTATGAGGCGCAGACAGCGGAGATTCAGATTGCCGTGAAGGCGCAGCCTGTTGAGGGCAGCGCGCCGAAAGCTGATAAACCCGCAAAAGAAGAGAAATCATCAAAATCAGAGAATGCGGAGCAGTCAGCGCCCGCAGAAGAGCCAAAGGCTGAGTAATCCAGTCTGTGGAAATTCGGAGGGGTCGGTTCTTGCCGGCTCCTTTTTTTCTTTTTCAAGGGGATTTTATGGACACGACGCTGGCAGACAAAGTTCCTCCGCACAATGTTGAGGCAGAGCAGGCCGTCCTTGGCGCGCTTCTTCTGAACTGGAGCGCGATGGCCGAGGTTGTCTCCATTCTCAAGGCGGACAGGTTCTACTCAATCCAGAACCAGATTATTTATGAGGCGATGCTGAGGCTGTACTCAAAGAGCATAGCGGGGGACACAATCTCTCTCATAAACGAGCTGACCAGCGAGGGCAAGCTGGAGCAGTCGGGCGGTGCAGCATACATCGCGTCGCTCACAGAGACCGTGCCTTCCGCCGCCAACATCGAGTATTACGCGCAGGTTGTGATAGACCGCGCGGCCCGCCGTGATTTAATCAAAATCTCCTCGGAGCTGAGGGCGTCATCATTCGACCTGTCAAAAAGCAGCGACAGCCTGCTTGACAGCGCGGAGCAGAGGATTTTCGCGCTGGCGGAAAGGAACGAGACCACCGAGATTCATTCCGCCAAGACAATCATGATACGGGAGATTGAGCTGATTGACGCGCGCACAAAATCGCGGAACTCTTTCACAGGAATTCCAACGGGATTCGGAAAACTTGACACCTACACGTCAGGCTTCCAGAATTCAGAGCTGATTATAATCGGGGCGCGGCCGTCAATCGGAAAGACCGCAATCGCGCTTTCAATGATGCAGTACATCGCGTGCGAGAAAAAAATCCCATGCGGATTTTTCTCACTTGAAATGCCGTATGAATCAATCGGAATGCGCCTGCTGTCGCAGGAATCCAACGTCCACATGCAGAAAGTGCGCTCGGGAATGCTGCGCGTCTCTGATATCCAGAAGCTGCAGGACGCGGCCTCACGATGGTTCAACGCCCCGTTTTATGTAGTTGACACGCCCAACATGAGGCTCCTTGAGCTGAGGGCGATGGCCCGGCGGATGGTCACGAACCACGAGGTAAAAATCATCTTCATAGATTATATCGGTCTGATTACAACCGAGGATTCGTCACGGCCTGTCTACGATCAGGTCTCGGAAATCTCCAAGGCGCTCAAAGCGCTCGCGCGCGAGCTGGCTATCCCGATTGTTGCGCTGTGCCAGGTGGCGAGATCCGCGGAAGGCGAGGAGCCGAACCTTGCCCAGCTGCGCGGCTCAGGCTCAATCGAGCAGGATGCCGATGTCGTGATGTTCCTGCACCGAGACAGGCTCAAGGAGGAGGGGATTGAGGCGCAGGACGCCAAACTGATTCTGGCCAAGCAGAGAAACGGCGCGACCGGAGAAATCCCGATTCTATTCCTTCCGCCTTACAGCAAGTTCGTCCCAAAATCGCAGGAGGACTGAGCCGCGCAAAAAGCCGCTTGCGCGGCTTCATCAAATTATTTTCCGCCCGCAATATCGGACAAATCAGATTTATCCAGAACTTTGAACGTTCCGCGGCTGTCTGTCACAGAAATCGTGCTGCTTCCAATGGCAATCGGAGTGGCAGCCTTCACTTTCACCTGTGATTTGAGCTTCAGGCTTAAGTCCGCGCCGAATTTTCCGACATAATACTCACCGCCGTCATCGATGACGCAGTAATATTCGCCGCCGTCCTGCACAAGGACGGAATCCGCCGCAATATTCAGCTCGCTTTCCATCGAAATCTCCATGTTATCCGGAGAAATCAGCACGAGTTTTATTGCGCCGTTCTTTGAATTCTCGCCCGCAATGGCGATGTAACTGTCGCCGGCCTTGTAAATTGAGCGTCCGCGCAGAGTGGTCACCGGAGAATTCTTGACTACCTCGCCGGTCTGTGAATTGTAGCGGACCATTCGCGAGAGCACGGACTTGTCATCAAAAAGCACGATTCCGTAATCAACTTTCATGTTCGCCTGAGCAGCCTCAATCTCCTGAATTTCCTGCTGATCCCTCGCGATTTCCTTGCGCTCAGCCTGAGCCTCAGCCTGCTTCTTGTCAGCAAGGGCCTGCTTCTCCTGGGCATCTTCCTTCGCATCATCCGCGCGCTGCTGGGCATCATCGGCTTTTTTCTGAGCGTCATCCGCCTCTTTCTGGGCATCATCGGCCTCTTTCTGAGCGTCATCCGCGCGTTTTGCGGCCTCGTCTGCCTCTGCCTGAGCCTGTTTCGCATCTTTCTGCGCCTGAGAGTCCCTGGGATTCTCAGCGGCCGCCTGTTTTGCATCGTCAGCCTTTTTCTGAGCGTCATCCGCCTCTTTCTGGGCGCTGTCTGCGGCTTTCTGAGCGTCATCCGCGCGCTGCTGTGCATCATCGGCTTTTTTCTGCTCCTCATCGGCGGTCTTCTGCTCGGCAACCGCATCTTTCTGCGCCGCCTTCGCCGCCTCGGAAGCATCCTCGGACTCGCGCTCTTTTATATCGACCATGTTCTTGCGGCTCTCCACGTTGCGGTCATCGTCATCCTTCATTGACTCCACGACCTTCGAGTCGCTGATTACGGATGTGTCAACGGTTGACAGACCTCCGTTCTCTGCATCATAGACCGGAATTATAATCTGCGAGTGTCCCGGCCAGTCCCTGTAATTCACGGAAAGTCCGAAATCCGCTGATGTGACGTTATCAAGGACAATCTGCTTGTATTTTTTTCCCGCCTCATCGAGTTTTCCGCGGTAAACCGCGTTGTAGACTGTGATGAAGACGGCAAGAGTGTCGGAATCATCTCTGCTGTAGCCGTAGGCGGCCTCAAGATAGCCCGCGATAATCCTGCGCAGGTTGTTTATGTGGTCAACCTCGGCGTCCGCCCCTATAATCAGAATATCGGCGTCAAGCCTGCCTTTCTCGGATGGGTCAACCGCGTGAATCACCGAATAACGCACGTTGCCTGCCCGTGATGTGCTTCCGCGCGAACCGGAAATCACCGCGCCCATTCCGGAGCCGATTGACCTGATTGCCGCGGCGGAGTCTATGACCCGGTGCGGACCTGTGTAGTTGATGAATTCGATTGCGGTCTGCGACACGCTCTGAAGCTCGGAGCGGTCAACTTCGAGGGAAAAAGCAGAACTGCATACAAAAAGTGTCACCGACAGTAAAAAAAGTTTTCTCATAAAAATATCCTCTCTCTAAATATTCTAGCATAATAAATCAAATTTTGCCATCAGGTTTTGGGATTTAAATGCCTCCGATTTTTTTGAGCGCGTTGCGGGCATAATCGCGGGTCCTGGCATCATAATTCGGCGACATGAATTTTATCAGTATGCCGCGTCCTTTTGAGAAATAGGCGGGGCTTCCCATGTACGCGCAGACCGACACGACGGCATCGCAGATGCGCTCGATTGAGACAAGGCTCTTCCTGTCCGTCCGTGACGCGCGCTCCTCCAGTGCGGAAAGCATTTTTCCGTCGGGGTCATAACCGCACCCGGCTATGCCTTTTAAAACCGCATGGAGGATTGTGGGATCGTTCGTCCGCCTTATGATTGCGGACAGGCAGTCGGCGGAATCCGATGTGGCAAAGAACGGGATTTGCAGGATAATCCTCTCAAGCCCCGGAGCGTCCTCCGCAAAAACAAGGTTGCCCTCGTGCGCCCCGAGCGATGCCCTGCCGAGCGCGGCGGAGTAGGCGTATGCGACAGAGAGCGCGTCTGATGCCCAGACTGCCTCCTTCTCGCCATAGAATCCGCCCTGAAGCCCGGAAATCCGCCCGGAATCCGTCATGCTGCTCTCGAACGCGCCGTCAAGATAATCGAACTGAACGGTGTTTATGGTCACAAAATCAGGATATGCCAGACCTGATTTTCCCGGCTGCCTCCCCGGATTCGCCGGAATCTGGGCAAGGCGGAACGCGTCAATCGTCCAGTTCCTGCGGCACAGAAGAAGATTCCCGTCATCGGTGAGAAAAATATAGCTCGGAGCGGACTTTGACTTCTGATTCTCAAGCTCGCCCTCAAAAATCAAAGTGCCGTCGGTCCTGTAAAGCGCGCAGACCTTTGAATCGGCGAGGAAAAGCCCCGTGGAAATTAGGACGCATTTTGCCAGCCCGCCGATGCTGATGCCGCTCACGCTGAAATTCGCGGTTGAGTGTCCGGTCCGGCCGTCAATCACAAAGACCGTAAGCCCGGACGCGGACGGAACGATTGCGCACACGCAGTCCAGACTGCCGCTCACCGCGAAAGTGATTCCGGGGAATTTTGTGTCAAAGACCCACTTGTTCTCCGCGCGGCCTGTGTCCGAGGCAAGGGAGAAAAGTCCGCCCGTGCCGTCCTTGAAAGAAAGCAGGATTCCCGCATCGCACTGCCACGCGCCCACCATCTCGCCTGAGAAAGTGATTTCCTCCATCACCTGCCCGAAAGGACTTATCCTAAGCCCGCCGGTATTCCCGTCCGTCTCCGCCGTGAAAAAGACGACCGAGCCGTCCGGAAGCTCCGATGGCCTGATTTTTTTGAGGCTTAGCGAGGTGAGCTTCCAGCGGCACACTCCGTTCATTCCCCAGCACTGAATCTCGTCCATGGAGGCGATGAAAAACCGCCCGTCGCGCCCCGGAAAAATCTGTGACGCGCTCTCGATTTTCAGACCCGTGCTTTTTTCCCAGACGATTCCTCCGCTTGGATTTATGAGCCTCATGTTTTTTTTGTCGTTGTCAAAAAAAAGCAGGAAATCGGAGGGGAGGGAGGCAATCGCAACGTTTTTTGACCGCGAGAAAGATTTCTCCCAGATGATTTTTCCCGCGCCCGTCATGGATGTGACTGTCCGCGCGTCCGTCGCGATGCAGAATCCGTAGCTTGTGAGCGCAGGCTCGGCAATCACTGTGCCGCTGAGCACCGCTGACCAGGACGCGTTCCTGGTCTCAAGGATTTCCCGCGCAGAGACCTGGCAGAAAACAGAGCCGAGCAGGAAAATCACGGAAAAAAGGGCTCTTGCGCGCATCAGGCTTTCTCCAGAACGGCTAGGCTCTCTATGTGGCCTGTGTTGGGATAAAAATCAAGCAGGAGGATTTCTCTGAGCCGGTAGCCGCCGGAGCGCAGAAGACTGGCGCAGTCGCGGGCATGGGTCGCGGGGTCGCATGACAACGAGAGCACGAGCGGAATCCCGGAGCGGCAAAGATAATCGCGGACGGCCTCCTCCATTCCCGAGCGCGGCGGGTCAATCACGCAGACGTCGAATTCGGGGCAGGATGCGGCGCACTCCCTGACCCATGCCTCTCCGCTCATCCCGAAACTCATGTGGGATAATCCCGCAAGATTCCGCTCCGCATAGACAAGCGCGTCACGGTTATGCTCGACCATCACGACATTGCCGTATTTTTCCGCAAGGAACGCCGAGATTACTCCCGAGCCGGCGTACATATCAAGCGCGTTCGCGCCGCCCGGAAGCATTGAGCGGATGATTTCGAGCGTTTTCTCGAACACAAAAAGGTTTGACTGGAAAAATCCGCGGACATCAAAGAGAATGTCTTTTTCGCAGAGGGTGACTGCGGCGCAGTGCTCCGGCGAGAAAATCGTTCCGGAAAAACGGCGGTTCTCCTTGAATCTATATTTTCTTCCTTTTGTGGAGGGCGGATTTCTCACCGTTCCGGCGGATTTATCATCACCTGCGCGTGAGATTATCACGTTCTGATGGCCGCCTGCATCCCGCATAAAAACGCTCCCGAAAACGTGCGTCCTGCCTTTTCCGCGTGTGCCGGAGGATGCGGCAAGAAAATCGTTTACAGGCTTCTCCGCGCAGAGGCAATGCCGCACCGGGACAATCTCGTTGGAACTCCTGCATGAAAGCCCGCCGTCTGTCAGCTGGAAGCGGGCGCGGTATCCGTAGTCCGGGCCGGAGATGATTTCAATCCCGCCGGGGATGTCAATGCCGTGCCGGGCAAAAACATCGCGGAGGACGGAGCGTCTCAGCTCACGCTGGAAATCCGGATGGATGTGCATCATGTTGCAGCCGCCGCATTTTCCGTAATACTCGCACGGAGCGGGAACGCGGTGGGGCGACGGCTCGACAATCTTTGTGATTCTCGCGATGTCATAATCGCGCGCGGATTTCTCAACCTCGACCTCAAGCCTTTCTCCCGGAACCGCAAGCGGAACGAAAACGTTTTTTCCATCGATTTTTCCTAAAGAATTTCCCCCAAAAACGATTTTCTCTGCTATAATTTCCATAAATGGGATTTTACCAGAACGCCCTGATTTTAACAATCGGGCACAGGAGCGCGAGATGCAGACAAAGAATTTTTTTATGACAATGAGCGACGGAATGGACATCGCGGTGAACCGCTGGATGCCTGATTCCGAGGATGAGATAAAGGCGGTCGTGCAGCTTCATCACGGGCTGACGGAGCACTCAATGCGGTATGACAGGCTCGGCTCAATTCTTGCCGAGAACGGATTTGTGCTGAACGCCTATGATATGCGCGGGCACGGGCGCACCGCGGACAATGCCGAGAGGAACAACAAAGGAAAATTCGGGAAGCTGGCAGACAGGAACGGCTTTGACAGGGTTGTGGAAGACCTTCACGAGATGATTGACTCGCTCAAAAACGAGTACAGCGGAAAGAAAATCGTGCTGCTGGGTCATTCGTTCGGCTCTTTTGTCTCGCAGGGTTATATCGAAAAATACGGCAAGGACATCAGCGGCTGCATTTTGTGCGGAACGGCTGGCCCAAGGCCCGCGCTTGTCTGGGGCGGAAACCAGCTCGCAAAAATCGTGAGGTTTTTCCGCGGAACGGACGCGGTTGTTCCCGCGCTCGCCAAGCTGACGTTCGGCTCATACAACAAGAGGATTGCCAATCCCATAAGCCCGAACGCATGGCTTTCTGCCAGTGACGCGAACGTGCAGATGTACGAGGCTGACCAGTGGTGCGGACGGCCGCTCACGGTGTCATTTTTCTGCGATATGACAGACGGCCTCAGGCGCATCCACAAGATGAGGAATATCAGGGCAATCCCGAATGAACTGCCGGTTTTCTTCATTTTCGGGAACGAGGACCCTGTTGGAAGCTACGGCAGGACAATCCGCAGACTTTATGACATCTATCAGGACAAGGGGATGAAAAAAGTCTACATCAAGGAATATGACGGAGACCGCCACGAGATTCTGAACGAGGACGACAAGGAGACCGTCGAGGCTGATATTGTCGGCTGGATCTCAAACCTCTAGCCTGTGGTATTGACCAGAGACTGCGATTAGGAATATTATTGGTTCATTGTGTTAGTTAGATATGGCACAGACGGAAGCGGCAGGCTGATTAAAAAGGCCGTTGTTTACACCAAATCTGAGCACTCAATATCATTAACGGACATAGACCCGGACGCGCTGCAAATCATCAGCCGGCTCAAAGATGCCGGATACACCGCATACATTGTCGGCGGGGCAGTCCGTGATCTGATAGTCGGGAACAAGCCCAAGGACTTTGATATTGTCACAGATGCCACACCGTCACGCATTAAAAGGATTTTCAGGAATTCGCGCATAATCGGAAGGAGGTTCCGCCTTGTCCACGTCGTATTCGGCCCGAAAATCTTTGAGGTGAGCACGTTCCGCTCAATCTCGGAGGGCACGGTAGGCAACGAATTCGGCTCAATCGAGGAGGACGTGCAGCGCAGGGACTTCACGATGAACGCCCTTTACTACGACCCGGGCCAGCAGCAGGTGATTGATTATGTCGGCGGAATGCGGGACATCAGAAAGCACATGCTCCGCCCTGTAATCGCGATGGACAGGATTTTTGTGGAGGACCCGGTGAGGATGCTCCGCGCCATAAAATATTCTGCGACAACACACGCAAGGATGCCGCACTCGCTGCGCCATAAAATCAGGGCGTCCGCGTCACTGCTGTCGCAAATCTCACCGTCACGGCTCACCGAGGAGCTTCTGAAAATCGTGAACAGCCCCTATGCATACGAGATTGTGTGCGAGGCGATGGACACAGACCTTTTCATGTACCTGCAGCCCGCCGCCACCGGCATGATTTACGATGACAAGGACTTTGAGAGAGATTACATGGACAGCATGAGGGAGCTTGGCGAGCTGAACAAAAAAACTCCTGATGTAAGGCTCGGCAGGAAACTCGTCTATTTTATCCGCGATTTCACAAAAAACCTCACGGACTGGGAGAAAGAGATTAAGGGAAAGACCGCGTTCACAGAGCTTTACGGAAGGACATGGGCGGAATGCAGGAATTTCGTGCTGCCGATGAACCCCGTCAGAAAAGAGCTGGAATTCGCGGTGAGATCCGTGCTGATGTCGCTTGGCGTGAAATCAAACCAGAAAATGAGCGCGAAGCCGAAGCCGCAGAGAAAAAATCAGGGCTAGTTTTTTGTAATCTTGTCGATTATTATGCTCACTTCCTCAATCAGAATGCCCGTGAAAGATTCGATTTTATCGATGATGTACTGCTGAAGACGGTAAACCTTGCCGGTAAGCTGCGTTCCGAACGGAACATCAATCGTGACTACAAGGCGGTAGCCCCTTGCATCGGTTTTTATGGCAATCTTTTTTATGCGCACCTCGGGGTCGCACTCGCTGACGCAGTGCATGACCATCTGCGTGAGGGCGGCCTCGGAAATCTCCACGCGGCCTTTTTTTGAGAATTCCGGCTGCACAACGGATTTCTCAATCATCTTGCCGGACGCGCCTTTTTTTCCCGCGAAACGCCTCTGCTTGCTGAAAAAATCGCGCATTGACGCGGAGAAAATCTGCGGATATTTCTTCTTCACCTCGATTGACGGGACTGGAATCACGTGCTTGCCCTCGACGTGGCGGGATTTCACCGCCTTCTCAATCTCCTCTTTTGTTGCGATGTCCTCAATCCGGATGATTTTCTGCGGTTGCGGCAGCTGAAGCCTCATCGCGATTTTTGAGACCATTTTCTCTGATGTCCCGAGCAGCAGGATTTTCCTGATGTGCGTTTTTCTTAAGACCCTTGCCACAGAATCACGGTGATCCTTGTCATCAAAAAGCGCGACGCGGACCGCGCCCATGTAGGTTTTCTCGCGCTTCGCGGAGCGGCCCGCGACAATCTTGTCGTCCTGAATCAGAAGTCCGTCATCGATAATCGCATGAATGCCGTGCTCCTCCGCAAGCAGTTTTGAGCGGAATGATTTGCCGGTCCCGCTTTCTCCGACAAGAGCGTAGACCTGCACAGGCTTGAACAGAAATTTTATGGAATCAAGGGTTTTGCTCATCCGCCCATTATAACCCTATTTTTTTAATATCACAATATTTTATTATGTCAAAAAATTCAGCGTCAGCATCAAGCGACAAAAAAGGCGGAAAGCCCGCGGGATTATCGGAGAATTCCTCGGGCAGAGCAAGCGAGGTCGCGGCAAGATAAAAATCCCGGGCATGACCGGAGGGAAGCGGGGGAGAGCCATACGCCGTGTCCCCAAGAAGAGGATACCCGTGCGAGGCGCATTGCGCGCGGATCTGGTGCTTTCTTCCCGTCTGGATTGAGACCTCCGCCAAAGTCACATCCATGCCGTCATGCTGCCCGTAACCTTCCGGGCTAGCGGATGTCAAAGCGATTTTCCATGCCGCGCCCGGCCTCTCATTCCTGCATTCCACGGTGTGAAATCCATCTCCGCTGGAATTATCGCAGAGAATATAATCCTTCCATTTTTTTTCTTTCGGAAGATGGCCCAGAATCACGGCATGATAAGTTTTCTTTACAGAGCGGGTTCTGACGCGCTCGCTGAACCATCTGGCTCCGGCAAGGCTTTTTGAGAAGACAATCAGTCCGCTGGTTTTTCTGTCCAGCCTGTGGAGCGGCCCCGGAGAAAAAGAGACTGAGCGTGAGAGCGCGCCCGAATCAGAAAGATATTCCCGAACCATCACGTCCAAAGCGGATTTTCCTGCCCGGCCGCCTGAGTGCACTGGAACATCATAGGGCTTGTTCAGGACAAGAAAATTGTCGTTCTCAAAAACAATGTTGAGGCTGCGCGACTCCGCTGATTTCTCCGGCCCGGCTGCGCAGGAAAAAGAGTCTTTCTCGGATGGACGCGGCTTATCCGCCGAACCGGGGGAAAAATCGAGCAAGAAAGAGGGCAGGGAAATCACATCGCCGGAGGAAATCCTTAGATTCGCGGCGGCTCTCTTCCCGTTCACGCGCAGCAATCCTTTTCTGAGGCACTTGTAAATCTCTGAGAGCGGGACGCGCTCCGCGAGCGAGCGGGCAATCTTGTCAAGGCGGCGGCCGCCGTCATCATCACCCGCCGTAAAATCAAGGAAATCCATCGCCTTATAATAATTAAAATGAGAGAATGCTACTAGTAAATTTCGTCTTTTAGTGTTAAAATTACCGGGATTTTTTATGAACACGATTTTGCCAACTTTCAGAGAACAAATGCACCTGTTTTTCAGGAATCAGGTTCTTCTCTCATGTATTTTCAGCTGGTTCGGGGCGCAGTTTCTTAAAACAGCGATAAACCTCATTTACGGCAGGATTCATTCTCTTGGCGAGCTTTTTGAGATGATGATATGGCGCACCGGAGGAATGCCGTCCAGCCACTCCGCGCTTGTGACATCTTTGTGCACTACAATCGGATTCAAGGACGGCATCCATTCTGATATTTTCATCCTGTCGCTGTGCTTTTTCCTCGTCGTGATAAGGGATGCCTTCGGAGTCCGCAGGTCAAGCGGAATCCAGACAAAAAAGCTCAACGAGATTGGCAGGGAACTGGACGAGAAAAAAATTCTTGACCACTACGAGACTATGAAAGAGGTGAACGGGCACACGCCGATGGAAGTGCTCTGCGGATGCATTCTGGGATTTTTCATCGCCCTGGCGTTCTCGCTTCTGTGATATTATGAGAAGATATTTAAAAATTGCCGCGCCGGTCATAACTCTGCTGTCTCTTGCAATAATATTCGCGCTGAGGACGTTGCCGGCGGGCAAATTATGGAAAGAATACGCTGTGATTTACGTTCCGTCAGACTCATCCGACGCTGACGCGATGCAGGCCATCTCTGATGCCGGGATAAACGGGGCGGTGTCGCTTTCCGGGCAGTTCCTGCCATCAAACCTGACGCAGAATTCAATCGAATACTCAATTTATAAAATCCGTGCGGATTCCCCGGCTTCGGACTACATTCAGAAACGCGCGGCCTATTTTTTTGACCGCACGCGCAATTACAGGCTTTATTACATTCCGTCCGCGGAAAAATCAAAAATCCCGGACGCACTCTCGAATCTGTCCGCGCGCTCAATCGCCGGCGGAGCCGATATATCGGCATCCTATCCGTGGATTCTGCCGCTGATATCCGCACTGCTTGTGATTGTCCTCGCTTTTTTCTCAAAGAACAGGATGATTTTCCTTGCCTCCGCGCTCATTCCGGTCGCGAACCTTTTCTGCAATCCGTTTTACCAGATGGCGGAGGCAACCTGCCTTATTCTGCTCTGCCTTTTTTTCATCTCCAACGTGTGGCGCAGGAAAGGCGCGGGCAAGTATCTTCTCGGAAACCATTCAGTGCCCGCAATGATTATCGTTGCCGTGCTCTGCGCGTTCACCTGCGCTCCAAAATCAGGGGCAATGCTGATTGTCGCCCTTTTTGGCACAGCCTGCGGCCTGCTCTCAATCTACGAGGCGGAGCGATTCTTCGAGTCAAAATCATCGTTCGTTCCGGTGTATATCCGGCCGGCAAAAAAAATCCCCGTATCGGGCAAAAACGCCGCCACCACGACGGGAACTGCCGCCGCTTCCGCGCTGATAATTCTCGCCGTGATTCTGATTTCATCGCTCGGAACAAAAGGCGCGAAATCATCATCAAGGATTTTCCTGCCCGCCAACGCACACGCGGACGAGTCGCTCGGTCAGCTGGAGGATTTTTACCGCTGGACGTGGGATTTCCGGACTGCGCCCTACCGCTCGCTGAACAAAGCCCAGGATGACTTTTTTGTGGAATTCCCAAGGTTCACCGAAAACAACGGGACAATCGCACAGACGAACGTCATAATGTCCTATGACCAGAATTTCCGGGATTCAGCATACGACGGCATAGATGACTTCGGCTTTGAGTCAATAGAGAAAGTGCTGAAATCAGAAGGGAAGGATTTCAAGGGCGGATATTCGGTCACAAATTCATACCCAGTCGGTCTGCTCGGCGTAATTATGAGCCTGATTTGCGTTTTTGTATTACTTTTTCTTTATGTTTCCACTATTATTAGGAAAGGGATAAAAAAATGAGCATGAGCATTCCGGCAGTATCTTCTGCACTCAAAAACTATTCTTCCTCGCAGAATTCTTTCATCTCAAAATTCGT
Source organism: Treponema sp. (assembly GCA_022510865.1). GTDB lineage: Bacteria > Spirochaetota > Spirochaetia > Treponematales > Treponemataceae > Treponema_D. Next base: position 14,253 of record JAFLSQ010000006.1, read on the forward strand.
GACGATTCCGCTTGCGCAGGAATACGGACGCTCATACCGCGCGCTTGTGAAGGCGGGGGACAGAGTTCAGGAGGGCGACAGGATTGCGGTCTGCAACACCGGCGGACACTCCACATACATTCACGCATCTGTTCCCGGCGAGGTCACAGAAATCTGCTCGTGCATCCTTCAGAACGGAAGGCAGGAATTCGCAATCAGAATAAAATTCGGGGGAAGCTTCAAATATCTGGGGAAAATCGCGGAGGAGGCGAGCGCAGATTCTCTAAGCCCGCTTTCTGTCACCGAATCTCTTTTTGATAAGGGCGTGGTCAACACGTTCACGTCAAGCCATCCCGAGAGCCTTGGCCTGCAAATCAGAATGATTAAAAGCTGCCGGTGCATTGTAGTCAGAATGTTCGATGAGGATCCGTACTGCATGACCGACTCGCTTGTGACAAAATTTTATTTTGAGAGAATCGTGAGCGCGGCAAAAGTGATTGCAAGGACTCTGAATGCAGGAATGATTCTTCTTGCCATAGACCAGAAAATGCAGGACAAACCGCTCGCGAAGTCTTTTGAGAGCGACACGGTGCGGCTCCTTGAGATGAACATAAGCCGATATCCGTGCGGCACTCCGGGCGAGATGATTGCGGCTCTTGCCAAAAGCGGCCCGAAAAAATCGCAGGATATAACGCTTTGCGCGCAGGATTTGTTCATAGACGCATCGTCCATGCTGGAAGTCTACAACGCCGTCCTGCTCGACACGCCCGCAATCTCGCGGAACGTGCATTTCTCGGGGAACTGCCTCTGGTCATCCTGCATTCTGAATGTAAAAGTCGGCACCCCGATCAAAGATATTGTCGCGCAGCTTGGAGGATTCGCAAAGCCGCCCGCGCTTGTGATTGTGAACGGGGAGCTGTGCGGCTCATCGGCGCAGAATCTTGAGCAGCCGGTAACAAAGGACATAAAATCCGTGAGGTTCGTCTCATCAAGGAAATTCACGGACGAGCAGATTTATTCCTGCGTGAGCTGCGGGCACTGCCGCCACATCTGCCCGGCACGAATATCGCCGGATCTGATTTACAGCGCCGTGCTCGGGGAGACCGCCCTTGACGAGACGCTGGAGAAATCGGTGATGATATGCAGCTCGTGCGGACTTTGCAGCACTGTCTGCCAGGCAAGGCTTCCGCTGTCGCACACAATCACCGTGCTGAGAGAGAATATTCAGAGCAATTCCGCGCAATGGAGCATACAGGACTGAAAATGAGCAAGAGAGAATTTGACGACTATAAAATCAAGGAGAGGCAGCTGGCGGTCAGTCCGTTCATATACAGCGCGCCGTCAATATCATCCATATCAATCAGGTTCATTGTGCTCCTGTCGCTGCAGGTCCTTATGCTTGCGCTCACAGGCTCGTACAAATCGCTGATAATTGTGCTGTGCTCGCTGGCAGGCTCGCTTGCGGCCGCCGCGCTCAGCTATTTTATCCGCAGATACGAGCGTTACCAGATTATGAGCATCGCGATTCAGGGGCTGATAATCGGCCTTCTGATTCCGGAGGGATATCCGCCGGTCCCGGTTTTCTTCATCTCTTTTCTGACGCTTTTTTTCTCGCGGATGCTTGTCTTCAAGGGCGTGAGCACATGGCTGAACATGAGCGCGTTCGCGGGGATTGTCGCGTGGATAATCGGGCGTAGCTATTTTCCGCCGTTCCTCGTGAATTCCGAGATTGCGGCGCTCGGGAACAGCTCGGTGTATCTTCTGCAGAACGGGATATTCCCCATCCATCACTTTGACAACGCGGTGACATCGTTTCTGAATTCCACGGTTTTCTCGGTTTTCCGCGTCACAGTTCCGGAGGGATTTGTGAGCCTTCTCTGGGATTCCAGAAGCGCGATTCCGGCGTTCCGCTTCACGCTCCTGACGATTGTCTCGTCAATCATAGTTTTCTCGGACAACACGTTCTCCGGAATAATCCCGTCGGTTTTCCTCCTGACCTACACGCTGCTTGTCAGGCTGTTCGCCCCGATGTTCTTCGGCGGGCTGATAAATCAGGGGGATGTGATTCTCGCGCTCTCATCAAGCGGAATTCTTTTCTGCACGGTTTTTATGATACAGTGCTTCGGGACAGTTCCTGTGACGGTATCCGGGAAGGTAATCTCCGCGCTCTGCATGGGAGTCTGCGCGTTCCTCATCATAGGCTGCGGCACATCTCCAATCGGGATGATGTACACAATCCTCATAAACAACGTAATCACGCTGTTCATCCGCTCGGCAGAGGAGCAGAAAAATCGCTCTGACATATCCAAAGTCGTGTCAAATGCATCAGGAGCAGGAATATGAGAGAGCCAATCTCATACAAGAAATTTTTCATGAATTACGGGATTTTTGTCGGGATTCTTGCGGTCCTGATGGGGCTTCTGGTCTATGTCACAAAAATCACGCAGAGAAGCTGGTCAAAGAACCTGAGGAAGAGCGTGGAGCTTGTGCTTGACGAGGCCGAGCCGAGCACCTGGTTTGTCACGAACGAGCTTAGAATCAGCAATGCGTTCACGCTGAGCGCAGCCTGCTACGAGGCGCGCAACAAAAAGGACGGACAGATTTACAAGGCTGTGATTATCAGCACGCAGACAATTTACGGGCCGGTTCCGTCCGTCTTCACGGTTGACAAGGACGGTCAGGCAAGGTTCATGGGCTACAGCAATGTGCACGGCCGCGTCCAGAATCAGCTGATGAGCGACACATCGAACAAGAGAATCCAGTACTGGACAAAAAAAATCCCGTACATCATCGGGAGCTAGGAGGGCAAAATGCGAATGATTGAGAGAGACCTGTTCTTCAAATATCTTCCCCTGCACATCGTGCTCATAATCCCGATTCCCGGCCGATTCGTGTTCGGCATCACGATTGTGCTTGAGCACATCCTGCTGACGCTCGTCGGAACGCTCATAAATTCCCTTGTGGACACGCTCAGGCTCAAGGAGCTTAAGACCGTGATTATAATGCTCGCGATTATCAGCGCATCTGTCCTTTTCCGCCAGATTCTCGTGGTCACTTACACAGAAATCGCGCTGACGCTCGGCTATCTGATTTTTCTGCCGGCGGTATCGCTTTTTCTCATCCAGATTGTCTACTCGGATCTGGAGAATCCGCTCGGTGTGCGGCTCAGGGAGAATCTGATTCAGACCGCGGTTTTCTCGGTCGGCACTCTGATTCTTTTTCTTTTCCGGGACATCGCGGGCTACGGGACTTTCACGTTCTACTCAAAGAATCACACGTTCTCGGAGAAAATTCTTTTTGAGCGGGAGAGCGCGGGAATCCTATCGTTCTTCGCGACATTGCCGGGCATCCTGCTGATTGTCGCGCTGATGCTTTTCGCAAGCCTGCGGTTCCACGAGAAAATCAACCGGGAATTCGGAGAGTCAAAATGATTTACCTGCACACTTTCCTGTATTACACGGTGTTCTCGTCAATCGTCCTGTTTTATGGAATAGGGCTGAGCCAGATTTCGGTGAGCGGGGAGAGGCGTCAGAATCAGATTATCTTTTTTTTCAAGACGATGCTCTCGATTTTCCTCACAGCGATTCTCACGTACCTTGTCGTAGCGTTCATCCTGGTTCCGCTCGCTTTGGTTGAGATTTTCCCCGTAATCTGCCTGCTGATTTTCATAACGATAAATTCGTTCACGGAAGGCCTTGTGAGGCTCACGACCGGCACCGCGACAACAGAATTCGCGGTCTCCTTTCTGATTGTCCTGCTCTCGATTTTCCAGAGCGACACAATCCTTGACACAATGGTCATCTGCCTCAGCTGCATCTGCGGATTTCTCGTGCTCGTTCCGTTCGTGCGCGTGCTCCGGAACAGGCTTGTGATGAACGGCCGCTTTTATTTTGAGAAATACATCTGCATGCTGTTTGTGTTCCTCGCCGTCCTTCTGATGATTATCTCTGTTTTCGATATTACATGGCTGAACGGAGGCATGATAAAATGATTTTGGCGACAATCCTCCTCATACTGATTCCCCTGCTGCTCTCGCTGATTATCCTTTTCTCGTTCTACATTTTTCTGCCGTCGCTTGATGCCGGCAACCTTGACAAAGACGCGATTATATCCGAGCGTGAGAAAACGTTCTCAATCAAAAAAGAAAGCAAGGCCCAGGTCTCGGACAGGCGGGCAGTCGTGCTCTGCTCGTGCAGGAAGAGCTTTTCCACAGACAGAAGCCGCTTCAACGAGGCGTACACGTGCTATATGATAAAAAACATGAGCGACACAGGCACTGACTGCAAGTACGCCTGCATAGGTCACGGGGACTGCGCCCGCGCCTGTGCCCAGAACGCGATAATCATCAGAAACAGGACCGCGGTGGTCACAAACCTCTGCTGCGGCTGCGGAAAATGCGCGCAGGTCTGCCCGCAGAAAATCATCACGCTGGTTCAGAAAGACAAGGACAGCATGATTTTGTGCGCCAACCCGGACATCACATCGCTCACGACGTGCACGCACAGGCGCAAAGACGAAAAAATTGAATGGATTGCAAAAAAAGACTTTAAAATATGGTCGTATTGCTATAAAATATTGGACAGGATAAATAATTTCATCAGATAGTTCTGCGACCTAATATAAAAGGAGATTTCAGGCAAAGCGGGTGGGGTATGCTGTTTTTGGCTGATGTGCTCGGTTCATGTTTGCTTTCATCTAAACTCACTCTCGCTGTATCCCGCCGGTGATGACACTCCCGACAAGAGAATCCAGACTGTCTACAAGCCTCTGGCAAAATTCCTTTACGCGCACCCGGAATTTCCGTTCTCAATGTCCGTAAGCGCGGAGCTTCTTCAAATCCTAAAGAAACGCAGGAACGAGCTGATTGCCGTACTCAAAGAGATGGCGGAAAGAAATCAGCTGGAGATAACAGGCGGCGCGTATCACAACGCTCCGCTGCCGCTTCTTTTCCCGGCGGACAGGAGCGCGCAGATAGAGACGCTCTCCACAGAGATAAGGCAGGCAATCGGGAAGCGTCCGCGCGGAATGACAATTTTTGCCGACGCGTGGGACTCATCCCTGATTGGAAGCCTGAGCACGAACGGGATGGAATACGTGATTCTGGACAGCAGCGTAATCCGGGGCAGCGGGGAGGCGTTCCTTGGCCTTGTGATGAGCGAGCTTGGGAAATCCGTGGAGATTTTCCCGTCATACGCGGAATTCATCCCCAAGGCGGACACAGAGCCCAAGGACTTCATCCAGATGATAAAAAAGGCGGCCGGAAAATCGCAGAAAAAATCCCAGTACATCCAGATGGAGCCGAACCGCATGATTGTGATTTCCCTGGAGCACGAGCAGATTCTTCCGCTCATCGAGGGAAAATTCTTCGAGCGGCTTTCGGATTATCTTGCGGAGACGCAGAAAGACGCCGGAATAACGCTCAGCACGCCGGGCATTTACAGGAAAAGCGAGATTATCAGGCTTCCGGTCTATATACCGTGCGGAATAAACGGACGGCTCACCGCTCAGCGAGCGCATAATCCCGCCGCGCAAAGCATTCCGTCGTTCCAGAATTACCTTGAGCACTATGCCGAGGGATTCGCGCTCTACAGGAAAATCATTTTCACGAACACCCTTGTGAACCAGTACAAAGGCGATAAAATCAGAAAGAAATGCGCGAGGGAGAAGCTTTATCTTGCGCAGGAAGGCGGGGCTTTGATCTGGAATCCGGCGGATATTCCCGGCAACATCGCAAGAAGGCAGGCCGCATACAAGAACCTGATTGAGGCGGAGAAAATCCTTGCGGAGGATTCCGTGTTCCGCGAGACAATCACGAGCTTTGACTATGATTTTGACGGTCTCAATGAGTACGTCTGCCGGATGCGCAATTTTTTCATCATAATCTCGCTTGTGAGCGGCGCGATGACCGAGCTTGACGTTCTGAAAGGCGGTGGAAACTACGCAGACAACATGAGCCTCCGCGAGCAGTGGGATGGCGAGGACGACAGGTATCACCGGGGAATTTTCGTTGACCACGTGCTGAGCGAGGCGCAGTTCGCGAGGTACGCGGCGGGGAAATCAGCGGGAGACGGCGTTTTCTCCAGAATCCACTACACCGAGGAGAAATACTCGCAGTCGCGCAGGGAAATCCAGATGAGCGCGAGAGCGGTCACATCAGAGGGGCAGAGTATTTTTCTGAGGAAAAAGTATGTAATCAGCACTGACGGGCTTTACGTCCAGTACATTCTGCGCAACGAGAGCAGCAGGAAAATCGCACTGAAATTCGCGGTGGAGTCCAATCTCGCGCTCGTTTCGGCGGATGCAGGCAACGGGCGGTTCAAGCTTGAGCTGATTGACGGGGATGAGAAAATCACTGCGGACGAGAATTTCTGTGTGACCGACGCTTATTCAAAAGGAAAACTGCGTGATGTCACGACCGTGCAAATCACAGACATCAGGAACAGCGTCTCATTCGTGTTCGAGCCGAACGAGACCTGCGGATATTTTTTCAGGAACATTGAATTCAAGCGGCCCGACCTGCAGGGCAGCCTCAGGACCGCGCAGACCACGCTTGTATCGACTTTGTTCTGGGATATTGAGCTTGAGCCTGGGATGGAGACAGAGAAGAACATCAACCTTGCGATTTTCCTTGCGAAAAAGGCAAAAAAATCCTAGCGCGCGTTCTCAGAAAGTGTTTTTATCAGCGCCTTCAGCTCGTCAAGCTTTGCGTGTGTTATCAGCGGATTCAGGAGCGTGAATTTAAGGAAAACTTTCCCGTCGCTCACAGTCTGGCCAATCACAACCCCGTGACTGTGAATCAGGGCGCGGCGCACCCGCTTGTTCACCTCATCGCAGGCGTTGTAGCGGAACACCACGGAACTGATTTCAGGCTCGCAGAGAACCTCAAAGCTGCTGTCCGCGCTCAGAATGCCGTGGAAATAGCGGGCGTTGTCCATACTTGTCTCGATAATCCGGCTCCAGCCGTCCTTTCCGCGCATCTGAAAGCTCGTCCAGACTTTCAGCGCGTCAAAACGGCGGGTTGTCTGCAAGGATTTGTCAACGAGGTTTATGTAGCCGTCCTCCTCATCCTCCTCGCGGTTAAGATAATCCGCATGGATTGTCAGGGCATCAAAATCCTCCGAGCGTCTGACCAGAAGCGCGCCGCACGAGATTGTCATCAGGAACATCTTGTGAAAGTCCACGGTGATGGAATCGCAGAGAGAAAGATTTTTGAGGCAGCCGGAATATTTGTCAGACATCACGACACCAGCGCCATAAGCGGCATCCGCATGAAGCCACATTCCGTTCTCGTGCGCGACCTGCGCGAGCGAGTCCAGCGGGTCAATGCTGCCAAAATCAGTAGTGCCAACCGTGCCGACGATCAGAAACGGGATTTTCCCGGCTTTCCTGTCCGCCTCAACAAGCGAGCGCAGAGCCTGCGCGTCCATCCGCTTTTTTGAGTCAACAGGAACTTTCACAACCGACTGATAGCCCAGCCCGAGCACATGCGCTGATTTTTCCATGGAAAAATGCGAGATTTCGCTCGTGTACATTCTGAGCCTCGAACAATCCTCGTTAAGTCCACTTTTTTTGACATCATGTTTAAGCGCGTTGTTGCAGAACCAGTCACGCGCAAGAATGAGAGCGGTCATGTTGGACTGGCTTCCGCCGCTTGAGAAAACGCCGTCAGAGCCATCGCCATAACCAAAAAGCGAGCAGAGATGCCGCACGACATCCTCCTCAATCTCCGTGGCGACCGGCGACTGATCCCAGCTGTCCATTGACTGATTGAAAGTCGAGATGACAAGCTCGGACACCACGGACTCAAGGAGCGACGGGCCGTGCAGATGGGCCATGTAATTCACCGAGGATGTCCGCAGAAGGTTCGGGAGGATTCTCTCCCGCATCAGAGAGAAAGTGCGCTCCCAGCCAAGCCCGCTCTCCGGAAGAATCGAGTTTTGCCGGACAATCTCCCTCAGCTCATTCGGGGTGGGGCCGGAGTACGCGCTGTCATCGCAGAAAACACTGGCGATGGCATCCGCGGCCTGGGAAATCAGATTTTTATAGGCTTCCTTTGATTTTTCGTCGCTTGTAAGAAAAAAATCCTGCATTTTGTCCGGCCCTCAGCCGCGCTTGGCATATTCCTTGTCAACCGCAAGGACTGCCTGCTCAAAAATCTTCCAGGCGGATTTCAAGTCCTCGTCCGTGATGTTCAGGGCGCACAGGCAGCGCATCACAGAGCCGTTCCGTCCGCCTTTCTCCACGATGAGGCCGTGCTCAAAGCAGTGCCGCTGGACTTTCCCGGCAATCTCGCCGCTCGCAGGCAGAGAGCCGATGCAGTCCCTCTCGCCGTCCGGGTCAACGAACTCAACGCCCGCCATCAGGCCTTTTCCGCGCACATCGCCGATTATCCGCACGCGGTCTTTAAGCTCACGGAGAGCCGCGCGCACGGCATCGCCTTTTCTTGTGACATCAGCAAGAAAATCAGGATTGCTTACGCGGTTCAAAACGATTGTCCCGGCTTTCATGGCAAGCTGGTTTCCCCTGAAAGTTCCGGCATGAGCACCGGACGTCCACTTGTCAAGCGATTTGTCGTAGACAACGACCGCAAGAGGCTGGGATCCGCCGATTGCCTTGGAGATGAGAATCACATCCGGGATAATCTGCGCATACTCAAAAGCAAAGAGCTTTCCGCTGCGCCCCATACCGCACTGAATCTCATCGACGACAAGCGGAATATCAAGCTCTTTTGTCACCCTGCGGACGCATTGCAGGAATTCAACCGGGGCTGGAATCACGCCGCCCTCGCCCTGAATAGGCTCCAGAATCACGCAGGCGGGCTTTGTAATCCCGCTCTCGGGGTCTTTCAGGGTGCGCTCAAAAAAGTTGCACGCTGCCCTCACTCCGTCCTCGCCGCCAAGCCCGAACGGGTCACGGTAAGCGTAGGGATAGGGAAAGCTGTGGACATCCGGCATGAGGCCTGTAACAGCGGATTTTGCGTGCAGGTTTCCCATGCAGGCAAGCGGTCCCTGGCCCATCCCGTGGTAGCCGCCGGCAAAAGAAATCACGCTGGAACGCCCGGTGGCGGTCTTGCAGAGTTTTATGGCGGCATCAGAGGCATCAGTCCCGCTTGGCGAGCAGAATTGTATTTTGCAGTCTTTTCCCATTCCGTAAGGAAGGGCAGAAAGAAGCGTGTGCACGAATTCATCTTTTACGGGAGTTGTCAAATCAAGGGTGTGCAGCGGAAGATTGTCCGAGAGCATCCGAATCATCGCCTGATTCACCTGCTCGTCATTGTGACCAAGCGCCAGAGTTCCGGCGCCACACAAAAAATCCAGATATTTGTTTCCCTCTACGTCCTCAACCCATGAGCCTCTGGCTTTTGCAATCGCGAACGGGAATTTCCGCGGATAGCTTCGGGCATTAGATTCTGTGGAATCCTGTCTGGTAATGTAATACTGATTGGTGTCTTTTTCTGACATCGACGTTCTCCAAAACCTAAACTGAACCGCACAAAAGTGCCATATAATCATAATGAAAAACCGATTGTGGGGCAAGGCATTTTTTCCGATAATCCGCCTATGAGAAAAATTTTATTTGTGATTATGACCTTGATTGTGCCGCTAGTTCCGGTTGCGGCGCAGTCACCGCTGAGCCATCCGCTTGATACCGGGGGAAATTCCAGCGCGGTGATTTCATACAAGGGCCGCAAGAACTATTCTTTCACGGAGCGCAGCGACCTGCGCGTCTACCAGAACGGCCGCTATGTCGGATTGCAGAGCAAACTGGTGAGCGCGTTCATAATTCCGTTCGCAACCGAGAGAGGGCTTGTGTACGAGGGCGATTTTTTTGTGCATCAGGACACATCAAGAAACAGCCGCGCTCTGGCAGGCGGAACTCACGGCGCGATTGCCTCATCATTTATGATTGGCGATGACGGTAAACTCACGATGATTGTGGACAACGGATATCCGAGCTTCCGGAGTTTTCCCGCATACTCAACGCACACGCTGAAAAAAGGCGATGTCTGGCAGGCGCAGGCGACGCGGGCAGTCGATCCGCTTTCAAAAGGCGTGGTCACAAAAATGCCGATTTACGTGCAGTACACCTACAAAGGCGAGGATGTCTTCAACGGCGAGAGCGTTCATCTGATTGACGCGGAATGGGCGACGCGATACGGCATGAACTCAATCACGCACTTCATTGATTTTGGCGGAGACAAGGAGCTTGAGAAGGCGCAGGGAAGCCACAAGGCGACGATAATCGTGAGCAAGAGAACCGGAGCGGCCCTTGTTATCCGCGATAACGTTGACGAGACGTTCTGGTACGCGGACGGCAACAGCTATCAGTTCAAGGGGACAATCACGCTGTTCACCGAATATCCTCCGGCGGTAGACAGGTCAAAACTGATAGACGCAATAAAACGGATTGTAAAACTTGATGACGCTGAGGCGGCCGCTCTTGCAAATCCCCCAGCGGGATTCTCTGACAAAAACCATGCGGGCATCGCATCGGAAAAAAATGTGAATTCCGTGGCAGACAGCAGAGGCATCGGCGCGAACGATGGCACGGGCGGGTCAGGAAAATCCCAATCCGCGGATGGATTGCCTGACCGCAGCGGAAACGGCATGGCGGCCGCAAAAGACGGCGGAACATCAGAAGGCGGGGGCAATCCTGCTGATGAGGGCGGCGCAGAAAAGGCAAAAAAACTGAGTGCGGAAAGCGGCGGGAAAGCGGTCGCAGGAAAATCAGAAAGCGGAGATGGGGCTTCCGGGGATGGCATCGGCGGCTCCTCCTCCGGGGTCTCTTTCGCGGAACATAGCCCCGACGCAAAAACAGGCGCGGAAAAATCAGGGGGAAAAGAGAGAATTGCATCTGTCGCAGACAACATCGGCAGAGACGAGCGCGGCGGAAAAACATCAGCAGGCAAGACGAAACAGGAAAATCCCGGTTCTGCGAAAGACGGCGCAAGGAGCATCAGCGTGGACAACACGGACGCGGGAATCCGCCTGACAATCCAGAACCTGAGGTTCAAGGCGGACAGCGATGAGCTTCTGCCCGAGGAGCGCGGACGGCTTGAGCAGATTGCGCAGATTCTGAGGAGCGCGGACGGCGCGAAATTCCTGATTGAGGGGCACACCGCGTCAACGGGAAACCCCAGAGGCGAGATGAATCTTTCTGTGCAGCGAGCCAGAAGCATCGCGCAGTCGCTTGAGAGGCTTGGAATTGACGGCGGGCGGTTCATCTGCAAGGGAAGCGGAGGAACAAAACCCGTCGCCCCGAACACCACGGAGGAAGGCAAGGCAAAAAACCGCCGTGTTGAAATCACTATATTGGAATAAACGCCGCAGTGTGATACAATACCGCTATGAACGAAGCGATTGTAAAACGAAACGCCCTTCTTGGGCAGAAAGTTGTTGAGGCGCTGACCAGGCGTCATTTTGAGGCATATTACGCCGGCAGCAGGGAGGAAGCCCTTGCAAAGGCCCTTGAGCTGATTCCAAAAAACCACAGCGTGGGATGGGGCGGCTCTGTGAGCGTGGATGAGCTTGGACTTAAAGCCGTGCTCGAAGAGAGAGGGTATACTTTAATAGACAGGAGCAGGGCTAAAAATCGCGAGGAATCCCTTGAGATTATGCGACAGGCTCTTGTGTGCGGCACTTTCCTTATGAGCGCGAACGCAATCACAGAGGACGGCGAGCTTGTCAACATCGACGGAAACGGCAACCGTCTGGCCGCTCTGTGCTTCGGCCCGCAGAACGTCCTTGTAATCGCGGGGATGAACAAAGTTGTCCGCGACCTGGACGCGGCATGGTCACGCGCGCGAAATTACGCCGCACCGGTGAACGCGCAGAGGTTCGGCCTTGACACGCCGTGCTGCAAGAACGGAAAATGCGGCGACTGCCTCTCTGAGCAGACGATATGCGCGCAGTTCGTGCGGACGAGGGTCTCGAAACCCGTGGGAAGAATCAAGGTGATTCTCGTTGACGAGGAGCTTGGATTCTAAGGTGCGGGACTGAAATCGGATTTCTGGTCTGGAAAGAAAGGCAGGAAAATCCGCTGATTTTTCTGCCCTGAATTTTAATAATACTAAAGTTTTTCAGCAGGGCTGTATTGCACAATGAAAATGTTTCTTGTATATTATTTGTGCACAGGAGGATTCAATTGGCTAAGGGAAGACCTTTAATCAACAAGGAGCGGTGCAAGGGATGCGGACTTTGCATCCGCGTTTGCCCAAAAAATATCCTTGAGATGTCCAAAGAGACGAACGGGCAGGGCGTGAGTTTCCCTGTATGTACTGATGAGGCAATCTGCATTGCCTGCGCATTCTGCGCCACAATGTGCCCGGACTGCGTGATTGAGATAGAGGCGGAATGATGGCAGACAAAGTTTTGATGAAAGGAAACGAGGCGATAGGTGAGGCGGCGGTTCGCGCCGGATGCCGTTTTTATTTTGCGTATCCTATCACCCCGCAGAATGAGATTCCGGCGTACATGGCGAAGAGGCTTCCGGAAGTTGGCGGAACATTCCTTCAGGCAGAGAGCGAGCTTGCCGCAATCAACATGGTGATGGGCGCGAGCGCGGCGGGAGCCAGATGCATGACATCCTCATCCTCGCCGGGAATATCATTGAAGCAGGAGGGAATCTCCTATATCTCAGGCGCGCAGCTTCCGGCAGTCGTCGTGAACATGATGCGCGGAGGCCCGGGCCTCGGGAACATCTCAGGAGCGCAGGGCGATTACTTTCAGGCAACGCGGGGAGGCGGAAACGGAGACTATCACGTTGTTGTGATTGCCCCGGGAACCGTGCAGGAGATGGCGGATTACACGCTCAAAGCCTTTGAGATTGCCGACAAATACCGCGTGATGTGCATGATTCTTGGCGACGGCTACCTTGGCCAGATGTCAGAGCCGTGCGTCCTCCCGGATTTCATCGAGAAATTCCCGGAGAAACCATGGGCGCTCACAGGAAAGCCCGCCGGCCGCAAGCAGAACAAACTGATGTCGCTGAAGCTCTCCGGCGTTGACGGCGAGCTTAACGCTCACACAAAGGCGCTCTTCGAGAATTATCAGAGGATTCAGGACAACGAGACTATGAGCGAGACTTTCATGTGCGATGACGCCGAGTTTGTCCTCACAGGATACGGAACATGCGCTAGGGTCTGCAAAAAAGCGGTGAAAATCCTGCGCGGTCAGGGAATCAAAGCGGGACTTTTCCGCCCCATCACGCTCTGGCCGTTCCCGGAGAAAGAGCTTGAGGCATCATGCGCGTCCGCAAAAAAAATCCTGACGGTCGAGATGTCGATGGGGCAGATGGTGCAGGACATCAGGCTGTACTCAGGTCACAAAGTCAGCGATGTGGATTTTTACGGCGAGCCAGGCGGAATCATTCCTTCGGTGGACGCTGTCATAGAGAGGGTTAAGAGCTATGTCTAAGAAATACGAATTTCCAAAATCACAGATTGACGTTCCCACCCATTACTGCGGTGGATGCGGTCACGGAATCGTGCACAAGCTCATCTGCCAGGTGATTGACGAGATGGACATCCAGCAGGACGTTCTTCTGGTCGCGCCTGTGGGATGCGCTGTCTACGCATACAACTACATCGATGTTGACTCGTGCGAGGCGGCCCACGGCCGCGCCCCTGCAGTGGCGACGGGAATGAAGCGCGTCCACCCGGACAAGCTTGTAATCAGCTATCAGGGTGACGGAGACTTGCTTGCGATTGGAACAGCCGAGACCGTCCATGCGGCGAACCGCGGCGAGAACATCACCGTGATTTTCATCAACAATGCGATTTACGGCATGACCGGCGGACAGATGGCCCCGACATCGCTTGTGGGTCAGGTGACGAAGACAACGCCGTTCGGACGCAATGCGGACGAGGTAGGCTATCCAATCCGTGCGTGCGAGCTTCTGAACTCTCTGGTCGAGCCGAAATACATTGAGCGGTGCGCGGTCTATGATGTCCAGCACATAAACAAGACAAAGGCCGCAATCAAAAAGGCGCTCACATATCAGAAAGAGGGGAAAGGCTACAGTTTTGTGGAGATTCTCTCGATGTGCCCGACAAACTGGGGAGTCGCTCCCACGGTTGCCGCGGACTGGGTAAAGGAGCAGATGGAGCCGTATTATCCGCTTGGAGTTTTCCGTGATGTGCCATCAGGAAATGTTCCCGAGGCGGCCACACCAAAAGCGGGGGTAGTTACAAAATGACGACAGAGATAATTTTCGCGGGATTCGGCGGGCAGGGCGTGATTCTGGCCGGAAAAATCCTCGCGCTTGCAGGAATGAGAGAGGACAAATATGTGTCGCACATCCCGTCTTACGGCGCGGAGATGCGCGGAGGCACGGCGAACTGCTCCGTAATCGTAAGTGATGAGGAGGTCGCCTCTCCTGTAATAGAGAAGCCGGATGTCGTGATTGCCCTGAACAAGCCTTCCATGACAAAGTTCGAGCAGTGGCTGAAGCCCGGCGGACTTCTGATTTACAACTCGTCACTGATTGACATAAAGCCCGGCCGCACGGACATCCGCACTCTGGCGCTTCCCGCGAACGACATTGCCGCGCAGACGAACAATGCCCGCGGCACGAACATGGTCGCGCTCGGCTGTCTTGCGAAAGTGAGTCCCGGGCTGGTCAGCGGGGTCAAGCCGTTCGAATTCGCGCTGGACGAGGCAATCTCGGCAAGGAACAAGAAATTCAATCCTGTTAATATCGCGACGATTGAGGCCGCGTACAACAGGGATTATGAGATTAAATGACTTCCGCATGAGAGTCACGCAGAAAAAGAGGTGAGAAAATGAGTGAGAAAAATAAAATCGGGGCGAAAGTCAGGCTCGTCCGCGAGAGCAGGAAACTTTCGGTTGAGGATGTGTCGGAGCGCACGAATCTGAGCGTCCAGCAGATTTCAAGCATTGAGGACGGCTCTCTTGTCCCGAACCTCACGCCGCTGATTAAAATCGCGCGGGTTCTTGGGGTCAGGCTCGGGACTTTCATGGACGATGACGAGAACCTTGGGCCTGTGGTGACAAAATCCCAGGACAAGAAGGAAGTCACGAGGTTCAGCGACAGAGGAAACGCCGTGAATTCCGACCTTGATTTCTACACGCTCGCGCACAACAAGGCGGGCCGTCACATGGATCCGTTCATAATCGATATTTTCCCCACGTCCGAGGAGGAAATCAAACTCTCAACGCATGAGGGCGAGGAATTCATCTATGTGCTGGACGGCGAGGTTGAGATAAAGTACGGAAAGGACACTTACGTGCTGGAGAAAGGCGACTCAATCTACTACGAGTCCATCGTGGCGCACCACGTTCACAGCCACGGAAGCGGGAACGCCAAGATTCTTGCCGTGGTCTACACACCCGCGTGATGGACGACAAGGAATACTACAGCCTGACAAACCGACGCTCATCCTGGGCAGTGCGTCAGGCGTTGAGACAGCAAGGCAATCCGGACGCAAAATCCGCAGGAGACGCGGTATCTGCTCTGCAATCATACAAAAATCTTGAGGTCAGGCAGGGCAGGGCGGACGCTGAGATGCTGACAGAAAAATCGGAGAGATTCAGCGGATGACACAGGTCTTGTCATCCGCCATTTTAAGGAGCGGACTGCATGATAGAATTGACTTTAAGCCAGTTGTTGCGTGAGAAAACAAAAGAGAATCCGGAGCATGAGTTCATGGTTTATTCTGACCGTGACCTGCGCTTCACTTATGCCCAGTTTGACAAACGTGTTGATGACATGGCCTGCGGACTTTATGCGATTGGCGTGCGGAAAGGCGACAATGTCGGAATCTGGGCGACGAACGTCCCCGACTGGCTCACTTATATGTTCGCGTGCGCACGTCTTGGCGCGGTCGCAGTCACAGTGAACACATCCTACAAACTGCACGAGCTTGAGTACCTTGTGAAGCAGGCGGATTTGACGACCCTCTGTCTTACCGACGGCGTCAAGGACTCAAATTATGTGGCGATGATAAAGGAGCTTGTCCCGGAGCTTGACGAGTACGAGCGCGGCTGCCTAAAATCCGCGAGGTTTCCTTATCTCAAGAACGTGGTCTTCATGGGACCCGAGAAGCACCGCGGGCTTTACTCCACGCCGGAGCTTCTGCTGCTCGGCCAGCACGTTGACATCGCGATTATCCATAAAATCGAGTCGGAGGTCTCACAGAACGATGTGGTGAACATGCAGTACACTTCCGGCACTACAGGCTTCCCAAAAGGCGTGATGCTCACAAGCCGCAACATCATCAACAACGGCTTCTCAATCGGCGAGTGTATGCGCTACACATCAAGCGAGCGAGTCTGCCTTCCGGTCCCGCTTTTCCACTGCTTCGGAATCGTCCTTGGCGTGATGGCTGTGCTGAGCCACGGAGCGACGCACGTCCTTCTGGAAAGCTTTGACCCGCTGCTCGCGCTCGCGTCAATCCACAAGGAGAAGTGCACGGCAATCTACGGAGTGCCCACAATGTACATCGCCGAGCTGAACCATCCGATGTTCAGCATGTTCGATATGTCCTCGCTGCGCACGGGAATCATGGCGGGCGCGCTCTGCCCGGTTGAGCTGATGAAGCAGGTGATGGACAAAATGAACATGAAGGAAATCACATCGGTCTACGGCCTGACAGAGACATCACCAGGAATGACGCAGAGCCACTGGGATGACAGCCTTGAGGTGAAGGCCACGACAGTCGGACGGGAGCTTCCTGAGATTGAGGTGCGCGTGATTGACCCCGAGACCGGCGAGGAATGCCCGGTAGGAGTGCAGGGCGAGATGTGCTGCCGCGGCTACAACATCATGAAAGGCTACTACAAGATGCCCGAGGCGACCGCGGAGATAATCGACAAGGACGGCTTCCTGCATTCCGGCGACCTTGGCGTCAAAGGCGAGGACGGAAACTACCGCATCACAGGGCGCATAAAAGACATGATTATCCGCGGCGGCGAGAACATCTATCCGCGTGAGATTGAGGAATTCCTGTCGGCAATCCCGGAAATCAAGGATATTCAGGTGGCGGCCGTGAAATCAAAGCGTTACGGCGAGATTACCGGTGCGTTCGTGATTCTGCACGAGGGAAAAACTCTCACGGAGCAGGACATCATCGAATTCTGCCGGGACAAGCTGTCAAAATACAAATGGCCGCAGCTCGTGATGTTCCTGGACGAATTCCCGATGACGGGGAGCGGGAAAATCCAGAAATTCAAGCTCACGGAGATTGGCACAAAATACAGGCGCGAGACTCTGAAAGTGGACGATTAGCCAGCCGTCAACTTTAATTATACTGAAATTCTTTAATAAATTTTAATTTTTCTGTTGAAATTCAGGCTGATTTCATGTAATATGCTCACGTAGCATTTACAAATTCAAGAGGTGATTATGAACGAGGAGATTAAAGCTGTAGCAGACCGTCTGATTGGTCTGCGTGAAATTATGGATGTGTCCGTCGAGGAGGCGGCCCGTGTCTGCGGAGTATCAGCCGAGCAGTACAAGGCGTTCGAGAGCGGAACCGTGGATATTCCGGTCGGAATCCTGCAATCCATGTCAAAAAAATATGGGATTGACCTTGGAACTCTCATCTCCGGAAAAGAGCCTCACATGCACTCGTACTGCCTTACAAAAAAAGACCGCGGGCTTTCCATTGACAGAAGAAGCGACTACAAATATCAGGCGCTGGCATCGGGTTTCCAGCACCGCAAGGCAGATCCGTTCCTTGTGACAATCACGCCGGAGGAGACAAAGGAAATCCACTTCAACTCGCATCCCGGGCATGAGTTCGAGTACATGATTGAGGGCGCGATGCGGCTTGTGATTGACGGCAAGGAGCTTACGGTGGAGGAGGGCGACAGCGTTTATTTTGACGCCACGAAACCGCACGGAATGCAGGCCCTGAACAACGCCAAGGCAAAATTCCTGGCGATAATAATCTGACTGTCTGGCAACAGCAGGAAAATCAATTTGAGGAAAATGATATGTTGGAAGAATTTCTAGAGAGAACCGAATTCGCAGATTACGATGATTTTTTTGCGAACTACAAGATAAAAGTGCCGGAGAATTTCAACTTCGGCTATGATGTCGTGGACGCAATCGCGAAAAAGACCCCGGATGCCACCGCCTTCATCTGGTGCAATGACAATGACGAGGAGCTGCGCATGACGTTCGGCGAGCTGAAAGAGCGCACGGATCGTACTGCCGCGTATTTCAGGAGCATAGGAATCAGGCGCGGGGATTTTGTCATGCTGATTCTGCAGCGCCGCTATGAGTTCTGGCTGTCAATCGTCGCGCTTCACAAAATCGGGGCGTCGGTCATTCCCGCGACTCACATGCTCACAAAAGAGGACATTGTGTTCCGCTGCAACGCCGCGTCAATCAAAGCGGTTGCCGCCGTGGATTACCGTGATTTGTTCAATTACATTGAGGAGGCGCAGAAAGAGTGCCCGTCGCTCAAGACGCTGGTCGCTGTGCCGCCGTTCGGAGTGGACGAGGGCATGAGCGCGGAGTTCAAGAAAAATCATCCCGCATGGCTTGATTTCACCGAGGGATGCAGGAATATCAGCGATGCCGCTCTGAGCGATTTTCACAGCCAGAAACGTGAGGAAATCAGCAGGAACGATGATATTCTTCTGGCATATTTCACATCGGGAACAACAAGCCATCCCAAGCTCGTGTCGCACAACTTTCTTTATCCGCTCGGGCACATTGCGACGGCAAGTTACTGGCAGCAAGTTCAGAAAGGCGGACTTCACCTCACTGTGGCCGACACCGGATGGGGCAAGGCGGTCTGGGGCAAACTTTACGGCCAGTGGATTGCGGAATGCTCGGTTTTCATCTATGACTATCACGACAAATTCAAGCCGATTGACCTCATCAAGCAGATTGAGAAGCACCACATCACGTCATTCTGCGCGCCGCCGACAATCTACCGCTTCTTGATTCAGGAGGATTTGACAAAATACAATTTCTCAAGCTGTCTACATTGGTCTACAGCAGGAGAGCCGCTCAGTGACGAGGTTTTCAATAAATGGAAGCAGATTACCGGCAAGGAAATCCGCGAGGGATTCGGCCAGACCGAGACGACGCTCTCGCTGTTCAATTACGGCAATGAGCGCATAAAGCCCGGAAGCCTTGGGAAACCCGCGCCGTATTATAACGTCACGCTGATTGACGAGGACGGCAACGAGGTTGTTGACGGTGAGGTCGGAGAGATTGTGGTCGATATGAGAAACGGCAACTTCCCCGGACTTTTCATGGAATATTTTGGCGATGAGGAGCGCACGAAAGCTGTGATGCATGACGGCTACTACCACACTGGCGACAACGCATGGCGCGATGAGGACGGCTACTTCTGGTTCACAGGGCGCAACGACGATGTCATCAAATGCTCGGGCTACAGAATCGGAACGTTCGAGGTTGAGTCAGTTCTGATGCAGCATCCGGCGGTGGTGGAGTGCGCTGTGACGGCAGCCCCGGATCAGGTGCGCGGTCAGGTTGTGAAAGCGACAATCATCCTTGCGAAGGACTATGAGCCGAGCGATGAGCTTAAAAAAGACATCCAGGATTTTGTGAAGCGGACAACCGCGCCGTACAAGTATCCGCGAATAATCGATTTTGTGAAGGAGCTTCCTAAGACAATCTCCGGAAAAATCAAACGCAAGGATATAAAATAGACTAGAGCAATCTGCGGAAAGCGCGTCCTTAAAACGGGGATGCGCTTTTATTATACCCCAAATTACTTATCATAATGCGCATTCTGTCTACCAAAGCACTGGAAAATCCCTTCCTCGCCCGGACAAGCAAGGCAATCCTCTTTTTGTTTTATTTCAGCTCGTTCTTGCGGCAGTTCACGCTCATCACAAATCCCATGCAGGCCATCGCCGTGAGAAGAGACGAGCCGCCGTATGAAAGGAACAGGAGAGGAATTCCTGTGATTGGCATGAGGCCCATGACCATGCCGACGTTCACAATGAAATGGAACATGAACATTCCGAAAATGCCGGAGCAGACATAGCAGCCATATCGGTTAGGACATTTCCTGATAATCAGGAGGATTTTCACGAGAATCATAAAATAAATGGCGAAGACAATCACGCCGCCGACAAAGCCGAATTCCTCAGACAGAATGCTGAAAATAAAATCCGTGCTCTGCTGCGGAAGAAAACGGTAATGGCTCTGCGAGCCCATGAGGTAGCCCTGCCCTCTGATTCCGCCGGCTCCAATCGCGACCAGCGACTGTATGATGTTCCAGCCGGCCCCCAGGCGGTCTGCCTCCGGGTTCATGAAAATAATCAGACGCTTAATCTG
The DNA here is from genome assembly GCA_022510865.1 of Treponema sp. Classification (GTDB taxonomy): domain Bacteria; phylum Spirochaetota; class Spirochaetia; order Treponematales; family Treponemataceae; genus Treponema_D. The sequence goes on from JAFLSQ010000006.1 coordinate 34,518, forward strand.
GTAGTCTTTGAGCAGTTTTCCAAGAAGCAGCGAGAAAATCAGCGCGAGCGAGATTATGGACGCGAAGTAGGAAATCCAGAAGATGTAGTCCGGAAAATTGAAATATCTGCGCAGGACAATCCCGATGAGCGTAATCATGACGACGGCCACAATCAGGATGATTCTGAGCCGCATATTCGTGAGGATGCTGATTACGGCAAGCGGGCTGGACGTAATCTCCGCGTTCCACACCGGCAGGATTGCGAACACAATCGTCAGAAGCCCGAAAAACAGCAGATACATGATGTAGCGCAGCGGAACTCCCGCAATGAAGCACATCACGAGGAAAACCGGAAGATAAACGCTGGACGTGCCCAAATCAGGCTGGATGAGGATGAGACCCATCGGGGCAATCAGAATCGCGGTCGCAATGATGAAGCGGCGCAGGGGACGCTCGTTCACGGACTTGTCAAGGTATCTGGCAAGAAAGAGCATGAAAAAAATCTTTCCGAATTCGGAGGGCTGCACGCCGAATTCCCCGATTCCAATCCAGCTTTTTGCTCCGTTCACGTAACGGCCGAAAATCCGCGTGTAAATCAGCAGGAAAATCAGGGCGATGTAAAGATATGGTGACAGCGGCTCAGTCCGCCTGTAATCATAGAAAGTGAGGAAAATCATTATGACAAAGCCGATTGATGCCCAGATTATCTGCTTGATATGCTCGTTTGTCACAAGAACTGAGTCTGCGTTCACGCCTGATGAGTAGATGAACAGGATTCCGATTGTGACAAGAACAAGAACCGCAAGAACGGACACATAATCTATCATCGCATACCATTTGTTTCTCATGCGCCCACCCTATTCCTGCCTTGACCTGTTGTTGGTCAGATAATTAAAGCCGAGGGCGCGCGTCGCCTCCTCGCAAGTCTGATGCGCGAAAATCCCCTGGATTATGATGTTCGTCGCATAAGGCGCCCACCATTCCCATTCGTTCACGGCCTCAACAATCGTCGCCACGCAGACGCGCTCTTCCGGCGGAGCGTCATAAGGCGCATACGCCACAAGCCATGAGTGCCAGCTGTCCTTGAAGCCGTCAACCTCGGCGGTGCCGGTCTTGCAGGCAATCTTCACAAGCCTGTTGTGCATCGGATACTGAGGCGTTCCGTCAGTGACAGTGTAGCGCATGGATTCCTGAATCTGATCCCAAATCTCAGGCTCGATTGTGGACTGCGTGAGGACCTCAGGTCTGACTTCCTGAATGACCTCATTTGTTACAGGATCGCGGATTTCTTTCAGAAGATGCGGCTTATAAATCACGCCCTTGTTCGAGACCATCGCGACCATGTTCGCAAGCTGCAACGGCGTAGCCTCCATGTAGCCCTGGCCGATGGAGACCGACATTGTGTCGCCGCCCAGCCACCTTGAGTGATATTTTTTCTCTTTCCATTCTGATGTGGGGACAAGCCCCGCGACCTGGCTTGGCAAATCAATCTGCGAGCTTTTCCCGAAACCGAACTCACGCGCATACGACGCGATTTTCTCAATTCCAAGGTAGTCGCGTCCGATAGTCCAGTAATAAACATCGCATGACTGCGCCATCGCGTTCCTCATGTCAAGCCATCCGTGGCCCGGCTCATGCACATGGCAGTGGAAAATGCGGCCGCCGTAGGACATCCTGCCTCGGCACTCAATTTTTTTTGCGGGAGAGAAAACGCCTTCCTGTAGCATCGCCGTTGACATCACGATTTTGAATGTTGATGCGGGCGGATATGACAGCTGCACCGCGCGGTTAATCAGCGGCTTTGAGGTGTCGTTCACAAGCTTGGCGTACTCCGCGGACGAATTGTCCGAGTTGAAAATGTTCGAGTCAAAATACGGGTATGAGACCATGGCAAGAATCTCGCCGGTGGCGGGCTTCAATACGACCGATGCCCCTACCCTGTTCCCGAGCGCATCCTCCACAAGCTTCTGGATATCCGAGTCGATTGTGAGGACAAGGCTGTTGCCCATCTTGGGAGGCTCGACGCTCACCTCATTCGAGACGACGCGCCCATGCACGTCCACCGTGGAAATCTCACGGCCTGCGGTTCCCTGCAAGAACGAGTCGTACTGTTTCTCAATCCCAGTCTTCCCCACGACAGAATTCCTCGTGTACCCCTGATTGTAGAGGGCGGTCATCTCCTCCTGATTTATATCGCCAACATAGCCCACAATGTGCGACAGTGACGGAGTGTGAAGATAATTGCGCACAGGCTTTGAAATCCACGAGACGCCGGGCAAATCTGATTTATTCTCCGCGATGTTCGAGATTACCGAGAACGGCACATTCTGCTTGACCTGAATGGTCGTGTATGAGAGGCGCACGTTCTTCGGGATTTTCCTGTCGATTTCGGTGCGGCTTGTACCAAGATACTGCGCCAGTCGCGCGATTACGGTGTCATATCTGTCTTTGGGAATCTCGCCGGGAGTAACCTCCACGGCAAAACTGTCCGTGTTGATGACCATGGGAAGCTCGGCGTGGCGGTCAAAAATCTCCCCGCGCTGCGGAAAAATTGTCGTGACCTGCGAGGAAATTCGCCTGGACTGCGTGCGGTACTGCTCGCCGTTAATCACCTGCAAGGAGAACAGCTTGTAGATGTACGCAAGGAAAATCAGGGCAACCAGAACCATCAGAATGAAAACTTTCGTTCCTTTTGAGAAAATGTCCTCCGCCTGCTTATACATCGTCCACCCTGTCCTTCGTGGTCCTTATGACCAGATATTTTCTGAAAAATCCCAGGAATTTGAAAACAAACGGGGCCAGAATCACATTCTCCATGAACTCAAAAAGAAAGTGATATGATATGATTCCCGTCACGTAAATGTTCACGTTCGGAAAAAACAGCGCGATGAGCTGCACCAGAAGCGTTTTTGCCACCGTTCCGATTGCCACGCTCAGAACCGGAACCATAATCCCGGAGATGATGATTGTGCTGGAGAAAAGCCCGTAAAGATACCCGAGGAGACTGCGGTAAAGGCAGTTGAAGCCAAGCGGCACACCCGTGATGAAGTCCATTAGAAGCCCGGAGATGAAGCCGTTTGTGACCCCGGCTGTCTTTCCGTTCAGAAGAGAGAAATAGACCGCGCAAATCAGCACCAAATCCGGCACCACATACAGGACTGAAATGTTCGACAATATTGACGATTCTATGACCGTCACACACAGAAAGATGAAAGTGCTTAACAAAACCGAGCGCGCCATCAGTATTCCTCCGCAGACCTGTCGTTCAGCTCTTTCTGATTCACGACAATCACAGTCTCAAGCCTCGCAAAATCAAGAATCGGAGTGACCTCAATGCTCAGCGATGAGTTGTAATCCAGCACCGTGATTTTTGAGATTGTCCCGATTGGAATATCACGCATATAGTTGTTGTTCTCGCCGGACGTGACGATTATATCGCCGTAATTAAGCTCATCAAGGACGCGCTTTCTGATGTGCTGCAGGAGCAGCGGCTGGCTCTGGCTTCCAAGTCCGTTAATCAGCCCGAGGTCACGGGTATTCTGAATTCTTGCGGACACAGAGTTGTCGATGTTGTAGACTGGCATAATCTGGCTTGTGAACGCGCCCACCTGCACTACTTTGCCCACAAGCCCCTGGTTTCCGTTCTGGAACGCGACCACCGGCATATTTTTTCTCACGCCGTTCACGCTGCCCTTGTCAATAGTAAGATATGAGTATGCGTTGTCCAGATCCCGGGCGATAATCTGCGCCGGAAAATTCTTCTCTTCCATCGCCACAGAGAATCCAAGCTGCTCGCGCAGACGCTCGTTCTCCTTCGTTATATCCGCGTTCGCGCGCTGAAGCTGCTCGTACCGCTCAAGTTTCACGACAAGCTCGTTATAATCCTTCTTGAGTTTATGAAGCTCGCCCACGGCGTTCACCGTGCCGACAACCCCGTCCGCGACGGCATGAACGCCCTTGTCGATTGTGGAGACAAAAGTGAAGCCGATTTTCTTGAGATTGAGGACAAAACTCCCGGAGCTGAAAGCCAATGAGACTGACGAGACAAGCACCAGAGCAATCAGGAGGAATTCTGAGAAACCGAAACGGAAGGAGAATCGCTTTTTTTCAGCCATAATTCAACTGTCAGTCGTTAAGGCTGTCGTATATTGAGCGCTCTGACGACATATCCTTGAACAGGCCGAACGCCTCGCCCGCCCCAAGAGCCACGCACTCAAGCGGCCTCTCAACAAGGATGACAGGAACGCCGGTCTCTTTTGATATGAGTTTAGGAAGCTCGCGGAGCATTGAGCCGCCGCCGGTCATCACAATTCCGCGCTCGATAATATCAGAGGCAAGTTCCGGCGGGGTCTCGCTAAGGACAATCTTTATCTCCTCAACGATTTTTGTGACCGGGTCTTTGAGAGCCTCGCGGACCTCAACGCTGTCTATCTCAAGCCTGCGCGGAAGCCCTGTGATTGCGTCCGTGCCCTTAAGCTCCATTTTCTCGATTGTCTTCTCCGGGGCCGCGTTTCCAATCTGAATCTTAAGCCGCTCCGCGGCGGGCTGTCCTATAATCAGGTTGTGGACGCTCCTGACGTGCTTAACAATCGCCTCATCGAACCTGTCTCCGCCAATGCGGATTGAGTGCGTGACGACCATGCCGCCCAGGGAAATCACGGAGACTTCGGTTGTTCCGCCGCCAATATCGCAAATCATGTGACCGGCAGGCTCAAAAATCGGGATTTTCGCGCCGATTGCCGCAGCCAGAGACTCGGCAATCACCTCAACTTCCTTCGCGCCGGCTTTCAGAGCAGCCTCAATCACAGCCCTGCGCTCAACATCTGTGATGCAGGACGGAATTCCGATTTTCATACGCACGGATTTAAAGAACTGATGCCGCCTGATGATTTTTGAGAGGAAGTATTTTATCATCTTCTCGGTGCTGTCAATATCCGCAATGACACCGTCCGCAAGCGGTCTGATGGCTATGATGTTTCCGGGGGTTTTGTCAAGCATTCGCTTTGCGTCAGAGCCGACCGCCACGATTTTTTTTGTTCCGCGCTCAACTGCGATTACGGACGGCTCGTCTATGACCATGCCCTTGTCACGAACATAAATGAGCGTATTGCAAGTGCCAAGGTCAATACCTATATCTGTGGTAAAACTGTCAAAAAATCCCATTAAAATCCTCCCAAAGATTTCTAATTATTTGCCATCTTCTTCAGAGCATCGGCATGATTCACCTGAAGTTTTAGGGCCTGCCGCCATTCGGCACGTGCTTTCACTATATTTCCCTGCTTCTCATATACTACACCAATTCCATAATGCGCGTCAGCAGAATTTTCATTTTTTTTCAAAACATTGTTGAATTCCTCAAGCGCGGAATCATATTCCTCACGGTTTATGTATATGTTTCCAAGCAGTACATGGCTTCTTATCAGAATATCGTCATTCTCCGAGCTTTTGATGATTCTGTACAGGTACTGCTCGGCGGCACTGTACTCGGACGCGTTGAAATACTGCTCCGCGATTGAAAGCAGCAGCGCGTCGGACTCGCGGACAAGCAGGGCCTCGGTGAACGCGGATATGCTCTCCATCGTCATTCCAAGGGCCGCATAGCTCAATCCAAGGTATTCGGGAATATCGGGCGCATCGTATCCGTTCTCTTTCGCAAGAAGCAGGTATTTTATCGCCAGATCAGCGTAATAATGCGTTGAGATTGTGTTCTTGTAAAAATATGCCCTGCCCAGCATGTACTGCAGCTGAGGGACAAGGCTTCTGCTCGCGGAGTACAGCGCGATTCTGAGCGAGTTGATTGACTCGTCCAGATATTCCTGCGCGAACTGACTCTCTGACTGCGCCTGTGACAGGAAAAAACACGCATAGGCATAATAAGTGAGCACAGTGTTGTTGTACGGCTCGCCCTGCAAGAACGAGAAAGTCTGCTCGTACACGTTCTGATAATCATACTCAGACCAGGCTTTTTTAATCGATTTTATTGAGATTCTTCCGGACCGGAATTTCTGAATCCCAAGAAAGGCGAGAACGCCGATTCCCGCGATGACGATGACAAGGACAGCCGAGACAATCAAATTTCTCAGCCATTTATTATGTCTTTTTGCGAAAGTGTTGTTTTCAATCTCAAAGTCATTTTTCATCGCCGTACAAAAAATAAAAAACAAACGGGACGATAAGCCGGGTTCTGTCTGGCAGAGGCTTGGAATCAGTCCCCGTCAGTAACCATCTATCCGCGCCGGAAGTCACCTTCCGGCTCCAGCGATTTACCCGCAGTATTGCTCGGGACAGCACGACTGCTGCTTAATCTTGCTCCAAATGAGGTTTGCAAGCCGTCCCTGTTACCAGGAACGCGGTAGTCTCTTACACTGCCTTTTCACCCTTGCCCGGAATACAAGAAACCAGGCGGTACGATTTCTGTTGCACTTTCTGTCGCCGGCCGGGCTGCGCAAGAAATTATGCTGCTTCCGGTCTGCGCCCGGTGATTACCCGGCATTTTTCCCGAAGGAGCCCGGACTTTCCTCACCGCCAGAACCTGTCATCAGGAGGTGGCGGAGCGGTTACATCCCGTTTGTTAAAATTCTATCTGATTTCTCAGGATTTACTCCTCATCCTCCTCAATATCCTCTTCTGACTCTTCGTCGCTGTCGGCGGAATCAGAGTCATCATCATCCGAGTCCGAGCTATCATACTCGCCAAGACCGCCATCTCTCTCGTCGTCATCCTCGGTCTCGTCCTCGTCATCAAAATCCTCGTCGAATCCGGCAAGGCTTCCCGCAACACCGATGTCGAAATAATCCTCCTGCTGATCCTCGCTCACTTCCTCGTAATAAAGGATTCTGCTGCAATACGGGCAGAAAAGGATGTCCTTGTCGCCGTTGTTCTCCGCCTCCCGGACCTCGTTCGCAAAATTGGCAGGAAGAATCATGTGGCAGCCGGTGCAGACACCGTTGCGCACCGCCACGATTCCCTCCGAGTTGCGCTGGATAATCCGCTGGAATTTGAACAGGGTCTCCTGCTTGAGATTCGGGGTGATTTTATCCTCCTCCTCTCGCAGCTGTGAGAGCCTCTCGTTGTAGCCGGCAATCTCATTGTCGATGGACTCGCGGCTTGTCCGAAGCTCCTGCTCAGAAAAATTGATTGATTCCTCTGTGATTTTGAGACGCTCATCAAGCGCGAGAAGCTCCTTCTCCTCTTTCTGAAGCTCGCGGCGGACATCATCCTCCTTGTCCTTCGCCTCGCTTATCTGCTTCTCAAGAGCCTCGTACTCGCGGTGGGTCGTGCTGTTGGCAACGCCCTTCTCGCCCTCCTCGCGGGAGCGCACGGCCTCATCAAGCTCCACTTTCAGCCTGCTGACTTTATCAGAAATCAAATCATAGGCGTTTTTCTGCTCGATGAATTCCTTGCGCGTCTTTGAGAGCAGCTCCTCCTGATTGCTCAGCTGTTTCGGGGCGTCACTCACCTTTTTCTCAAGGTCATATTTCTGCACAAGAATTTCCTGCAAGTTCTTCAAATTCTCAAAAGTCTCTGCTGTTGCCATTTAAATCCTCATTTAAAATAATATAAAATATACAAGAAAAATTGTTTCTAGTCTATCACTAGGTCTCAATGTAGTCACGCAGCCCGTTCGCACGGCGCGGATGGCGCAGACGGCGCAGCGCCTTCGCCTCAATCTGACGGATTCGCTCCCTTGTGACATCAAAATAAAGACCAACCTCCTCAAGCGTAAGCGAGTATCCGTCCTCAAGTCCGAAGCGCATTTTCAGGACCTCCTGCTCACGCTGCGGCAATGTGTTCAGCACGGTGCGCAGCTGCTCCTGCAGCAATGTGAACGCGGTCTGCGTCGCGGGATTCTCCACATCCTTGTCCTCGATGAAATCCCCCAGAATCGAGTCCTCCTCCTCGCCAATCGGAGTCTCAAGAGAAATCGGCTCGCGCGCAACGTTCTTCACCTGCTTGACGCGCGAAAGCGGCCACCCGAGCTGCTGCGCAATCTCGTCATCAGTCGGCTCGCGGCCAAGTTTCTGCATCAGCTGGCGGCTCTCGCGCACGACCTTGTTTATCTGCTCTATCATGTGCACCGGCACGCGGATTGTCCTCGCCTGGTCTGAGATTGAGCGTGTGATTGCCTGGCGAATCCACCATGTGGCGTAAGTCGAGAATTTGAAGCCTTTGCGGTACTCGAATTTCTCGACCGCCTTTATAAGACCGATGTTCCCCTCCTGAACCAAATCAAAGAAGTGAAGCCCGCGGTTCGTGTATTTTTTCGCGATTGAGACGACAAGGCGCAGGTTCGCGTTGATGAGCCGGTTCTTCGCCTTCTCCATCATCTGCCGTCCGTAATCGATGTCCTTCGCCATCTTCTGAATCTGGTCAACGTCGTTCTCAAACTCATATTCCAGATAAAGCAGCTTCCTGTCGATTTTCTGAATCTGGGTGAAAATCTCACGGATTTCATCCGCGCTCATGTTCAGCTCCTGCTCAAGCCTGGTTGCCTGCGAGCGGATCGAGATTTTTCTTCCAAGACTCCTAAGCTCCGAGGAACTGGTAATCCGCAGCTCCTTCATCTTTTTCTCTTTCTTCTGATTGTACTCCTCTATCTTTCTGGTAGCCTCGCGGTACTTCTGGGTGAACTTGTCAAGCTCCTCCGTCTCAATATCGATTTTTTTAAGCTCCGCAAGAATATCGCCGCGAAGCCTCACAAGCTGGGGATTATCAAAAATCCTGCTGGACTGCTCCGCCTCGAACAGCTGGCGCTTGGTCTCCATGTACTGCTTCATCTCGGGAAGAACGGGCTTTATGTGCTCGCCATAGGAATTCTTAAGGCGGCGCTTGTCGGCCATCTCCTCGTTTATCTCCTTGCGTGTTTTCCCGGACTCGTGCAGGTCAATCCGCCTGAACGCTTTCTGGGCAATCGCGAAGAACTCTGGAATCATGATGCCGGAATTCTTGATGACATCCTTGATTATGTTGTTCCCCTCCTCCATCGTCTTGGAAAGCTCCACCTCCTGCTCGGCGGTAAGAAGGCTCTCTTTTCCGATTTCCCGGAGATACAGCCGGATTGGGTCATCCACGCTGGAATCCTTGTCGCTGTTCACAAGCCTGCTTTTCTGGGACGCGAGCTTCTCCTCGCGCTCAATCTCGGAGACGGACTCATCGCTCTCGGAAAGCTCCTCATCGTCCGGCTCCAGCATGATGTCATCGTCCTCGTCGCCCTCAACAAGAGCGTCCTCCTCATCGTCCACGCCGATGATGTCCGTCTCAACAGGCTCCTTTCCGATGTCCTTAAGAAGATTGAGCACCGGCTCCATTTTCTCATCAGAATTGATGAAATCACGCCCGATGTACTCCTCAACCTCATCCCACGTAATGATATTTTTTGTCTTAGCAAACGCCAGCAGCTTGTCAACAAGCTCTTTTTCCGCTGATGTCATATTGCCTGATTCTTCCATAACCGGTTCACCTACTTTCCAGGCTCTGAATCTGCCTGTCCAAATTCATTTTTTCCTCCAGAAGCTGATTGAGCTGCCTCTGATCCTCCTGGGTCACAACATCATACCGCTTGATTCTCTGCACAAGCGCATTTCTCTGGGCATCAAGTCTGTTTCTCTTCACATATTTTATGGTGTCCTGAACTACGGCACCAGCTGTATTCCCTTGGTAAACTCCAGATGAAATGTCCTCTGTGATAAGACGGGCGAATTCCTGCTCACCGCAGCGGGCAAGAATATCTTTTATTGTGAGCGTTCCTGAATCATAGCACTCTGCCAGAATAGCGAACAACTTTCTGGCTCCGGGATTGATAAAATCGGATTCCTCCAACTCATCACGCATCATCTTGAACTGGTCTAAATCTGAGGTAACTGCGATAAGTCCGCGCAATTCTGCGTCCACCTTAATCTGCGTCCCTTGTCCTGTCTGATTATTGTTTAGCCGGGTGTCTGTGCGTTCTTGGGCTTGTCTCCGATTGTCAAAATCCCTTTTTACAGCCTCCGGTCTTAGATTGAATGTCTGGCTTAACTGATCCAGACACGACTCCTTCTGAATATCCGACTGGAGCGCGTCAACATACTGAAAATATTCTAGGGCTGCCTTGGCTTTTCCCTCAGGAATATCAACAGGATATTTTTCCCCTAGCCTAGTCAGAAGATAGTCACTATCTAATATAGCATTTTTTACCTGCGCAGTCAAGGTTTCTTTTCCAAAATTCAGCATAATTTCAGCAGGATCTTTTCCGCCTCTAAGTCTGATGACCTTCACGGTCAGGTTCTGCCGCCGGCACATCAGAATCGCGCGGAGCGTGGCGTTCTGGCCGGCCTCATCAGAATCAAAGGAAAGGTAGACCGTCTCCACGAACCCGCGGATCATCCTCACCTGCTCGTCCGTGAGAGCTGTTCCGAGCGGAGCGACCGCATACTCAATCCCGCACTGATGGTACGCGATGCAGTCCATGTAGCCCTCGCAGAAAATCACCGATTTTGTCTCACGCATGGCTTTCTTCGCGAAATTCATTGCAAAAAGCGTCTCTTTTTTCCTGAACTGAACCAAATCTCCGGAATTCAGGTATTTCCTGTCGTCCGCGCCCTGCGGATGAAGAATCCTGCCGCCGAAAGCGACTACCTTGCCGTTGCGGTTAAAAATCGGGAACATCAGGCGGTCGGAGAAAAACGCCACATCCGGATACTTCCTGCTGAAAAGCCCGGACTTAGCGAGGAAATCATCGCTGAAATTCTTTTTTCTGAGGAAAGTTTTCAGCCACCTGCGGTCCGCCGGCGAGTATCCCAGGCGGAATTTCCGGATTATCTCCGGTGTGATTCCCCTGCCGGTTATGTAATCAAGCGCGGATTTTCCCTGCTCGGTCTCAAGGAGAATGTAATGGAACATTGAGGCGGTGCGCTCGTAAAGCTCGATGTACCGCTCAATCTCATCGCTCCTGTTGTAGTCTGCCGGAGGCCTCTGCCCGTCCTTGAACCTGACCTCAATCCCGCCGCGCTTGGCAAGCGAAGTGACCACATCGACGAAGCCGGTCTTCTCCATCTCCATCACAAAAGTGATTACATTCCCGCCCTTGTGACAGCCGAAGCAGTGGAAGAATTTGTTGTCGCCGTCCACGTGAAATGACGGCGTTTTCTCCCCGTGGAAAGGACAGCAGCCCCACCAGTCGTTTCCTCCGCGCCGCTCAAGGCGCGTGTACTCGCCGACCACGGACACAATATCCGTCGCAGAGAGAACCGCGTCAACTGTATCATCAGAGAGATAGCCCGCCACTTTCTAGTTTCCCGCGGCCTTTTTTGTGTAGACTCTGTTAATCTTGTGCTCCTCAAAAGTTGATGTGAACACGTGCCGCCCTTCCGCAGGATTTATGACCTGGAAAAAATAATAATTCGTGCCCGGCGTGTTTGTCGCGGCATCAAGCGCAATCAGCCCGGGGTTCGAGATTGGTCCCGGAGGAAGCCCCGCCCATTTGTACGTGTTGTACGGGCTGTTTATCTGAGTGTCGGAAATCAGAATCACATCAGGATGAGGCTTGCCCTGAATCTCGGTGATGATGTACTCAATCGTGGCGCAGGAATACAAACCGATGTTGTCCGCCAGCCTGTTCTTGAACACGCTCGCAATCAGCGGGGCCTCGTCATCAACACGGTACTCGCGCTCCACGATTGAGGCGAGCGTGACGGTCTCAAAAAGCTCGTCCGCGGATTTCCCGCCAAGATTCTGCACCTGTGCGGTTTTCCTGAAAAAATTGTCCACCATGATTCTCACGACGCTCTCCGCGCTCATACCGAAATTAAGGTAGTATGTGTCCGGGAAAAGAAAGCCCTCGCAGGTCCTTATTTTTCCCTCGTCAAAAAGCCCGCGCAAAGGATAACCGGAGAAAACCTCGGGATTCCTGCATGCGGCAATAAAATCCTCTTTCGGGCAGATTTGGGCGGACTCCATCACCGCGGCGATTTTCGAGATGGTCAGCCCCTCCAGAACAGAGACTTTGATGTACTCGGTCTCGCCCTCGGCGAACATCCGGATTATCTCCACGGAAGAAAGCCTGCCGCTCAGAAGATACACGCCGCTTCTGAGGGCGAACGAGCGGATCGCAGGCTCGGACGGAAAAAGCACGCGCAGAGCCTTGGGATAGCGCGCGGCATAATAAAAGAGCCTCGCATTTTTTATTATGCCCTCCTCCGCGAGAGCCTCCGAGACCGCGTACAAGGAAGTTCCGTAAGGAATCTCAAAGCGGATTGTCTCGCCGGAAGAGCCGTCAGGAGCGGATTTCTGAACCGGAAGAAACTGGCTTCGCAGGAAAACAAAGGCAGCGGCGCAAAGAAGCGCGGCAATCACAAGGGCAAGAGAAAAAATCCTCAGGACTTTTTTAATGGTTTTCATGAATAGAATCTTTTAACCTCTTCCAATGTAAGCGATTTATAGACCGTGTCCTCCAGAGCGCGGCAAAAATCATCCAGCCCCTCCGGAAGCTCCTCCTGCTTTTTCCTGAGGAATTTCGCGAGCAAAAAAAGCTCCTGCTTTGAGAACGAGTAAGTCAGGCCATCATCATCAACCGTGCCGCTCATAGCTCTATCTCCAGCGATTCCCTTGCCAGCTGAATATCCACATCAGAATGCTCGATGTAGCGCGCGTACCACCTTGCGGCCTGCAAAATTGAATTCAGTTTCTTGTCGTCGTAAGTCGGCTCGTGGTGAAACAGGTACATTTTCTTTATTTTCCAGAAAATCGCGAAATCGACGGCATAGCAGAACGCCGAGTGCCCCCAGTTCTCCTTGCGGTATGATTCCTCAACCGTGTACTGCGAGTCAATCACAATCACATCCGCGCCGCTGAAAACCCTCTCCGCCTCGGGCGAGTGCACAAAATCAGTCGCCTTCAGCTCCACATCGGTGGCATAGACGAATTTCGCGCCGTTATGCTCGAACGAGAAACTGTGCGAGACACCCGGATGAGACATCGCGCAGGCGTTCACAATCACGTCATTTATATTGAACTGCTTCCCCGCCTGAATCTGATGAAAATTGAAACGCTTTGTGAGAGAATCGAAAGGAACCGGATAGAACGGCTGGGACATCTGCCTCTCAAGGAAAGCCCGCGTGTCACCGGCCGCGGAATAGACATCAAAAACAGCGTCGGAATTGTAGGCCGCGTCAAAGAACGGAAGCCCCTGAATATGATCCCAGTGAAAATGCGACAGCACAAGATGATAGTGATTGCCCAGAGGTCTGTGCCCGCACTTTCCCAGCACCCGGATTCCGGTCCCCGCGTCAAGGATTATCTCGGTGTCGCCCGCCTGAAGCTCCACGCAAGAGGTGTTCCCGCCCGTAGTTCCAAAAATCCACGTCGGGAGGGATGAAACGAACTTTGCCCTTGATTCCGCTGAGTCCAAATCTGACGGAGTTACGCGCTGTATTGCCGCCATTATCTTAGACTGAACCTGCTCAGGCGTCAGCGGCGATGGCAGAGAACCGCGGACTCCCCAAAATCGAATTTTCACTGAATCCCCTCTTACGTTTCTCGTGTCCTATAAATTTAAAGCATAGATAAGAAAATGTCAAAGCAATTATTGCCAATTCAATAAAAAAGAGCCGGAATGTCCGGCTCTTTTTGGTTTGGGGAGTTGAGGATTCGAACCTCAGAAGGCGATGCCAACAGATTTACAGTCTGTCCTATTTGACCACTCTAGAAACTCCCCGGGAAGCTGCTTGTAGGATTTGGACCCACGACCCCGAGATTACAAATCACGTGCTCTACCAGCTGAGCTAAAGCAGCGAATGTTCTGAAAATATATATTTTCCAAGGCAATTAGTCAATATCAAATCCTTGATTTTTTAAGAATTTCTTTAAAAAACGGAACATACTTTTTCTGAATCACGTTTTTCCAAAGATACTCGTGATGGACTGACGACGCGCCCGCCTTTATCATCCTTGTGATTGCGGACGGCCTCAGCAGTTTCATCGTGATTACCTCAGAAAGCTTTGCGGTCAGCGCGCCGGAGCTGTTTCCGTCGTACAGGAAGCCGGTCTTTCCGTCAACAATTTTGTTCAGGCCGCCGGTTCTGTGCGCCACGGGAACTGTCCCGAAAGCCTGCGCGATGAAATCCTCAAGACCGCACGGCTCAAAGAAACTCGGCAGAACGGCAAAGTCCGAGACCGCGGTGACAAGCCGCACAACAGTCTGGTTGTATCCGTTCAGAAAAGCGATTTTGCCGGGGAATTTCCTGGCAAGGTCTATAATCTCGTTCTCAAGGAAACTCTCGCCCTGCCCCGCGAGCACGAATCGGACGTTCTGGAAATTCCCCAGGATATCAGGAATCGCCTCTGTGAGGACTGAGATTCCTTTCTGACTGGTTATCCTTCCGTGGTAGGCTATGAAAATCTCCTTGGTGAGGTCCGTGGAGCAGTCAAGATGACCGTATTTTTTGATTCCGAATGAGTCGTAGTTGTTCGTGTTCACGATGTTCTGCACAAGGAATTTCCTGCATTTGAGCTTCCCGTCAAGGTCGCCAGACTCGGGCGAATACTCAAACGGAAGCCTTGAGCATTCCTTGTCCACGGGATTATATCGGTCAAAATCAAAGCCGTTGGTCATCCCTTTGATTGGAATCTGCTTCCTCGCGAAAATGTATGACAGTCCGTCTGTGAGCTGCATATTCGCGGGATCCATCAGCTCGCCGGCATAATGCTCGGATACGGTTGTGAGGTGCGCGCCGGCACGCGCGGCAATCAGAAACGGCTCCACGTTCGAGCCGTTCATGGAATCCTCCAGAATCTCTGCGTCAAGGCCGGTGTACCATGCCGCCTCGCCGATGCTTGAGAATTCGTGATGATAGAACGGCCCCGCGTTGTGGATTGTCACCACGCTGACTGTCTTCTTGAACGCCCTGTTCCCGGCGATGTACGCGGGAAGAACCGCCGTTGAAGCGTCCTGGCAATGAAGAATATCCGGTATGTCAGTGCGAGGCACAAGGTTTCCGTAGGCGCAGACGGCCTTCTGCAAAAGAGCGTCGAGGTAAAGCGCGTCCGTGTGGCCGGTGCCCTTTATGTGCGCGGAATCGGAGGCCTGCTCGGATTCCGTGTACGTGTAAACAGCCTCTTTCTCGGAAAAACGCGGATTGTTCACGAGAACGACATCGAATCCGCCTGATGTGCTGATATACCGCGTGAAAATCACGGTCTCTTTTTTTCCGCAGAGAGCGACCTCCGCGCTCAGGCTCTCTGCCTCACCCGCAGGAACGGCAGGGCTATCGGCCTCATCCGGGCATACGGATTTTTTCTCAAGATTGTCGAAGCTCGTGCATCCGAACACCGGGATGAAAAGCGTGACCGCATGCCTAAGCTCGGCGAATTCCTTGCACAGTGAGTAAGTCACGTTCTTGACGCCGCCCGCCTCGGCAATCCCCGCGCATTCCATGCTAACAACCCAAAGTCTCATAGTCTCACCATCACCTGTTATTTGCCTACAAAATCAGGACGAAGCCTTTCCGCCCCGTTTATGTAGATGTTCTTTATCACAGCAAACTGCTCCATGTATGTGTGGACCAGAACCCGCACGACAAAAGGAAGCGCGCCGTCAATGTCCGCCTCCTGTGTGCAGAACAGCGCGATGTCAGAGACGTTTATTCTGACGTTACCTTTCCGCAGCGCGGTGGCCGGATTGAGCGAGGTTATGTCGCTTGTCACCGAAAACTGGATTGAGATGATGTCCTCCGCGTTAAGACTGTTCTGCAAGACAATCTCATTGAACATCATGCACACGCAGTCCGTTATGCTGTCCTTCGTGTTCTCGCAGCAAGTCGCGCCGCGGATTGCCCTAACTCTCTTCATTTTCGGCACTCTCCTGCTCATAGAATAAATGTGTCCTGTATCTGCGGTAAAGCTCAAAATCAGGAAGTTTTGATGATGTGAGGGCGAACACCGTAAGCTCAAGCTCGGGAAAATCCTCATACATCCTGATGACTCTGAGCAAGTCATCGCGCCTTACGGACTCAGGCCTGAAATCCTGATTCTCCGACGCTTTCTTAAGATAATAATCCGCCGCAAGCTGCGAGACGGTCTTTGCCGCCTGCTCCATGTACGAGCGCAGGTCATCGCTGTCGGTCACGCGGTTAAGTTTCACAAGCCGCACAAGGTTCTCAGGCGAGACTGTGAGCGAGACCGCGAAAGTGAAGCTGTACGAGCCGTAAGCGCCCCCGGCCGAAAGCTCGCCGGCAACGCTCTCCGTCACATTCAGCGGCTTTATCGAGAAAGTCCTGAGCGTGGCGTTGCCCGGAACAAGGAACTGCCAGTGCCAGGAGAAAACCCCGTTCTCAACCGGAACCTCGCTCACGCCGCTCGTCTTTGAGATGACCACACCGACATTTTCTGCCTTTACTTTAAACTGCGTCCATCCGATAAAAAAAACAACTGCGGAAAGCGGAATGAGGATGAGCATAGCGATTGCAAATTTTCTCATGGACTAATAGTATATCAGCAGAATTCACGATTCATCAAGTAATGATAAAAAAATTTTTAAAAAACACAGGCTCCAGATTCTCGAACTCGCTGACTTACAAAGTCACCATGACAATCAACTGGATTTTCGTGGTTTTCTGCGTCCTGCTCCTCATCCTGTACATCATCGGGAACTACCAGAATTTCCAGGACAGGAGCCAGCAGATAATCCTGTCCGCGCTGTCATACGCATCGGTTTTCTCCGCCCTGCTCTCGCTCGTGCTTCTGATTGAGAGCATCGTGAAGATTTTCACGGAGAGGCACAAGATTCAGAGCGCGGTCAACGCCATCCTGCTGGCAATCGCAATAGTTTTCTGCGTCTCCAGCACGGCAATAGCGGGAATAATCGGATTTCTATCACTGGGGATTTCACAATGACAAAATCAAAGATTCACATTCCGGAGACTCTCAGAAAATTCAATGCGATTTTTGAGGCCCGCAACTTCAAGGCATATCTTGTAGGCGGCGCGGTGCGCGATATTTTTCTTGGCAAAACGCCGTCCGACTGGGATGTTGCCACGAACGCGACTCCGCAGGACGTGATGTCCATGTTCAGGTTCGTCGTTCCCACCGGAATCGAGCACGGCACTGTCACAGTCCATTTCATGCACGAGGAGATTGAGGTGACGACCTTCAGGACCGAGAGCGGATATTCTGATGGCCGCAGACCGGACAGCGTGAACTACGCCGCCACAATCGAGGAGGATTTGTCACGGCGCGACTTCACGATGAACGCAATCGCGGTGAGCCTTGCGGACGGCTCTGTGACAGACCCTTACGGCGGCCGCGCGGATATAAAAAACAGGATTATCAGGACAGTCGGGTGCGCTCACGAGCGTTTCATGGAGGACGGGCTCCGTCCTATAAGAGCCGTAAGATTCTCGGGAAGCCTCGGTTTTAGTATAGAAAAGTTGACATATAAAGAACTTTTCAACAGCGATGTCCAGCAAAAAACCGCCTCAATCTCGTCGGAACGCTTCCGGGACGAGCTTGAGAAAATAATCATAACCGCAAAGCCGTCGGCAAGCCTTGGAATTCTTGAGGAGACGGGAATCCTCTGGCTTTTCATCCCGGAATTCCGGGCTTGCAGGGGGTGCGTACAGGCAGACCGCCGGGCGTTCCACAAATTCGATGTGCTTGACCATCTTTTTTATTCGTGCGACGGCGCAGCAAAAATCACGGAGCAAAATGACAGGAAATCAAAGCTGATAATCCGCCTGGCAGCCCTCTTCCACGACATCGGGAAACCGGAAGTCCGGAAAATCGTCTTGCAGGATGTCATGGACGAGAGCGGCGTCAAAAAATCCGCCGAGACAATCACTTTCTACAATCACGAGAGCGCGGGCGAGAGAATCACCGGAAAACTGATGGCCCGCCTGAAATTCTCCAACGAGATGACCGGCGCGGTGTGCCATCTTGTGCGGGAGCACATGTTCCATTACGAGAGCGCATGGAGCGATGTCGCGGTGCGCCGCTTCATAATCCGCGTGAGACCTGACTGCATCGATGATTTGTTTGCCCTGCGTCTGTCCGATATGTTCGGAATGAGAAACGACGACTTGGATTTGCGCGGCAGCGAGCAGGTGCGGCTTCTTGACGAGCTGCGCGGGAGAATCAGCGCGGTCATGGAAAGCCGGAGCGCGCTCTCGCTAAAGGACCTTGCCGTGAACGGCCGGGATTTAATCGCGATGGGAATTCCGCCCGGAAAAAAAATCGGGGTCATTTTGAATGAGCTTATGAGCTGTGTAATTGAGGACCCGCAGATGAACACGAGGGAGAGGCTTCTGGAGGTTGCCAAAAAAATCAGCGGGGAATATAATAAAATGGATGAGCGCGATTGACGACTTCCTTGAGTGGCTTGACTCCTACCTGAACTTTGAGCGTAAGCCGCAGAAAAACATATTCTGGCTCGACACAATCGATTATCTGTGCAAAAGGTTCAATAATCCGCAGGATTGCGCGCCGTGCGTCCATGTCGCCGGGTCAAAAGGAAAAGGCTCTGTCTCAAAGATGATTGCCTCAATCCTGAACGAGGCCGGGTACTCGGTCGGGCTGTACACATCGCCTCACATCTCTGATTTCAGGGAGAGAATCGGCAGTGCGGACGGATTTTTTGACGATGCTGTCTACGAGCGCGCAATCAAGGAGATAATGCCGAAAGTCGAGTCCATCCTCCCAGAGAACCTGCCCGCGGAGCGGCCGCTCACCTGGTTCGAGCTTGTGACGCTGTACGCATTCCTGTGCTTCCGCACCGCAAAGACCGACTGGAACGTATTCGAGGTTGGACTTGGCGGCAGGCTCGATGCAACGAACATCGTCCGGCCGAAAATCTGCTGCATCACACCGATTGAGCTGGAGCACACAGAATTCCTTGGCGACACGCTTGAGAGAATCGCCGCGGAGAAAGCGGGAATCATCAAAAACTGCACGCCCGTCCTGATTGCCCGCCAGCAGAGCGACAGCGTGAGCATAGTCCTGCGAGAGAAAGCGTTCACCCGCCACGCGCCGCATTATTTTGTGGATGATTTCATAAGCCGCTCGTCATACTCATTCAGCGCGGAAAGCCACAGGATGCGCGTCCACATTGAGAGCACGATGCTAAGCCGTCCCGTTGACGCAGACATGACTCTTCTTGGCGGAATGCAGGCCCAGAACGCGCAGATGGCATGCATCGCGGTGAAAAAAATCCTTCCGAACGTGGACGAGTCTGTGATTGAGCGCGGGCTTGAGAAATCAAGGCTGCCCGGCCGCTTTGAAATCAGGCAGGATATAAGGGCTTTCCCCTCCCTCACGCTCATCCTTGACGGGGCGCACACACTGAACAGCATAAGCCTTACACTCGGAACGCTTGGCGAGATTTTCGGTGGCAGGCAGGCGAACCTGCTTTTCGCCTGCGCCGCGGACAAGGACGCCGATGAAATCGCAGGGCTTTTCAGAGGCAGGTTCTCAAGGATTTTTATCACCCGCCCGGGAGACAAGAAGCAGTCTGATTTGAATGCCCTAGAACGCGCCTTCAGGTCATCCGCACTGGATTTCACCTCCGGCGCGGATTACAGGAAAATCATCAGGACAGCGATTGAGACCTCCGCGGATGAGGATGCCGTCCTGCTTGTGACAGGCTCGTTCTATCTTGTGTCCGAGGTTGAGAAAATCCTCGGCGAGTGGGCCGCAAAAGAAGGCGGGGAAATCCGCTAGATGAGGTACCTTCCAACCCTTTTTGATATTGACGTGAGCACCTCGTAGGAGATTGTGCCGCCCAGAACGGCAAGGTCATCCGCAGTGTGAAGCGCGCCGCTTTCCTTCGGCCCGAAAATCACCGCCCTGTCCCAGAGCCTCACATCAGGATTATCCCTGCCGATGTCAACCATGCACTGATCCATGCAGATTCTGCCCACAACGGGATAATTCCTGCCGTTGATTGTCACCTCCACGCCGGGCGAGAACCTGCGCAGAAGCCCGTCCGCATAGCCCACTGGAAGCACCGCGATGTCTGTCTCGCGCGGGGCAGTCCATGTGCGCCCGTATGAGGCCGATTTTCCGGCCGGAAACCGCCTGATTGCCAAGACCTCGCTCTCAAACGAGAGCACTGGCCTCAAATCGATTTGAATTCCAAGCGCGGCAAGATAATCCCGCGTCACCTCGTCAGGATAGTATCCATAGGCGATGATTCCCGGGCGGACCATATCAAAATGCATCTCCGGGTGGGCGAGCAAAGCCGCGCTGTTCGCGCACGAGCAGATTCCGGGGCTGATTCCCGCGGAGCGGACTGACTGGACGGCCCGCACAAAATCATCATACTGATTCCGTGTGAAATCCTGCGCCTCAGATGAAATGCCGTCCGAGAGCGCGAAATGCGTCATCATCCCGCCAAGAGCCAGATGCGGCGATGAGGAAATCATCTCTGCCTGATGTGCGGCCTCATCGCAGAGGCAGCCAAGCCGCCCCATTCCTGTGTCCACGGCAAGATGAACCTCGTGGCGCGCGCTTGTGCCGCCAAAATAGGAGTCCGCGCAGTCGGACAGGCATTTTATGTAATCCTGAGAGAAAACAAGCGGCGTGATTCTGTGCTCAAAAAGAAGCGGCATCTCCTGCGGCGTGCAGAGGCTCAGAAGAATGATTCCCGCGCTCACGCCACGCTCACGCAACTCGATTCCCTCATCCACCGTGGCGACGGCAAGAAAATCCGCCCCGAATTCCTGTGCGATTTTCGCGACCGCGACCGCGTTATGACCGTAAGCGTCCGCTTTCACAGCAAGGCAGATTTTTGTGCCCGGCCGCAGATGTTTTTTTATCTCGCCAAGATTGTGCCTCAGATTGTCCTGAAAAATATAAGCCCTTGTTCCGCGCATACCCCACCCGATTTGCAGTGATTTTGATATTGCAAATCTTATTGCAAAAAAAGCGTTTACACAATAAAATATGAAGAAAATCAGATTTGATTATGAAAACGAAGCAGACTTTTTTCTCCGTATTTTTGATTTCTCTGACCGCGCTCTTCCCCGCAGTCTTTTCCTGCGCGACGACATCCGCCGTGAGCGACACACAGGTAAAACCCGAGGCATCCCCGGCGGATGTTTACGCCGATATTCTTCAGAACGATGTCAGCATCACCGTGGTCTCAGGCCCGGGCGCTGTGACGGTCAACAGAAAATTCGCGGCTCCGTTTGTGTTCGCGGTGCGCCACAGTGACGGCTCGCCCTACGCGGATTTTGACATTGAGCTGACGTACCCGGCCCAGAAAAATCAGGGAATTGTGGAATATAAATCAGAGATTTTTAAAACCGGCTCCGACGGGCTTGTGACTTTTGCGCCGGAGACCCCGGCTTTTGCCGCCGCGGATAAAGTCACGGTCAGGCCGGCCGTCCTTTACAACAAGAAGGCTGTCAAAGAGGCTTGCGATGCGCTCGCGATGAGCGCGCCCTTTCTTGTGCGCTCGGACATTGCGGCAAAAGGCGCGGTTCTTTTTATCTGGGATTTCAACGAGAAAGGCAGCCCGACGACCAACTTCACACAAATCCAGAGCGAGCTTAGAGCGCGCGGAATCACGCTTGTGGGCAACGGCCCTGTGAACGAAATCTCGTACATCGGGAAAGACAAGGAGCTTTACCGCGACACTTACGCGGCAATCGGCGGGAACGCTTATGGCTATCTTATTAGCGGGACGGTCAAGTATGAGCGTCCTGTTGAATCTGACGCGGACGGCTATGTCTGCGCGATGACAGCCGATATCCGCGGAATACGGATGAGAGACGGCGAGGTGGTTTTCTCGGGGACTTTCACGCAGGAGCGCCGCGGGAAAAACCGGAACATCAGCATACAAAATTGCAAGGAATCGATTGCGGGGCAAATCGTTGACGCCCTGATTTTCGGGCTTTAATCATAGAGGGGACTTATGGTTTACACAGACACAAGAGACAGCAGCATAAAAGTTGATTTCAGAACCGCGGTTATGGGCGGTATGAACCAGGCGACAGGCGGACTTTACATTCCGGTCGAATTTCCGAAGCTTGACAAAACGCTTCTGAACAAAGACCCGGCTCCGTCATTCCGTGACATCGCGCTGAATATGGCAAAACCTTATGTTGAGGGCGAGATTCCAGAGGCCGATCTTGCGGCAATAATTCAGGACGCATATCCGTTCCAGCCGAAAGTCGTTCCGGCGGACTCAATCTCCTACATAATGGAGCTGTTCCACGGCCCAACCTGCGCATTCAAGGACTTCGGAGCGCGTTTCATGGCAAGGACGATGTCATACTTCAACCGCAGCGAGGACACTCCGCTCCACATCCTGGTCGCGACATCTGGAGACACCGGCTCAGCTGTGGGAAGCGCGTTCCACAACGTTCCCGGGCTTGACGTGACGATTCTGTACCCGGACGGGAAAATCAGTCCGCTTCAGGAAAAGCAGCTGTCAACTTTCACGGGAAATGTCCGCGCGCTCAAAGTCAAAGGCACTTTTGATGACTGCCAGCGTCTTGTGAAGACCGCGTTCACCGACACCGATTTACGAAAAACACTGCGGCTGTCATCCGCGAATTCAATCAACATCGCAAGGCTTCTGCCGCAGAGTTTCTATTATATGTACAGCGCGCTCACAGTGCGGAACAGAAGCCAGATGGACAACAAGCTGCTTGATCCGGCGATTATCATGGTCGTTCCGTCGGGAAATTTCGGAAACCTCACATCGGGTCTTATTGCCCGCGAGATGGGCGCGCCAATCGCAGGATTTGTGGCTGCCACGAACTCAAACAAGACAATCCCCGACTGGATTGCCACCGGCGAATACAAGCCCCGGCCGTCCGTGGAGACTTACGCGAACGCGATGGACGTTGGTGCGCCGAGCAATTATGAGAGAATCCGCGCGATGTACTCGCTTGAGCAGGTGCGCTCGCTGTTCGCATCCTACTGGCTTGACAACGAGGGCACAAAATCCGCAATCAGGAACTGCAACGACAAGACCGGATACATCATCGACCCGCACGGAGCAATCGGATATCAGGCTTGGGATGACATAAGAAGCGGCGCGATGGAGAGACTGATTGACGGAGAGAAAGGCGACTGGAACAAGCCCGGCCTCACCCCGAACGTGCCGGACTGGGGGCGCGAGATTGTCGCGCGGAACGCTGTCGGCGTGATTCTTGAGACCGCCTCGCCCGCGAAATTCGGCCAGATTGTGAAGGACGCAATCGGAAAAGAGCCGCCGATGCCAGACAGACTGGAGGCTGTGATGAGGCTTCCGGACAACGCCATCCCGATGGAAAACGATTACGAGAAATTCAAGGAATGGCTGACCGCAAGCCTGTAATCAGTTTTAAAATTCTGCGGATTAAAACGCGCGGATTTGCAGGTCAGTCCAGAAATCCGCGTGTCTTAAGCTCCGCAAGGATAATCCCGACTATCTCATCCGGGGTCTTGTCGTTCACATCGATAATCAGGTCGCAGAAAGAATAGTCGTTGTTGTCGATGCCGTAAAATTCTTTGTAGCGTCTTGTGTCCTCGCTGTCGCGCATCGCGGTGAAGTCTTTTATCTGCCGCAGGTCGCCGCCCTCACGCTTGAAGACGCGCTGCGCCCGGGTCTCATCGCTGGCATAAAGATAGACTTTCAGGTCGGCATCGGTGAGCATCCAGACCGCAAGGCGGCTTCCAAGCACGCACGGCTCGGCGCGCGCAAGCTCCACCTGATGCGCATCAACGTACTTGTCATAGGAGTCGTCGTTTTTCGCGGCCTCAATTACATCCGCAAGCGTCATTCCCCGCTCCGAGGCAAGCTGCCGGAACGTATAGTTGATAAGCGTCACCCCCAGTGCCTCGGCAAGCAACCCGCTCACCGTGGTGTTCCCACACCCGGATTTCCCGCTGATTGCGACCCTGATCGTTTTTTTAGGTTTCACAGTCACAAAATCCTCCTTAAATCTGATAATCCTACTCGATGTTGCGGCTCTGCTCGCGGATGTTCTCAAGGCTGTCCTTCGCCGTGATTACGACCGCGCCAACTTCCGCGGACTGGTTCTTGCTTCCGATTGTGTTAATCTCGCGGTTCATCTCCTGGCAGATGAAATCCAGCCGTTTTCCCGGAGCCGGATTGCCCGAAATCTCGTCACGCATGGCGGAAATGTGGCTCTGAAGCCTGACAATCTCCTCGTTTATCGTGTATTTCACGAGCATGGCGGCGGTCTCGGTCATAATGCGGTTCTCATCGGCCTTGTCCTCCAGAAGCTCGCGGAACTTTGAGGCAATCTGCTCCTTGAAAAGAGACTCCATCTTCGGCTGATACCGTGCAAAAAAGTGCGCACATTCAGACAGCTTCTCAAGTTTGCTCTCCAAATCACGGCGCAGGTTCTCGCCCTCGCGCATCCTGTCCTCAATGAAACGGGACAATGCCCTGTCAAAAACAGGCTCAATCATCAGAAAGTATTTCTCGACATCGTAATTTTTCCTGATGTTGAGCACACCAGGCTGCGAGATAATCAGCCCTAGCGGAACATCGCCGGAAAATCCTGTGGCATCCGCGATTTTTCTGATTGCGCTCACATAAGCGGCGGCGGCGGATGTGTCCGCGCTCACCTCGCAGTCGGTCTCGCTCTCCCTGATTCGGATAAAAACATCGACTTTGCCGCGCAGGACTTTCTCTGTGATTTTCGCCCGGAACCGGCTCTCAATCGGATTTAAAAACGGCGGAAGATTGATTGCAAGGTCAAGGAACCTTGAATTCACGGATTTTATCTCAACGGAGATGTCCGCGCCATCCCCGCACAATTCCTCATAGGCGTATCCAGTCATCGATGTCATGCTCACCTCCTGTCCAGAACAGCGCGGCCAAGCCTCCAGTTGTCGCCCGCGCCCATCGTCACAAAAAGATATCCGTCCGGGAATTCCTTCCCGGGCGGATTATCAAGCAGATTGCGGACAAAATCCTCCGCGTCAAGAACTTCCTCAAAATAAGAGACATTTTTCTGCCCGGCTGCCAGAACCGCCTCATAAAGCGAGCGGCCGGTCACATCAAAATCCGCAGGATTCTCGCGGGCAGAGCTGTAGATTTTATGCAGAATCAGCTCGTCGGCCGAAGTGAAGCACCGCGCGAAATCAGGAAGAAGCGCGAGCGTGCGCGAGTAAGTGTGGCTCATAAAATCAACGACGATTTTCCTGCCCTTGTAGAATTCACGGTAGCCTTCCAGCGTAGTGCGGACTGCCGTAGGATGATGGCCATAATCATCGATTACAAGCACGTCATCGCCGTTCTTATTGCAGAAATGCCCGACAATCTCGCTGCGCCGCTTTCCCCCGCAAAAAGCCAGAAGCCCGGACTTTATCTTCGCGTAATAGTCGTGCGGATTTTTCCCGAACGTCACGAGCAGACGGCAAACAAGGGCGACTGCCCCGGCCGCGTCCAGAACCTCATGATGACCGGGCATCGTCAGCGCGAATTCCCTTGCGCTGCCAAAAAGTGAGAGCGAGAAAACATTTCTCTCGCCGCGCACACCGCAAAAGCGCACAGAAAAATCCCCGGGCGCGCTCGCGCCATAAGGAATCATCACGATGTCAGGCCGAAGCGAACGGACAATCATCACGGTGTCGCACGCGCCCTTGTCATCGGCGCAGTAAATCAGCTCGCCGCCGGGCGGAAGTTTGCAGATGTAATCGACGAACGCCTGACGGATATCCTCGTATGTCGGGAAAAAATCCTCGTGGTCAGGCTCAACGGAAGTGAGGATGATTTTTTTTGGCATAAAACTCATAAAATGCCGCTGATACTCGCAGGTCTCCGCGACAAAAACCGACTGCCCGCCGGCATTCTCCGCAACAAGCGGCGAGGTGTACGTGCACGTTCCGCCGAACGAATTTATCACGCTGCCCGCAAGGATCTGGGACGGAATATCATCAATCTCCTTGAGGATTGTCCCGGCAAGCCCCGTAGTAGAGGTTTTCCCGTGAACGCCGCAGACACCGCACGAATATGCGCGGCCGCTGTAACTGCCCAGAGCCTCCGTGTAAAGAAGGCACGGAACGCCGCGGCGCAGCGCCTCAATCAAATCCGGGTTCTGGTCTGTCTTGTATGCGGATGAGTAAATCACATACTGAACCTTGTCGGTGATGTTTTTTGCGGAGAAAGGAAGCGCGGAAATCCCGAGCCGGTCAAGCACATCGTCCGTGTAAAAACGCTCGGAGACATCAGAACCGGTGATGACCGCGCCTTTGTGCGAGAGAATCTCGACAAGAGCCGCCATTCCCGTCCCCTTGATCCCGACAAAATGTATGTGCACGCCCCTGAAATCCCCGGGCAAAGAAATATCATCGCTTTGCATGGCGATATTCTATCACAATCCGGGGCAGTTGCCAATCATAATCAGCGGGATGACAGGACGCAGATTTCATCACTGCGATTCTCCGGCTTTTGAACAGACAGAGACGGGCAATCAGGACGATTTTAGGCCTTAGAATCGGTTGACAGCTTTCTGCGGGAGTTTTAAAATCAACCGGGAGCGGAGGTCAAGATGAGATATTTTCGGATACACACACAGGACATCGCGTACATCACGGGGCAGCCGCGCGGAATTTTCACGGCGGTGGGCAAACTGGTTGACGCCGGGAAACTGACCGAGGAGGAGACCGCCGAATACTGGCGGAACCGCGAGTATTTTGAGAAAGTCCTGCCGGTCCCGCCGTTTTACGCGCAAGGAAACCCAGACAGGGCCGTAACATGGTTCAAGGACACGCCGCAGGGCCTTGACATCTGGAATCAGATGGATTTTTACCGCCGGATTGCCGGAAAATACGGCTTGGCTCTCCACCGCTCCGAGTGCGACACGCCGCCTGGAACTGTGATTTATGAGGATGATTTTCAGATTGCCGTCAAGCCAGACGCGAAAGTTTCTCCCTGATGAATTCCGACTTCTCCTTCAGCCCGATTTTCCCAAGTTTTATGAAAATGACGTTCGGAAGCTGCTGGTTCAGCCTCACAACCCCGGGATTGTCCTTAATCAGCCTAAGAATCTTGTCGATTGACAGGTTCGCCGTCTGCCTGAATTCAACCGCCACCTCGCCCTGACGCTCTTTTATGGAGCTGATTGACAGAGTGCGGCAGATTATGCGGATTTCCGCGAGCGCGAGCAGGCTTGACACCTCGTCCGGAATCGGGCCGAAACGGTCAGAAAGCTCGCCGAGCACAGCGTCAAATTCCTGCTCATCCGTCACCGCGGCGATTTTCTTGTAAATCTCCATCTTAATCTGCGGATTTATGATGTAAGAGTCCGGAATGAATCCCGTGTACTCAAGCTCCATCAGAACCTCAGGATTCTCCTGATAGTCGCCCTGCATCGTAAGACGGTTCACGGCCTCGTTCAGAAGCCGGACGTACATATCAAAGCCAACGGAATATACATCCCCGGACTGGTCGCGCCCAAGAAGATTGCCCGCCCCGCGAATCTCCATATCTTTCATGGCGATTTTAAAGCCGCTTCCAAGCTCCGTAAAATCACTGATTACTTGCAGGCGTTTCATCGCAACCTCGGACAGGGCCTTGTTCTCTGGGTAAAGCAGATAAGCATAAGCCTGGCGGTCACTGCGGCCAACACGCCCCCGCAGCTGATACAACTGCGACACGCCGTACATATCCGCGCGGTCAATTATGATTGTGTTGACGTTCGGGATGTCAATCCCGTTCTCAATAATCGTCGTCGCGATGAGGACGTGGAATCCGCCCATCTTGAAACGCTGGAAAATCTCCTCCAGCTGCGCGCTCGTCATCTGGCCATGCGCCACATCCACAATAACCTCCGGGACAATACGCTCTATGCGGTGGCGCACCTCCATCAGCGACTCCACCCGGTTATGCAGATAAAAGACCTGACCGCCCCGCTCTATCTCCCGTCTGATTGCCACGGCGACCCGCTCATCAGTGTACTCGTCCACGACAGTCTCGATTGCCTGGCGGTTCTGCGGCGGAGTCGTCAGAAGAGACATATCGCGGATTTTCAGGAGGCTCATGTGCAGGGTGCGCGGAATCGGGGTGGCGGACAGAGTGAGGCAATCGACATTGTTCTTCATCACTTTTAGCCGCTCCTTGTCCTTCACGCCGAACCTCTGCTCCTCGTCAATAATCATGAGGCCAAGATTCTTGAATCTGACATCCTTCTGGATTATCCTGTGAGTGCCGACAAGGACATCAACCTCGCCCTTGGAAAGCCGCTCCAGCATTTTTTTCTGCTCTGATGGCGCGACAAACCGCGAGAGTCGCTCGATTCTGACCGGAAAATTCTTGAACCGCTCGATGCACGTCTCGTAATGCTGCTCGGCAAGAATCGTGGTGGGCGCAAGGAAGGCAACCTGCTTTCCGCCCATCACGGCCTTGAACGCGGCACGCATGGCAATCTCCGTTTTTCCGTATCCCACATCGCCGCACACAAGCCGGTCCATCGGAACAGGACGCTCCATGTCATTTTTTATCTCCTCGGTGACGGTAATCTGGTCGGGGGTGTCCTCGTAGGGAAATGATGCCTCGAACGCGGCCTGCCACTCAGTCTCCTTCGGAAAGGCATATCCCGCCGATGCCTGCCGCCTTGAATACAAGTCTATGAGTTTCTGCGCAAGATCCTCAACCGCCTGACGAACCTTGCTCTTCCGGCTCTCCCATGATTTGCTTCCGATTCTGTCAAGCCTTGGCTTGTCGCCCTCATTTCCGATGTACCGCTGGACAAGGTTCACCTGCTCAATCGGAACGAACGCGAATTCCTTGTCCGCATACTCAAGCTTGATGTAATCACGCTCGTTTCCAAGCGAGCGCACCCTCTCAATCCCGTGAAAAAGCGCGATTCCCCAGTTCACGTGCACGACATAATCGCCGGGACTAAGCTCCACGAACGTGTCTATCGCGCGGCTCTTCACCTTGCTCACGGATTTTGACACATACTTCCGCCGCCCGAAAATCTCGTTCTCCTGAATCACAAGCAGCTTCAGGTCAGGGATGCAGAATCCGGCAGAAATGGGGCGCGGAATCAGAACAAGCGGATTGCCCGGCCTGTCGCCGTCCGCAAAATCCTTGAAAATCTCGTGGATTCTAAGCTGCTGGTTCTCATTATCAGTGTAAATGACGATTTTCCAGCCGTCGCCCTGCAGATTGGCGAATTCCTCCTTGATGTAGTTTATGTTCCCGAAAAAACTCCTAGGAGGGTCGCAGCTGACAGTCACGGCCGCGGAATCCAAATCATCAGTTTTCTGGAGTGTCCTAAAAAGCAGACGTCTTGAGATTCTCTCTGCGAGCGCGTCAAAGTCAAGCAGCATCGTGTCAACCGGAAGCGCGGGAAAAACCTCGCGGCTCGTGCGGTAAAGCCTCTCGTATTCCCGGCGGATTACAAGCCTGCCGTTCTCCAGTTTGTCGTAATTGAAAAAAAAGACAAAAGAATCCGGGTTGAGATAGTCAAGCACGGTGTGATGGTCATCCCACAAAAGCGGATAGAAAAACTCCTCACCCTCGCACCCGCCTGACACAGAAAGCTCGGAAATCATCCTGTCTTTCTGCGCCACAGCACCGGGCGTGAACGGAAGATGAACCCCGTCACCCTGCGCCACCCCCGCGCTCACCGCGGAATTCTGGTAGTCGTCCAGATGGTCTCCGGCACACGCAATAAAATCAGCGGTCCAGACAACCTCTTTCATAGGATAAATCAGGACTTTCTCGCGGTTTCCCACGGTTGACTGGGTGTCCGCGTCAAAATCCCTGATATGCTCAATCTGGTCAAAATCAAAAATGACGCGCACAGCATGCTCGTCGTTCGGGAGAAAAATATCGAGCACCTCGCCGCGCAGACTGAATTCGCCGCGCACATTCACCTTGGGAACGCGCGTGTAGCCCAGCGCGGCAAGATTATCGGCGATTCTCGTGGTGTTCAGATGGTCGCCTTTTCTGAGCGTGAAGCAGAGGGATTTCAGATAGTCAGGCGGCGGAAGCGGGCTCATAAACGAGCGCTGCGTGAAAATGAAAATCCGGGAATGGTCTTTAAATCCAGTGGTATTGTCCGGATGCGCAAGCTGGGCAAGAACCCCGGCGCGCTTTCCGAACGTCACCGAGCCTTTTGCCGCAGGACGGTACGGAACTGTCCCCCATGACGGAAAGACAAAGACCTCGGATTTCTCGTCTATGGTCTTGAAATCATTGTAAATATCCGCGGCCTCGCTCTCTGTGGGCACAACAATCAGAAAGTCGGAGGAGAAAGATGATAAGCCGGGCATTTTCCTGCTGGATGCGGAATACTGCGCGGATTGCAGGGTCTTGAGGTGGGCGTCACGGCAAATCTCATCAATCATAAAAGAGAAAAGACTGCCCTGCACTCCCTGGACGTTGAGCGGAAACTTCGCGTCTGGTGAAAGAATCTCGGAGACCGCGGACTTGAGGCCGCTCCAATTATGCAATAATTCATTTATCGAAGTTAATGATTTCATTTTTTATTCCGATGATAAAAGCAGAATATTATAAGGAGAATACCGTTGAAAAACCGTAAACTATTGCCAATCATATCATTTTTTTTCATTTTTGGACAGATATCCGCGTTCGCACAGCAGGAAAATAATCTCTCCGGCGCGTCAGTCTCCATAAAATATTACAACAGGACGCTTTTTTACCCGGGAGACGCGGAGGATTCTCCGATTATGGTGCACGTCACCATCAAGAACAACGGCGAGGACACGCTGCGCTTCAAACTTGCGGATGACAGGAGCTTCAGCATCGATTTTAACGCCCACACCGTGAAAAACAAGACCCTGGAGCTGAATCCCAAGCTGATTGAGAACCGCACCACAAGCCACACGGTCTACTTCCGCGAGATTGCGCTGGAGCACGGCGAGGAATACTCGTTCATTGAGAACGTCAAGGATTTCCTGCGGATTGACGAGGCCGCTGTCTATTATCTGGAGCTGTTCTTTTACCCGGAGCTTTATAAATCAAATTACATTGCGCTCAAATCAAACAGGCTCACGCTTGAAATCAGGCCGAATCCGAACGCCGCGTCGTCCACATACATTCCGGTCAAGTCCGAGACCGTGGAGATTCTGCGCCCGGAGAACATCTCGCCGGACAAGGTCGTTGAGCAGACGATTATAGCGCGCCAGAAATCCCTGTGGGACCAGTACTTCCTGTACATGGACGTTGAGGCCATGCTCCAGAGAAATCCGTCGCTCAAAAAAAGGTACGCGTCGGTCTCTGCGGACGAGAGAATCAGGATGATTCAGACCTACAAGGCGGATTTAATGCAGGCCCGGATTGAGAATGATATTATCGCGGTTCCGGAGTCATTCCAGATTGAGAAGACTTCGTACTCGCCCACGGAGGGAACCGTGTCTGTAATCGAGCGGTTCAAATATCCGAATTTCAGCGAGATAAAACGCTACACGTACAAAGTCCGCCAGCGGGAGGGTTACTGGCAGATTTATGACTACAGCGTCGTGAATTTAGGAACGGAGTAAATGAAAACGAGCGGAAGCATAATCCTTACAGACCCGCAGGACAACACTTTCTCTTATGGCACAGTGGATGAGATTGATGACAGCACCTATGTCTGCAATTTTCCTGTGGACACGCACTTTTCTGCGGGACAGGTGCTGAAATACGCCTCGGTTTTTCACGCGGGAAACTGCATAAACTGCTCCGTGCAGATTGTTGGCACGGATGACGGGCGGAAAAATCTTGCAATCAGAATAAAGGATTTATATGAGGCCTGCTGACTCAAAAGAAGCGAAATTTTTCTGCGAGAGCTGCGGCTCGGAAGTCCCAAGAAAATCACGGTTCTGCCCTACCTGCGGCAAATTCTTCGCGTCCGTAAGATGCCCGGAATGCGGCAAGACCGGCTCCCCGGATGATTTCAAGGACGGATGCCCAGAATGCGGCTATGCGCCGGGGAACACGCAGAGAAATCAGGACGATAAACCCGCAGGCGGCGCGGCATCACGCTCCCGGCGCAAATCCAGAGGAATCCGCAAGGCAAAGCGCGAGATTGCCAGAAAAGCCGGCGCAGACTCAGGCCCGCCAGCCTGGGCATATTTTGTCTCGGTGATTGTTCTTGCCGGACTGATTATCGCGCTGTACAGCTGCCTGTGAGCGAGTCCGGGTCTCAGAATCCTGATGGCGAAAGTCGCGCGAGGAAATCCCAAGAAAATCCGCTCCGGCTGTATTGACTAAGGTCAGGATTTTCATTATCATATAAAAACATTTTGCCCGGGTGGCGGAATTGGTAGACGCGCTTGGTTCAGGTCCAAGTGTCCTTACGGTCATAGGAGTTCAAGTCTCCTCCCGGGTATTCAAAACTGATTTTTGTTGCGGAAAACATCATGTTCTCCGCATTTTTTTTGCTGACGCGGCTGTTGTAAATCAAATCGCCGCGGACAGGAAATCCTGCCCATGCAAGATGACAGCGCACCTGATGACGGAATCCCTCGCTTATCCGGCAGACGGCAACCGCACCGCCCTCTCCCGGATTCTCAAGCCGGATTTCTGTGGTGTAAATTTTCTGTTTGCCAAGCTTGGACATCGCGGATTTTCCGGAATTCTTTGTCACAGGACGCACCTCTTTCCTGCCCTCGCCATAGTGCCGGAAAAATGAGCGCAACGTGAGCGCGTAGGAATCAAGCGGATTGTCCTGCGAATCAAGCGGTGGAAATCCGCCCAGAACATCGGCATTATCGCTTACAACATCGCACACGGCGCGGTAAGTCTTTATGATTTTCCCGGCTTTCTGCTCCGCCATAAGAAAATCGTAGCATTCCTGCGTTGCGGCTATTATCATCAGCCCGGATGTCGCGGTGTCAAGCCGGTGAATCAGCCCCAGCTCGACAGGCTTTTTGCCGCGGACAAGGCGCATCTCCGGGAAAAGCTCCGCAGCCCGGCAAAGCGCGTTGTCAGAATCGCCGTCATGCAGCGGCGCAGACGGAAGTCCGCGGGGCTTGTCAATGATGAGAAACGGCTTTTCTTTTGTCGGCGCGTGGATTATCCTGATTTCCTGCATGATTTAAGTGATGATTGTCCTCGGATATTTTCTTTGCAGCACCCTCAGAACCTCCAGAAAACGGGCCGGGGTCGCAGTGCGGAAAACAGAGCAGCCTGAGCTGGATTTCAAAGCGGGATAATCCGCCTGATTTTCACGCCGTGTCTGGCAATCAGAATCCGGCAGCCTGATTTTCATCTGCACGGAATGGAGCATGAGCGTTGCGCCCGGAAAAAGCGTGTCCTTGGGCGCATAAAGCGGGTCGCCGAGAACCGGGCATCCGATGAACTTCATGTGCACGCGAATCTGATGAGTCCGGCCGGTCTTTATCCGCACGCGCATCAGGGAATAGTTTCCGTAACAGGCGATGCAGTGGTAAATCGTGCGGGCGAATTTTCCCTCGTCGGTGTCCGCGCAGGCCTTGAAACGCTGGCGGTTTTTCGGGTTGCGGATAATCTGAGTGCAGATGTTTCCGGTGCGCTTTTTGGGGCGGCCGATGCAGACGCAGATGTATTCTTTTTGCACACGCCGTAGCCTGAACTGATTCTGAAGATATTCCTCGCTCTCCCGGTTTTTTGCCGCGATTATTATGCCGGAAGTCTCCTTGTCAAGGCGGTGGACAATTCCCGGGCGGCGGGAAAGCAGAATCTCGCTCTCACTTCCATCGCGCACAGCACGCACAGCCTCGCGCCCCCAGTGATATAAAAGTGCGTTCACAAGAGTGCCGCTCCAGTTTCCGCACGCAGGATGCGTCACCATCCCCTGCGCCTTGTTCACCACGGTCACATTATCATCCTCATAAATGATTTCAAGCGGGATATTCTCAGGCGCAATGTCATCCGGAATGTTGTCCTCCCACTGAATGTCAATCTGATCACCCGGCCGGACTTTCTGCGATAGCCTGGCTTTTTTCCCGTTCACAAGGATTTCAGTCACCCCGCTTTTCAGTTTGGAGCGGTTCATGCCGTCCGGCAAGGACGCGATGAATTTGTCCACGCGAAGGTCGCCGGCAAAATCATCGGGAACTCTGGCGGAGATAAACGGCATTATTCCTCAACCTCCGGAACCTCAATCAGAAGCGCGTCCTCGTCCTGCGAAATCGGGACAATCAGCACGGAGCCGTCGTCGCGCACCGGCTGCCTTTTTTTCGTGCCGCCGCGTTTTATCAGCCTGATTACAAGATCCGTCAGCCCGATTCCAATGGAAATCCCCAGCGATGTGAGAAGAATGCCAATCTGCTCGTCGCTGTCAAGCGACGCAAGGGTTGACAGGCTGGGCATGTACGCGGGGTTAAAATCGTTCTGCGCGTAGCGGATTCCCGAATAGACCAGCGACGCGTCCAGCGTGACAAACGGCATCGCACCCAGCGAGATGATTGAGAAGCGGCGGACATCATGCAGAAACTGCGGGAATTCCTCGGCCTCATACGGAGCGGGCACGGCATCCTCCGCGAACGCCGGAGCCGTCACGTTCAGAACAAGAGAAATCATTGCGATTTTTAAGACCTGTCTCGCGCGGCTCATTTTTTCTGGTAATCCCTCTCGCCGAAAATCGCTGTGCCAATCCTGACCATCGTCGAGCCTTCCTCAATCGCAATCTCAAAATCGCCCGACATTCCCATTGAAAGCTCGCTCAAATCAAAGCCATGATAATCCGATTTGAGTTTTTCCGCAATGCTCCTCGCCCTGATGAATGACGAGCGCACGGCGTTCTGGTCATCGGTGAGCGGCGCCATCGTCATAAATCCGGCAGGAATCAGATGCGGATAAAGCCCACCGGCAAAACCATCGAGCGCGGCGCGAAGCTCATCCTCGCTCCTGAAACCTGATTTTGTGTCCTCGGCCGTGTGAATCTCAAAAAGCACCCGGATTTTCTTGCCATAGTCCGCGCAGAACCTTTCCATAAGCGGGAGCAGCGGAATCCTGTCAACGGACTGCACGCACGAAGCGACTCTCACCGCGTTCTTCACTTTATTCGACTGCAAGCCGCCAATTATGTGAAGCTCCGTCTGACTGAACTGACGGCAAACCTCGGGAAACTTGTCCATCGCCTCCTGAACCCGGTTCTCCCCGAACAGAAACTGCCCGCAGTTCAGGGCCTCAATCACAGCCTCCGCAGGATGGAATTTGCTGACGGCCATGAGCCGCACAGAATTCTCCGCCCTGCCCGCGCGACACTCCGCATCCCGGATTTTTTGGTTTATGAAATCAAGACGCTCTCTGATACAGACCGCATCCATCACGCACCTCCAGAAATAACATCAGAAAGATGAAGCATCTCCCGGACGGAAAGCACCTCGGCGCGCTTTTCCGGGGAAATTCCCGCTTTCTCAAGGAACGACAGTGCCGCATCGCTGCTGTTAAGGTAGGCAGTCAGATTGTTCCGAATATTCTTGCGCCTTGATGAGAACAGCGCTCTTTGCAGCGTGACGAACGCTTTCGGGTCATTGCAGCCGGGCCAGTCAGTTTTTTTTGTGAGCATGACCGCCCGCGAGTCAACATTAGGTTTCGGCCAGAAATTCCCGCCTGATAAATCGATTACCGGCCTCAAATCATAAGCCCATTGGCACAGCACAGAGAACGACGAGTAATCCGCGCTTCCATGCCTCGCGCACATTCGCTGGGCAACCTCTTTCTGCACGGTGAAGACGCAGGAATCAAAACGGACGCCCTCCTCAATCGTGTCCGCGATGAAAGCGGCCGCAATGTTGTAAGGAAGATTCCCGAAAACACGGAGCGGAAGCCCTTTGTCAAGAGCGGTCCTCCAAGTCCGCATTACATCGCCCTCAACCAGATGAAAACGGCCTTTTTGCGCGTAATCATCAAAATACTGCGTGATGAGCGCGGAAAACCCGCGGTCAATCTCAAAGACGGTGAGATTGACGCCCTTCTCCAGAAGAATGCCCGTGACCGCGCCAAGACCAGGCCCGATTTCCCACACGCTCATCCCGTCATGCACGTCAAGCGCGTCGGCGAGTCTCTGGCGGGCAGCGCCGTTTATCAGAAAATTCTGCCCGAATTTTTTCTGCATTGAAAATCCGTTCGCCTCAAGCACAGCCTTAAGCTCCGCCGGCGAGTTATAATCTGGATGATTCAAGCCCGCGACCTCCACACGTCATCTCGCGCCAATAACAGGTGCCCTTGAGAACCAGAGCACAAGAGTCTTTATGACAGTATACAGGAAATTCATAAAAATTCCACTAGGAACCTGAAAAATCGGGAAAATCAGGCTGATGATTATCAACGCGAGCGCGGAATACACGAAAAATGTGACGAGCGGCGAGACAAAAACAGCGGCGATGATTCCGACCGGGCTGAAAGTTCCGAACACCCGCAGTGTGATTGGGGCTGTGAGCGCCTGTGCAGAGACGGATGATGAGAGGCTTGAGGATGCTGACCTTGGAAACAAACGTGATAAAAATCCGTTGACCAGAGGCGCGAAGAGACTTATTCCCGCGAGCGCGCCGTAAGAGAGCATGAAGCCCGCGTTATGAATGTGCGACGGACAGACCGCGCACTGCACAAGGAACGCCGCGCACAGGACATCGAACATCGGCAAATCCGGGATGCCGGCAATTGATGCAAAAATGGAGATGAGCACGCAGATGAACGCTCGCAGCAGTGACGGCGAGAATCCCGCGAACCACACAAAGACGCTGACGATGACAATCCTGAGAATGTATGAAAGATGGATGCTCCCTGCCTTTTTCCCCGCAAAAACCGCAAGCGACGAGAAAAGCGACAGGTGCATACCGGACAGCGCGAGAATGTGCGATAATCCCGCAGTTCGGAAAGCGTCTGACGTGGACGGCTCGGTGAAATCCCTGGCTCCGCAAAGAAGCGCGAGGATGAGGCCGCCGGCATTGCCCCACGCGAACATCATCCGTTTGAAAGCAAGGCGGCAAAGCGCACGGAACCGCCTGATGCGCCCGGTCAAAGAGACATCCCACCACGATGCGGCGCAATCTGAGGCAAAGAAAGATGAGTCAGAGAATCTGCCGGAAAAAACAGCGTGCAGTCCTGTCTCAAAAAGAGCGGACTCACGCCCCTCGCCGCGGCCGCCGGAATGAAGTCCGCCCGGATAAAGCGCCTCCACAATCTCTGACGGAATGTAAAGGAGAATCTCGCCTGATGCTCCGCCCAATGCGCCATCAGCTGAGCGGACGGAATTGAGGCGGAAGTCGCAGGAATAAAATCGTCCTGAGCGGGTTTTCACCGGGGAAGAGA
This sequence comes from Treponema sp., assembly GCA_022510865.1. Lineage (GTDB taxonomy): Bacteria > Spirochaetota > Spirochaetia > Treponematales > Treponemataceae > Treponema_D. The sequence continues at coordinate 71,684 of JAFLSQ010000006.1, forward strand.
GAATCGTCCCGGACACCGCGCGGATATCCTCCCGGGCGAACAGGAAAAACAGCGGATTTTTCTGGGAAAAACTGAGAAATCCGCTGTAAAAAATGAGGGCGCAGATTACTGCGGCGCACAAAAAAGGTTTTCTTAAAATTCTTACTGCCATCGCAATCCCGAGAGAGCACCCCGGGCTGCTGACAGAACCTGCTCGCTGTAATTCAGATAGGTCACAGCGAGCAGAGAGTCAAACGCAGATTTGTCTCCGATGGCACCCAAAGCCTTAATCACAGCCAGAATGACATCGTCAGAGACAACGCTCCCTTTCTCTGTCAGGCCGTTCAAATCCTCAAGGTACGAAGTGAGCAGAGAGACAGAATCCACAGGAGACGTGTCCGCGAGCGAGAGAATCACGGTCTTGAACTGCGACTCGCTCATATCACCGGCGCTGTACAGCCGCCTCGCGCTCTTAAAGAAATCGACGCAGGTGGCAGAGGCGCGTGTCCATCTGTTCTCGCGCAGGATAGCAAGCGCGTCAAGCTGCAGAGCAATCTGCTCCGAAGTCACTCCATTACCCTCTACAGATATTATGGTCTGACTCAGAACATTTTGTGCAATCTCGCAGAGATTATTTTTTGAAATCGCCGTATTTTTTTTGATAATCGCGAAAATCCGGGCAATCTGGGAAGTCGGGGAATTACGAATCAGCGAGATGACCTCGTTCATGGACTTGGGGACAAGAAGCGTGAGCGTGCGCTCAATCTGCGCGTGATATTTTTTATACGACTGATTGCCCAGAAGTCCGTAGAGGATTATGAACGTCTCGTTGTTCCCGATGGACTCAAGCGCGCTCAGTACCGCGCTGAAAAGCGTGCTGTCCTCGGAATTTATGCCCGCCTTTGAGAGATAATCGTTCAGATTCGCGGTGAGCCTTGACGTTGGTACAAATTCTTTGAGCGCGACAGCTTTTGTGAGCACGGCAATCTGAACCGTGCTGCTGGAGCCGAATTTATCAAAAACTTGCAGAAGCTGATTCTCAAGAGCCTGCCTCTCGCCATCAGAGCAGGTCCTCGCATATTCCGGCGAGAGCGACAGAACCGCGGCAACGGCAAGGGCCTCAAGCTCACGGTCGTTTCCAAGAACCTCCTTGTTCTCAAGGCAGAAGTCAATGGCAAGCCCGGCAAGGTAGACCGCCTCCGCGCCGTCCGCCTCACGGACTGCGGCAGTCTTATCCGCGATGTTTCCTTTTATGAATTTGACCGTATTTCTCAAATTCTGGGAATACATAAAAGATGTGGCAGCGGCCACAAGGATTAAAGTCGCAGTCTTTCTCATATCACTAAAACCTCATCAAAAAATGCTAACCGTCGGCTCATCAAAATCATCGTCGTCAAAAAGGTGCTCAGCCTCCTCCTCCGCGTGATTGTCAGGGCCGGGGCCGTCATCATCAGCTGATTCCGGCTCATCGTTTTTCCTGTCATTCTCAGCCTGCGCCAGCGCGGCAAGAATCTCCTTCTCTCTCTCGGGCAGAATATCGTAGACGAACGCGAGTATGTCGTTGCGCATCACCGGATCGATTTTAGTGCACTCAAAATGCAGGTGGGAGACGTTCTCCCGCTCGTTGAATTCAACTGTGCGCACAACGCCGTACATCACAATCAGTTTTTTTCCGATATTGAACTGCAATTTTATCTTGATGTTCTGGACGCCTTTTCCGCCGATTTTTATCATCGCGCCGGCCTCAGAAATATCCTCGATGAAGCAGCGGTACGCGTTCTTTGTCTCAATCGCGAACGGATCTACCTCGCCCTTGACGATGAACAGGTTGCCGTAAACCTCGCATTTTGCCCGAACCGCCTTGCGCTTCTGCGTCCTCGTGAGGTTTGATGAATGCATGATTGATATTGACGGCTTTCCCATGAAAAGACCGTGCTGCGCCACCTTCGTGTCAAATCCGTAAGCCGCGTCACCCTTGCGCCAAAAATAGACGCTCACAACCTTGCCGACCCAGGCCTCCGCGGTCAGCGGAATCGCGTCTTTCTGCTTCGGCACTGAAATCACGATGGAGCTGGCATTGTTCAGAATCTCCGAGTAAAAAACGCCTTTGCCCGGCAGGATAATCCGGAGCTTCTGGCCTTTGTCCAGCGACTCAGTGGTGACCAGACCTTTTTTGCTGTCGGACTCGTTCTGCAGTTTCGTCCTGAAATCATAGAGCTTGGACAGAAGATTCTGGACTTTTGACGTGCCGGCTGTGCCCTCGGAATCCGCCTGCCTTGAAATCTGGTTCATGCAGCGCGAGAGCGAATTCAAAGAGAAAAACAGGGATGACGGCTGCTCCAAGTCGCAGACACGCGCGACGTTCCACAAAAGCATGATGTCCGCGAGCGAGAAACCCGCGTCAAGCCCCTGAACGATGAAGCCAATCTTGGCCCTGAACACAGTATACAGAACACCGATAACCGCGATGATTATTGCAGCGGCGATAATCCCGAACAAAATGTACACAAAATCCCCTTGTAAAGCACTGGCTTTTGAAATTTACATCTCTTTTACTATAATGTATAATATCATAAATCAAATGAAATTACATTCTTTTGCAGCAGAAATCTTGTTTTTTTCCCTCATTTTTCTGGGATTCGCGGTGCCGCCGTTCTTCCATCTGGCAGCGTCAGTCCCGGAGGGCGTTTTCTCCGAATGGACGTTCCCGCTCACGCAGCTCGTACTTGCGGCGGCCGCGCTCGGAATCTACTTGATTTTCCGCGAGAAAACAGAGCGGTCGCTGATTTTTTTCCCTGTGATTTTCACAGTCAGCCTGCTTTTCTGCCTCGCGCTCATTTTAAAATTCGTCTCATCACTGCATTTTTTCGCGCACAAACCCGCTTTTGAGGTCGCAAGGCCGTCCACAATCATCCAGTGGATTTTCTGCCTGCTGAACTTCCTGCTCGCCGCGTTTTACGAGGAGATTATCTACAGATTTTATCTTCCTGACGCGCTCCTGCGGATAATCTCCAGAAAATCCGGGTCAAGGGCGCGGCTTTATCTCTGCGAGATTTTTGCGGGGGCGCTGTTCGCGGCGGGGCACTTTTACCTCGGTGCGCTCGCGGTGGTGAACGCGGCGGGAGCGCACGTCGTGCTCAGGCGATGCTACAAAATCACGGGGACAATCTGGTGCGGTGTCTGCGCGCATTTCATCTACAACGTGATTTCCCTGATTCTGCTGTAAGTCCACGCGCTGATTTTTGCCCAGAACTGATTTTTTCTGCCCGCCCCAGACTCATAAATCTGCCTGACCGCATAGCCCGCTCCGCTCTCCAGCGGAAAGAATTCCATCATCACAGAGGATTTATCACCGAATTCAAGCGTCATCGTCATCGATGCGGCAAGACCATCAGAAACAAAACGGATATCCCCGGCATCCGGAAGACCGCCGTGCCTCAGCTCCAGAATACGCGCGTCCGGCCCGCCGGAAGAGACAACGCCGTCAACGATGACCCGCTGGAGCGCGGCAGACAAATCACCGGTTCCGAGAGCCTCCCGCGAGACAAGATAAGGCTCCGCCCAGAACTGCACCGACGAGGAGAGAAAACGCTGTACCTCGTTGTTTATCTCGTAAACCGCCCCCGTCCTTGCGGACATCATGTAACGCGCGCTCAAAGAAAAATCCTGATTGCCGAACAAAAGCGTGTCATCACCGCCGTCATAATAGTAGCGCACCGAAAAAGCCGAGGAATCCGAAAAACCAAAAGAATCCTGACCGCCCGCTTTGTCTGAAATTTTATACATAACGCGAACCTTTGAGAACTCCGCGAGAAAATCCGCGATTCGTCCGCTGTCCGCAGGAAAAAACACATCCGGATTTCCCGCCTCGCTAACAGTCCAGAAATCCCCGCGCTTCGCAAGCTCAATCTCCCCGCCAATCTCCATCAGAGTGATTGACGGAATATTGCCGGGATTTATCAGCGCGGATCTGACCGCCTCGCGCTTCTCCGCGCCGTGACGCTCGCGCACAAAAGACAGGATGTACGTGCCAAACAGGGCTGCAATAATCAGGATTACGGCCGCGTCATTTTTTCTCATCCGCAGCCCTCCTTGCCGCATGGTGACGGCGCAGAAATCCGGTGCATGAGATAACGGCCGCGAGAATTATGAGAGACGGAATGAGCGCGAAAATCACAGAATATAAAATCCGCCTGAGACGCAGGAGCTGGAATACATCGGAGATTTTATAAAGCGATGTGTTCCGCTGGATTTTGTTGTGCAGCGCGGCGAGCGCATCCTCGCCGTTCAGCTCAAGCAGGATGCCCGTCATAAGATGGAAATTGCGCAGGTTGTTGTCCTGACCAAGATACTGCTGCATGAGCGTGCTCACAAAATACTGGTCGGCAATCACAATCACCTCGGCGCTGTCTGACGAGCCGATGTTATAGAGGCCCTCAATATGCCCGCTGATTCTCGCGCCAACGGCAAGAGTGCTCCGGGTGCGGGAGAAATCAGAAATATCAGAGGCGATTACAAACGGATTGTTCTCGACAAGGCTTTCCGGGCTATGGGTGTCAATGTCGTAGGAATATGCGGCCGATGTCGTGACCAGATACGCTTCCGCAGAATCCGGGCTTACAGAGAGCGGGGTCGCCCAGAAAAGGTCCGCGCCAAGAACCGCGTTTGTCTGCGGCACGACAGACAGCCACATCGGGTAGTTCATCACCTGAGTCTGCGCGCTGTCATCGCTTGTCATTGTAATCCTCGCGCAGGAGATGTCCGCCGCGATTTTTGGCTCAAAGACAACGCCCCAGTTCTCCGCCATCTCAACGATGTTCGTCCTTGTGTTCATCGTTATGCGCCAGTTGTCGTCGATTGCCGCGCTGTACGGACTGACGGCAAGAAGAGCGTTCCCCTTGCCTTGCAGAATGTAATCCTCCATTGCGATTGCCGCCTCGACCGGAATCTCACTGTCGCCAATCACAAAAAGAGGTCCAGCAGACGAAAGCAGAGCGTCCGCAAAATCCGCGCCCATGACATCAAGGACGTTGCAGTCAAAGCCCTGAGAATTGAGCCACGGGACGACATATCCGTAATCCTCGTAAAGGCTCATCCCGTTGCCAACGACAATCTGAACCTCGCGGCGGCTTCCTGTCAGAAGATGATTCAGGCGGCCGTCCAAATCATACTCCAAGGATGACGCATCCATCACAAAGGGGATTACCTCGACGTTGCCGTTGTGCTCAATCACAACTGCCGAATATACGCTCGTGTACTCGGTGGATGTTCCGGAGACCGTGCGCAGCGGCTGGCTCTGGATTCCGTAGCCCTGCAACACCGCCAGAAGCTCCGCGTCCCCGTCCGGATTTCTGATTGCCAGACTGATTCTCCTGCTTGCGCCCGCATAAGCCCAGAGAAAGTCGCTGACATCGCGCACCTGTGGATAAAGCCGGGAGAGCGTCTGCGAGCGGAAGTAAGTTATGCGAACGGGCGAGTCTATTTTCCCAAGCAGATTCTTTGTGTACGGCGTGAGCGAGAAAGTCTTTCCCTGCGAGAAATCAAGCCGGGCGTACCACCGGGCCGAGTTCATCATCAGAAGGATGAGGATGATAATCCTTGAGAGCAGGCGGAAAAAATCCTTTTTCTGATAAGCCCTGCCCTTTTTCCTCTGCGACACAAAATCCGCAAGGATAATCAGCAGGACGCACGAGCCGATAAGCCAGAAAAAATCGCGGGTATCGAGCACGCCCTTGCTTGACGCGTCAAAATGCCACGCGAAGCTCAGCTGCTTGAAAACCGATGTCAGAAAACTTCCGAGCGGCGCGTAGACTGCAAAAAGATGCGCGCTGTTAATCAGGGCAAGGATAACCGCGCTCAGGACGAACATCAGGACTTTGTTCCCTACAGCCTCGCCCACAAAAAGGCAGAGCGATATGATTGCCGCAAAATAGCACAGCAGGATTACCGTGCTTGTAAAAATCTGGCCGGCATCGGTGCTGCCAAAAAGGCTCACCATCAGCACTGACGGAAAAACCAGGATTATCATCACGCAGGACTGCGCAAAAACCGATACAAAACGCGCAAGAATGCGCAGGACATTCCTGAGCGGCACAAAATCCTCGTAGACAAAGAAATTCTGCCTGTAGCACAGGGCCGGGACAATCAGAATGCAGATATAAGGCACGTCCGAGAAAAAAAGCGTCAAGTCGGTTGTCCCGGCGGTGAAAAACTGATGGCGCACAAAAAAATTGAGCGGGACGAGCACCGCGAACAAAACCGCGGTCACATAGAACATCGGGGTCGTGAGCGCGTTGAAAAGATTGTAGCGGCAGAGCGCGAAAAAAACATCACGCTGCGAAGAGGATGCGGCGCGGGAATCAGAAATCACTGTCATCGCCTCCCGAAAGCGCAAGGAACGCCTCCTCCAGATTCGCGGCCCGGGTTCTCGCGATTATCTCGCCCTCGCTTCCGGTGCAGACGGATTTTCCCCCGCTGATTATGCAGATGTTGTCGCACAGTGAGCGGACTTCCTGCATAATGTGCGTTGACATGAGGATTGCCCTGCTTTTTGCAAGACGCTCAATCAGCCGTCTCATGCCGATTATCTGGGCGGGGTCAAGCCCGCTCATCGGCTCGTCCAGAATCAGGTTCGGCGGATTATGGACAAGGGCCTGCGCCAGTGAAAGCCGCTGCCTCTGCCCTTTTGAGAGATTCCTCACCGGCTTATGCACAAAATCCTCCAGGGAGCACTCCTTTATCACGCGGCGCACGCTGCTTTGGGCATCCGCACCAGAAATGCCGTGCGTTGAGGCGGCGAAGCGCAGAAAATCCCCGGCAATCATTGACAACGGAAGGCTCGGAATCTCGGGCACAAAACCCGCAAGTGCCATCGCGCGCTCCGGATTCGCGCAGACATCGTGCTCCGCTCCAGATGAGTCTGTGAGGATTATCCTGCCTTTTGTCGGGAAATGAAAGCCGCAGACCGCCTTTATGACCGTGGTTTTTCCTGAGCCGTTCGTGCCAAGCAGGGCGGTCACTGAGCGGTCGGGCACGGTCAGGCTCAAATCCTCAACCGCAAAATCAGATTTACGAGAATATGACTTGCAGAATCCTGTGATTTTTATCATCGCCGTCCTGAAAATCAGTCCACAAACGGAATCTCGATGTGCATTCTGTCTCTGGAAAGCTCCGTTTTTGGCCAGACCTTCTGCGCCTCCTCCAGCAGGACGTGCAGCTCCTTGTCGGTGTAGCGCGGGCTGTAATGAATCAGGCACATCCGCCTCACATCCGCTTTTTTTGCGATTTCTGCGGCCTGGCTTGCGGTCATGTGCTTTTTCTCACGCGCCTGATCCAAAAGCGCGTCCTCGAACATCCCCTCGCAGACAAGAAGATCAGAGCCGCGCACCTCATCGATTATGGAAGGCCTGAAAAGCGTGTCCGTCACGAACGAGAATTTCCTTCCGCTGCGCTTCGCGCCAAGAACCTGCTCGGGGCGCACGGTGCTTCCGTCTGATGCCTGAACCTCAAAGCCGTTCTGCAGCTGAGACCACAGCGGCCCGCACGGAACGCCAAGCTCCCTTGCTTTCTGCGGATTGAACTCGCCGGGGCGGTCAAGCTCCTCCAGCGTGTAGCCCACGCACGTCTTTGTGTGGTCAAGCGGAAACGCGCGGACATAAAAATCCTTTCCGGAATGAACCACGCACGGCGCGGAAATCTCCTGAACCACCACAGGATAGTTTATGTACATATCAAGGACACGGCGGCTTGTTTCTATATATTCTTTGATTTTCGGCGGCCCGTAGATGTAAAGCGGCTCAGTCCTGTCCACCTGCGCGGACAGCATGAGGATTCCCGGAAGCCCTGTAACGTGGTCTGCGTGAGTGTGCGACACAAAAATCGCGTCAATTTTTTTCCATTTCAAGTTCAGGCGTTTAAGGCTCACCTGAGTTCCCTCGCCTCCGTCAAAAAGGAACAGGTCGCCGTCGCGGCGCAGCAAGACAGACGTGAGATGACGGTAAGGCAGGGGCATCATGCCTCCGCAGCCAAGAATAAACGCTTCCATGTTCATAAGGCAAAGATTATATCAAAAAAAAAAGTTGTGCAATCAGTCTTGCAGCAGATTTATGGCATCCACGGTGCGGTTGTATTCCTCAGAGAGCCTCGAATAATATCCCGCCGCATTCGCCTGCGATTTAAGCCCGCCGCGAAGCTCCTCGGTCAAATCCGATGCCGCCGACGCAAGGTTCGAGAATCCAAGGTTCAGCGCCATTCCTTTGAGCGTATGCGCGGCAATGAACGCCTTCTCCCAGTCAGAATTCTGCACCGCCGACTTCAAGTCAGAGAAATCCGGGGTCTGCGTGAACCTCACAAGATATTTTCTGACGCGCTCATCCATGCCAAGGCGGGAAATCACGTCCTCATAATCGCCGCCCAAAGAAGCATACAATTCTTTTATGTTCATTCTGTGTTCTCCGCAAGAAATTTGCTCTGATTATTATACATCACCGCGGATTTTTACGCTAGTCCGCGAAAAACACGGGGCCGCCATCATATCAAAACTGATTTAAGCAGGTCAATCTTGAAAAAAACATCCGCACGTCATATAATATACGGACAAACGGATTTAAGGAGTAAAATTACCATGCTGACTAACGTAAAAAGCCTGAAAGACTATCTTGAGTCATCGCTCAAACTGCCTGAGAACTGCATTGAGATTTATTCCGCTGACGGAACTGAGGCGAATTCCGGAAAGCACCTGACCACGCTGCTCAAGGAATACGGTTTTGACAAGCCCGATGCCGTCGAGGGAATCGGAATCGGGGCGACTGCCAAGGCGAACATCAAGGAGACAATCGAGAGCATCGCAAGAAGGTGCAACCTGCCCAAAGAGTGCATAAAATTCAAGGACAAGGACGGCTCGGTTCTGGACAGTCGCACGCTCATCGCGACCGTCCGCGAGAAGTACGCGCAGTAAGCGCAGGAAAGCTGCCGGGGACAAGTCCGCAGGACACGCGGACTATCCGGCGCGTTTTATGTAAACAAAATATCCCGCCAGATTCGCGATGAAAGTCAGCGCCCAGCTGATTGGATATGACAGGAAAATCATGAAAGGCGTGTGGAAAACCGGAATCTGGAAGATTGTCGCCACCCAGAGTATCCTGAAAAGGCACGCCCCCGCCAAAGACGTGATTACCGGCATGAGCGAGTGCCCCATTCCCCGGATGGAGTTCGACATTCCGTCCATCATTCCGCAGATGTAATAAGTGGTGAAAATCACGCGCATCCTGTGCATTCCGGCCTCAACCACAAGCGGATTCTTTGTGTAGATGCCAAGAAGGGCGCGTCCGAAACCAAGGAAAACCGCGCTCAGCGCCGCGCCAATGACGATGATTGAGAGCTGGGAAATCCAGACAGTTTTTCTTATGCGGTCAATTTTGCCCGCGCCAAGATTCTGCGAGCAGAACGTTAGCGCGCCCTGCGAGAAGCCGTTCATGGAGGTGTAGACAAAGCCCTCCAGATTGATTGCGGCGGAATTCCCGGCAATCAGCACCGCGCCGAACGAATTTATGGACGACTGGATAATCACGTTGGACAGCGAGAACATAATCCCCTGAAATCCTGCGGGAAGTCCGATTTTGACAATCTGGACAAGAATCGCGGAATCAAGGCTCAAGGCCTTCAAATCAAGATGGAATTCGTCTTTCTCCAGGCAAAGGAGCAGCACCACAAGAAAAGCGGAGATTGTCTGCGAGATTACCGTAGCGAGCGCGACCCCGGCCACATCCATCCGCAGGTTGACGACAAAAAACAGGTTCAGAAGCAGGTTTATCACGCCGGCAAGAAAAAGGATGTAAAGCGGGCGGCGCGTGTCGCCTTTCGCGCGCAGAATCGCGCTGCCGAAGTTGTAGACCATCGTGGATGTGACCCCGCCAAAATAAATCCTAAGATAAAGGGCGGCAAGCTCCAGCACATCGGGCGGCGCCTGCATGAGAGTGAGGATTGCGCGCGCGGAAAGCACCCCGATTGCCGTGAGAGCAATCCCGCTGAGCACGGAAAGAAGCATCGCGGTGTGGACGGCCTTCCGCAGGTCATCGGTTTTTCTTGCGCCAAAGTAACGCGCCACGACCACGTTCGTTCCGATTGACAGCCCCGAGAAAAGGTTCACAAGCAGATTTATGAGCGAGCCGGTAGAGCCGACCGCCGCAAGAGAGTTGTCCCCGCCAAGCCGCCCCACCACGACAATGTCCGCGGCATTGAAAAGCAGCTGCAGCAGGCTTGAGAAGACAAGCGGAAGCGAGAATGCCAGGAGCTTTGAGAAAAGCGGCCCCTGCGTCATATCAATCTTATTGCTCTGATTTCTTGGCATCACATCACATCCAGCATATCTTTGAAAAAATGATTCTCTATGCGCGCATTGTTCATCAGCTCGCCGAACGAAGCGAACGTTTTCTCCTCGTACATCTGCCCGAACCGTATGAGCGCGCCGCCGTCCGCAGTCCTGTCGTACATCATGTTGTATTTCTTGCCGTTGTAGGAGAATTCAAAAGGCTGCATCGTCTGTATTCTGAAAATCAGCTCGTCCTTTGTCATACACTGCATTTTATAAAAATTGCACTTTAATTGCTAGTGCAGGCGTGATATAATCACAATATGTCCACAATCACAGAGGTCTCCGCAAAAATCAAGCAGTCCGTCTCCACAGCCTTCAAAGGCAACGATGATTTGCTTGACATGATTCTCGCCTGCCTTTTCTCAGGCGGGCACGTGCTTCTGGAGGACGTTCCGGGCACAGGAAAGACCGTGCTCGCAAAATCGCTGGCAAAATCCACGGGGCTTCCGTTCTCGCGCATCCAGTGCACTCCCGACCTAATGCCGTCCGATGTGACGGGAAGCTCGGTTTGGATTCCCTCGACCCAGACTTTTGATTTCAGGGCCGGACCTGTGATGTCATCCGTCGTTCTGGTTGATGAGCTTAACCGCGCCACGCCAAGAACTCAGTCCGCGCTGCTTGAGTGCATGGCAGAGAGGCAGGTGAGCGTGGACGGAACAGTGCACGTCCTTGACAAGCCTTTTTTTGTGATTGCCACGCAGAATCCCGTGGAGTCAGAGGGCACGTTCCCATTGCCAGAGGCGCAGAAAGACCGCTTCACGATGACGCTCTCAATCGGATACCCGGACGAGGAGGACGAGGCCGCAATCATCACATCGCAGAATACCATGACGCACCCCGTGGAAAAAGTGGATGCCGCCGCAGACCGCGCGGATTTACTCGCCTGCATGGAGGAGGCAGTGGGCATTCACGTGGAGGAGAGCGTTCTCGGCTATCTTCTTGCGATTGTTCGCCACACCCGCAATGACCACAGGATTGCCTCCGGGGTGTCCCCGCGCGGCTCAATCGCGCTCTACAAGTCATGCCAGGCGTTCGCCGCGGTGAAAGGACGCGCCTATGTCATCCCCGAGGATATAAAAACTCTCGCGCTGCCCGTCTTTAAAAACCGGATTATCCTCACAAGCGACTCAATGCTCAAAGGCTACACCGCCGGGGCAATCATCCGGGAGCTTCTGGAGCAGATTCCCCTGCCCGCGTTCAGGCCGCACGTCACGCACAGCGCGTAGGACACGCCGATGGTAAAGACCTCGTCCTTGGTTCAGGCCGCCCTGATTATAAGCGCGAGTTTCTCGCTTGTTATTCCGTTCAGAATAATCCAGTTCATAGGCTGGTGCGTATTCTTCATCATCTGCCTGATGTTCGTGTACGCCAGAATCCTTGCCAGAAGCATAAAAGCCGACCGCCCGCTCGCCCAGATGCATCTTGCCAGCAAGGAGCGCGCGGAAATCCGCCTTGCAATCAAAAATCATTCGGTGCTGCCCGCGTTCATCTGCTATTATTCGGATGACGCGCCGTATCTCTATGTTTTCGGCAACAAGAATTCGGGGATTATCTTTCTGCGCCCCAGGGAAATAAGGCAGGTAACCTACAGGATTGCCGCGCAGGACCGCGGGCTTTATGCGGCGGGGCCGCTCAGAATCAGGACATCGGACCCGCTCGGGCTTTTTGACGTGGACATTGAGATTGCCTGCAAGCTGGCCATAACGGTGCGCCCCGCAAGAATCAGGCTGGACACGCGCACTTTCCCGGGCTTTCCGCAGGGAACGCTCCGCACAGACAATCCGGTCTATGAGGACATAACGCTTAGGAGGTCAGTCCGCGAGTACATCAGCGGGGATGAGCAGAAGCGGATTAACTGGCGGCTGTCCGCAAAATTCGGGATGCTCCTGACGAACCAGTATGAGAAATCCTATGACGCGCCTTTTTTCGTGTTCCTGAACCTTGCCGAGGACGATTACGCGCTCAGGACGCGGAGCTATCACTGCGAGAGGGCGGTTGAGATTGCGGCGGCGATTGTGGAGGCATCAAGGCAAAAAAAGCAGCGCTGCGGATTCGCGGCCTACGGCTCGGGCTTCCCGTACATCAGGCCAAAGGCGAACCAGGCGGACTTAATCCTCGATATTCTCTCGGTCATTAAGACTGAGAGCGGAAGCCTGCCGTACAATCCGGAGGCAAAGTTCCGCCATCAGCTTCCTGCCGGGACGATGATTTTTACGGTCGGCCCGCGCGAGGTTGAGAACTACTTTGCAAGGGCAGATTCCGCCAGAGACGAGCTTAACACGGACCGCCTTGGCATAGCGAAGAGGGCCTGCAATGGATTACGGTAAAACAAGGCTGATTGAGCGGACAGTTCTGACCGCAGTGCCGGCCCTGTTCTCAATCATAATTCTTCATATAATAAGCGGTCTGGCAATCGCAAGCGGGATTCTGGACTTTCACCTTGGAACATCATTCACCTATGCCGCGCTCGCGCTCAGCGCGGTGATTTTCTGCGCGGCCCAGGATTTTTTCATCACGCCGAAAACAAGGCTCGCGCCCCACATCGCAATTCTGCTGTCGTGCACGGCGCTGATGCTAGTTCTGTGCGCGGCATTCGGTCAGATGGACGCGCCCTACGCGCTCATTCCCGGAATGGCGGCTCTTTACGTTCTCTGCGCCCGGATGACCTCCCTGCTCCGTCCAAAAGAGCGTTTCCTTGACTGCATAGACGGAATGGACGGCGAGGCTCTGCGGGTCTGCCTTCTTCACAACAGCCTTGTGGCATCGGATTTCTCGCGATGCCTCAGAAAATTGCAGGCGACGCTCTTCGCGCTTGGCTTTGTGATGTTCACGGCGATTCTTGGCGCAAGGCTCGCGGGAATCAGGCTCATGCCGCAGATTATCATCCTCATCCTTGTATTTTACGCGGGGATATTCGTCTGCGGCATCATGCTGGGGCTTTACAACCGCAGGATTTTCTACGCCTGCCTCGGGTTCGCCGCGCTTCCTCCAAAAAAAGACGGTCTGGCAAGATTCTCGGCGGCAATCCTCCTTGGCTGCGCGCTTCTCGCGCTGGCGGCATCATCGGACAGCGCGCTCATAAAAATCAGGCGGCTGGAGGAAAAACAGCGGGAAATCATCAGCACAGAAAAACCCGCCGCAACCGAGAGCGCGGCCGAATATCAGCCTCAGGATTTTGGCAGGCGGATTTCTGAGACCGGGCGTAAAAATCCCGCGAATCCGAGCGTTCTGTGGCGCATAATCGACACTGCGGCAAAGGCGGTGATTCTGGCGGCGGCCGCCCTGCTCGCCGCATACGGAATTCACAGGATGATTTCCAGCCGCCCGGTGCGGGAGTTTTTCCGCAGCAGGATGCTCGCGAAATTCATCGCAAAACTTCTGTCTGACATAAAAGACTTCCTCCGGATTCTGCTTCATCATACGCGGCACGGCGGGAAAGAGGTTTATGCGACGGTGCAGGCAAAAAATCCCAAGGGCGCGGGGCGCGGCATAATCAAGAAAGGGCGGAAAAATCAGCGGAGAAAAAGCGGGGTTGACCGCCTGACAAGGCAGTTCATGACGCTGGTTGACTGGGGAAGCCGCCGGAAAATTGAGTACAAGGCGAGCATGGCTCCCGGCGAGTACACGCAGAGAATCAAGGAGTATCTTGACGCGAACGACAGGAAAAGCCGCTCGCATTTTGCGGTGACGGCGGGAAATCTTTTTGAGAAAGCCCTTTACGGCAAGGACTCGCTCTCTGCCGCAGAGGAAAGCGATTTTCTGAGCGCGGTCAGGAGCATCACAAGTTTCACAATCCAGCAGGCGGACGATTTATGAGGACGGTTTTCTACAGCACAAGCACGAACATTTTCAGAGACGGTGATGTGACGCTCACAAACATGATGTCACACGCACAGCAGTTCCGCAATTTCACGCAGAGCCATCCGGATGACGATTTTTTTGCCGTGACCCAGCAGCCGGGAATGTTCATGCCGGAAAAAGAACTCTCCGGTGATGACCCGCGCATAATTTACGCGCGGCAGGATGACAGCACGGACGAGATTGCACAAATCATCGCGGGGCTCAGGCCGGACATCGCAATCGCAATGACGTTCTGGGTCGCGCCGTTCGACTGGCTTGCTGTGAGCGACGCGCTTGTGGCAGAGAGACTGCGCGGCATGGGAATCAGCGTGATTTGCAACAGCGTCGAGACCGCTCTCATTTGCTTTGACAAGAACAGGACGCGCGAGTTTTTTGAGCGCAACGGAATCCCAAGCCCCCGCACGATTTTCGTTGACCACGACCTTTTTTTCTGCGCGGCGAGCGGCAAGGAAGTCCTGCACAACGCGTACCGCAACAGCGTCCTAGCGCAGGTGCGCACAATGCGCCTTCCGCTTGTGATAAAGGACACCACGGGCCTGAGCGCGTACTCGCTGGGGGTTGCGGGAACTTACGGCGAGGCCGAGGCATACCTCACATCAAAAAGAAACAGCTCAAACAGGATTGTCCAGGAATACGCGCACGGACTGCATCTTGGCGTGGAGGTCTACGGAGCCGCCGGCCGCTACACCGTGCTCCCGCCGTTCGTGTTCAGCCTCAGCAAGTACGGAATCACGAGCGCGAGGCACAGCGTGAAATTCTGCGCGGGCGGAAAAATCAGCGGGACTGACTTCCCTGATTTGGAGGATCTGGTTCTTGGGATTGCGCGGAAACTGGACTTGCAGGGCGCGGCCCAGATTGACCTTGTACTTGAGCGGGACAAATGGACTGTCATCGAGATAAACCCCAGGCTCAGCGGGATGAGCCTCGCTTACGCGGCCGGAGCCCGGACGAGCGTCTTTGAGATGATTTTCAGCGCATCACGCGCAATGCGGGAATACGCGCCGGAAAATCCCCCGCTGACAATGCGCCCCACTTTGAGCATAAAGCTTCCGCCGCAGAGCAAGGACAGTCTTGCAGGAATCATGCGGACTGTCTCCAGTGACGGGCAAGACCTCGCGTGCCAAATCAGCCAGATTCATGACAGCGCGGCACGGCAGGAGCGGGAGCGAGGCTACTGCGAGATAATCCTAAGCGGGGATGAGGACGGCATCGCGGAGGCTGTCAGCAAGGTGATTGCGGCCGGAAAATCCTGACAATCACCTGCCTTTGAGCTTTTTTATCAGTTTTTTGTGCCAGAAAGCGCGGAATCTCTCTGCCATGATATAGAGCCTGTAAATCATGCGCAAAGGAACGTCCCAGCTTCCGGTGCGGTGGATGATTTTTCCGCCGAAATTCGCCTTGAACATATAAAGGCCGTGCATTGGGTGGCTCTCGTCCTTGCCTTCCGGCGGCATTCCATACAAATCATAATACCTGCTTCCGTAAGCCTTGGCGTCGCGCATTGCAGTCCATTGCAGAAGATGGTTGGGCATGAGATTCCGCTTGATGTTTCCGCTCGCGCCGTAAAGATAAACCGCCTCGTCACGGCTGAAAAGCGTCATAATGGACGCAATCCCGTCGCCCTCATGCTCGGCGACATAAAGGCTCACAACAGGAGCGTCCGCGCCGCCGGCACGCTCGGATGCGGACGAGGCAATCAAATCCTGATAATATGACCTGGCGTGGCTGGAATTCCCGTCCCGGGCGTTCGTCTCCTTTGTAAGCTTATAGAATATGTCGATTTTTTCAGACAGATTCTTGTCATCGCCCTCGTATTTTTTGATTGTCACGCCCTTTCTCTCGCTCAGGCGGATGTTGTACCGCCACTTCTGGTGCATCCGTGCAAGAATCTCATCCTCGCTCGCGGTCAAATCAACAAGGCTCGTGTCCGGCGGCTGGATGTCAACGCCGCTCTTCCGGATTCTTAGCCTGCCCGCCCTTGCGGCCGCGCTCACGCCGCGGTTGAACGAGTCGCGCTCCTCCGGCGAGGAGAAAGCCGCGTCCGGGTCAAAGCGCACCGCAATCGTGTTCCGGGGAAGATGGCCTCGGAGCGCAAGGGCAAGCTCCTCAATCAGGCTGGCGAAGATTTCCGCGCGGGAATCGGCAGGAAAATCCGCAGGATTATCATACTGGAAGCGGGGCATTAGCGGGACATAGGCGATGCTGAAAAATCCCCCTGCAAAACTGCGGCTGAGCACGGCAAGCTCAAACGACTGGTCCGGCACAGTGCCCTGCCCGCTCCGGACGCTCACGCCAAGCCGTCTGTATTCCCATCCGTGGCGGGCCTTGAAGCCGCACCAGAACGGCGTCTGCAAGAAAGAGCCGCTGTTCAAAGAGGACGGTGCGGTGATTGTGGAGATTTCTATGCTGAACATAAGCGGATTATATCACTTTTTGCCGGAAGTTACAAACTGTCCGCGCAGGTGCAGGCGCGGACAAATTCCGCTCTCAGTTAATGTTCGCGGCAAGTTTCTTTATCATCTGGACTATCGGCTCTTTCACAGAAAGCGGCAGTTTCTCTAGGCTCTCTATGATTATCTGGTTCTTCTTGTAAAGCTCTATGTCGCGCATTTTAAGAGCCTCGTTCTGGAGCCTGTCCTTGCCATCCGACTGTATGGCAAGCTGCTCAGAGTCAAGCAGGTACTCAATGGGCACATCAAGAACTTTCGCAATTTTCAGAGCAGTATCCGCTCCAGGCATACTGTTGCGCTCAAGCCCCAGTCCTATGCCCTGATAAGCGATGTTCGCCCTGAATGCCAGTTCTTTCCTGGATAATCCTTGATATTCCCTTTCCTGTTCAACCTTCGCCCAAAAACCCATAAGCCAATTTTATATTATTTAGTTGTTTTTCGATGTTGATTTTCTACTACAGTAGTGGTAAACTACAGTTGATTGTATCATCCATAAAGATAGGAAGAACTAGATTGCCGACAGCCGCTAAAAGAAATACCGCAATACTCTTGATTTTATGCGCTTTCCATGTTTTTGCGCAGACACAAGCACCTGATGACCAAGAGAAAGAGAGCGAATCCGCGCAGCTGATTGCCGTAATTGCCGACCCACAGCTCGCAATGTCCGTGCCTGATTATCCTGTAACCGCCGGCGATGTGTACGATCTCACCTTTGCCGCGGGGCAGAATTCCGTCCACGTAACGCTTCCCGTAGACACAAGCTACAGAATCAGGGTGGCAAACCTTGGAATCATCAGATGCGAGGGTCTCACATACAACCAGCTGAAATCGCGGGTTGAGAGCCTCATAAGTCAGAATTACCCGATGGGCGGACCGCAGTTCATGCTGTCAAAGCCGGCGGTATTCCTTGTCAGCATAACCGGGGAAGTGGTTCAGTCCACAGAGGAAAAAGCATGGGCACTCACGCGGCTGTCATCGTTCATAGCGCCCAATGTGACGAAATACTCATCGGAGCGCAACATAACGATTGTCCACGCGGACGGCAAGAAGAATGTCTATGACTTATACAAGGCGCGGCGTGACGGAGACTTCAGCCAGAATCCATATTTGCGCCCGGGAGACAAAATAATCATAGGACGGCAGGATCGCATAGTCTCCATCCAAGGCTCAGTTGAGCGACCGGGAACATACGAGCTTCTTGCCAATGAAAACCTACAGGAGCTGATTTACGGCTACGCCTCTGGCATCACAAAAACCGCAGACTTGTCAAGAATCCGCCTCATAAGGATTGACGACGGCAAGGAGCGGCTCCAGAAAGTCCATTACCTTTCTGAGGATGACGTTAGCGCGAACATCCCCCTTGTAGACAAGGACAGCATTTTTATCCCAGACTGGAGCGACCTACAGCCTTTTGTGGAACTTAAAGGCGTGATAAAAAATCCTGTCACTTTTGAGTCGGAGCTTAACATGAATCAGGACGCCAACAGCGCGATGTACAGGACAAAAATCAACTTCTATGTCTCGGAAAATTATGCCTCGCTCATCAGGCGGATTGAGAACTATTTCACAGTGTTCAGCGATTTGAAGGCGATTTTTGTGGAGAGGAACAACGAGGAAATCTTGCTTGACGCGGAGAGGATTCTGCTTGACATGGATTTTGAGAGCCCGTACCAGGTTGAGCGCAACGACGTGATTGTAGTCCCTTACCGCCCTTTCTCATAACAGCCCCAGTCAAAGAACCGCCCCACACCGCAAAGGCGGCATGGGGCGGAAGTTCCTGCCGCTTTCACGGCCTACACCGCGGAACTCTCCGCAGTGAACACATCACTCGTGCCGGTCAGTGCGGTCTTGCGCGCGCGGCTGCCGGAGATGTACGAGGATTTGACAAGCAGACGATACTTTGTTCCCGTAGTGAGCGTGCCGGGCACAAACAGGTTCAGCTCCGTGGGCTTGTTGCGGAAAATCTGGTCATTCTCAACCCTGATCCACCGCTCCTTGTCAGCCACAGGCTCGCCATCCTCTGTCTGCGGGACGAAGTACAGCTCGTCATCTTCCATATTGACTTTGAGGTTGCGGCCAAGCACCTGCATGGGCTGCCCGATGGTCACCGTGCCGTCGCTCTCCCTGCGGCTCAGGTCGGTCACGCTCTCCATGACAGGCGAGTTGTCCACCGTCAGCACGGCATCCACGCTCAGATTCTCCACTGCCTTCAGCACATCATTACCCGGAATGAACTCAACCGTGAAGCCAGAGATGGACTCCGCCTCGTTCCTGTCCTTGACTCTTCCGCGACGCTTGATGACGAGCACGCCCAAGTCCAGCACCTTAACCGAGAACCCCTGCGACAGCAGACTGATAACCTGATTGTTGTACAGTTCCAAGCCGTGCTTTACGGAGGTGATGTCCACGCCCTTGTCCTCGTTCCTGATATTGCGGAGGGCGGACTTCACGCTTGCCACGCGGGAATTAACGCTGGCATAGTAGCTGCCCTCTTTGTCCAGTGTATTCACGCGCAGGGTAACGTTCAGTCCCTGCTCCATTGTCTCCTCAGAGACCAGTTCTTTCTCAATTTTCATTTTATACCTCCATGTAGAAGTCCAATAAACGGCTCTTTCCCTAGAGCCACAATCACAACTATCATCTCTCTCCGAATCTCTCCGGACACATTTTTACATTGCGAAGCCGATGCCGCCCGAAGCGGCAGGAAAACAATCATAGGCATAGCCCTCCCTTTCTCTAAAAGTATGTAGTTACTTACAACAAGCAACCTTACTATAAATATAAGTGACTTTGCAAATAAAATCAAGCAAAATCTTTGAAAGAAGTAATGTCAGTAAAAATATACACAAAGTGGCAGACAGCCGCCATTTGACTTTTCTTTACTTTCCTATATAATGGCAGATATGAACGAAACAGATACATCTCTTTTGGACATCGCGCCCACGCTCAGATTCGTGAACACAAAGATTATGGAGAAGCGCAAGGCCGCCGGAATGACGCAGGCCGCCCTCGCCGCGCGTCTGGGAAAAAGCCGCCTTTTCGTGGTGGAGGCGGAGAGCGGCACAAAGGACATCAGCCTCTCGGTCATCTATGACCTTGCGGAGGTTTTCGGCTGCCCCGTGACGGACCTGCTGCCGAGGGAAAAACTGGACAAGATGCCGGTGGAAATCCGCGGCGATGTAATCAGCGGCCCCGCGATGAGCGAGGTGTCCGCGATTCTGAGGGGGATTCGAAATGGCAACTGAACGTGAGGAAATCGCGCTTGCGAACAGCGTGATAGAGGAGTTCGGAATCCGCACCAAGGCCGACCTGCCAGTGGACATAGACCGCATCCTTCTGGCAAAGGGCTTCACTGTGGCCGCGCGGGAGCTTCCGGAGGGGCTTGTCGCGGTGCTCGACACCACCGTGAAGGGAAAGCCGGTTCTTGTGACCGACAGCCGCCTGAGCGAGAAGGACGCGCGCTTCACCAAGGCGCGGGAGCTGGGGAACTACCTGCTGGCAAAGAATTTTTGCGGAATCCGCACTGACAGGGCGGTGCCGCCCGCAGAGCTAATCAGCCCCGCCTACGACGAGGACGAAAACCGCGCCAACCGCTTCGCCGCCGCCCTGCTCATGCCGCAGAAGCTTCTTGCGCAGTCCATAAAAGAAAATTCCGGGCAGACACAGCAGAATACACCGGGCGGAGACGACGGAATCATGGGCGCGCTCATAGGCGTGGGCGCGGCGTTCGCTGTGGGGCTTGGGGTTGTGCTGCTGGCCTCCGCGCTCGGCGGCTCGAACAAGAAGTGATTCACCGCGTAATGCCGCAAGCGCGTTCACGCTCCCGAAACAGCACGGTCGTCATTCTGATACAGCACGGTTGACGTTTTATCAACCGTGCGATTTACGTTACGTCAACAGTACTGTTGACGTTTTGTTATCCGTGCGGTTGACGTTACGTCAACCGTACTATGCAGGGACGATATTCGTGCTGTGCAGAAATGTTGCACGTGCTTGTGACGGAGCACCGCAAGACCGCAATCAGACTGGTTTAATTTCAATGCCCGCGCGACCTGTGAATTCAATGAACGAGCGCATATTATCAGGTTTCCACTGCGTAGAGACAACGACTTGTTGTCCTGAGGCAAGAGTTATCGGATGTTTATTGAATCTGCTTCCTTCCCATTCGTTCTGACTCACGTGTTCAAAAAGGCGAATCATCTTTCCAAAGTCAGGTTTGGCGGCTTCATCTGGGAACGCCACCTGCAACTGCTCAAAAGTTATCCCCGAATTCGACTTGACATAGTGCTCCACGGCAGCATATACGGTAGGACCTTTTCCGCCAGTCGGAGTGCCATTCACCGTGTACTGGGTGTGGTCCTTTTTCCCCTTTGCTTGTGCAGAACGCAATCCTTGTACCGTCGCTTTCGGCTTTTCCGCGCTCACAAGCGAGAACAAATCAAGCAGCCTCACACTCCTGATGAACAAATCGGAGGTGTCGGAGTCAGCCCTGCTCTTCTCGTATGTTGGAAGCAGAATCTCATCACGGAATGAATCGTTCGCGTAATAAGCAAAATGCGCGGCCGGGCTTTCAAAACTCTCGGACAGAATATCAAAGTACTCTCTGATAATCTTATCGG
>JAFLSQ010000060.1:0-1354 GCA_022510865.1 Treponema sp.
GAACAGGATTTACATCGGCTCGCAGAACGGCGCGGGGGATGTCTCGCCGGAAAAACGGCAGGAAGCAAGCAGGAACGGGCAGCATCCCTACGCGGTGGTGGTCTCGTGCGCGGACTCGCGCGTCATCCCGGAGAGCATTTTCTCTGCGGGAATCGGCGAGATTTTTGTAATCCGCGTGGCTGGTAACGTCATCGGCGACTTCCAGCTTGGAAGCGTTGAGTACGCGGTAGAGCACCTTGGCGCGGCTCTTGTGGTCGTGATGGGGCACACAGGCTGCGGCGCGGTTGGCGCGGCGATGGGAGAGAGCGGCGGCCGCGTAAGGCTCATAACCGATGAAATCAGGCGGGCAATCGGCTCTGAGCGCGATGTGCGCAGGGCAGAGATTCTGAACGTGCACGGCGGTGTCCAGAAAATCAGGGAGACGCTCGGAAAGTCGCTTCCCGGGATGACCGTGCGGGGCGCGCTCTACCACACAGACACCGGCGCGGTCGATTTTCTTGACGACACCCCAGGCGGATTATGACGCTTTTCCCCGGGCGCACTCACCGCCACGGAAAGCCTTTCTCAGACGCAGGGCGGGCAATCAGCGCGTAAAAGCCGGGCAATCATCGTGGATGCGGATTTTAATCCCGGGTCGGGGAAATCACCACTTTCTGTTGGCGACAGGCTTTCCGTGCCCGAAGAAAATCGTCCGCTCGCCAAGCGCGCTTATCCGCTCCGCGCTCCTAAGCATCTGCGCCTCGTCGTGGTACAGCATTGAGACGGTTGGATAGAACATATTCATGAGCGCGTCACCCACAATCAAATCTGATTGCTCAACATCAAGCGCGATGGAGCCGTCGGTGTGGCCGGGCAGTCCGATTACCTTGGCGGGAATGCCGTAACGCTCAAGGCTGTCGCCCTCATCAAGCCAGACTTGCGGGGAAAACTCCTGGATTTTCGTGTAACGGAGCGCGTTGACCGAGGCGGCAAGGACAATCTTTCCGGGGAGCGTCCGCGCATGAAGCATCTGAGCAAGGTTGTCGGAAAGAAGCGCGATGTCCGCGCGGCTCATTGCCACAGGCGCGTTAAGCCGATGAGAGAGCCACGCGGCGTTCTGCACGTGGTCAAGATGACCGTGGGTCAGGACAATCAGGCGGATGTTGAGCATCCCGCATTCGCGCAGAATCCGCTCCCTGAATTGCTTGCGGCAGGTGTCAACCAGAACCGCGCTCTCACCGCTTGTGACGATGTAGCAGTTTCCGTTCCCGCATTTTATCCTTTTGATTTCGTGCATCGCTTTCCCCAAACTTAAAGTAAGACAGAATATATCAGAATTACGATTTTGATGGAATATCTGGCGCAGGATTGTGCG
>JAFLSQ010000060.1:1364-7288 GCA_022510865.1 Treponema sp.
TCCAAAATCTGATTGCCGAGCAGGACGCGCCTTAATATCGCCCGGCGTATTTCTGCCTTGCCTGACGCACCACTTCCGCGACAAAATCTTTTTTGCCCGCGGTGTATGCGTCGCGGTCTGGCTTGTGCTTCTCGTACAGTGCGATTTTCAGACGCTCGTACTCGGCGGCAAGGTCGGGATTATCGTTCAGAAAATCACGGAAATAAAGCTCGTCGCAGTTCCCCGGCTTTTTCACGTGGATGTGAAAGACGTTTTCGGCGTAGCCGTCCGCAGTGTAGCCCTTGTTCAGCGAGAGGCGGTCCGGGCTTTCGCTCATCAGAATGCGGCCGTCCGCTACAAGCGCGTTTTTTATCGCCTCAAAATCCGCGCTATCGGCCTCAATCAGAATGTCGATGATAGGCTTGGTTTTTATCCCCCTGATTGCCGTGCTCCCGATGTGGCTGATTCTCTTTGCGTGGCTTCCAAGCAGTGATTTCAGCTCCCGCTCCTCGTCCGCAAAAACCTCCGCGAACCGCTCTGACGGCCCGCAGAAAGTAATCGGGAACAATTCCCAAAGCTCCGCCAGCGTCATTTTGTCAAGGGATTTTTTCATGGTTGTTCTCATTGGTTGCTCTTTGTTGCTTGTCACCCGAGAGCCGCCTCACGCCCCAGTGCCCCGCCTCCACCGTCCGCTCAGATAGTAGCCCCATGTTATGCAGAAGCCCATGCCGAATCCGAAGAGGCCGTTCCACCAGACAATCGTGTGGCCGAACGCCGCGCCGTCCTTCAGCGCGTAGGTGACGATGACGCGGGTTGTGAGCGCGAATGTGGCTACGAGAGTGGCGGCGATTCCGTGGCCCGTTCCCTGGAACACGCCGAAAAGCGGGATGTAGGTGGCGAGCACGATGTTAATCAGAGCGATTGTGCGCACGCAGGAAGTGCCCCAGTCCGCCGCCTCGCTGCCAAGCCCGAAGAGCGAGACGATTCTCGGAGCGAACGCCCACACCAGAGCCGAGATGCACATCGTCATCAAAAGCGACATCGCGACTGTCTGCCTCGCGCCGAGCCGCACCCGCTCGACTTTGCCCGCGCCCACGTTCTGCCCGGTGTAAGTGGCTAGCGTCGTCTGGAAGGCGTTGCACGGAAGGTTCATGTACATCTCCATCCGCTGCCCCACCGTGAACGCCGCCGTCATCGCCCGCCCGAAGCCGTTCACCGCCCGCTGTATGAACGTCAGCCCGAACGACACGATGACGAGCTGGAGCGAAATCGGGAAGCCAAGAATCACGGTGCGCTTGGCAATCGGAAGGCTGAACGAGAAATCCCCCGAACGGAAGCGGAAGACAGGATATTTTCTCCACATATAAATCCACGCCGCCACGAACGAGACCGCCTGCGCGATGTCGGTCGCGATTGCCGCGCCCGCTACCCCCATGCCGAGAGCCGCCACAAAAAGCAGGTCGAGCGCGACGTTCAGCACGGAGGCGACGAGCAGGAAGTAGAGGGTGGCCGCGCTGTCGCCCACCGCCCGCAAGATTGAGGAGAAGATGTTGTAGCCGAACTGGAAGACAAGCCCGAGCGCGAAAATGCGGAAGTAGAGGAGCGTCTCCGAGAGAATCTCATCGGGCACTGCGACAAGGTGGGTGTACGCGGGACGGGAGACCGCGATTCCCGCCGCTGTCACGAAAACGCCGAGCGCGAGGAGCAGGATGATTCCGGTTGACGCTGTGGCGCGAACCTGCCGCTCATCGCCCGCGCCGTAATGCTGCGAGACCGCCACGCCGTTCCCCGCCGAGAATCCCAGGGCAATCGCAAGAAAAAGGAACGTGAAGCTTCCCGTCGTCCCCACCGCCGAGAGCGACGCCTCGCCCGAAAAGTTCCCCACGATGATTGTGTCCACCGTGTTGTAGAGCTGCTGCAAGAGCGAGCCTGCCATCACCGGAAGCGCGAAGCGGAGCGCGTGTTTCCACGGCGCGCCCGATGTCATTGAAACGCCAGTCATTTTGTACTCCTTGAAAGTCCGCGGTATTTCAGCGGATGGACGGAATTATGCGCAAAGTAAAAAACCGCACCAAGAGGAATGCGCATGATAAACAATTGCATTTTTCGACAAAAAAAGGAGGCCACAGCCTCCTTTTTCGTTCCGCAAATGTAGTGAAAGACCGCTCCAGTCTGGTGTCACCGTTCAAGCAGACAATCTGCTCGCAGGACACCCCGCGCTTCTTTCACCGCCTAAGCTCGGACTTCTGAAATGTCCGCCACAGCAAGCGACAGACATCCCAAGCCAACAAATATTATTCGGTCTTGAATCGGTCAATCTGACTGCCGATTTTATTGATGGCTTCCTGCACATCGCCGGAAATACCCGAGAGAGCGTTACCGGTCTCGTTGATTTTTTTGGCTCCTTCTTTCATCTCATTCATTCCAGTCTGCATATTCTTCGTGGAATCCTGGAGCAGCTTCATCTCGTTCATAATCTTCTCGTTGCGCTGAGACATCTCTTTGGAAGCCTTCTGTACTTCCATCGTACTGTCATTCATGTTACGCAGAGCGTCTCCAATCTGCCTAGAGCCTTCGTTCTGCTCGGTCATCGCAACCTTAATCTGAGAGATAACCTCGTCTGTCTGATTGACGTGCTCAGAAACCGCGTTGAACGCCTCGGTCGCCTCATTTGATGACGCAACAACCTCGCCGATAGCATTACGGATTTTATTGAGCTGCTCTCCGATTGAGCGTGACTGCGCACTGGATGTCTCAGAAAGTTTTCGGATTTCATCAGCAACGACCGAGAATCCTTTTCCTGCCTCGCCCGCGTGGGCCGCCTCAATTGCGGCGTTCATAGCAAGAAGGTTTGTCTGCGATGCGATTGAAGAAATCGCAAGGTTCGCTTCTGAAAGCAACTGGCTCTGTCCCTCAATCTGCTGAATTCGCTCGTTAACATCCTGCTGTCGTGAGAAACCAACCTGCATATTCTCGTTGAGTGAGCCGAACGATTTAACCATCTTATCAACGCTTGATGTAACAGACGCGATGTTTCCAATCATCTCTTCGATGGCCGCGCTAGCCTCGGCAACACCGGAAGACTGATTCTCAACCAGAGTATCAAGACCCATGATGTTCACAGAAATCTCACGCACAGCACCGGATGTCTGATCAACGCTGGCACCCTGCGCCGCAATCTGCTTATGGATTCCGTCAATGTTCGCAAGAATCTGAGTAATCGCGCTCGCTGTGTCTGTAGTTCCGGCAGAAAGGTTCGCACCGCTCTCACCAAGCTCGTTCTTCGTGCCTTTTACCTCAGCCATAATCTGCTGAAGTTTGTCAAGGAAGAAGTCAAAGTGAACGATAAGGTCACCAATCTCATCACGGATGAAGAGCTTACATCGTTTTGTAAGGTCAGCGTCACCAGTCTCAAGCTCTTTAAGGAAGTCAACGACGTTCGCAATTCGCCACATAAGCCAGTGCACGAACCTGTAAGAGAACAAGCCAAGTATAACGATAAGAACCAAAGCAATAGGAAGAACAATAAGGAATGTATGGTTACGAACACTGTCGATTACCGCCATTGACTTTGCGATGAACGCCATACCAGTAATGTCCCCGTTGCTGCCAATAAGGGGGAAGTAAACGCTCATATAGCTCTGTTGGTTGATTTCAACCGTACCGCGGTATGTGTTTCCGTCAACAAGAACAGCGCCCGTAATATCTGTGTTGTCCATTGTTGTACCGATTACGTTCTCACCAAGGGATGATGACACGCGGACGTTGCCCTTGAAAATCGTACATTCAGATGAGTATGAGTCCTGCACCTGCGCAACAATATCGCCGTTCACAAGCGAGTATGCGGCGACAACCGAACCCACAATCCTGCCGTTAGACCTGACAGGAGCAGCGGCAGTTATTGAGTAACCCGCCGTGCCAATCTCATTAAAGCCGTATGCGTATGTGCCGCGCAACGCGCTCTGCACCGCAGGCAGCGATGAAAGGTTGGAATTCTCAGCCGCACCGTTTCCCGCAAGCACCATGCCGTTGCTGTTCGTCACAACCAGAACCTCTACCGGCATTTTGAGCGAACTGTTAACCCAGTTCAGCACGGAACGTACTTCCGACCGGTCTGATTCCGCCACACCCGCAACTAAATCCGGCCTGCTTGAAAGCAGAACAACGTCCGCCTCCAAAGTGTCGCGCCAGTCGTTGAGCGTGGACTCAAGGCCAACCGCAAAACCGTCCAAATCAGATTCTGTAGACGAGCGCATACCATTATTGAAGATGATCAGCTCCACGACAGCGACAATAACTATTCCACCGATAACCGAGCCGAGGATCATAGCCATCAGCTTGGTCAAAATCTGAATTCCGCGCTTCGCATTGGTGTCGAAGCGGTCAAGTTCTTTCTTTTCTTTTGCCATACCTATTTCCTTATAAAGTGTGAACACTTCATTATACTCTATTTTTTTATGAAACGCTATAAATTTTTGCAATGATTTTGCATATTTTGCATAAAAAAAGGCAAAAAATCGATGATTTCTTCTATATTTTGTGCTGAAATCAAAAAATGACGCTTGGCCGCCCGCACAATCTGAGCTTTACGGCAAGGCTTTTTCTCATCCATCATTGACAAAGCGTCCGTGCGCCGTCATACTGTGCGCAAAACACAAGGAGCACGTTGCAGAAAATGGCAGAAAGCAACCCGAACCGTACAAACCGACGCACCACATGGACTGCGGGAATTCCGCTCAAAATCGCCGTGAGCGCGCTTGCGGTTTGCGCGTCGCTCATCTTCCAGAACGTGCTTTTTCTTGAGACGCGCTCACTTATCACACTGTACGAGATTTTGTTTGCGGCGGAGCTTTACGCCTCGCTGTGCCTGCTCTATTTCTCGCTCAGGTTTTTTGCCGCGAAAATCCGGAAAAGGCTGCGGATTGCGTTCGCGCTCGTTTTTTCGCCCGCAGTCCTGTACGCCGCCGCGCTGATTTTCGGCCTTCCGTTCAACGCGCTTTCGCTCTGCGCTTCGGTTCTGAGTTTATGCGCATGGATTGCGAGCGTTCTGCTTGTGACGGCGGCACTTTCTGCGCGGAAGGAACCTCTTTCCGAAAACCCTGCGCACAATCCTGCGTTCTCCAAGCGCGAGAACGAGGTTGCCGCGCTCATCCTGCAAGGGCTGACCACGCAGGAGACCGCCGACGCACTCTTCATCTCCGTGGCGACAGTCAAGACGCACTTGCAGCACATCTACGAGAAGACCGGCGTGCGCAACCGCGCGGAGCTTGCGCGGGTGATGGGCGGGGCAGCAAGCGGCAGCAAAATCACGCCGTAAAAGACAGAAAGCGTAAGATTTTGAGAAAACAAGATGAGATGCATCAGATGCGGACATGAGACTTACGCAAGCACGACCACGGAGGCGGTGGAACTTGGGAGCGGGGTTCTTGTAATCAGAAACATCCCCTGCCACAAGTGCTACACGTGCAATGAAATCCATTTTACAGGAGATGTGGTGAAGCGGCTGGAGAAAATCATCGCGGAGACGAAGGAGCATATTCAGGAGCTGTCCGTTGTGAATTATGTGGGTGCGGCATGATAAAGAGCGCGTGTGACGAGCGTGTTTCCTTATGATGACTAACACTGCCCCGCAAATCC
This sequence comes from Treponema sp., assembly GCA_022510865.1. Taxonomy (GTDB): domain Bacteria; phylum Spirochaetota; class Spirochaetia; order Treponematales; family Treponemataceae; genus Treponema_D. The sequence continues at coordinate 6,981 of JAFLSQ010000060.1, forward strand.
CCTCCCCCGTTCGGATGATTTCTCCCCCGCGTCCAAAAAATCATCCCTTCTCCCGATACACAATCGCCTCGCAAACGGCGATAATCTGACTGTCCGGCGGAGAATCCCGCGCGGCAAATCATTTTCTTCAATAAATAAAGGAGTTCCACAATGCAAAAATCCACGCAGAAAAAACGGCTTCTTTCCGCGCTGCCTTTCGTGGCGGTGCTGGCGATTCTTGCGGGGGCGGTGCTTGTCTCGCACATGGTGCGCTCGCGGCGCGGGGACGTGCTCGGCGTGAACACCGGGCCTGACCTTGGCGGCGAGGT
>JAFLSQ010000061.1 GCA_022510865.1 Treponema sp.
GAGAGCAGACAAGCCAGAAAAACGCGAACGGCGTCTGATTGTGCAGCACTTTGGCAAGGACGCGGAAAATCACCGCCGAGAGCGCCCCGGAAATCCCGCCGAAAAAAGACGCGGTGATGGTGAGGAGCGTGTCCATGAAAATCGGCACGGGATTGAAATGCTCCTGCAAAAAATTGACGAGAACCTCAAGAAGCCCGCACGCCACGCCCAGAATAACCTGCGCCCTCACCGAAAATGTCCTGCTCACATCGATGCTCATGCGAGCAAGTATAGCACAAAACACCGCCCCACGGCTACTGAATGCTCAGCGCAGTGGGCAAATAAAATTCCGTCTGATTTTATCAACTTGATTTTTTTAATCGCCCCGAGTCACCGGGAATTTTTCCCGATTTTGGAGGACGCCAAAATGATGACTTTTCGCTGATTTTGTGGTATAATGAGCGAACAGAGGATGCAAGATGGTGAACGATGAAATCCGCGAGATGACGCGCCGCTTTGTTGAGACGCTGCGCCCCGCAAAGATAATTCTCTTCGGCTCGTATGCGAAAGACACCTACCGCGACGACAGCGATTACGATTTCTACATCATCATGCCCGACGACACCGAGCAGAACCTGACGGACGCAACGGCAGCGGCGTACCTTTCGCTTTGGGATATGCACGAAAGAAAACCCGTGGACATACTGATGAGCACGCAGAGCCGTTTTGACCAAAGGAAAGCGCAGCCCACCATGGAGCGCATCGCACAGCGCGAGGGGGTGGTTCTGTATGGATAGGGAGGAACTGGATATATTCCGCCCATGACACTCCGACCCCGCGTCCGCATCGAATACATTCTCATCCTGCTCTCCGCGCTCAGTTTTACCGTAACCGCGCTCTGCACGTCGCGCATGAACCGCGAGTACGCCGCTCTGGACGGGCAGTTCACGCTCGCGCTTGAGGGAATGGAGCGGGGGGACAGGAGCGGAACGCGCGCGCTCCGGGAGGCTCTTGAGCCGTACCTCTTCCTTGACGACTCGCTCGCAGAGGAGTTCACCACGCTCTTTGAGGGCGCGACCACGGGCGGAAGAATCCCCCTCCAGAATTTCCAGAACAAAGTCCACGCAAGGCAGCGCGTCATCTCGCAGGGATTCAGCCAGCTCACGTTCTTCTCGGCGGTGATTCTCTCCATCTCGGTCATGCTCATCCTCATCAGGCAGGGCAGGGAGAAGGCGGCGCTTTCGCGGGTGCTCACGGCGGAGCGCGAGAAGAAGGCGTTCAGCCGCAACCTGCACGACGGGGTTGCGCAGGACCTTGCGGCGGCGCGGCTCTACATTCAGCAGGACGACCGCAGGAAATCCGAATTCTACCTAAAGCGCGCGTTCGAGGAGGTGCGCTGCATGATTGACCAGTCGCACATGAACCTCTCCGAGCCGCTTGAAGTCCTCGTGCGCGACGCTTGCCGCTCGTTCGAGGCGAACCACGGAATCAGGACGCAGGCGCAGGTAGCGTCGAACATCATCGCGCTCCTTGACGACGCGAGGCAGATGGAAATCCTCTATATTTTGCAGGAGGCGCTGAGCAACATCGCGCGGCACGCGCAGGCAAGCGAGGTGAGCGTGAAGATAATCGACGTGGCGGACGCGCTCGTCATCCACATCCACGACAACGGCAGGGGCTTCTGCGAGGAGACTTCCGGCGACGGGCGCAGGCACTGGGGGCTTGTCTCCATGCGCGAGCGCGTCGCGCTCCTCGGCGGCCACCTTGAGATTCTGAGCGAAGGAGGAACGACCATTGCAATCCGAATTGAAAATCCTCTTCCTTGAAGTTCCCGGCGCGGAATGTGGTATAATCATACGAAAAAAGGGAGACTAGCAATGAAATATTATGAAATAGGCAGAGGCGGGGAAGAAACAAAATACCCTGAGCCTGAACTTTTTGGCGAATGGGAAGAAGAGGGGCTGTGGAAAAACAAATGGAGAAACAGAGAACTGAAACTGCCCGTCACGATGACGGTCAAGAACAAGTACAATCCGGGGGATTATCCGCTGGCGGACTCGGCTTTGGTGTCGCAAAAACTTCTGGACGTAATAAAGCAGCTGAACAAGGATTATGAGGCACTTCCGACTCAGTTGTACTACAAGGAAAAAGACCCGATTTGGGGTATCTATTACTCGATGATTTTCCCCGAATATGAAGCGTTCAATTTTAAAAAGTCGGAGTATGACACGGGTCCATTCGGAGATGGAATTGGGTTAATAGGCAAACTTGTCCTGTCAAAGGAAAAACTTTCCCATGTGGACGCTGAGAATAATATATTTGTATTGAAAGAAAAGACTATACCCATAATCTGCACCGAGATTGCCAAGGACATGATAGAAGCCGCCGGCATAAGAGGGGTTCGCTTCACGGAGCTTCCCGTTGAGTGAAGCCTTGTTTGAGGAAGATACAAGCGGAAGATGTGGTATAATCATACGAAAAAAGGGAGACTAGAAATGAAATATTATAATCTGCGGAGAGGCGGGGAAGAAACAAGATATCCCGAGCCGGAGTTGTTTGGCGAATGGGAAAATGAATCCCTGTGGATGAATGAATGGAAAAACAGGAACCTGAAACTGCCCGTCACGATGACGGTCAAGAACAAGTATGCGCCGGATGACTATCCTTTGGCTGACAGCAATCTGATTTCCGGAAAATTCCTCAAGATTGTTCAGGAACTGAACACGGATTTTGAAGCGCTGCCAACCCAACTTTATTATAAAGGCAAAGACCCGGTTTGGGACATCTATTACTCAATGATTTTCCCCGAATACAATATTTTAAATATGGATAAATCAGAGTATGAGTATTTTGAGGGCGTTTTGGATTTATTAGGCAAAGTCGTTTTGGATAAGGGAAAATTATCTGACATACATAATAATATCTTCGCCATGAAAGAAAAAAGTATTTATATTATCTGCACCGAGACCGCAAAGGATATGATAGAAGCCGCCGGCATAAAAGGGGTTCGCTTCACGGAGCTGCCCGTCGAGTGAAGTTTTGTTTGAGGAAGATACAAGCAGAAGATGTGGTATAATCATGCTGATGTGAGGAGGAAAGATGAAAAAGATTTTTGCATGGACTGTGATTCTCGCGCTTTTTGCGTTGACGGCGTGTTCGGGCAAAAAGACGACCGCGGCACAAAAGAAGCACGCGGACGAAAACCCGGACTCGCTCATCGAAACGGCAGAGAACAACAGCGTAGCCGAAGCACATCAGCCCATCGCAGACGCAGAAGACGATGACGGACGCGACAGCGAGACTGCGCCGATATTCGCGGCATACGCAGCATACGAAAAATCAAAAGCGCTCATACAGGCGGCGTTGGACAACGACACCGCCGAAATCCAGAGGCTCATCGCGGCAGGCGCGAATGTGAACGCAAGGGACAGTAGAGGTACTGCGCTGGGGCATGCGGCCGTGAAGAATTCTGTGGACATGGCAAGGTTTCTGATAGAAGCCGGCGCAGACGTGAACGCCACGGACGATGAGGGCTGGACTGTGCTGATGATTGTGACCGGGGAAGATACAGCAAAACTTCTGATTGGGGCTGGTGCGGACGTGAACGCCAAAAACAGAGACGGCTGGACCGCACTGATGTCTGCCGCTGGTGGAGAGAACCCTGACGTGCTACGCCTTCTGATAGAAGCCGGCGCAGATGTGAACGCCAAGAACGATGACGGCGAGACCGCGCTGATGAATGCGCTTTGGGTCCGCAGACACCAAAAATCCTCGGAAATGGAAATCGTCAAACCTCTGCTTGAGGCGGGAGCAGACGTAAACGCAAAGTGCAATGACGGTACGACCGCGCTGATATATGCGGCAAGGAGAAGTTCCGTAGACGTGGCTGAACTTCTGATTGAAGCCGGCGCGGACGTGAACGCACGGGACAATCGCGACAGAACTGCGTTGATATGGGCGGCACTGACACCATATCGGGATGCCGCGGGCATAGCTGAACTTCTGATTGAAGCTGGCGCAGACGTGAACGCAAAGGACAATGAGGGCAAGACCGCGCTGATGTGGGCGGTAGACAACGGTGCAACAAACGTCGCGGAACTGCTCAAAGCCGCAGGAGCGCGGTAGCGGACAACAAACAATGAGGAAAACCTGATGAAAACAAAAAAACACTTTATCACCGCGCTCATGCTCGCGCTTGTGGCGTTCGCAGCGCATGCGGACGCAAAGACGGACGCGCTCATACAGGCGGCGTTGGACAACGACACCGCCGAAGTCCAGAGGCTCATCGTGGCAGGTGCGGATGTGAACGCAAAAAGCAATGCGGGCTGGACTGCACTCATGCATGCGGCAGCGGACGATTCCCTGGACGTGGCACGGCTCCTGCTTGCGGCAGGCGCGGACGTGAGCGCAAAGAACAATCAGGGCATGACCGCGCTGATGTATGCGGCTGCGATAAAATCCCCGGACGTGGTGCGACTTCTGCTTGCTGCCGGTGCGGACGTGAGCGCACAGGACAATAACGGCAGAACTGCGCTGATGTTTACGCCACAGTTCAATGCGACGGATGTGGCGCGGCTTCTGCTCGCGGCGGGCGCGCATTCGGACGCGAGGGACAATGAGGGCAAAACGGCGCTGATGTACGCGGCCAAGGACAATCGCCCGGACATGGCGAAACTCCTGCTTGCGTCGGGTGCGTACATAAATGCAAAGGACAATCGCGGCAAGACCGCGCTCATGTATGCGACCGAGTACGAGTACGATTCCGATGAAGTTGCCGAACTCCTGCTTTCCGCCGGTGCGTACATATATGCGACCGACAACGGTGCGACAGCCATCGCGGAACTGCTCAGTGCCGCACTGATGTCCGATGTGGAAAATGGAACCGTGCTCGTCAAGGCTGCGAAGCACGGCGACACCGCCGAAGTCCAGAGGCTCATTGCTGCCGGGGCGGACGTGAACGCGCAAGACGAAATCGGATATACTGCGCTGATGTGGGCGGCATATAGCAATTCCACGGACATGGCAGAACTCTTGCTCGCGGCGGGCGCGGATGTGAACGCAAAGGACAATCAGGGCAAAACCGCGCTGATGATTGCGACCGCCCTCGATTCCGATGATGTCGCGGAACTGCTCAAAGCCGCAGGAGCGCGGTAGCGGACAACAGACTGCCGTGCTATAATCATACGCGAAGGAGGAACGACCATTGCAATCCGAATTGAAAATCCTCTTCCTTGACGACCACCCGGGTCTCCGCGACGGGACTGCCCTGCTCCTCCAGCAGAAAAGCCCGGAACTGCGCTTTTTCTGCGCGGGGAGCGCGGCGGAGGCGGAGGAAATCTTGCGGCGCGAGGAGATACCGCTCGCGCTGATTGACCTGAACCTTGACGGCGAGGACGGCACGTCATTCATCAAAGGCTTCCGCTCGGTGCGGCCACGGCTCAAAGTCATCGTCTACACCATGCACGCCGACCCCTTCCACGTGAAGAACGCGCTGCTTGCGGGCGTGCAGGGCTACGTCACCAAGGACGCGGACGTTGACGAGCTGCTGCGCGCGGTTCACAACGTCGCGGGCGGAGGAAGCTTCTTCTGCCCCGCCGCCGCGCAGATGATGGGCGCGCTCCTTGCAGGCTCTCCGCCTGATGCCGG
>JAFLSQ010000062.1 GCA_022510865.1 Treponema sp.
CAAGCGACTCTGGCTATGATGACGAAGAAGAAGATGATGATGACGATTATGGAGAATACTCTTCTGGCAGATGGTTCACAGTGAGCGAGGACTCCAACACCCTTTACGGCTATATGTGGAATAAATGGACTTACACCAAAAAGTATTGGGATGAAGAGTTAGAGTGGTATAATGAAATCCTTGGGAAAGACTTTAAGACAAAGAAAGAGTTTGTAGACTATCTTAAAGGTCTGAGCGATGAGGAGCTTGAAGAAATTGAAATAGATAAAAGTTATATTGAACTGATTGACAAATATTGGGGTGCCTCTTCTGAGTCAGGGGCGATAAAATTCACCTTCACTAAGCAGTCTTAATCATTATCTCTTCTGAACCACAGACAAGGCAGGCGCGGGCCTGCCTTTTTTCGCTCCGCTATTTCCAGTTTGATGATATTCTGCTAGAATACGTATACTTAATTGAAAAGTTCAGGAGAGATTTCCTATGAGCAAACGCATTCCGATTTTTTATGCCTGCGATGACAATTTCGTCAAATTCACGATAGTCTCGATTCAGTCGCTCAAAGCGAACGCCTCGCGCGATTTTTGCTACGACATCCACATCCTCTGCACGAAAGTGAGCGACGAGATGAGGGCCGCCGCGCTCTCGCTTGCGGACGAGACGTTCAGCATCAGGTTCGACGACGTGAACGACTTCCTCAAAAGCATCGAGTACAAGCTGCACGTGCGCCACTATTACTCAAAGACGACGTACTACCGCCTCTTCATTTCCGAGATGTTCCCCGAGCTGGACAAGGCGCTCTACATCGACAGCGACACGATAATCCTCGGCGACATCTCCGAGCTGTATAACCACGACCTTGGTGACAACTACGTGGGCGCGTGCAACGAGCAGGCGATGGTTCAGACGGACATCTACGGCACTTACGTGGAGAAGTGCGTCGGAATCAGCCGCCACAAATTCTTCAACGCCGGAATGATTCTGATTAACTGCCGCCAGTTCCGCGAGCAGAATCTTCTCGACCGCTTCATCAAGCTCCTGCACGAGTATTCGTTCATCGTCACGCAGGACGAGGACTATCTGAACGTCATCTGCAAGGACAAGGTGCTCTGGATTGAGAACAACTGGAACGTGGAGATGTTCGGCGAGCTTCAGTACAAGCCGGAGGACTTCAAGCTCATCCACTACATCATGGTCTCGAAGCCGTGGCACTACCGCGACTGCATCCACAAGGATTTTTTCTGGAAGTACGCGGAGCAGACGCCTGTCTACGAGCAGATTCTCAAAGTGCTTGACGACTACACCGACGAGGAGCGCGCGCGGGACATGGCGAGCGTGAAGGAGCTGGAGGAGATGGCGGTGCGCGAGACGAACCGCCCCGACAACTTCCTGAACCGGCAGAAAATGTACAGCGAGAAAGCGGGGGAGGTCGCGGGCAAAGAGTCATCCGCGCAGAAATCCCCGGAACGGCTTGCCGTGCTTGCGAAAATCAAAGAGTACGAGCGCGCGGGCCGCTTTGACGAGGACGTGGAGGACGACCCGCCTGCGCTCCAGATTCGCCCAGGCGAGGTTGACTGGGAGCGCAGGAAACTTTCAAGCAGAATCAAGGCGCACTTCGCGTTCCGTGCCGCGCGCAAATTCCTGAACGACATGATGAGAAAACGTCAAATTATCATCAAGGGCGTGGAGGGGACGGAAAACCTCAGGCTTCTGAACGGCGGCGCGATTATCACGTGCAATCACTTCAATGCGTTCGACAGCTTTGCGATTCAGTTTGTGTATGAGGAGATTCTCAAAGCGGGCGGGAAAGGCCGCTTCTTCCGCATCATAAAAGAGGGCAACTACACGAATTTCCCGGGATTCTACGGCTACCTGATGAAGGCGTGCAACACGCTTCCGCTAAGCCGGAGCCACCGCGTGATGAACGAATTCCTCACCGCGTGCCGCAACCTTCTGAAAAACGGCGACTACATCCTCATCTACCCCGAGCAGAGTATGTGGTGGAACTACCGCAAGCCAAAGCCGCTGCGCAAGGGCGCGTACACGCTGGCGGCAAAGAACAAGGCGGCTGTGCTGCCCGTCTTCATCACCATGCAGGACAGCGACACGCTCGACCCGGACGGCTTTTTCGTGCAGGAGTACACGATTCACATCGGAAAGCCGATTTTCCCGAACCCGGAGCTTCCGCTTGCCGAGAACATCTCATCGATGATGAACGAGAATTACCTTGTCTGGAAGAAAGTCTACGAGGATGTCTACGGCATCCCGCTCAAATACGAGGGCGACTGAGCCTTGTCGAACCGGCGGGGCGTGATGCCGCCGCCCGCCCATCTGATTTCTACTCCGCCTCCCGCTTTTGCAGGACGGCGAGCATCCGCTGCAAGCGCGGAACGTTGTAGCGCAGAATCAGGAGAGGCAGCAGGCTCAGAAACGCATTGACGTACGCGCCCGGAAGGATTATCGTGAGCAGATATTTTTGCGGGAGGCAAATCACCGGCACAAATCCGAGCACGATTCCCGCAAGATGCCCCCACGCCCCGTAGTTGCACTCCAGAATGAACCGCTCGATGTAGCCCGCGTTCTGCTCTCTGACGGATTTTTTGCTGAAAGAGGTGAACATCCCAAGCTCCAGAATGTGGTCTTTCCATGCCTTTATCCCCAGTTTCTCGTAGAGAACGCATTCTTTTTTTGATGCCACGTGGAATTTCACCTTGTGGTCGAACCATTTTTTCGGCAGCGTGTACCGCACCAGAAACGCCGCAAGCCCGTCGATGGCAATCAGGCCGAAGGGCATCAGCAGAGTGACCATGCAGATTTCCCTGACAGTCAGGAAATCACGGCAAAAAACCATGTTCAGAAAAAGGATTATGGCGTCAGCTCCCCAAATCACGATGACATAAAAAATCATAAAACACCCGCGCTCCCGTTCATTCACAGAATCCTACCACATTACGCTTTTTTTGTATATCACGGCGCAAACAGCGCCCGGAAGCTTCTCAAACCGCCCGCATTGTGTTAGAATGCGGCTATGTTCTGTCTCAAAAAAATCTTGATTACGATTATGACCGCCATTTTCTGCGCGGGGCTTTGCTTTGCCGTGACTGACGTTTCCGAGGAGACCGCCTCGCTCGTTGATTCGTTCTTTGACCTCCGTATGAATCTTTCGCTCATTGACGGCGACACCGAGCCGGGAATGGCAGAAATCCTCGCCGCGATTGACGATTTTGCGGCGCGCAACTCCGAGAAAATCGCGGCGCTCAGCGAGCAGGACAGGATTGTGATTGACAACTTCATCATCATGGAGCGGTACAATTATCTCTACGGAAAGGAAGGTCAGGCAAAAATGCTGAGAGAGATGCTCGGGGCGCAGCGCGAGAAGTGCGAGTCATTCGCCAAGTCTGCTGGTGATGATGCCTTAAGCTCGTACTTTTTCTGCACATGGGCGGATATTACGTCGTGCTATATGGTGTTCTCGATTTCGGACGTTCTCAAATACGCGACGGGCATAGAGCCGCTGTACAAGAAGGCTCTCCAGAAATACCCTGATTTTTCATACATACTCACTAACATCGGGCAGTATTATTATTTCGCGCCCAAGATTGCGGGCGGCTCGAAGAAAAAGACGCTCGAATTTTTTGAGCAGGCACGTGCGCTCGCCATGACGGACGCGCAGAAATACTTTGCCGACATCTTCCTCTCACAGCTTTTGTACGAGCGCAAGGACTTTGCCCGCTGCGAGGAGCTGCTCTCCGAAGCCGAGTCGTTCTGCCATGGAAGCTACTACATCGCCAAAATCCGCAGGGCGAACGAGAACGGCCTCTCGCTGTATCAGTACAACAGGAAAAAGTCCTCGCTTGACGAAAAATCAAACTAGATGCGCTTCGTGCGCGGCGACTGAAAATTTACATTGAATGCGTCCTGCATCCGCATTATAATGCATTACAAACGATTCTGGAGGTGCGGTTATGGCAGGTGCGCTTGTCCAGGTGCGGGTTGACGAGGCTTTGAAGCAGAGAGTTACGAAGGTGTATGAGGGGCTGGGCTTGGACCTCTCCTCCGCCGTGCGGATGTTCTTCACTCGCTCGGTGCAGGTGGGCGGAATCCCGTTCTCCGTGAGCGCGGAGAGCACCTACAGCTACGAGGACGCTATGGAGAACATCATGAAGATTCGCAGTGACTCGGTGAAGAACGGCACTGCCGACATGACGCTTGAAGAGATTAACGCAATCATCGCCGACTGCCGCAAAAAACGAAGGGCCTGTCCAAGCGGGATTTCAGCGAAACCCCGTCCGCCGTCAAGATTTTTCCGCTGACGGTCTACTTCACCTCCACCAGCCGGTAGACGCGCTTTCCAAGCCCGATTTCCGCAGCCGCGTCCAGCGTGCGCAGTCCCTGGCGGCTCTCGATGCGCTCGATGAGCGAGCCTGAGTCCGCCGCGCGGTACACCATGTCAATCGCGGCCTGGTCAACCGCGAGCGGGTCGGTGGAGGCGAGGATGCCGCCGCGCTTGAACTTGCGGGGGAACTGGAAGCTCACCGGAGACCATATTGCGCAATATATTAATAACGATGAGATTAGTAAGTCAACTGAAATCGATGATATTATGGATGAGCTGCCTTATGTATTTTGGGGCAAGATTAATAATGAGGGGGTTATTTCTGGTAGTGATTTAAAGACCGTCCTCGGTTATATGTTCTATGACGATAATTCAAGCGACTCTGGCTATGATGACGAAGAAGAAGATGATGATGACGATTATGGAGAATACTCTTCTGGCAGATGGTTC
>JAFLSQ010000063.1 GCA_022510865.1 Treponema sp.
TTACACGCAGTTTGGGTAAGCAGAAATTATTGACGTTTGCCTCCTCTCCACATTATACCACAGATTCGCAATCTCCGCGCAAATCTTTTTCCATGCAAAGCGACTCTTCCATGCCAGTATATGGACCGTAATTCGCAATCACTTTGAAGCCGAGTTTTTTGTACACGGCGCAGGATTCGGCGAGCCGCTCGCCGGTTTCCAAAATGATTCGCGAAAAGCCAAGTTCCGCCGCCCACTCAATCAGAAGCGAGACGAGGCGAGTGCCGATTCCGCGGTTCTGAAAATCCGGGCGCACGAAAACGCGCTTGAGTTCCGCGCTCCGCTCATCGTACTTTTTTATCGCGCCGCCGCCCACAGCGTTGCCGCCGTCATACACGACAATCGCCCCGATTATCCCATCCAGTTGATTGAGCGGCGCGTATTTGCTGCGGTCAATCTCCGCGCCCACGCGCCGTTCGAGGTCGATGTCCAAAAGCCTGCAATTTTCGATGAAATCCTTGTTCGCGCCGTCTGTCCTGATGAAGTCCACGGTAAAATCCTCCTGAAAATCCGGTGAAAAAAATCCGCATTCTGATTGTCCTGCCTAAAATCAGCGGTCAGGGCTTGAAATCGCGGAAATCAACTTTGAGATGCGCTCGGTGCAGTCCGCCTCGCGCCGCACGCACGTCCGCCAGTCATCCGAGAGCGGAAAAAAAATTTTGTCGCACACGGACTTTCCCATATCCCACCGGCCGCGCCCGTTTCTGCACGATTCGAGCCAGTCTGAGACGAAGCCGAGTTTGTGCCGCGCGAAAGTGTGCTCTGCGAGCAGCTCGATTGCGGCAAGATAACGGCTCGCGTCACGGCTGCAAAAATCCGCCGGAAGCTCCGCGAGTTTGCGGTCACAAATATAGTAGATTCCGCACGCGCTTTGCAGGATGAAGTCCGTTGCCGCACCGCAAGTTTCTTTGTCCAGAAGCCCGGCTGTGATTGAGATTGGGTAAAAATTCAGAAAGCCGACGAGCCGCCCGCCGCTCGGCCTGATTACATCGCGGTATGATTCTGAATACCGCTCCTGATCGTAAACGCCGCCGGAAAACGTCTGCGTCACAACCTGCGCCCACTTGTCGGCAACCTCGTTCGCCCGCGCGTTGTCGCGAGTGAACCGCCGAATCCAAGTTGAGAGAATCAGCGCGGTAAAAACATCCCAGTCGTGGATTTTCTCGCGGTGGTCGGGGATGCATTTTTTTCCCGCGAGGCAGTCGTCCATGTAGGCAACCGCTTTCTGGATGCACTCATCCTCAATTCCAAAGCCAAGCCGCTCCAGCCGCCTGAGAGCCTGCTCAGTTGTGACGGGCGCGGCGGAAAACTGCGACATCGAATGAAAATTCCCCCATTTGCCCTCGTCGTCCTGCAACGCGACTATCTGCCGCGCCCATCTCCCGTTTTTGTGCATATCATCCTCCCCAAAAAGTTTGCGATTCTCAAACCGATTTCTCTGCCTTTCCCGCTGATTTCACTTTCCCGCAAAAAAGCGCGGCGGCCGTCATCGGGCGGGAAATCGATTTATTATTGAAAATTTCGTCGCATAAAATTCGTGCAGCAAGGATAAATCATAATTCACAAAACACGGCATCGTCAATCCTTATCCACGGCTATCCAGTAACGGCGCACAGCCTCCGCATCACCCGGAACGCGGACGGTGTTCTCAAGGATTCCGCCGCACTTCTCCACAACCTTCCGTGAGCCGATGTTGCTTTCGTGAACGCCAAGCAGGACTTTATAGATGTGACGCAGTTTTGCCTGCTCAAGCATCATTCTTAGCGTTGCGACAGCATATCCTTTAAGACGCTCGCTCGGGCGGATGCCGTACCCGATGTGACCCCAGGACAAAAATCCTTCGTATGTGAGATAATGCCGCAGGCTCGCGGCACCAACGAGGCGGTCATTCTCATCAATTACAAAATACGATGTTGTCGCGCTGAATCTTTTGTCTGTAAGGCCGTGCTCGCAATCATCCAGCATACGGATAAAATCCGTGAATTTTTCGACAGTGTCAAAACTATCGCCCAAAAACCAGGGAGCAATCTGCGTGCCGCTTGCGCGCCACTCGCTCATCATCTGATTGTACTGCTCAAAATGCGTCAAGTCCGGCTTGACCAAATAAAGTCTCATTCTCTTCCTCCGAATTAAAATTTGTCTTGCCCGCAAAGCGGAGCAATCCGCGTGTCACTTTTTGCTTCTGACCGGAATGCAGATTTCGCTCACATAATCTTTGGACGCAGGGTCGCCGGGCAGATAGTTCTCAATGTCGTAGTCAAGGATAAGCTCATATTCGGCAAAGGGAAGCCACTCCTTGTAAATTTTCTCCCACATCGCCTGAATAGCCGCAGGCGACGGCCCGACGCACTTGAAAACAGCCCATGTGTATTGCGGAATATGGATAATCTCGAATTCCTCGGGCACATAATCCACATCAGAGGCTTTGCAGCCAATTCCGTAGCGGAACACATCCCCACCAGTTTTTTTCTGGGCGCACACCCCAAGATACCCGGGGATTTTCCTGCATTCCTCGCGAGCAAAATATTCATCCCAGAACGCGGGAATTTCCTGCTCGCTTGTCTCCGCGTGGAAGTCCTTGGCATGAACGAGCAAGTCCATCGCCTCCCACGTCTCAATTTTGTACTCCAGCATACAGCCTCCTTCAATCGTGATTTTAACACCATACCGATTCATAAACTGAATTGAGCGGCCTTTTTTTACCTGCATCGGAGAAGCGCCGTGAAACCGGATGAACGCCTTGGTGAAACTTTCCGGCGAATCATATCCGTATTTCATGGCGACATCAATCACCCGCGCGTTTCCGCCCGCAATCTCTGCCCCTGCCAAAGAGAGCCGCCGTTTGCGCACATATTCCGCCGGTGTCATTCCCGTCAGCAGGGAAAATGCGCGGTGAAAATGAAAAGCAGAAATATTCACGCTCTGCGCAATGTCACAAAGCGCAATATCATCCGTCAGATGATTTTCTATGTATGCGATGGCGTTGTTAATCGCCCCTGCCCAGTCCATCATATCCTCCGTGCGCATAAGTATAAGCCTTGTGATATTAAGATTCCTGTCCTTGATTGCCAGATTTTGTCCCCGCCTCATATCTGATTTTCAGACGCGGACGGCAGGAAATCGCCTCAATCTTTTTTGCCAACAGTGCACAGCCTGCCTCGCAGGACATACCCGATTTTCTGATAGCAGGCATTCGAGGCCGTGTAATCCGCGTCGGTATAAAGCATGGGCGTATATCCAGCGTCATTTGCCATCTTGCTGACCTGATAAACAAGATTCTCCGCGTAGTGCTTTCTCCGGAACTCTGCGCGCGTATACACAAGACCAATGGAAGCCATGCCGCCGCCCGGACGCAAATTGCAGCTACAACAGGAGACATTCTTGCCGTCCGCATTCTGCCAGAAAAAGAGACTCCCGCGCCTGACCGCCTCCTCCGATTTCTGACGGTAAGCATCCCGGCTCTCCTTGTCTATTCCAGTCTCCTGATGGAAAAAGGCCTGAAAATCAACAAGCTCGTCAATATCATCCGCAGTGCACCTGTGCAATCCGCCATCTGATTTTATATGCGGCTCCGCAGGGCTAGGGCAGTCATAGGCAAGCATATTGGTCGTGATGGACAAATTCAGCGATTTCTCTGCCGCTCGTTTTATAAAATAATCCGCTAGGTCATATTTCATATTGAACGAATGCCCGGCAGTGAGCAGGCCGTTCTCTCTGACAGTCTCATAAGCCCGCTCTTTCTCTGCGCCCGTCACATCATCCGAAGTCCATATCCATATGGGAAACGGCTTTCTGGAAAAGCAGATAATCAGCCGCGCATGGTCGGTCAGAAGCAGAGCGCATTCCCCGCCGATAATTCTGCCAAGCACAGAGAAAGTATATTTATCCTGCTCCAGTATTTTGTAGTCCCTCTCATCCGCAAAATTATCCATTGTGACCTCCTAAAACTGGGAATTCAATCCGCATAGGCTATTTCAAATTCCTCACAAACAACATCCTTTGTTCCGCAGAAAGACAATCCTGCTTCTCTAAGACAGCCGGCAAAAAAATCCCTGCGAGCCTCTCTCCAAAAGGCCAGAGTCCGGTCGCCCTCACCCTCTTTATACGCATGAGCCTCGCTGACCTTATCAAAAGGAACGACGCACACTTTTGCAGTTTTGATTACGCACCTGGCATCTCCGCGGGAATCCAGTATCACGCTGTAATCGCCCTGCTTTGGAAGAGGCTCATGCTCAAGCTCATAAAGGACACGCAAGGATGAGGTGACGGTTTTGACACCCCGCAGCACCAATTCAGCCAGCTTATCCGGATTGCCGCCAAAAGCCCACGCCTCGCACTTCTCGCCGTCCAAATGATTTTTCTTGCAGAAAATCTCCCGCATATCCTCCGGCCTCATATCAGGATGCCCCCGCTCAATTCTCATCTGCACAAGCAGACCGTGCGCCTGCCCGATGCTTTACATCATACCATGAATCAGGATTCATAGCTCAACCAGTTTGCCGCCTGAAAAATGATATATGTTCTCTTTTTTGTATCCATATTTTGAATTCGGAATGCTGATATGCGGCTCAAACGTAAAAAAATCAACCGCAGACAACAGCAGGCGATTATTTTTTTCGATGTAGACACGCTCATCCTTATTCTTTGCGATTGAATGACCCAGATTGCCCAAAAAATCAAGGTTCACAAATCCATTTTCATTTATTAAGC
>JAFLSQ010000064.1:0-231 GCA_022510865.1 Treponema sp.
CTCACCGAGCGTGTTTGTCACGCGGCAGAAAAAGCGGTAGACTCCGGCTTTTGCAATCGTCACGCTGTATGCCGTTTCGGTCGCGCCGTCAATCGCGGTGATAGCCGAGCCGTCCGTGCTGAACCACTGATAGCCCAGCGTTCCCGAGTCATCCGCTGACGCCTGCACGAAAATTGTCACGCTGTTACCGAGCAGTATGCTTGCGTCCTCGCTCACCAAGGTGATGCTTGG
>JAFLSQ010000064.1:241-4687 GCA_022510865.1 Treponema sp.
CAATAATATTGAATACAGCTTCTTGCCTCCTCACAGAATTTTTGCAGGCCACCGCCAGAAGCGCGAGCAGAACGCCCGCAATTGTGGTGGGCACAAGTTTCTTTCTCATAAAAAACCTCCATAATGTTTTCAGGCTTAAAATCAAGTTCATTCACATCTGCGGCATTTACACCACCTGAAAGGTTATGTTTTTCTGAATAATTACACAAAAAGTTAATATAATCAATAAAAATGAACCTTTAACATCACAAAAACAGGATTTATGAACCGAATGCTTCATTCACGGCGGCCATCAGGGCGTTTATCATATCAGAATGGATGTAAAATCGCTTTTGGGAAATAATTTGCACACATACAGGAAATTGGCGGGGCTTTCGCAGGAAGCGCTCGCGGAACGGCTTGAAATTTCCATAAAGCATTTGAGCACGCTGGAGACTGGCAAAGGATTCGCTTCTGCCGAGCTGCTGGAAAAAATATCGGCCGCGCTGAACGTCTCTGTCTCCGCGCTTTTCTATTCGCCCGAAGAACACTCGCTTGATGAGAGCCGCCTCTCGCAAATAGACCGCATAATTGCGGAGGAGGCAGAAAAGGCTGTCAGGGCGGCAAAACTCAGGATACGCACAGAAAGCGAGAATTGCACGGACGCGGACTGCCCGCCCACAAAAAACCAGAACTAGCCCGCAAGCCGCAGAATGCCAGCGCGGATTGCATGGCAGAAAACGTGCCCCAGATTGCACCAAAATGATTTGCGCAGGCTCGTGCGCACAAGCGGCTTTTGGCAGAAAAACTCGGCATAAAAATCAGACGCGCTATTTTTGCGGATGATTTTTATGCTGGATTCAACTCAGCGGATTTTTAAACCTGCCCGTCATTTTCACTGGCTGACGGCCGCCTCATTTTTTCTCCGGCGGATTTTGGGGCGGGGGTGTTGCGCTCATAGAAAACTCCGCCACTGTACCCTTGGATTGTCCTGTCGGTCTCTGCCGTCTCAAGGCGTTTTTCCGCGAGCAGGCAGTATTCCTCGTCCCGCTCGATTCCGCACCAGAGCCGCCCCAGTTTTTTTGCGACGACGCTCGCAGTGCCGCTTCCCAAAAACGGGTCGAACACGACATCACCCGGCGCAGACGACGCAAGAATCAGTTTGGCGTAAAGTTTCTCGGGTTTCTGCGTGGGGTGGTCGGTGTTCTCGGGCATTGACCAGAACGGAACGCTTATATCATCCCAAAAATTCGAGGGATAGGTCAGGCGGAAGTTCCCGTCATCAGTCCGCTGCCAGTCTTTGGGCTTGCCGTCAATTTTATACGGCGCGATAACCCTGCGTTTCTGCTTCACGGCATCCACATCAAAATGATAGTCCCGCGGATTTTTCACGCCGAACCAGATGTCCTCCATGCAGTTCTTCCAGTTGGATTTTGCGCCGCGGCCTTTCTCACGCTGCCAGGTGATTCTGTTCAAAACGGCAAGTTCCCGCTCCATCACGCGCTGCAATGCCGCGGTGCACTTCCAGTCGCCGCAAAGATAGAGCGAGCCGTCCGCTTTGAGTTTCTTGCACACAAGCGGAAACCACTGCTCCAGAAAGTCGTCATACTCGCGCCCGGAGCGTGCGGAAAAAATCTCGCCGTTAAAATCCTTTGTGATATTATACGGCGGGTCGATGATAATCAGGTCTGCGAAGGCATCGGGCAGAAGCGGAAGCACATCAAGCAAATCCGCGTTGATTGTCCTGCCGATTATCCGGCTCTCATCAAGTCTTGCGCTGCCGGGTTCGGGCCTGACCAGCCTTGCCGCGAATTTCTGCCTTTCTGCGTCTGTGAGCGTGATTGTCCTGTTTCGCCCCGCCCGGATTTTTCCCGCCGGTTTTCCCGATGCCGCAGGAAAATCCGCCGTGCTGTCCGCCTCGTTCTCCGTCATTTTATCCCCGTGCTTCCTAGGATAATCATTTTTTTTGCGAAAGAAAAGTCTCCCGCTGATTTTCTGACTGCCTCCCGTTCTCCGCGGATTCATCCGCCGCATCAGAGAATTCACGCCGCAGAACCGCGTAAAAATCCTCCAGAATTGAATGCTCTTTGAGGTAATGCTCGGGAATCAGCGCGGAAGTTGAGAAAAGGAGCGCGGGATGAGTCGCAAGGTTCCGCGAAATTGCGATAATCAGGTCAAACGACGGCTTGGCAAGGCCGCACTCAATGTTGCCGATTGTCCCGGTTGAAACTCCGCACATTTCCGCAAGCTGCGCCTGCGTCACGTTCCTCTGCGTCCTGATGCTTTTCAAGTTTTCGATGAAGTCCCGCTGAAAGTCGTCCATGTTTACCATTGTATTATGAAGTTTTTGGGATTGACATATAATCAAATTGGTAATACAATCGCTATTACCAGTTTGACTGATAATAACTGGCAGAAAATCAACCGCAACTGATACGAGGTCAGAAATGTTCCTGAAATCCATAGAAATCCTTGCGCACAGGAAATGCGTCACGCGCTGCACAGCCGATTTGGTTGCGACTGCCGTCTCGCCCGGCGGATGCCATGCCGTGTTCTTCCCGGACGCGCTTTTGCTCAGAAAAGGCGGCTCGTGCGTCACGCTCGCGTACAGCGCGGTCTCATCGCTGGAAGTCCGTGCGCAGTCTGGCGAGGTGAGCGTCTCTTCCGGCGGCGCAAAAATTTCGTACAAAACGGACGATTGCGAGGCCGAGGCGGATTTTTTCCGTGCGATTGCAGACCTTTTTTGCGGCCAGGAATTTTCCCCGCGCTTCATGCAGGACGCATCCGCGGATTTCTGCGGGATTCGCAGTTCCAACAAGATGTCGTCCGTGCAGTTCCTGCTCGCGCTGATGCAGGAAAATCCTGATTTAGTGCGCAAGATTTTTGCCCGGCTGAGTTTTGAATCAGAGAAATAAAATAATTGCAGGGAGGAGCGCAGAGACACGCCCGTGTTTTTGCAAGTCGTGATTTGCCCGCGTCGCGTCCAAATCTGCGATTTCGCGCCTCCTTGCGCGACCGCTAAACGCGGTGTTTTTAAAGGAGGGATTGCAAAAATACATCCGTGTATTTTTGCAATGTTGCAGATTTGCCCGCGTCGCGTTCAAATCTGCGATTTCGCGCCTCCTGCGCGACCGCTAACGCGGTATTTTTAAAGGAGGAATCTTATGAGGAGATTCGCTTGTCTGGTTGGTGCGCTTGCTGTGCTCAGCTGCGCCAGAGTTTTTGCTATGGGTGTCGGAGTGCAGGGTACAGCCGTGCTGACGACCCACGAGGGCGATGGCGGTGTTGCCGTGACGCTCAAACTTGACAATATCCCGTGTATGTTCACGGTGTCAGTTCTGTCATTCCATGACCCTGTTGCTGTGGGCGTGCGGGCAGACTGGATTAAAAGGTCAACGATTGTCGGGCCGTGGCAGTGGTACAGAGGAATCGGTGCGGCAGCCGAGCTGGATTTGGCTCCGGGCTTCTTTAAAATCGGTGCCGGGCCGCGCTTCACAATCGGAACGGATGTTCTTCTTGTGAATGACTTTCTGGAGCTGTACGCGCAGGCGGCATGGCAACCGATGCTTTTTGTCGGCACTGACGCAGGATGCTTCCATCCGTTCTCAATTCCGCTTGACATCGGCGTGCGATTCTGGTTTTAAAAATCCGGCGAAAAATCGGAGACGTTCCCGCATAAAACCGGAGCGTTTCCGATTTCTTGGCGCGGGCTTCTCATTCTGATTGTCCCGGCCTGAAAATCGCCCGCTATTCCATCACCCTTTTGACATTTTCCGCGATTTTTTGTTTAATATATTCACTTAATGCAAACGAGACACGTCTTGGGGCACGCCCTCATGTAAATCTGATTACGCGACATTAGGAATTCGATTTTTTTCAAGGAGGATTTCTATGCCAAGAAATCAGTTCGAGCGGACGGTCTTCGCCCTCATCACGGTTGTGATTACAGTCCATGCATTCGTTTTTTACAGCGTCTACGTCGTGAACGGCGAGTCACTGCGCCAGATGGCGGGAACTGCGAGCGTGCTTTCCGCGGTCAGCTCAATCGGCGGGATTTTCATGTTCGGCCGCGTGATGCCGGTGTGGTCGGTGGTGCTTGTGGAGTTCTGCCTCGCGTTCGTGATGGAGTGCGTCTACGGAGGCCCGCTCTCGTTCCGCCTCGCCGTTAAAAACTTCGACCCCGAAAAAACGCATCCTGTGATTTTCGAGACAGCCGTCATCTGCTCCACGGTCGCCCTGATGGTCCCCGCTATGAGCCTCATCGCGATGTTCCTGTACTACCCCTACGGCAACGGATTTTCCGCCCGCGTCGCCCTCGTCCAGTGGCTGCGCCTGATGTGCTTCAACTTCCCGTTCGCGTTCTTCACGCAACTGTTCTTCATCCAGCCCTTCGTGCGCACGGTGTTCCGGGCGATTTTCGCAAGACGGCGCGGGGAGGCGGAGCGATAGTGCTGATTTTTTTGAAGC
>JAFLSQ010000065.1 GCA_022510865.1 Treponema sp.
CTGGCCGCCTCTGTCTTTGCCGTGGATTTTGCGGCGAACGTGCAGATTAAGGGCGACGTCGCGGGCTTCAAATTCGAGGACGACAAGACCACGGTCAATCTGTTCAGTTTCTACGAGACAAATCAGAAAGACGCGGATTTCCTCACCGTCTCTTTCACAGGAGACAGGGCGGGCGCGTCATTCTGGCTCTGGGCGACCACTCGCAGCGAGTCCGAGACCACGACCGACCTTCTTGCGCTGAAACTCAGGAAAACAAAAATCTGGTTCCAGCCAATCCAGCAGATAAAAGTCACCGTGGGCTACCTTGAGGCGCAGCTCTACACCGAGCGCGTAAACTGGTGGAAAGTTCCGTGCGGCTCATCCTACACGGCGTTCAAGGGCTGGAGCCCAAGATGGGCATCCGGCGCGGTGGTGCATGAAGGCTACGGCGTGCTCACAGAAATCACACCGATTGACGGACTTTGGCTTGCCCTCGCAGTCTCCTCCGGCGCGGGCGGAAACTGGCTGTCCAAAAACGGCGACGCGGACATCGTGACCGCTCAGTGGGGTGCCGGCGCAAAATATCAGATTACAGACCTCATCTCGGCGGGCGCGGCATTCCGCGACAGCGGCTCAGGCTCCTGGAAACTGCTCACTGTTGGCGCGGACTTCGGAAACTACAGCACCGCGTACTACGGCTTTTTGCAGGGAAAACTGCTCTTCGAGAAAGGAAGTGACTGGAAGCTCGGCGGCGTGACAATCGACAACTACATCTCCTACAATCTGGGCTTCATGAAAGTTGAGGGCACGCTCCCCGTGACGCTCCGGCTTGGCGACGACCCGTCATACATGACCGCAAGAGTCAAGGCGACAATCCCGCTTGACGCGCTCCAGCTCTACTTTGTCGTGGGAACGGACGAGGGTCTGAACCTTGACGACGTGAAAGGCTCGCAGCACGTAAAGTCCGCGGCGAACCTTGCGTGGATGCTCGACAGCACGTTCGCAGACAACTTCAACATCTACGCGAATGTCGGGCTGAACTTCAACGTAGGCTCTGCCAACCTGGACTGCGGCGTGGAGTTCGCTTACGACAGGGCCACAGAATCCACGGCCGTGACCGTCCCGTTCGTGGCAAAAATCGCGTTCTAAATCAGTTTCAGGGCGATTGCTCTGACCTCCGCCCCGCCGCACGGCGGGGCGGATTTTTCGCGTCATCCCACTCACGCGCGGCAGTTTGACTTGCGAAAAACTTGTCCAAGCGTGCGGCGCGGAGCGCCGCACAGTCCGCAGGACGCAAAAACCAGTCTCCGTGCACACACACCGCGCAGTCACACATCGTCTGTCCGCAGATTGCCGCCGGACAATCCGCGGACAAAAAAAAGAGCACCCGCAGGTGCTCTTTATCTCAGCTATAAACTGAATTAGAAGTTGAGTGTGAACTCAATCGGTACGCCGACTGTAACACCGAAGTCGTCAGCCCAGCCAAGGTCTGTCTGAACCGCAAGGTCGATGTTGCAAGCGCCAACGTCAAAGCCAACACCAAGTCTCACGCCAAGCGCGCTGTCCATGATGTTGTAGCCGTTAATCTGCACATACGGAATGAATGAGTCAAGCGCGTACTGACCCTTGAGCTCGAAGCCGTCTTTGAAAACATCGTTGTCTCTGCCATCAAGCCAGACATTGAGCACGTCAACAACGTACAGCGTGAACGCATCAAGATGGAACTCAAAGTAGAGCTGGCTTGTGAGCCTTTCAATCTCAAGTCCGAAGTCCTCTTCTGTGCCTCCCCACGGATTTTTCTCTTTGAATACGAGAGCCACGTCTGCGAACCAGCTTGTCTCGCCCCAAGGCATATTGGCGTAGTACACGTCGATTGCGAGCGGAGTTGAGCCAAGGAATCCGGGGAATCCGTGCGGATTTACAGCCGCGCCACGGTTCACGCTCGCGCCGAATGTTCCGATTCCGTCAACATTGTATGAGCCGCCAACCCAGAACTGACCGAGCTTGCGAAGTCCCACATAATCCTTGTCGAACCAGTATTTGTTCGAGCCGTCATCGCCCCAAGGTCCCTGATACGGGCCGCCGAGACCGGCTGTAATCTGGAGAGGACCGAAGTCAAGGTCGCACTGGAAGCCGTATTTTGCGTTCTCAACGGTTTTTGCCCACCATCCGAAGCGCGGTGACTGTGTACCAAAGTAGATGTTACCGACTGTCACTTTGAGCATGTCAATCGGTTTAAGCCAGATTGACCACTCTGCAACGTTCTCAAAAGCAACATTATTTCCATCACCTTTTGAATAATTGTAGACTGTTGCACCTGCCTGGTCGCCCGCAACGTCAAATCTCCAGACATAATCTGAAGTTCCCTGCGGATCCCACGGATTAAGCTCCAGAACCTTGACGGTGTCCTTTCCGAACGTCGCAATGCTTCCGTCCAGCTGGATCATGGCGCTGATATCCAAAGCAAAAACGCTGGTTGCAAGAACTGCCGCCGCGCTTAATATTCCAACGATTTTTTTCATTTGAAAAAATCCTCCGTTTAAATCGAACGGTCGGGAGGGGAGGTTTTGCGGAAAGTTTCGTGCCAAGTGGGATTTTTTTTTCGGGGAACAAAGCGGCGGACGGTGGCAAACCTCACACTTTCCGCGCGAGGCTCGTTTGTGTCAGTCAGTGTAACTGCCGTCAAAAACTGCGCGGAAGCATCCTGCCATAACATTGGCATTTTTCTTGGGGGTGGGGCATTTTCTCCAGTCGCTTGCGACAATCATCTGACTGCGTAAATCAAAACTTTCTGAAACTTACTGAAACTTAAATATGTCTGTTTCTGCGGGTTTTTGAGCTGAATTTTGGGGAAAACGGGGGTTTTTCCGCTGAATCTGAAACTTGCCGAAACTTAATTTATGCCCAGAACGGAATGTAACGTCTGTGTCTCGGGGCGGAGTCGGTCTCAAGCAGTTTTATCAGTCCCTCATCCATCGTCTCCTTGATGATTCTTGATGCCCGCACCTTGCCGTCAGCGTCCAGGCCGAAAAGCTCGCGCACTGCGGCGTTTGTGAGCGTCTTGAAATTGACGTAGAGAAGGCACGAGTGCATATAGCAGGTGTTGATTATCTCGTCTTTTGGCAGGATTTCAAACGGCTGTCTCGCAAAAAGCACGACTTTCGTGAACTGACTTCCCTGCACCTCAACCCGCGGCGAGAGCATCGTGTTCTGGGCGGTTGCAAGCACAACCTTGTCGAATCCGCTGCCACGCTCCTCGCAGATTCCGCACTTGTGCATGAAGCCCGCAAGGTTCTCGTTTCTGGAGACCGGCACGGTATCGATAATCCGCCCTACATCCACAAGCGGTACGCCCGGATTTGAGAACTCGATTCTGTCGGAAAAAACCTCGACCATGGGATTCGTCCCTCGGTGCTCAAAATCCTGATGGATGAGCATATTCGCAAGCAGCTCACGGACCGCAATCTCGGGAAAACTGATGACTGATTTCCTGGTCGCGCCGTCAATCACCTCTGACTGCGGGATTATGGTCATTATGTAGCTGATTATCTGCTCGTGGCTGAACGCATAGCCGCCTGCGAATTCCTGCTCGCGGATTGTCTCCATACGGCTGTCGCCCTTGTACCAAATCACGCGCACGGATTTTCTGGCAAGGCTGTCAAAATTCCTGAGGCTCTTGCAGATAAGAAGCGCACCCAGATTCGTGATTGTCCAGAAATCACCAGGCTCTCGCCTTAGAAATTTCTCGTTCGCAAAATCAAGGAAGATGTTCTCACGGCTCTGCGGAAAAGGCAGCCCCATGCGGTCATAGTAGCGTGAGACATCCAGCAGAGCGAAAATATCATCGCCGGAAATTTTCTCTGCCGCGGACCTCAGCTCATAAGGCGTCATATCAAGGGTTTTCCACAGCTCGCGCTCCTTGTGCGGGAATTCTTTAAGATTTTTCTTGCTTGACCCGATTCTGATGTAACGCTCGCCCGCGAACATTGTCGGCTGACTTTCTGCGGCGGGAATCTCAAGCAGGACAACGCGCCCGAAATCCGTCTGGACATCATAAAATCTGAAATTGATTTTCGGCTCGCACAGCCTCGCAAGCCACGTCTCCAGATGCTCGTTGCCCTTCTTCGCGTTCTGCCAGTCAAAATCTGTCGTGACAACGGAGTGCGTCGCGTCATCCACACCCCAGATGATGTACGCGCACGGCTTCTCGCAGAGCGCCGCCGAATTGCTGAGCGCGGAGATATACTCGCCAATCATCTGCGGATTCTGATTATTGCACTTGAATTCAACCCACTCGGTCTCAGCCGGCAGTCGCCGGAATTCGTTCACAAGGCTCTTAAGGTACTCAGCGGTTCGGTGTGCCATAAAAAAATCATACCAGAAAACCCGCTTTTTGTCAGATTTTTTCACCGTGATTTCCCCGCCAGTTCCGCAAAAAAAAATCCCACTTGGCACGAAACTTTCCGCAAAACCGCCCCTCCCGACCGTTCGATTTAAACGGAGGATTTTTT
>JAFLSQ010000066.1 GCA_022510865.1 Treponema sp.
TCGGTGTTCACCGTGCGGTAGCCGAATTTCTCGCCCTGCTTCTGGCCGGCAATCCCCTTGACCGTGGGGATGTACTCGTAGTAACTTTTGGGGCCGCTATAGTTTGCGGGGCGGAACGGATTGCCCGCGGCGGAGAACTGCCACACGCCCGCGTTGGGGTCGTTGTAGTCCTCGCTGTAGTCAATCGCCGTGGTCATGTCCATCACCTCGCGCACCGTCGCGCCGTCAAAGCCCGAGCCTTTCAGCTCAGGCACGTATTCCGTGGCGGGCTTGGTGTCGTCGAGCCTGCCCTGCGCCACGAGAATCGCGCCCACCGTGCCCGCGAACGACTTGCTCACCGACATCGCCGCGTGAACGCCGTCCTCCTTGAGCGCGCCCATGTATTTTTCGTAGACGATTTTTCCCTTGTGGACGATGATGATGCCGTCCGTGTAGTTGCGGTCGAGGAATTCCTGCCAGCCGATTGGCTTGTCCTCGTCCCAGGGCGTGAAGGTGATGCCTTCGATGCCGGGATTGATTTTGGTCTTGAACTCGAAGTATTTTTCCTTGCGGGCGGGAACGTCGCGCGTGAGGTTGAACTCGCGCATGTGGCACACGCTGAAGCGCAGCGCGGGAAAGTTGAAGAACGAGCCGTCCGCCGCGGATACCGTCCTGTCCGCCGCCGGCGGAAAGCCCTGCATCCACCCCATCACGTTCGGGTCGGAAGCCTTTGCGTCAAGCGTGCCCGTGCCGAGCGACTGCGCGGAAAGTGCAGATGCAATTCCTGCCATTGCAGAAAGAATTAAAGCTTTTTTCATGGAAAACTCCTCAAAATATTTTACTGCATTATATTCCTAAACGAAAAATTGTTCTAGTATCTTTACCATGCAGGATTTCTGCGCGCCTATTGACTGAATGCTTTTTTTTTGTATAGTTTTATGGCATTGCCATGTTGCAAGTGCAATTTTATTTCAGGAGAATGCGAATGAAAAGCATCAAGAAGTATCTTTTGTTTGTGATGATGTGCGCCGCCGTTGTAGGCTTCATGGCGTGCAGCGACGATGATGACGATGATGACGATGACGGCGGGGCTTCGGTCGTGACGCGGTGGAAAGGCGTGGACGGTGACGAAAGTATGCAGTTTCAGGACATCGTTTTCTATGACGATGGCACGGTCATCGGCACATGGGGCGGCACTGACATACCGAGTGTGTACGGAAAATGCTCCGACAACACAAGGCAAGACGGCGAAATCAAAATGTCCGTGACTTCGATGTTTGATGGCAATGAGTTTGCGAGCATTTCCGCTATTGGCTTGGAAGAGATGTCGTTTTTCTTCACAATAAGCGGCAACACGATGAAATTAACAAAAGTATCTGTGGATGGAAAATATTACCCGCCTTCATCTATGACAGGCATTCCATTTGAATTCACAAAGGCATAGCATTTCATAAACCATTCTTGCAAAAGAGGCTCCGCGTTTTGCGGGGAATGTGCCGCGGACAAAAAACGCCGCCGCAAATGCGACGGCGTTTTTATAAGGCGGTGTATTTTCTTACTGCTTCACAAAGTTCAAAAGAGTAGTGCCGTCAGCATTGTAGAATGTCAGACGGTCGCCGGTGAGCGAGTAAGAGACGGTTTTGAAAATGTTCTCAAGGAAGAGCTGCTGCGCCTTCATTTCTTCCTCCGTGCCGGCCCTCATTGTGAGCGGGCCGTCCGCAAAGGAAAGAGCGCGCGCCTTTTCGTCAAGCGCGTAGTCGAAGTTTCCGGTGTTGATTCCCGTGAATACCGCTGCCTTTCCGTCATTGAATGCGAGCGTGATGTTCCCTGACTGCGACACAACGGCGTTTCCGGTGTTTGCGCCTGTGAGTTTCCATGCGCTTCCTTCAAGCGCCTTCTTTGCAAAGCGCGCCACAGTCTTTCCGCCGGAAAGCGAAAGCTCTGAGTCAGTGACGCTCAATGTGTCCGCATTGCCGAGCAATTCAAGGTATGCGGCCTCAAATTCCATGGCATCCTGCGGCCCTGCCATGCGCGTGGAAGCGAGGTTCGGTGCAAAGGCGATGTTATTTCCGCTGACGGTAAGGCTTCCGGAATAATTGTTCACGCCGGAAAACCCGGAAACGGCGTAAGAGCCGTCGCCATTGTCTGTTAGTGAGAGCGTTGCCGTTGCAACAGAGATTTTCTCTCCGTCTTTCTCGAACGAGACCAAATCCCAGTCGCCGTTTGCCTCCGCTCCTGTTGCCGCAGAAGCGGAATCAGCACCCTTTGGCGCGGAAGCGCACGCAAAGAAGAATCCGCATGACGCCGCAAGCGCAATCGTCATAAATCTTTTCATAAAAATCCCCCATGCAAAAGCAAGAAAAGCCATGCCTCTGCAAAACTGATAGAAACGGCAGTTGATGTGCAAGTCCGCAACGCAGACCTTGCAGAATAAGACCGCGCAATCCGCGCTGCCTTTATCCTTTGCCGTTCCTACAAGATAATTGCAAAAGCACTGAATGTCAAGAGGGGAGATTTGCAGGACATCCGGCAAAGCCCGCGCCTTTGGAAATTGACTCTCATGGTGAGCGGGCTTTTGTTTGCCGGACAATGCCGACGCGCGCTATGCTTTTTTCACGGCGGCGGCCCAGATTTTGTCCGCCTTCGCTATGTGGTTCAGCACCCAGCGGGCAACAAAAGCATAGAACCGCGCTCCGTCTTCAATGTTGTCGGCAGAAAGCTTCTGAATCTGATGGTTCACCTCGTTGATAAAGCTGTCATGCGCGGTCTTGTGCACGTCCGCCCCATTGTACCCGCATTTACGCATATAGTCTTCTTCGCTGGAAAAATGATATATCGTGTAATCCGCGAGCTTTTTGAGAGCGCCCGACATTTTAAGTTTGTACGATTCAGGCGAGCCTGTGGTAATTTCATACAACTCATTCGCAATCGCAAGCAGCTTTTTGTGCTGATTGTCAATCTCGGCGATTCCGAGCAAATAGTTGTCATTCCAATCTACTTTCTCAGTCATAATTCCTCCTTATTCCTATTATACACAATTTTATGCAAAACGAAAAGTCTTTTCGCAATGGCAGGCAGATTCTGCGCGGCGCTTTCTTTATTTTCTCTGAATCGTGACCGTGGCACGGCTCAGTCTTATGAAATCAAAAAGAATCCGCCGCTCCTCGCTGCGTCCGTAAAGAAAATATGTCGCCGGCTCCCACAGCGCAACCCAGCCGATAATGCCCAGTCCCTCGCTCAGCACGATGCAGAACGGATGGTCTTCCGCGTGAGTCCTGAAAAAATGCGCCGCAAAAAGAAGAACGGCAAGCACCGCCACCGCCACAAGAAATCTGTAAAGCCAGCGGAGAACCGACTTTCTGTTGCGGATGAGCTGCTCCTCGGCGCGTCGTCTGAAATGATTTGCGAACGCGCTCCGCATAAGCTCAATGTCATAGAGCGATACATCGTCCGCAATGAAAGTCACGGCAATCTGCGACTTCGGCGGCTTGTATTCTATTTCCTTCAATATACAAGAACATCGAATTCATAATAGTTGATGACAAGTCACCTGGAAACGTCGCGGAAATCGTTGAAAGGTATGGGGATTCCCCCAGAATCCGCTTTGTCCAAAATGCGGAGAACCTCGGCCTTTTCCATGCCCGCTTGGCAGGGGCGGCTGTCGCGACGGGCGATTATCTTGTATTCATCGATGCCGACGACCATGTTTCGGTTGACTATTACAGAACACTCATAAAGAAAGCCGAAGAGACGGACTCGGATTTGGTCCTGGGCAACTTTGTGAATGAGTACGACGAGCCGAGTCTCCATTATTCTTTAAGGAAAACTTCCAAAATCAGAAGAAATAATTTTGATTTACATGGAGATGAGATTAAAGACCTATTTTTTACATCAAGAGGCATGGAGCCAGAAGTGGTTCAGATG
>JAFLSQ010000067.1 GCA_022510865.1 Treponema sp.
TCAGATGGACGCGCCCTACGCGCTCATTCCCGGAATGGCGGCTCTTTACGTTCTCTGCGCCCGGATGACCTCCCTGCTCCGTCCAAAAGAGCGTTTCCTTGACTGCATAGACGGAATGGACGGCGAGGCTCTGCGGGTCTGCCTTCTTCACAACAGCCTTGTGGCATCGGATTTCTCGCGATGCCTCAGAAAATTGCAGGCGACGCTCTTCGCGCTTGGCTTTGTGATGTTCACGGCGATTCTTGGCGCAAGGCTCGCGGGAATCAGGCTCATGCCGCAGATTATCATCCTCATCCTTGTATTTTACGCGGGGATATTCGTCTGCGGCATCATGCTGGGGCTCTACAACCGCAGGATTTTCTACGCCTGCCTCGGGTTCGCCGCGCTTCCTCCAAAAAAAGACGGTCTGGCAAGATTCTCGGCGGCAATCCTCCTTGGCTGCGCGCTTCTCGCGCTGGCGGCATCATCGGACAGCGCGCTCATAAAAATCAGGCGGCTGGAGGAAAAACAGCGGGAAATCATCAGCACAGAAAAACCCGCCGCAACCGAGAGCGCGGCCGAATATCAGCCTCAGGATTTTGGCAGGCGGATTTCTGAGACCGGGCGTAAAAATCCCGCGAATCCGAGCGTTCTGTGGCGCATAATCGACACTGCGGCAAAGGCGGTGATTCTGGCGGCGGCCGCCCTGCTCGCCGCATACGGAATTCACAGGATGATTTCCAGCCGCCCGGTGCGGGAGTTTTTCCGCAGCAGGATGCTCGCGAAATTCATCGCAAAACTTCTGTCTGACATAAAAGACTTCCTCCGGATTCTGCTTCATCATACGCGGCACGGCGGGAAAGAGGTTTATGCGACGGTGCAGGCAAAAAATCCCAAGGGCGCGGGGCGCGGCATAATCAAGAAAGGGCGGAAAAATCAGCGGAGAAAAAGCGGGGTTGACCGCCTGACAAGGCAGTTCATGACGCTGGTTGACTGGGGAAGCCGCCGGAAAATTGAGTACAAGGCGAGCATGGCTCCCGGCGAGTACACGCAGAGAATCAAGGAGTATCTTGACGCGAACGACAGGAAAAGCCGCTCGCATTTTGCGGTGACGGCGGGAAATCTTTTTGAGAAAGCCCTTTACGGCAAGGACTCGCTCTCTGCCGCAGAGGAAAGCGATTTTCTGAGCGCGGTCAGGAGCATCACAAGTTTCACAATCCAGCAGGCGGACGATTTATGAGGACGGTTTTCTACAGCACAAGCACGAACATTTTCAGAGACGGTGATGTGACGCTCACAAACATGATGTCACACGCACAGCAGTTCCGCAATTTCACGCAGAGCCATCCGGATGACGATTTTTTTGCCGTGACCCAGCAGCCGGGAATGTTCATGCCGGAAAAAGAACTCTCCGGTGATGACCCGCGCATAATTTACGCGCGGCAGGATGACAGCACGGACGAGATTGCACAAATCATCGCGGGGCTCAGGCCGGACATCGCAATCGCAATGACGTTCTGGGTCGCGCCGTTCGACTGGCTTGCTGTGAGCGACGCGCTTGTGGCAGAGAGACTGCGCGGCATGGGAATCAGCGTGATTTGCAACAGCGTCGAGACCGCTCTCATTTGCTTTGACAAGAACAGGACGCGCGAGTTTTTTGAGCGCAACGGAATCCCAAGCCCCCGCACGATTTTCGTTGACCACGACCTTTTTTTCTGCGCGGCGAGCGGCAAGGAAGTCCTGCACAACGCGTACCGCAACAGCGTCCTAGCGCAGGTGCGCACAATGCGCCTTCCGCTTGTGATAAAGGACACCACGGGCCTGAGCGCGTACTCGCTGGGGGTTGCGGGAACTTACGGCGAGGCCGAGGCATACCTCACATCAAAAAGAAACAGCTCAAACAGGATTGTCCAGGAATACGCGCACGGACTGCATCTTGGCGTGGAGGTCTACGGAGCCGCCGGCCGCTACACCGTGCTCCCGCCGTTCGTGTTCAGCCTCAGCAAGTACGGAATCACGAGCGCGAGGCACAGCGTGAAATTCTGCGCGGGCGGAAAAATCAGCGGGACTGACTTCCCTGATTTGGAGGATCTGGTTCTTGGGATTGCGCGGAAACTGGACTTGCAGGGCGCGGCCCAGATTGACCTTGTACTTGAGCGGGACAAATGGACTGTCATCGAGATAAACCCCAGGCTCAGCGGGATGAGCCTCGCTTACGCGGCCGGAGCCCGGACGAGCGTCTTTGAGATGATTTTCAGCGCATCACGCGCAATGCGGGAATACGCGCCGGAAAATCCCCCGCTGACAATGCGCCCCACTTTGAGCATAAAGCTTCCGCCGCAGAGCAAGGACAGTCTTGCAGGAATCATGCGGACTGTCTCCAGTGACGGGCAAGACCTCGCGTGCCAAATCAGCCAGATTCATGACAGCGCGGCACGGCAGGAGCGGGAGCGAGGCTACTGCGAGATAATCCTAAGCGGGGATGAGGACGGCATCGCGGAGGCTGTCAGCAAGGTGATTGCGGCCGGAAAATCCTGACAATCACCTGCCTTTGAGCTTTTTTATCAGTTTTTTGTGCCAGAAAGCGCGGAATCTCTCTGCCATGATATAGAGCCTGTAAATCATGCGCAAAGGAACGTCCCAGCTTCCGGTGCGGTGGATGATTTTTCCGCCGAAATTCGCCTTGAACATATAAAGGCCGTGCATTGGGTGGCTCTCGTCCTTGCCTTCCGGCGGCATTCCATACAAATCATAATACCTGCTTCCGTAAGCCTTGGCGTCGCGCATTGCAGTCCATTGCAGAAGATGGTTGGGCATGAGATTCCGCTTGATGTTTCCGCTCGCGCCGTAAAGATAAACCGCCTCGTCACGGCTGAAAAGCGTCATAATGGACGCAATCCCGTCGCCCTCATGCTCGGCGACATAAAGGCTCACAACAGGAGCGTCCGCGCCGCCGGCACGCTCGGATGCGGACGAGGCAATCAAATCCTGATAATATGACCTGGCGTGGCTGGAATTCCCGTCCCGGGCGTTCGTCTCCTTTGTAAGCTTATAGAATATGTCGATTTTTTCAGACAGATTCTTGTCATCGCCCTCGTATTTTTTGATTGTCACGCCCTTTCTCTCGCTCAGGCGGATGTTGTACCGCCACTTCTGGTGCATCCGTGCAAGAATCTCATCCTCGCTCGCGGTCAAATCAACAAGGC
The DNA here is from genome assembly GCA_022510865.1 of Treponema sp. Lineage (GTDB taxonomy): Bacteria > Spirochaetota > Spirochaetia > Treponematales > Treponemataceae > Treponema_D. The sequence goes on from JAFLSQ010000067.1 coordinate 3,186, forward strand.
TCGTGTCCGGCGGCTGGATGTCAACGCCGCTCTTCCGGATTCTTAGCCTGCCCGCCCTTGCGGCCGCGCTCACGCCGCGGTTGAACGAGTCGCGCTCCTCCGGCGAGGAGAAAGCCGCGTCCGGGTCAAAGCGCACCGCAATCGTGTTCCGGGGAAGATGGCCTCGGAGCGCAAGGGCAAGCTCCTCAATCAGGCTGGCGAAGATTTCCGCGCGGGAATCGGCAGGAAAATCCGCAGGATTATCATACTGGAAGCGGGGCATTAGCGGGACATAGGCGATGCTGAAAAATCCCCCTGCAAAACTGCGGCTGAGCACGGCAAGCTCAAACGACTGGTCCGGCACAGCGCCCTGCCCGCTCCGGACGCTAACGCCAAGCCGTCTGTATTCCCATCCGTGGCGGGCCTTGAAGCCGCACCAGAACGGCGTCTGCAAGAAAGAGCCGCTGTTCAAAGAGGACGGTGCGGTGATTGTGGAGATTTCTATGCTGAACATAAGCGGATTATATCACTTTTTGCCGGAAGTTACAAACTGTCCGCGCAGGCGGCTCAGCGTCAGGCTGGCATTCAGTGCTTAAGGCATTTTTATGGAGAGATAAAAAAGAACCGCCCCACACCGCAAAGGCGGCATGGGGCGGAAGTTCCTGCCGCTTTCACGGCCTACACCGCGGAACTCT
>JAFLSQ010000068.1 GCA_022510865.1 Treponema sp.
CTGACATAAGAGCCTCCATTCCGTATATTATACCACAGAATCGGGAAAAAATAAACATCGGCGGTTTCGGCAGGCTCAAGTCGCAGCCCGATCGGGCTGCTTACCGAGTTTTTGTGTGCTCGCACTGCTCGCATTTTTGCCGTTTTACGGCAAAAACCACAAAAACTCGCGCGGTGATTTCGACAGGCTCAACCACCGCAACCGTGCCGGAATGTCCGCCCCCACCCCGCGGCATTTTCTGCAAAATTTTTCAAAAAAAAATGCAAATTTTTATTTAAAAAACCCAAAAATAACTAAAATCCTGTGAGTTGTACTCTATTTTTCGGGCTTGGGCGGTGTTATAATGCCACAGCAAAAAGCCGTATGCTTCCCCCCGGGGAAGGGTATGCGGCGGAGGCGGGGCGTTGCCCCGTGCGCAAAAACAAACAGATTCATCCTGATGACGGAATGTCACCGGGATGAGAGAAGGAGAAGCATCATGAAAAAGATGTTCGGAAAAAAATTGGCGTTCCTGCTGGCGGCCGCAGTGCTGGCAGCGGGGGCATTCACCTCTTGCGAGATTGATTTAGGCGGCGATGACGACGGAAGCAGCAGCGGCAGCAAACTGCCAGACGGGACTATCAAAGCTGTGTATGACACGTGGAATACAAATGGGGGAATTAACTTAATAGTATTCTATACTGACACATTCGTCCAAGCGTACACTGAAAAGCTTTATAGCATCGATGATGCTGTATTTTCAATAAATAGAGAAGGAACATACAAAGGCGACCCCACAAAAGACACAGGGGATGACAACAAAGTCCTGCTGACCTACACAAAACTATATGATGTGTATGTTGATGGGGGATTCAAAGATGTAACCCCCGAAGAATACAGGGAGGAGTATCCGGAATATTCTGCGGATGACTTCGAAAACCTCGAAGCAACGATTACTAATGACGGCGGATCCTTTAACTGTACCAAAGGTTATGCATACATCGACGGCTACGGTCGCAACAAAGACTACTAACCGCACAGCCGTATGAACGCTGCCCGCCCCGCGCGGGGCGGGCACACTGCGGTCATTCCGGCACGGTTGCCAACGCAACCTGCTCAATGACCGCATTTCATCGGCTTGAAGCCGCTCTGCCTGTGCAATGAGCGAATGGCGGCGGCTGATGTTCTTCGGCGGCCAGGCCTGCCGGAAACACAGATTTTGCAAGAAGCACGGCAAAATGCATCCGTGCGCGTCCGCTAACGCGGAGGTTTTTAGGAGTACGCCAAAAATGCGTCCGTGCATTTTTGGCTTTTGCAGATTCGCCGCGTCGCGTCAAATCTGCGATACCGCGCTTCCATGCGCGTCCGCTAACGCGGAGTTTTTTAGGAGTACGCCAAAAATGCGTCCGTGCATTTTTGGCTTTTGCAGATTTGCCGCGTCGCGTCAAATCTGCGATACCGCGCATCCATGCGCGTCCGCTAACGCGGAGTTTTTTAGGAGGAGAATTATGTCATGGACACCATTATTCAGAGGGGTTGACTATGGGAAGCGGGCGGAGCTGCTGCTCGCATATCTGAAACAAAAGCCGGAGCAGTTCGACAAGAATGACCCGTTCTCAAAGGGCTACAAGAATATCCTTGCCTACATCGTGGCAAGCCTCTGCGTCCGCACCGAGTACCGCTACATCTCAGACGAGGCGCAGAAACAGCTCAAAGGCATTCCCAGCCCGAACTACAACTACGTGTACAACAAGAACGGTCACCCGGAGTACAAGGGGCTTACGAACGAGCACACCATTCCCGTGAGCGTCATCGTTGACCACCTGCTTGACCCGAACAACGGCGGGTGGACTGCGGATAGCCTCACGGACTTCCTCAAGAAAGTCTCCGGCATCGCGCTCATCACCACGGACGATAACAAGCGGATAAACAAAGCGGGACTGCGCAACAAACTGCCCGACGGCATGACGCTCGCCGACATCCTGAGCAAACAAGACCTGCACAGCATCCGCTACGAGGCGGCGAAAATCGACATGGCGGAGACGAACCACGACGCGAAGGCGTAAGCGCGGGCGCGGCGATTGGACACTCACTCGGTGGCTGAGTCTGCCGAAACCACCGCACGGCAGAAAAAAGCCCCGCGCATAGCGTGGGGCGGATTTTTTTTATGGAAGAAAATCACCTGACTTTTGTGAGAGTCGATTCATTCACAAACCCTCTGTTCAAAGGCAATCTTGATGCCACAGTTTTGTCAAGGACAAGCCCCCGATGATTTTCGGGCGCAAGCAGCGTGGCGAATGTGGTGGGCGGCTACCAGACGTGCATCAGTCCCACGCCGTCATATTGCACAAGCCGCGTGTCCCGGCTTATGAGCGGAATCCTGCGGGCAACCGCGGTCGCGATGAGCATCCGGTCGAATGGGTCGCGGTGGTTCTTGAAGAAAGGAAGCGACTGGTATGAAATTATGTGCTTCTGTTCTACTGGCAGGATTTTGAATCCGTATTTCTTGCATTGCTGCGAGAACTGCGGCACGGAATACGATTCCTCCGACAGTTTCCCGATGGCGATTTTCGTCGCTATTTCCCAAAACGAGATGACGCTGACTGATATTTTGCTGCTCCTGTCCATGATGGCAGACCTTGCTTGTTCCGAAAGCCTGTCATCTTCAACCATTGTCCAGATGAGCGCGTGCGTGTCGAGCAGATACTCCATGCGCTACTCCTGCCGCGGCTCTATGGGCAAGAAGTATGACTCTTTGTCATCGTCGAACAGCTCTTCGGGCGTAACATCCCAGTCGCCCACGAACTCAAGCTTCATCTTGCCCTTCAACGCCCCCAGTTGGCGCGGCTTGGGCTTGAACAGGTTGGCGATTGCCGCGAAAATCCCCGGGCGGCGCACGGAGAGCGTCACGGGCTTTTCGCCCATGTCCTCAATCTGCACGGGAACATGGCGGGCGCGCTCCACGTACTGCGCGGGGTTGCCCAAAAAGTCGCTCATTGTGATTACAAGCATGATTCACCTCCATAATTTTCGACAACGAAAAAAGTTTCAAGTTTTTTCGTTGTCGAAAACGCGATTTTGCAGCGAAGCGAAAAATCGCAATAACAATACACGAGTTTTTGTAGTTTTCGGTCGCAAACAAAAACTCGAAGTTAAAATCTGCCGCGCCATTCGTGCGGTGGATTTTAACATCCGTTTTCCGTACATTATAGCACGGAATCGAGAAAAAAACATCGAACTGGAGCGGAAATCGTCATATCGATACAAAGGCGTAATCGCGGCAGGCTTCCGCACCGTGGATGACCCTACAGCATCTGATACATGAATATGCAGTGCTCGTCGTAGTCGGGCTTTATGTGGGAGTGGATGTACGCCTCCATCTCCTGCGGAAGGCGGCTGAAACCGAGCGCGCCGTAATGGTCGAGCAGCTCGTCCTCCGGCAGCGCGTAGATGTGCAGCGACTGGATGCCGAACAGTTCCGCTCCGTAGCGCACGGTGGGAATGATGAAGCGGCGGAACACAAGTTCCCCGCGTTTCGTTGTCTCGGGATGCCGCTCGCGGTAGGCGGAGCGTGATTATGGGGAGTGAAAAGAAGTAGGATGCGGTGCTACCAAACGTGCATCAACCCCGCGCCGTCGTACTGCACAAGCCGCGCGTCCCGGCTTATGAGCGGAATCCTGCGGGCAACCGCGGTCGCGATGAGCATCCGGTCGAATGGGTCGCGGTGGTTCT
>JAFLSQ010000069.1 GCA_022510865.1 Treponema sp.
GGAAGGGCTACGGAGAACAACCAGTTCCTGAAGGACATTTTTGAAGCCTCCATGATGTTCGACGTGGAGTATCTTGTGCTTGCGGTCAGGAACATCTACCGGACCCATGCGGACTTTGACATTGTGCATATGTTCCTTGAGACAATGTACATCTCTAACAGAATCAAACTTCCGCTGAAAGGAATCCTGCTGATTGGCTACTGACCGACTGCCACGGCGCGGCATTGAGGTCATCGCGCACACGAAGGACCCCCCGCCCCCAATGTTTCCAAAAATCAAAATATCTGATACTATTTAATCAAAGAATGAGGCGCAGGGCGCGGCGGGGCAATCCGCTTGCCGTGCAAGATAAGAGAGGACAAAATGGCGATTTCGATTGAGACAAAATGCATTCATCTTGAAAAGGACAGGGGCGAATCTTTTAGCGACGACACAACGCATTGCAGTCACTATGGCGCGGTCAGTTTCCCAATTTACCAGACATCCACCTACGCGCACCCCGCCGTGGGAAAGAGCACGGGATTCGACTACTCGCGGATGCAGAACCCCACGCGCGAGCAGCTGGAGAAAGTCGTGTGCGCGCTGGAGGGCGGCGTGGACGCGGTGGCAGTCTCCACGGGGATGGCGGCAATCTCGCTTCTGATGGAGATTTTCTCGCCGGGCGACCACATCATCGCGGACTCGGATTTGTACGGCGGGACAATCAGGATTTTTGACGCCGTGTCCAAGAAAAACGGCCTTGCGTTCACCCACGCGAACCTCTCCGCCGAGGATGCGGAGAGCCTCATCAGGCCCGAGACCAAGGCAATCTATTTGGAGACACCCACGAACCCGATGATGAACATCAGCGACATCTCGGCGATGGCTCAAATCGCGAGGAGGCACAATCTTCTTCTGATTGTGGACAACACCTTCATGTCGCCTTATTTCCAAAATCCGCTCGCGCTCGGCGCGGACATCGTGATTCATTCGGGGACGAAATACCTTGCGGGGCACAACGACACGCTCGCGGGCTTCATCGTCACGAGCAGCAGGGAAATCAGCGAGAGAATCCGCTATCTTTTCAAGACCACGGGAAGCGGCCTCTCGCCGTTCGACAGCTGGCTCGTCCTGCGAGGAATAAAGACGCTCGCCGTGCGCATGGAAAAATCGCAGGAGAACGCCCTCAAAATCGCGGAGTTTCTGAAGACGCAGAAATGCGTGACGCGCGTCCTTTACCCGGGGCTTCCCGAGCATCCGGGGCACGAGATAATGAGGAGGCAGGCGAGGGGATTCGGCGCGATGATTTCCTTTTCTACGGACACCGCCGAGCGCGCCCTCTCCGTTTTGAACAAGGTGCGCCTCATCCAGTTCGCCGAGAGCCTTGGCGGAGTGGAGACGCTCATCACATATCCCGTGACGCAGACCCACGCCGAAGTGCCCGAGGAAGTCCGCCTGCAAAACGGAATCACGCCGTCGCTCCTGCGCCTTTCCGTCGGAATCGAGAGCGCGGACGATTTGATAAGTGATTTGGAGCAGGCTCTGCGCCAGTAGCGCGACCGCCAGCGCGGAGTTTATACTAGGACACGCAGTAATTGGAGAATATAAAGGAGGGGGGAATGACTTTTGATTTTGACACAGTGATTGACCGCACGAACACTTTCGCGATAAAGCACGACCTTGCCGCCTTGCGCGGAAAGCCGGTTGACACGATAAAACTGTGGGTGGCGGACATGGATTTTCCCACCGCGCCGTGCATCCAAAAGGCGATCTCGGACTTCGTGAGCCACGGAATCTTCGGCTACAGCCGCCCGGACGCGCGCTATTACGACGCGCTTCGCACCTGGTTCAAGAGCCGCCACGATTTTCTGATTGATGACAGTTGGGTGGTGAACACGCCGGGCGTGGTGTTCGCGCTCAATGCGGCGATCCGCGCGTTCACCGAGGCGGGCGACGGCGTTCTCATTCAGAGGCCGGTGTACTATCCGTTTTTCAACACGATTGAGGCGCTCGGCCGCCGCGTGGTGAACAGCCCGCTTGTGATAAAGGACGGACGCTACGGGATTGACTTTGACGACTTCGAGCGGAAGATTGAGAGCGAGAACGTGAGGCTTTTCATCCTCTGCTCGCCGCACAATCCGGTGGGGAGGGTGTGGACTCGGGAAGAGCTTGAGAGAATCAGCGGAATCTGCCTTTCGCACGGCGTTCTCGTTGTGAGCGACGAGATTCACTCGGACATCACATTCGGCGAGAACCGTCACACGGTCTACGCGACGCTCTCGCCCGAGGCCGCTGCGAACAGCATAACCTGCACATCACCGAGCAAGTCGTTCAACCTTGCGGGCCTGCAGTTCTCGAACATCATCATCCCCGACGAGAAAATCCGCCGCCTGTTCCGCCGCGCGGTTGACCAGACCGGCTACGACGAGCCTGGCCTGATGGGAATCGCCGCCGCCACCGCCGCATACTCGCAGGGAGGGGAATGGTTCGATGAGGCGATGAAATACATCCACGCGAACATCCGCTTCACGCGCGATTATCTTGCAGGCCGCCGCCCCCAAATCACCATGCGAGAGCCTGAGGGCACGTACCTTGTGTGGCTCGACTTCTCCGCATTCACCGGCCTGACCGACCGCCAGATTTCCGAGCGAATCCTGCGCGGGGCGAAGGTGTGGCTTGACGAGGGCGTGATGTTCGGCAAGGAGGGCGAGAAGTTCCAGCGCATAAACGTGGCGACCCCGCGCGCGGTTCTGGAGGACGCGCTCGGAAGGATTTGCGCGGCGTTCGAGTAGGGGGGGGGACAAAAAAAGGGCAGACAGCCTTGCGGCTGCCTGCCCAAATCACGCCAGGCTTACGCGCCTACTGCTCCGCTTTTTCGGCAGGAATGACGGTGAGCGGACGCGCGCTCACGCCTTCCCGCACGGTTTTGTTCACGCGGCTTCCGTGCGAACAAGAGGTTCGTATTATGACGAACCATGATGTTCCCGCCTTAAGCTCAGGCGGCAGGATTAGCGAGAGGCTCTTCGGCTTGTTCTGGAAGACGTGCGAGGCGCGAACCCATGCCGTCTTGTCGATGCCCATTGTGCCGTCCTCCAGCATCGGAGCGAAGAACACGCCAGTCTGTCCGCTGTCGCCCGCAATCTTTAGACGCTCGCCCGAAATGCCAAGCGGCATCCCCTCGCTTGCCAGAACG
>JAFLSQ010000007.1 GCA_022510865.1 Treponema sp.
CGAGTCGGTGCATGAGCAGGCGTTCTCGCGGAAGTCCACGCGGCTTTCCTCGGGCGCAAGGTGCCACAGCCCGCACTGGTAGGGATAAAGGTTTCTGCCTTGCCCGCGCTCGTAGTCAGCCGAGCTTTGCGCCTCAAGCTCCGTCTCAAAGACGGACAGCGGACTTCCCGATTTGCTGAAACAGGTGTTGCTTTTCATGTTCATTCCATAATGCTGTGTTCGCGGAGGCACATGCCCGCGCAGCTGCAAAAGCGGCTAATTCTTTTTGTAGAGACCGCTCTCGCCCCAGCCGGGATAAGTCGTATTCTTAAGATTGGCAGCGTTCTTGGACGGGTCGCTCACATTAGCAGACAAATACACAGAAGAAGAATAAGACCAGTTATCTTGGGACTTGAACTCCACACTTTCAAGCGATTGACAGTCTTTGAACGCATAAGGGGCGATATACGTCACGCCTGCGGGAATGGTGATGCTCTCAAGCGACGAGCAATTAGAGAACGCATAACCGGAGATTGTTGTCAAGCCTGTGGGGATTGTTACGCTTTTAAGCGACGAGCAACCAGAGAACGCATAGTCGCCGATAAACGTCGCGCTTGCAGGGATTGTTACGCTCTCAAGCTGCCAGCAGTTATAGAACACATAATCGGCGATAGCTGTCACACCCATCGGAATTTCGAGCGTTTTAGCAGTCTTCAAGTCAGTTCCATCAGACAGTTTGATGCTTTCAATGCTTATGCCACCGTATACAAAACACGTTAAACCAGACTGTAAGGCACCATTCTGTATGCTGCACCAGTCCTTGAGCGTTCCAGTGTACGTCAAGTTTTTAAGCGAGTCGCAGTACCAGAACGCATCATCGGCTATTTCTCTCACACTGACTGGAAGTGTCACACTCGTAAGTTCCGAGCAGTTAAAGAACGCCAATGATTGGATTTGCACCACTCCGGAAGGAATGACTACGCTCGTAATAGCTTTCGCCTCGAACGCATTACTACCGATTATTCTCACACCATCTGGAATCGTGACATCCCCGCCAGTTCCATAATAATGTTGCAGGATGCCATCCATTATGTCAAATTCTGGTATTTCCTCATATACTTCATCATCGTCACTGCACGAGATGAATGTCCCCGCCGCCAGCACGAGTGCCGCAGTTGCCGCGAGAAGAGCGGCCTTTGTCCATTTTTTCAACATAGTTGATACTCCTTGCGTTTAATGTCCGCCGACAATTATTTTTACACGGGGCAACGCCCCGCAGTTTTGCCGTTACTTCAGCACCTCCTGCCTAAAGTGCTCAATCTCCGTGTTGGCGTAGTCTATGAACGCCGCGTATTCCGTGTCGCCCTCCAGAAGCGCGTGCGCGTTCACGTGCTGCACGAGCATCCTGTACGCCTCGTCGCTTGCACTACGCGCGGTTTTGAGCGCACCCGCCGTCTTTGCCGACCGCTCGTCCGTCCTCTGCGCCGTTAGCTCGCGAACAGTCTCGTTCGCGGCTTTGAGTTTCTCCACGAACGCGCCGAGGCTCAGCGCGTCCACCTGCGCCTTGAGCTTGCCCTCCAAGTCCTGCAAAAAGTTCACGAGCAGGCCGGTCTCCTTGTCCATCTGCATCTGCGTGTTGATTTTGTAGTCCTTGATGTGCTGGCTCAGGATTTTTGCCGCCTCTGCCATCGCCGCGTCCGGGAAGCCCTCGTAGCCGCCCACCGCCTTCTTGTAGCCCGCGTAGAGCCTGTCGCGCTCCTTGTCCGCCTCCGCAATCTTGTCTGTGAGAAGGCTCTTCGTGCTCAGCTGCAAGTTCTCGTCCTCCGCCTTCACCGCCGAGCGCAGAGCCTTCACCTGCTCCGCGCATTTCTCCGCTACCGCCGTGTCCTTTTCCGCGCGTTCCGCCATGTTTGCCACAAATAAAAAGTGCGCCGCGTTGGTCATGCTTGTGAGCGGGATTGTCTGGATTTCTTTCATGGAATCCTCCTTGTCTTGATATTGCGCCTAGAATGCGCCGTTTGTGTGATGGAACACCTGCCAAGGGCTTTGCCAGATACTCTTTGACTGCGGAAAAGCCGCCCGAAGCCTCCGCCAGTTGCTTTTTGTGAGCGGAGAGACCGCCCGAAGCCTCCGCCAGTTGCTTTTTGTGAGCGAAGAGACCGTCCGAAGCCTCCGCCGGTTGCTTTTTGTATGCGGAGAGACCGCCCGAGGTCTCCGCCGGTCACTTTTTGTGGGCGGACAGACCGTCCGAGGTCTCCGCCGGTCAGTTTTTGTGGGCGGACAGACCGTCCGAGGTCTCCGCCAGTTGTTTTTTGAGCGCGGACAGACCGCCCGAGGTCTCCGCCGGTTGCTTTTTGAGTGCGGACAGACCGTCCGAGACCTCCGCCGGTTGCTTTTTGTGAGCGGAGAGGCTGTCCGAGGCGTATGTCTGTTAGTTTTGCGGGGCGGGCAGGGGAATCGGATGGGCGGATTGCGGCCTTTTGTGCGTGGGCAAGATGTCCGGCTGCTCGGGCGGGCTTTCTGGGGATACGGCAAAGAAATCCTGCGGGGCAGGCGGGCAATCGCACGGAACTGTCCTTTGCGGTTTGAGGCGTTAATGATGTTTTTTCTGCTTTGTCCGGGCTTTTGCCTAGTGTTTTACTATACGCAAATGGGGGGGGGTGAGCACATCAGGGCGGCTCATCACGGCGTTACCGGACGAGAGGGAAAAAAGTCTGCTCTGTGTGGATTGCCTGCTCATTGCGTTAAGTCTATATGATAACGTTGATAAATGCAAGCGCAAGGTGCGCACGGCATCTTGTATATCGTTGCGGATAAAAAAAACAGGGCTTGCGCCCCGTTTTCCCGCCGGAATCTCACCCAAAGAATCCCTTCGCCTTTAGAAGCTCCGCGTTCAGTATTCCGCCCAGCGCGGCTCCGCGCTTGGTGTTGTGGCTTAGCGCGACGAACTTCACGTCAAAGACATTGCACTGCCTGAGCCGCCCGATGACGCACGCCATCCCCTTCTCGCACTCGCGGTCACGGCGCGGCTGGGGGCGGTTCTGCTCGTGGCGCACAACAATCGGATGCTCCGGCGCGCTCGGAAGATTCAGCTCCTGCGGAAGGCTCGTGTAGGCAGTCCACACCCGCTCAATCTCTTCGAGCGAGGGCTTCTTTTCTTCCGGCAGGTCGAATTCAAGGCTGACGCACGCCGTGTGGCCGTCAACGACAGGAACTCGCGTGCAGGTTGACGAGACCGCTGGCCCCGCCGCGCACTCAATCTTTCCGCCGCTCACAGTGCCAAGGATTTTCAGGCATTCCCGCTCGGTCTTCTCCTCCTCGCCGCCGATGAACGGCACGATGTTGTCAATCATGTCGAACGATGGAACTCCCGGATAGCCCGCGCCGCTTGTCGCCTGCAAAGTCGTCACAATCATGCGCTTTACGGGATAGCCCGCCTGAATGAGCGCGTGGAGAGGCATCATGTAAGTCTGCAAACTGCAGTTCGGCTTCACGACGATGAAGCCCTTGTCCCAGCCGCGGCTCTTTTTCTGCGAGTCTATCACATCAAGATGGCTGAAATTGATTTCCGGCACGAGCATCGGAACGTCATCAGTCCAGCGGTTCGCGCTCGCGTTCGATACGACAGGAATTCCCTCCGCCGCATACGCCGCCTCCAGAGCCTTGATTTCGTCCTTGCCCATCTCCAGCGCGGAGAATACGAAGCGGCACTTTCCGAGTGCCTTTTTCTCGTCGTTCGCGTCCTCAACAATCAGGTCCGCCACGCCCGCGGGAATCTCCGCACCGATGAGCCACCGCTCCGCCACCGCCTCGCGGTACTTCTTGCCCGCGCTCCTCGGCGATGCCGCCACGTAACTCACCTCGAACCACGGATGGTCCTCCAGAAGCTTGATGTAACGCTGCCCGACCATCCCGGTCGCGCCCAGCACACCAACCTTTATTTTCTCTGCCATAATCTTCTCCTAAAAATCAGCCACGCAAGTTCAGTGGCTGATTTTAAACTCTCCGTATTACTCAAAATTACATTAAGGAGGGGGAAGCCCGCTTGAAACTTCGCACATTCGTGCTCGTTGCGGATACCCCCACAGCCTTTACAGTCCGCAGTCCTTCACCGCTTTCTCGATGATTTTCTTCGCCTCGTCGTTCACTTCCACAAGAGGAAGCCGGAGCGTTCCGGCGGGCATTCCCGCAAGGTTCATCGCATATTTAATGGAAGCGGGATTTCCGTCAACGAACGCCGCCTTGAAAATCGGCATCATCCTGTAGTGGATTTCGCGCGCCTTCGCAAAGTCGCCGTCAAGTCCCGCCTGCGCAAGCGCGTGCATTGTTGCGGGCGCAAGGTTCGATACCACGGAAATTATTCCGTCGCCGCCCGCCGCAAGCAGGGGGAGGGTGAGGCCGTCGTCTCCGCTCAAGACCGCGAAATCAGGATGGCGGCTTTTTACCTGGGCAATCACTTCCATCATCTGGCTGATGCTTCCGCTCGCCTCTTTCACGCCGGCGATGTTCGGAAGTTCCGCAATCCGCGCGAGCAAATCCGTGGGGATGTTCGTTCCTGTCCGCCCCGCGATGTTGTAGACGATAATCGGGATGCCCACTTTTGAGACCGCCTCAAAATGACGGAAGATTCCCTCTTTTGAAGGCTTGTTGTAATACGGCGTGACGACAAGAGCCGCGTCCGCGCCAGCCTTTTTCGCGCGCTCGCAGTATGCCACCGCGTCGCGCGTGTTGTTGCTGCCGGCTCCGAGTATCACTGGGATTTTTTTGCCGGAGGATTTCTCGAACGCGCGGACTTCCTCAAAAACGATTCCGACGATTTTGTCCTCTTCCTCGCCGGGACGCTCGTCCAAAGTGGGAGTCTCCGCCGTAGTTCCAAGCGGAACCAGTCCGTCTATGCCCTGCTCAAGCTGAAAGCGGACATTCTTGCGGAATCCGTCAAAATCCACCGAGCCGTCTGAATTCATCGGGGTGATAAGCGCAGTGTACGCGCCACGGAACTTGTTCATACATCCTCCTTAAAAATTCCGAATTGCAGAAATCTTCAGATTTCTGCAATTCGGAATTCGCCCGCGCGAGCGGGCACGTAAATCCGCAGTTTGCCTGCAAACTGCAATTTCAAATTGCCGCGCTATTTGTGCGGCAATTTGAAACCTCCTTATAGATTTTCAATGTGTGCAGAAATTTCAATTTATGCACACATTGAAAACGCGATTTTGCAGCGAAGCGGAAAATCGCGGTGAATACCAAGTTTACCGCAACATAATACAATTTTAATGGTACAATTTCAATTTGTTTTATTGCTTTTTTTTCTCAAGCCTCTATAATGAGTACATATTCTGATTGATTTGAGGTCGGCGATGGGAAGCACATACGGCACTGAATTCAGGGTGACGACGTTCGGGGAAAGTCACGGCGTTGCGCTCGGCTGCGTGATTGACGGATGCCCGGCAGGACTTGCAGTTTCCGCTGATGATATACAGACTGCGCTGGACAGGCGGCGGCCCGGAGCGTCAGGCGCGGACGGCAAGGTGAATGCCGCTGTCACCGCAAGAAAAGAGCCGGACCGCGTGGAAATCCTCTCCGGGATTTTTGAGGGGAAGACGACGGGAAGTCCAATCGCCATGGAAATCCGCAACACATCACAGCATTCCGCGGATTATTCGAACCTTGCGCGTGTGTTCCGCCCCGGCCACGCGGACTACACTTATGACATAAAATATGACGGCCACCGCGATTACCGTGGCGGCGGACGTTCCAGCGGACGTGAGACTTGTGCGCGGGTTGCGGCCGGCGCGGTGGCGCAGAAATTCCTTGCGGAAAAAGGCGTGAGAATCACCGCGTACACAATCCGGGCGGCGGGTGTCTCTGTCACTCAGCGGGACCTCTCGCAGATAGAGCAGAATTCCATGCGCGCCCCGGATAATAAATCCGCTGAGATTATGGAGCAGAAAATCGAGGCGCTGCGGGCGCAGGGTGATTCCGCCGGCGGCGTGATTGAGTGCGTTGTCCGCGGCTGCCCGGCAGGTCTTGGCGAGCCTGTTTTTGACAAGCTTGACGCGGAGCTTGCCAAGGCAATGCTGAGCATCGGGGCGGTCAAAGGCTTTGAGATTGGCGATGGCTTTGCGGCCGCCGACAGTTTTGGCAGCGCGAACAATGACATCATGCGCTGCATGTCAGACACTGGGGATGATTGCCGCCCTGTTTTTGAGACAAACCACAGCGGCGGAGTGCTCGGCGGAATCAGCAGCGGCAGTGAGATAATCTTCCGGGTGGCGGTGAAGCCCGTGCCGAGCATCTTTCAGGCGCAGAGAACCGTGGAAAAACTTGCGGACGGCACTTACCGGGACACCACGCTGGAGATAAAAGGACGGCATGATGTCTGCCTGTGCCCCAGAATCGTGCCTGTGGTTGAGGCGATGAGCGCGATTGTCCTTGCGGATATGTTTCTGAGAGCCGGAAAATGACAGAGAAAGACAACGGCAGAAAAATCCCCAGGCTCAGGCTGATTTTTGGCTCGGCTCTGGCATTGGCAGTTGTTTTCGCGCTGTCGTTGTGCGTGACTGCGGCGGTGCGCTTCCGTCAGTTCGCGTCTGGCGCAGAGCCGTCCCCGCTTTCGGATGATGAGCGCGTTGCCCTGATGAGCCTGCTTTATGAGCGTTACCCCGAGAATTTCGGGGTGCTGAGAAATCTTCCTTATTCGATTCCCTCACCGAACCTTGATGTGCGGGCAAAATCCGCGATTATTGTCGATGTCTCGAACGGGAACATTCTGTACCAGAAAAATGCCGATGAGGTGATTCCTCCCGCCTCAATGACAAAACTTTTCGCGATGTATGTCGTTGACGAGGAGGTTTCAGCGGGCAATCTCTCTTATGACCAGATAATCCCGCTTGTGCCGGAAAGCTGGGCCTGCAATATGCCGCCCCGCTCATCGCTCATGTTCCTTGGCGAGGGTCAGCGCGTCACATTGGAGGAGCTTCTGCTCGGACTTTCGGTGTGCTCCGGAAACGACGCGGCATACGCACTGGCATATACAATCAGCGGAAACATGGAGAATTTCGTTGAGCGGATGAATCTTGTTGCCTCGGATTTGGGATTGGTCAACACTCATTTTGTGGAAAGTTCCGGTTACAGCGAGCGCAACACCACGACTGCCCGCGAGATGGCTGTTTTTGCCTGCGAATATTTGCGCCGCCATCCCGACTCGCTCGCCCGCTATCATTCTGTGATGTCGTTCACTTATCCAAAAGAGCACAATCTTGCGCCCGGCGACAGTCCTGCCCCTCAGGATTTTTCCCAGGGATTGCCGCGCCATATCACAATGCCGGTCACTCAGCACAACACGAATCCGCTTCTTGGTCGGCTTGACGGCTGCGACGGACTTAAGACCGGCTACATCGATGAGAGCGGCTACAATCTTGCGCTCACGGCAAAAAGGGGAGGAACGCGCTTTCTTTCTGTGACGATGGGCGGTCCCGGGCAGAACAGCGCGGAAGGTCAGGCGGTGCGCGTGCACGACGGCACGGAGCTGATGGAATGGGCGTTCTATTCTTTTGCGGATTATGATTTCTCTGATTATTCCCGCCCGTACTTTGTGCGGAATTTCGGCTCATCGCAGAGGGCATTCGCGCTGATTCCGGTCTTGCAGGAGAAAACCGCGACAATCCCGTTTCTCACCGGCACGACGATGGCAGAGAATCTCGCTTCTGTGGAGATTTCCGCGGACTATCCGCGCTGGCACAAAGGCTCTGTCCTGCAAGGCGAGGTTCTCGGCGGCATTGAAATCACTCTGGCGGGCTATACAATCCAGAGAATTCCGCTTGTGGCAGACCGCACGGCAAAAAAATCCGCATGGTTCATTGCGCTTGCCGACCGCATCGCACTTTTATTTTTAAAGGCTTGATTTTCTGCTGATATGCGATTACTATTGATTCTAAGTTTAGGAATTTTTACGATGGGAGAAAAAATATGTCTTTGAAGAAAACTTTTTCAAGCGATGGAAAAAAATGCACCGTTGTGTTCACTGTGAATCCCGAGGCCGCCGCCGGCGCGTCAAAAGTTTATCTTGTCGGCGAGTTCAACAGCTGGAATCCTACCGCGACTCCGATGAAAAAAGATCCTGCCGGGTCTTTCTCTGTGAAAAAGCAGCTGGACACGAACAAGGAGTTCCAGTTCCGCTACTGCCTTGACGGAAACATCTGGATTAACGACTGGAAGGCTGATAAATACGTGCGCTCAGAGCTTGCCAACGATGACAATTCTGTTGTTGACACTACAGTGCCAAAATCCTTGAAAGCGGGTAAAACGCCTGCCGCAAAGGAGACTGGCGGGAAAACTGCCGCAAAAAAATCGGCCGCGCCTAAAAAATCAGCAAAAAAATAGCGAATCTGATTTTACGCTATTGACAAAGTGAGCATAAAACTGTATTTTATGCTCACTTGACTTGTTTATTCCCCGATTGTGTAATGGTAGCACTTCAGATTCTGGTTCTGACTGTGGGGGTTCGAATCCTCCTTGGGGAAAAAACGGCTCCCTCGAATATCGGTTTAGTTCATCGCCCTCTCAAGGCGGAGAGACGGGTTCGACTCCCGTGGGAGCTAAAACAGAAGACTCGCTTCGGCGAGTTTTTTTGTTTTAACGGATTTTC
Organism: Treponema sp.; assembly: GCA_022510865.1. GTDB lineage: Bacteria > Spirochaetota > Spirochaetia > Treponematales > Treponemataceae > Treponema_D. The sequence continues at coordinate 8,627 of JAFLSQ010000007.1, forward strand.
TGTCCGTTGAAATTCTGCGCAAATTGATATATTATTTTTGTATGCTCGAAGAAGATTCAAAAGGAACTTTTGACAAACTTGTCGCGGGGCTTTCGTCAGCGGAGCGCACCGCAATGCTCAGCGGAATCGGTTCTACAACGGAAAGTTCCATCCAGTTCATTGACACGGAGACTGTGAGCACGGAAAAAAATCTTTCACTTCAAGCGCAATTGAAGAACGAGTCGCTGTTCTATAAAATCATGCTCTGGATTCGCGGATTTTTCAAGCGGCAGTCCTCCGAGAGAGTTTACAGTGATGATGTCCTGACCGCACTCGGCCGCAGAATCGCCCGCAATCATCCCGGCCTCATCGATTATAAAATGAAGGCTCTGGGCGGGAATTTTTACGCGCGGCTTCAGGCACTCAAAGAGGCGTCCGATTTTTTTAAGCCTTACATGGTGATGATTGAGGACAATCCCGGCGAGTTCTACGTTTTTCTCTGCTCGTTCATCACCCCGGATTTTGTTGACGAGGTGACTGCCCGGGCAGACCCTTTCATTCTGGATTTTGATGCCGAGCCGACCTCGGAGCACAGGAATTCAATCCTGCGTTCTCTGGAGGATGTGCTCAAGAACATGAATTCACAGACAAAAACCGTCCTTTATGACGCAATCTCCTCGCTGAACTGGCTCATCCATTTCTGCAAGCTTCCGTTCCTGCATTTTATGGCGCAGTTCACGAGCGTTCTTGGCGATACTTACACCTGCCCGTACAGGAACGCCACCGTGGATTACGATGCTTTCGCCGCGGTTTTCACGAACGTCCGCTCAATCACAACCGAGCTGCTTGAGTCGATTTTTCTTTTCTCGCAGCGCACAAAAATCACCGAGAACGCGCAGCAAAAAGACATAGAGCGGGCGGTCAAAGATTTTCTTGCCAAGGCGAACCAGCAGCTCATCCCAATCCAGATGTTCATAAGCTCTGTTCCGGTTCTCAAAGTGGGCAAGCTTGTGAATGATAATTATGACTGGATTCCCCAGACGATGGAGGGCGCGGAGGCGTGGTTCGCGGCGTTCCGGGCGCAGTGGCGCAAAATCCTTGATGCGCGCTGGAACGAGTGGATTCTTGCCAAGAAAAAGATTTCAATAGAAAAAACTCTTCTTTCTGATTTTGATATTGATGAATTCCCGGTCATGGAAAATCGTCCGTGGCTTGAGCTGTGGACAAGCGTCACGTTCCATTACGAGCTTTCTTCCGGGCTTCTGAGCTGGTTCGTGAACTGCGCTTTTGAGAAGATGTACGCGCGGTTCAATGAGGTTATGATGGAGGGCGTTTTTATCCGCAATGAGAAGCGCGTGGAATTTTCTGACGGCCTGAACCTGCTCAATCAGGCGGCAAATCAGATGCGCGAGCTGATTCACAGCCTTTCTTCTGAGGGCGAGATTGGAATTGCGTTCGCGGATATTGTGCGCAATCAGATTCTGAGCTTGCAGGTGCAGAACAGAATTGACGGGCTGATGGGCAGGGTGGAGACTGAAATCCGCGGGATTATCAACACGCTGATGAAATGCGGAAAAACTCTTGGCGCGATTCTCTCTGAGATTCTGGATGATGACAACCATCGCACCCACGATATTTTGCAGAACCTGAAAAGCATAAAAGGCCAGTTTAACCGCGAGTGGCGCGAGAACCTTGCGGCAGAAAAAGAGCGGTTCAAGAAATTTCTGTATTATCTGACAGAACTGAGCAACATTGACACAACTGGCCGCTCATGATTTTATGAATGAGATTTGCCTGGCGGACTTTTGCCAAGAATCATCGCAGAAATATGTTGCCTTCTCGTTTTACGATGACAAAAAGCCTCTTCTTGCGCCGTCACCGCTTTGCGCCCTGTCGCTTCGTGCCGCAGGCTCAATGCGCTTCCGCTGGAATGAGAGCAATCCTGCGCGTGATGATTTTCTTGCCTCCCTGCGTGACAGCCAAGTGTCCGGCGCGGCAAAAGCAGGAGAATCAAAAAGTTTTGTTCCCGTGCAGCTTAGCCACAGCCACACAGTTTATGATGTCTCCTGCGCGGAGGATACCGCCGGGAAAATCGGGGACGGGATAATCACCGTGAATCCGTCGCTGATTCCTACGGTGACTGTCGCGGACTGCGTCCCTTTGTTTTTGTGGGAGCCGCGGACCGGGGTTTTCGGAATCGTCCATTCGGGATGGAAAGGAACCGGAATTGTGGCGGATGCCCTTGCTCTGGCCGCCGAGCGTTACGGCGCGAATGCGTCAGATTTTTTTATTGCGATTGGCCCGCATATCCGTGAGTGCTGCTATTGTGTGGATGAGGAGCGCGCGGATTATTTTGCGCGGAATTTCAGCTCTGATTGCGTGCCCCCGCTTGATGATGCGCAAGGTCCAAAAATCCGCTGGAATACTGGCGGCGGGAAGGCGTTCCGGCTTTCGCTTGAGCGCGCGAATCTTGCCCTGCTGAAAAAAATCGGTGTACAGGAGCGACGAATCACCCTGTGCACCGACTGCACTTGCTGCAATCCAGTCTTCGGCTCAAACCGCCGCGAGACCATCGCAACAGGCTGCCAGGACAATTTTACTGTCATGGCAGCGTTCATAGTAAAACCGTCCTAAAGCGGAATGTTTCCGTGCTTTTTGAGCGGCTTGTTCGTGAAAATTTTTGTCTCAAGGAAGTCAAAGCTGCTTACGATGCGTTTTCTTGTCTCTTCCGGCGCAATGACCTCCGTGATGTATCCGCGCTCTGCGGCAATTTTCGGCGTCATAATCTCTTTCTTGTACTGCTCTGTCTTGACAGAAATCTCGCCCGCCATGTTCGGGTCTTTAAGCTCCTTCGCATACAGAATCTCAATCGCGCCCTCCGCGCCCATGACCGCAATCTCCGCGCTTGGCCACGCATAGACAAAGTCCGCGCCAAGATGACGTGAGCACATCGCGATGTACGCGCCTCCAATCGCCTTGCGCAGAATCACTGTGAGCTTTGGCACCGTGGCCTCGCTGTAAGCGTAAATCACTTTCGCGCCGTGGCGGATGATTCCTTTCTGCTCTTCCTGCGGCCCCGGAATGAAGCCCGGAACATCAACGAAAGTCAGAAGCGGGATGTCAAAGCTGTCGCAGTAGCGGATAAAACGCGCGATTTTGTCAGAAGCGTCGCAGTCGAGGACACCGCCAAGACCTTTCGGGTTGTTCGCGACAATTCCGACCGTCCTGCCCTCAATTTTTGAGAAGCCGGTCACGCAGTTCACGGCGAATTCAGTCATAACCTCAAGGAAAGAGTCCTCGTCAATCACACAGTTGATGACATCGCGCACATCATAGCCCTGACGCGGATTCTCCGGCAGAATCTCGTTGATTTTTTTCGCGGATTTTCTGGCATCAAACTTGAATTTCTCTGATGGCTCAAGCTTGTCCCCGAAATAATGCGGAATATAATCCAGAAGCCTGCGGACTTTCTCGTAGCAGTCGTTCTCGTTCTCGCAGCGGAAGTGCGCCACGCCGGATTTCTGAGAGTGGATTGCGGCCCCGCCCAAATCCTCTGCGGAAATGTCCATGAACATCACTGATTTCACGACTTTTGGCCCTGTGATGAACATCTGGCTTATCTGGTCAACCGTGAAAATAAAATCCGTGATTCCGGGCGAATAGACCGCGCCGCCGGCACAAGGCCCCGCGATGATGGAAATCTGCGGGATTGCCCCTGATGCCCTCACGTTCTGATTGAAAACATTTCCGTAACCGCCAAGCGCGTCAACTCCCTCCTGAATTCTGGCTCCGCCAGAGTCATTGATTCCGATGACCGGGCATCTTGCGTCCACTGCCATTTTTGTAAGCTCCGCGATTTTCTTGCCGTGCATATTGCCGAGCGAGCCGCCCTGAACCGTGAAGTCCTGCGCGTAAATCGCGACTTTTCTTCCGTGAATCTTTCCGAATCCCGTGATTACTCCGTCATAAGGAATGTCTTTCTTGTCCATTCCGAAGCTGGTGCAGTTGTGACGCGCCCCCTGATAAGTCTCAACAAAAGTGCCCTCATCACAAAGCGCGTTGATTCTTTCAATCGCGTGAAGTTTGCCTTTGGCATGTTGTTTCTCAATATTGTATTCCATAAAATACCTCGTGAAAAATCCTTTTCTTCTGATATTATAAGATGGCTTGCGTAGTGTCAATGACAAAAAAGCCCTTGAGTGTCAGAATAAAATTCGTGTTCCCGCGGATTTCCTGGCCTTTATGAATGTGCGGGCAATCCGTCTAAAAACTGATTGATTATTACATCCATAAATGATAAAATCTTAGGACTGATTTTTATCAGATTTTAAAAATTTAGGATGGAAAAATATATGTCTTTTATTCCGTTTTTACAGAGCGCAGGCGCAGCAGGAAGCGCATCCTCATCGGCTTCGCTGGTGACTTTCCTGCCGATTGTCTTCATTTTTGTGATTTTCTATTTCTTTTTGATTCGTCCGCAGAACAAGAAACAGAAAGAGACAGAGAAGATGATCAACGCCCTTAAAAAAGGCGACAAGGTAATCACAATCGGGGGGATTCACGGCACTGTCTCGTCTCTCAAAGAGAAAACTGTGATTCTTAAAGTTGACGATGACTGCAAGATTGAATTCAACCGCACTGCGATTGCCTCGGTTGAGCTTTCTGATGAGGAGAAAGCAAAGCTTGCGGCCGCCGCGAACGAGAAGAAGGCGAAAAAGTCAAAGAAATCATCTGAGCCGGCAGAGATTGCCGCCGCCGAGGATGACAAAAAAGAAGAGAACAAATAATTCGGAGTAAATAAAAGATGAACAAACGAACTCGTTTAGTGTTGCTGCTTGTTGTTCTGGGGCTTTGTTTTGTCTTCCTCTGGCCGTCAATCAGCTGGTACGGAAGAACCCCGAAGGAATTGCAGCAGCTTGCGTTAGGCTCAACGGAAGCCATCAAAACTTATGCGGAGCTGAGGGCTGCGGATGACGTGCGTGCCATTAAATCGCTGGTGGCAGACAATCCGTCCGCATTGCTTGGCGATGAGTATTCATGGATTAAAAAAGACGTTGCCAGACGCTACAAGGTTCTGGACAAATCCGTGCCGTCTCCGCTTACAGTCATGGATGTTGTCGCCGCTTATGACAGCGAGCTTGATTTTATGAGCGTTGTCCAGAAAAAATACCGCGATGAGATTACCAAGGCAAAAAAATATTACGAGAATTCCGTCAAACTCGGTCTGGATTTGTCGGGCGGCATGAACATCATCGTCCGTGCGGATTTGGATGCCGCGCTTGCCTCCCAGGAGAATTCCGGAGTCAGGGAGAATGCCGAGGTTCTCAAAAAAGAAGCGATGGAGAATGCGATAGACAACCTCTCAAGCCGCATAGATAAATTCGGCCTCACGTCGCCGGTCATCCGTCAGCAGGGCGATGACAGGATTTACATCGAGATTCCGGGGGCGGCCCAGGCGGATGCAATCAACACGCTGATTATGGGAAAGGGAATTCTGAATTTCCGCCTTGTTGATATGGATGCCACGAACGCGTTCAAATCGTATTATGCGAGAAATCCCGCGACGACTTTCAACGCTTCCGGCGAGCTGATGGATTCCTCTGTGATTCCGGATGACTGCGAGGTTTTCGGCGTTTACACAAAGGATGATTACGGCCTTGACGAGCGCATTGACTGGCTTGTGGTTAAAAAAGAAATTGCGCTTGATGGTCAGCACGTAAAATCCGCAGAGGTTCGTGCGGATGAGTTCACGAACCAGCCGGAGGTGGCGTTCATGCTTGATGCTGAGGGCGCGAGGATTTTCGGCGATTTCACGGGAGCGCACGTTGGCGAGAACCTTGCCATTGTGAGCGACAATAAAGTTAAATCAAACGCAAGGATTCAGACTGCAATCACAGGCGGCTCTGTCTCGCTTTCCGGCGGTTTCACTTATGATGAGGCGAACAACATCCGGAAAGTTCTTCAGACGGCGTGGCTGAATGTTCCGCTTGAGGTTGAGAGCCAGCAGGTGATTGGCGCGTCTCTTGGCGAGGAGGCAATCCATCAGGGTGTGATGGCAATCCTTCTTGGTCTTGGCCTGATTCTTGTTTTCATGCTGATTTTCTACAAGTCCGCGGGAATAAATGCGGTCGTCGCACAGATTCTGAACCTTTACATGATGTTCTCCATTCTCTCCGCGTTCAATTACACGCTCACGCTCTCTTCCATTGCCGGTATGATTCTTACAATCGGTATGGCGGTTGACGCGAACGTGCTCGTTTTTGAGAGGATTAAGGAGGAGCTGCGGCAGGGCAAGAGCCGCGAGGTGGCAATTTCGATGGGATTCGACAATGCTCTGTGGGCGATTCTGGACTCAAACATCACGACATTCATTGCCGCAATTTTCCTGAGCCAGCTTGGAACCGGCGCAATTCAGGGATTCGCCGTGTCTTTGGCGATTGGCGTTGTTTCATCCGTTTTCACGGCTCTGTTCGTTTCACGCCTCATCTTTGATTTTGATACTGATGTGCTTCATGCAAAGAAAGTGAGCATCGGATGGGGGATAAAATAATGAGAAAACAGATAAAATTCAGCAGGGCATTTCTTCCTTGCTCAATCATAAGCTGCGCGCTGATTATTTTCGGGATTGTCGGCTTCTGCACAAAAGGAATCAATCTTGGTCTGGATTTCCGCCCCGGTCTGATTGAGGAAGTCCGCGTGGCGAATCCGGTCGCAGAAATCGTTTATAACGGCCCTGCGAGCGTTTCCTTGGATTTGTCCGCCGGACAGATGGATATTGTCATAAGCGGAACTGGGGTTGCCAACGAGACCCGGCAGATGAACTTCGCGCTTTACAAGACTGTCGCGGAGCTTGCCGCGGAGGTGAACAAGATTGACGATGTTGTTATGACCGTCAGAGACGGCTCTTATGATACGACAAAACTTTTCTTGAATTCTGCCGTGACGAATCAGCTGAGGACTGAGCCGCTGTACATTTATCCTGCGGGAACTTCCGAGATTACAACTGATGATTTGCGCGCTGCTCTTGGAGACGAGGGCGTGGCAATCAAGCAGCTGGGTAACGGCGCGGATGCTTCCTACCAGATTCGCATGGGCGTTTCTGATGATGAGGCGCAGAACGATTTGCAGTCCGGGGTGAACGAGAAGCTTTATTCTGCGTTCGGAAAAGAGCGCGTGGCAATCGTCAAGACTGATTTTATTGGCGCGGGAATGTCAAAATCAATCGGAACGCGGTCAATCATCATGTTCGTGTGCGTTGTCGTCCTCATCTGGATTTACGCGACAATCCGCTTCCACTGGGATTTCGCGCTCGGCTCTGTAATCGCATTGCTGCATGACACTCTGATTATGTTCACTTTCATCGTGTGGACTCAGATGGAATTCTCCACGACGGTTCTTGCCGCGGTTCTGACAATCATCGGTTATTCCATAAACGCGACGGTGGTCATCCTTGACCGAATCCGCTTCAATCTCAAGATGATGCCGGAGGCAAAGACTTTTGCCGATATTCTGAACAAGGCTCTGAATGACACGCTCGTCCGCTCAATCCTCACGACTGTGACGACTTTGTTCGCGGTTGTCTCGCTTTATGTGTTCACCACAGGAAGCATAAAAGACTTCTCGCTTGCAATGATAGTCGGATTGCTCAGCGGAATGTACTCGTCAATTTTTGTGTCGAGCGCGTTCATCAGCCTTTCAAGAAGAAAATGGCGGCCTGAATTCGGCATCCATCATTCTTTGAAGCACGTCCGCGCGGACGAATAGAGACGTTTTCTGAAAGGAACTTTGTCCTGCACAAAGTTCCTTTTTTTTGATATACTTGCTTTATGAGAATAATCCGTGCCTCTGTGATGGGGTTCTGTTTTGGTGTCCGCCGCGCGGTTGAGCTTGCGCAGAAGGCTTTGGCTGAAAATCCGGGAAAAAAAGTCTATTCTCTGGGGCCGCTTATTCATAATGAGAGCGCGCTGCGCGCGCTTGAAAGCCAGGGGCTTGTGGCGGTGGATGAGAGCGGCATTTCCGGGATTTCTGATGGCTCTGTCGTGATTATCAGGGCGCACGGCGTTGCCCCGGATGTCTCTGCCGCGCTTGAGGAAAAAAACTGCGTGATTGTCGATGCGACCTGCCCGCGTGTCAAGGCAAGCCAGAAAATGGTGGAGCGGTACTCAAATCACAATGATTATGTCGTGCTCACCGGGGATAAGAATCACGGCGAGGTAATCGGGATTGCAGGCTATGCCGGTGCGAATTTCAGTCAGATTCAGGATTATGATGAGGCGGCCCGGTTTTCCATGCCTGAGCCGGGCAAAAAAAACGTCATTCTTCTGAGCCAGACCACTTACAGTCCCGCGGAATTCTCGCGGATTGAGACGCTTTTTAAATCGAGATTCGCGAACCTTGCGGTGATGAACACAATCTGCCCCGCCACAAACGAGAGGCAGTCCGCGCTTGAGGCTCTGTGCTCGCAGGTGGACGGCGTGCTTGTCATCGGCGGCAGAAATTCCGCGAACACAAGGCGGCTTTATCAGACTGCGCGCGCTCTCTGCGATTTTTCTGCCCACATTCAGGGCGCGGACGATATTCCGGCCGAATTCTTCAAGCTGGAAACTGTGGGAATCACTGCGGGCGCGTCAACTCCGGATGCAATAATCGATGAGGTTGAGAATCGGCTGTTAAAATCCGCTGATGCTTAAAACTTGAAAATTACGCATATCTTGTATATAATTTGAAAACTATGAGCAGATGTTTTACGATGTTAAAGCCGGGCGTGATTAACCGCCGGATTGTCGGTGAGGTGATTGACCGACTGGAGAAAAAAGGTTTCAAGCTTGTCGGATTGAAAATGGTTTATGTTACAGAAGAGCTTGCCGGCTCGCATTACGCGGAGCACAACGGAAAGCCTTTTTTTAATGAGCTTGTTGATTATGTGACCTCAGGTCCTGTAATCGCGATGGTCTGGCAGGCGGATGACTGCGTTGCGCTGATGAGAAAAATCTGCGGGGCGACAAGACCAAGCGATGCCGCTCCCGGAACAATCCGCGGGGATTTCTGCATCCACACTGACAGGAACATCATCCACGCCTCTGACAGCGATGAGAGCGCGGAGCGCGAGATAAATCTGTGGTTCCGCCCGGAAGAAATTTACGACTGGAAGGACTGCGAGGACGGCTGGTACTAGTTTGCCGGTGGCGTGAATGCGTTTTTGCGGTCACGATGGGATGAGCGCAGTTTTTATGGAGGGGAGCGTATGGAAGAGAGAAAAATCGGTGTGATTGGCGGCGGCGCATGGGGAACCGGCATGGCTCAGGCAATCGCGCGCGGAAATAACAGCGTGGAAATCTGGGCGATGGAGGAAGATGTCGTCCAGTCAATCAACAGCGAGCATGAGAACAAGCGGTTTCTGCCCGGATATAAACTGAGCGGGCGGATTACCTGCTCTGATGATATTGTCAGGGTCGCCTCGGACAAAGAGATTCTTTTCATTGCCTCACCGTCGATTTTTCTTACCAGAACGATGGAAAAAATCAAGGATGTGCCTTCCATCGCGAACGGCTCAACAATCATTGCTGCGGTCACAAAAGGTTTTGTTCCGTCTGATTCCGGGCCAAAGCTCATTCTTGAGACAATGGAATCTGTGCTGCCGGAATTCTACAAGGACTGCACGGTTTATGTTGCGGGACCGAGCCACGCGGAGGAGGTTGCAATCGGTAAGCTCACGGGGCTGGTGGCGGCATCGCTCAATCCCAAGAATTCCATAAAAGTGCGCGAGCTTCTGCGAGTGCCCGGCCTTATGGTTTTCTCCAGTTTTGATGTTGTCGGCGTGCAGATTTGTGCGGCCGCAAAAAATGTCGTTGCCGTGGTTTACGGTGCGATGGATGCGCTTTCTGAGACTTCGGATTATATCGGCGATAATACAGAGAGCCTTCTTCTTGCCGCCGGACTGAACGAAATCCAGACGCTGGGTTTCGCGATGGGCGCGAGCCACGCCGAGACATTCACATCAATTTCCGGGGTCGGAGATTTGGACGTGACGTGCAAGTCAAAATACGGGCGCAACAGGCGGTTCGGGCAGGACATTGTGAAAACCGATATGCTCTCAAAATTCAAAGACATTGATGATTTGATTGCGAACGTCGGAAAAATCGGGTATCTGCCTGAGGGCGCGATTGCCTGCAAGTATGTTCACGAGATTGCCCAGAAAAAAGACATAAAACTGCCGATTTGTGACGCGCTTTTCAAGATTCTGAACAAAGAGCAGACAATCAGCGAGATTATGCAGACTCTGATAAAATAGGGAAGAATAATGTTAGAGAAAATTTCCGGAACTTTCAGCAATATTTTCAGGACTTTGAGCGGAAAGTCCACAATCACAGAGAAAAACATTGAGGACACTGTAGAAGAGATTAAGATGGCTCTGCTTGAGGCGGATGTCAATCTGCGTGTCGTGCGCCGTTTCGTGAATTCAACGATTGAGGAGGCGAAAGGCGAGAAAGTCCTCAAGGCGGTGAATCCGGGGCAGCAGTTCACAAAAATCATCTATGACAAGATGGTGGGGATGCTCGGCGACACAAAAGTTGACCTTCACCTAAAAGGTCCGGACACTCAGTCTGTGATTCTTATGCTCGGTTTGCAAGGCGCGGGAAAAACCACCGCTGCCCACAAGCTTGCCGCGCGGCTTCTGAAAGACGGCAGAAAACCGCTTCTTGCCGCCTGCGATTTGGTTCGCCCCGCCGCCGTTGAGCAGCTCTCGCAGCTTGGCGAGAAAATCGGTGTGGCGGTCTACAAGGAGAATTCCAAGGACGCTGTAAAAAATGCACGGGATTCAATCGATTTCGCGCGGAAAAACGGCTACGACACCATCATCATAGATACGGCCGGCCGCCTCCAGATTGACGAGGATATGATGGCCGAGCTTGTGAGAATCAAAAAGGAGACCGCCCCGGTTGAGGTTCTTCTTGTCGCGGACTCAATGACCGGCCAGAACGCGGTTGACATCGCAAAAAGTTTTGACGAGCAGCTGGGACTTACCGGCGTTATTCTCACAAAGTTTGATTCGGATGCCCGCGGCGGTGCCGCGCTGTCGCTCAAGACAATCACTGGGAAGCCGATTCTTTTTATCGGCACCGGCGAGAAAACAGAGGATTTCGAGGTGTTCCATCCCGAGAGAATCGCCTCGCGAATTCTTGGCATGGGCGATGTTGTCTCTTTGGTTGAGAAAGCGCAGGAGACTGTGGATGCGGAGGCCGCGCTCAAAATGCAGAGAAAACTCCAGCGCAATGAGTTCACTTTGCAGGATATGCTTGAGCAGTTCCAGAGCGTAAAAAAAATGGGCAGCATGCAGTCAATCATAGACATGATTCCGGGGCTTAGCGGAATGGATGCCAGTCAGATGGACATGAGCGGGATGAAAAAAAACGAGGCAATCATCCAAAGCATGACTTACAAAGAGCGTCTGAACCATCTGATTATAGGCCCAAGCCGCCGCAAACGGATTGCGAAAGGCAGCGGAACTACGGTCGCCGATGTGAACAAGCTTTTGAAGCAGTTTGAGAAGACAAAACTGATGATGAAAAAAGTCAGCCGCAACAAGGGAATGCAGGGGCGCATGATGAGCCAGCTTGGTCTGAATCCCGGGATGACTGGCGGACTTGACCCCAGCGCGCTCAAAGGCATGGATATGAAAACTCTGTCGGATATGGCAAAGCGCCTCAGATGACAGTTTTTACTCCACGACAATCACGCTCGCGCTTCTGCCGTCGTTCGTGTAGATTTTATCCGGGTTGGTGTTGTCCAGAACCGGCGTAAGCCCGATGTAATAATTATAAAAATACTTCCCGGACGCGAGCGGCAGGTCAAGCTCGTAAATTCCGGGCCGGGTCTCAATCAGCTCATAAATCCACGGGTCCCAGTTCGTGAAAGTTCCCGCAAGTTGGATTTTCTGGCCGCTCTCTCCTTTATAAATGAAATGCACCGTTTTTGATTTCTCTGACTTTGTGTAGATTCTCACGCCGTCTGGCAAATCCACACGCGAGAAATAAAGGTTCACATCATCATCATATTCTTTTTTGGGGTTCAGAGGGTCGGTCGTCCACAATCCGTCAAGCACAAGCCTGTATTTTATGGATGAGAATTTGTGCTCGCGCTTGTGGCAGTAGAACATGTGCCTGCGCGATTTTTTGTCGTTATCGTCAGTCTGCGTGAGCACCTGAAACGGATGGATTACCTGGTAGTTCTCAAAATCAAACGCGATTCCTGCAAAGCGATATTTCGGGTCGGCCGTGAAAATTATGTAATCGTCCGTGATGATTGGGGCGGTCGGCCGTGTGATTTCATGGAGCAGCATGTCCAGCTCATAATTCTGGAATTCAACAGGAGTCGCCGCTGTGATTTTTGCGGCACAGAACGTAAAAAAAATCGCCGAAACAATCAGAATTCTTTGCTTTCTCATACTTGATTATCGGCTTTTGATTTTAAAACATAAAAATAATCGGATTTTTTGATTTTTTTCTATAAAAAATCGGTAAAAATGATTTTTTGCGGCAATTATATATGTAGGAGGTGTTCTTTGGGAGCAGACGAATGCTTGTGCAAAGGCTCGGGCGCGCAATCTGGTTGCTGTGGCTTATGACTTTTTTTATTCCTTTTTGTGCGGTTGGTGGTAAAAATTGCTCTGGCTTGGCTTCTCGGGCTGTCTGATGAAAGTTGTCCCGTCTGCGGCGTTTTTGCGCTGTGCTTGGTCTTGCTCTGCCCGCGCTGTCAGTGCTGGCGGGGTTTGCCTGCGGGAAATGATTTTTGTCTTGCGTCTGATTTTTTGACGGGTACGAGTCTGTTTGCGAGGTGATTCAGGTTCTGGGATTGGTTCTGTGCGCTTTGAGATTGCGGACTTGGATTTTGCGGCTGTTTTTTTGGCTTTGATTTTGACGGTGCGCTGAATCCTGTTTGCTTGCGGTGAGGTTTCTGTTTCCGGCGGATTTTGCCCGGCTTTTGCTGCGTGATGATTTCTAACGGAAAATGGACTTGCCAGGTCAGGGGGCGTGAGCCGTGGAGATTATGTTTTGCTTTGCAAACCCAAAGAAACCCTCCTTACATTTCTGCGGATTATAGGCATCTTCTTGCGCGGATATGTGGATTGGGCGGTTTTGTGGGAAATGCGCGAAAGCAGATGTGCGTTTTGTGTTGGGGGCAAACGCTGGTTCGTGCCGGGAAATTGCGGGAAGTTCTGTATTTGGGAGCGTTCGGTTTGGCCGCGAAAGCGGGCGTGTGAATGTGCAGTCTTGCGTCAAGTGCAGGTTTTGTCATCCGTGCTGTTTTGTGGACTGGTGGCTTCTTTACCTGTGAATTCAGGAGGTTTTTGGTGGAGGATGAATTTAGGTTTGTGCTTGCTCCGGCGTACAGTCTTTTTGTCGGGGCGGCTGTAAAAAAGCAGTCCGGTGAGAAAATCCGCTTTGTTGTCGAGGACATTGATGACGAGGCGTTGAAGGACAGTCTGCGTCGTGCGTTCAAAAATCATCTGGATTATCTGCATGAATCGGGTGGGCGCGCAGAAAAATCCGCTGGGCGGCTGGAAGTCAGTTTTGTCGCCGGGAACAGGAGGAAAATCCGCAGGTATATCCTGAAAAAGCACGGAGAGCCGTGGAAGTTGCGGGTGGTGTGATAGGTTGTGCGTTTGTGGTGTCTGGAGGAGTGAATGAAAAATATGAGGAAGAAATCGGGGCAGTTTTCTGTGCTGGTACGAAAAAATGGGGCTGACTGCACGCTGAGTGTGAATCCCGTGCGGATTCTCGGCGAGCCGGTTCTGAGCATCACGCCGTTAAAAATCAGGCTGTGCCGTCAAAGATTTCTGCGGATGTGCCCGCTTTATTTTTACAGTAGCGCAAGGAAACCAAGAAATGGCTGCTGTAAATTGCAGGACATCGGGATTTGCGGGCGCGGAAATTGCGGACGTTGCGACGGCGGTGGCGTTTGCGGCGGATTGTGTCAGCGGAATTCTATTGAGGAGGATTCGCCGCTGACTGATTAGCAGACTTCTTTTTGCGTTGCGGCGATGTTGTGCTTGGATGGATGACGTGGCGGGTTTTGCCTTGCAGTTTGCGAGGGGCTTTGTCCGGTGTGCCTGCCTGTGCGGACGAATCCCCCGCGAAAGCCGGATGTCCTGCATCGCCGCGTTTTTAGGAGGATTTTATGCGAAGTTTAAAATTCAGTGCGATTTTATTACTGCTGTTTTGCGCGCGGCTTTATTCGGTGTCGCCGAAAAATCCAGTTCCCTATGCAATTTCTGGCGAGATTGAGATGGACGAGGATGCTTCGGAGTACGAGATTGCGGGCTTCAAAATGGAATTCCGCAATTTGTCGGACAAAAATATCGTGGAGCTGACCGTCAATTTTTATATGTTCGATGAGGAGGGGGAGCCTGTTTCCGTTGGCAGAAGCAATGTGTCCCTGATTGTCCGTGCAGAAATCCCGGCTTATGAGACCGAGGCACGGCGGATAAGCCTTGACTCGTATTTTTATACAGTGCCCGATGGCTTGTATACAATCGATTATCTTTATGTGAGCAAAATTGTGTATGACGATGGCGGCGTTTGGTCAGACCCTTACGGACTTTTGTATTTTTAGGAACGCTCGGGATTGAGAAAGCGGCTCAGAGGCGATTGGAACGGCTTTTTATGTCGGATTGCTTTGCCTTGTCCGTGGCGGCAGCGGGCAGAAAGTTTGAGCCGCGCAAAGCGCGGCTCAAACGAGCGTGCCTATTTGTCCAGACACTTGTCCAGTTCCGCCTCAATCTGCTCGCGATCCAGATGCCGTCCGATTACAACGAGCTTTATCATCCTGTCACCGACTGTCTCATCCCAGTCTTTCTGCATCTGCGGCTCTTCCGCAAGAACCTGCTTCTGCTCTTCGGGCGGGCAGGCGGCAAGCCAGTTGCCGGAGTATCCCGCCTGAATCTGTCGTCCGCTTGTCTCCAGAACATAGGCCATGTCATCCTCATCGCTGAACCAGATTACGCCTTTTGAGCGGATAATGCTCCGCGGCCAGCGGGAGGCGAACTCATCGAGTTTCTGGCGGTTGAACGGCTTGCGGCGGTAGTAAACGAACGAGCCGATTCCGTACTCGTCCTCGGACTCGCCTTCGTGCTTGTGCTCGTGGTGATGGCCATGATGATGCTCGTGATGTCCGTGCTCGCCGTCATGGTGATGCTCATGCTCGTGCTCATCATCGTGGTCGTCATCATCATCTTCGTCCTCATGCGCGTCGTGCTCCTCAAGAGCCTTGACCCAGCCCGCAGAGGCGTACACCGTCTCAAAATCAAAGCGGTTCGTCCCGATGATGTCCTCAACAGGAACTTCGCAGCGCGTGGTCTCAATGACCTTGACGCTCGGCTGAATCTTATTGATGACGGCCCGCACCATGTTCATCTGCTCGTCCGTAACAAGGTCGCGTTTGTTCACAATCAGCGTAGAGCAGAATTCAATCTGTTGAATCAGAAGCGACTCGATGTCCTCCTCGTCAATGTCGTCTTTGAGCAGGGCCTTGCCCTCGTCAAATTCGTCAACAAGGCGGCTCGCGTCCACAACGCCCACAACATTGTCCAGCCTGCCAATCTCAATCTGCTCGATGGCCTGGGCAATGGGCATTGGCTCGCAGACCCCGGACGCTTCAATCATAATGTAGTCGAATTTTCCGGTCTTCATCAGATCCTCAATCTGATTGACCATATCTGATTTCAGGGTGCAGCAGATGCATCCGTTTGTGAGCGGAACGAGGCTGCTTGAATCCTCGATTTTTGCCTCTTTTGAGATGAGCCGCTCGTCAACGTTCACCTCGCCAATATCGTTCACAATGACGGCCACTTTATAGCCTTTCTGATTTGTGAGAACCCGGTTCAGAAGCGTGGTTTTTCCTGCCCCAAGATAACCGCAGAGCAGGGTGATTGGAATTCTTTTTTTTGCCATGACAATCCTTCTTAAAATTTGTTTTCAGAATACAATATAATGAAAAATCCGCAGCAAGTATAGATTTTTTTTTGATGATAATTGATAATACACAACGATGAAACGAGTCATTACAGTTCAGGATATTTCATGCGTGGGCAAATGCTCGCTCACAGTTGCCCTTCCGATTATCTCTGCGATGGGCGTGGAGACGTGCGTCATTCCCACGGCGGTCTTATCGACCCACACCGCGTTCAAGGATTTTACTTTCTGCGATCTCACCTCCAACATCGCCCCGGTCTGCGCTCACTGGAAAAAGGAGCGTTTCCATTTTGACGCGATTTACACCGGCTACCTTGGCTCGTTCGAGCAGCTTGAGCTGATGAAAAAACTTTTTGATGATTTTGCCGGGAACGACACGACCATAATCGTTGACCCGTGCATGGCGGACAACGGAAAACTGTACACCGGCTTCACCAAGGAATTCGCCCTTGCGATGGCCGGCCTGTGCGCCCGCGCCGATGTGATTGTCCCGAACATGAGCGAGGCGTGCTATATGCTCGGCACGGATTATATTGCCGATGGTTATGACCGCGATTATGTCCAGAATCTGCTTGTAAGCCTTGCGTCTCTTGGCGCAAAAAAAGTCGTGCTGAAAGGCATCCAGTTTGATGATGAGAGGCTTGGCATTGCCCTCTACGATTCCGCATCCTGCAAGACCGAATGGTATTTTCACAAGCGGCTTCCGCAGAGTTTTCACGGCACCGGCGATATTTTCGCGTCAGTCCTCACCGGCGCTCTTGTCCGGGGGCTTTCGCTCAAAGATTCATGCCGTCTTGCCGCGGATTTTGTGGTTCAGTCCATCACGCACACGCTCTCCCATGCCGATTACAACTGGTACGGCGTGGATTTTGAGTCGGCAATCCCCGATTTAGTCGCCCGACTATAAAATCAGCCGCAAATTCCCTCCGCCGATTTTCTTGCTGTTTCTGGCGAGAGAATCCGTTCATCCGTCCGCCTGCGCGGACAAGCGCGGCTTATCAGACAGACTTTTGCGCGCCGAGGCTCGCTGTCACTTCGCGCTGCTTTTGTAGTTCGCCTTGATTGAGTCCACAAAAAGTTTGTTCTGATCCCTGCGCTCCGGCACAGAAAACAGCGGCCGGCCGTCCTCCGCAGAAACCCGCCAGATGTGCATTGGGTTTGTGGAGTATGCGGGGCTTTCGGGATTGTTCAGCCACCAGTCCAGCACCGCGATGAAACACAGCGTGTATTTGAGCAGGTTCGCGTTCGTTGCCATCGTGCTCGCGCTTCTGTTCTGCGCCCCAAGGAGGATGTCAAGCCGTTTTGAGATGTCATTCGGAACATCGAATCTGTAGTGCGCCCAAGGATTCTCTATCAGAGTGCACTGGGCGCGTGTCTTCTCGTTCGCGTCGCATTCGTTTATCACAAGCGTCAGGAATTTCCGCGCAAAGTCGGTTCTGTGGAACAGCGGGCGGTACTTGCTCTCGTTGATTGGCCGCTCCAGCGTCAGCTGCTCGAATTTGAGGCTTGGCAGGAAGTGGTACGTTGTCTGCCACAAAAGCGCGTTGATTGTCCGCTTTCCCGCGTGCGACTGCTCGAATTCGCTCTGGGCATAAATCGTGTTCACAAGATCGCGCAGGGGGTCGCAGTAAAGGTGCTCAAAATCCTCCTCGCGGTAAGCCGACCATTCGTCAATGACAGCCTGGATTGACTCCTCGCCTTTTTTAGGCTCCTCGGTCTCTGTGAAGACGATGTTGCGGCAGCCTTTGAGACAGTTCTCTATTATGTATTGCAGCACCATCGTCACTTGCAGCGGATTTTCCGGCGAGAGCAGGTTGAAGCCGTCCGCGAATTTGAAAAGCGGCTGGAAGTACGGGTACAAGTCCGGGTGCTCGTCAAGCCTGTCAAATCCTGCCTGCGGGAACATCTGATCCAGAAGCTTAAGCCCGGTCTCAACCGCAGAGTCCATTATGCCTTTCTTAGGCGGCTCGACTTTCTCCGGCTTCTCCTCTTCCTCCTGCTCGGGCTGCTCTTTTTTCTTTTCGGGCAGCAGCAAGTCAAACTTGTGCAGGTCAAGGAATTTCAGGATTTCCCCGGCCTTGGCGTTGAAAAAAGTATGATACGGCTCGTAAGTATCACTGCACATCCTCATCAGAAGCGGGTACATTTCCTTGATGATTTCCGAGTCAATGAAAAGCCACTCAGAGATTGCCTGCTTCGCGTGGATTGACAGCGAGTCCGGCCGCGCCTCCGGGTAAGCCGTCATATCCGAATAAATCTCCTTAATCAGCTTGGGGATGCTGTCGCTTCCGTAATAATACAGCGTTATCACATATTTGTAGACACTGCGCACGAACGGAATCAGGTCTGCGGTAAGCAGAGCCGGAAAATCGTTCAGGGTGATGTACTCGGTTTTGATTGCCTGCATCGTCCAGCCAGATACCATCCGCATGAATTTGAACTTCACCTCGGTCCCGGTGGAGATTTTTGCCTTGTAAGTCGGCGGCGCAACCTGAATCAGCGTTCTTATCACTATGACGAAATTCTCCATGTGCTCGACCATCTGCTTCATCGTGGTCTTGTAGAATTCCGGCAGGATTCTCTCCGCGCCGTTTTTTTGAAGCGTCCGCACAAAGTTGAAAAGCCCGTAATTCGGTTTGATTTTGTACTCGTGCGACATCATTACGCGGTCCATCGCGGCGGCGGCCTTCTTGGAGATTTGCGGCAGCTCCTCTCTTTTGCGGCGTTTCGTTGCGGACATCACGACGTTCCCGCCGGAATTCGCGCCGCCCGCCTTGCCTCCGCCGCCCTGAGCCGGGTTTCGCACGATTGCGCCGCCCCTGCCAGAAGACGGCGCGGGTGATGCGGATGACCGCTCGTACATGACCTGACCGCCCAGTTTCTTTGCCATTGCCGCGGCATCCTGCGCGCTTATCTCACCGATGTTCTTTCTTGTCTTGTCCAGCGTGCCCGGCGCCCAGTCCGCGGTTCTTTTTATCTCGTCGCCCATTTTACAACCTCAGCAAATTTTTATGGATTATTCCGGGGAATCCTTTAAGCGTGATTTTCTCGCCGTCTTTTGTAAGAAGAACTCCGTCGAAATGCCCGAAAATATTATCGTCACTTGTGCGCAACGCCACCAGATTCAGCGTCTTTGAGTGCCGCGAGGCCGGCATGAACATCAGGTCAATCATGTTCTCTGTGTCCTGAATAATCCACTTGTCGTCCAGCCCGAACGGATGCGTGATGTAGACCGGCGGCAGGGCGGTAGGCGTTCCGTCAACAAAAAGCGTGTTGTCGTTGTATGTGTCGCAGTCCGCCGCGTCCATGTTCGAGGTTTTGATTAAGAACACGATTTTTCTCTCTCCCGCAGAGCCAAGCCCGTAAATCATAGTTGTCTTTGAATGAAGCTTGAAGTATGTGCGGTTCAGATACATCAGCGCGAGGCCCTCCGAATCATCGGTTTTTTCCCTGCTCAGCGCAATGTGCCCGCTGATGCTCATTGAGGCAAGCCACGTTGCGGAGCAGCGCGAGGAGGCCGGGGAAGGGCAGACGCTCATCACGTCGCAGTGCATGTCATCGCTCATCGGCGAGTAGAAATATCCCTCCGCGTCAGGCCGCGCTCCGTCGCCTTTCATCTTGAATGTGAGCGCGTGGTGCTGGTGGACACGTCCCCATGAGATTTTAAGAAACCGTGATTTTCTGTAGCTTGCGCAGATTCCCCTTGTGGTGAGCGTGGGGATGAACCGGCGGCGTGGCGGCATTACCATCCTGTACACATATTTTTTGCCAGATTCCCTGCTCCAGAAAATAATCTCCGCAAGTCCTATCAGCTTGAAGTCTATGAAAGATGCCTTGCCAATGTATGCGTCCGTGGAAAAAACATAGCTGAGCCTGCCTTTTATGCGCAGGTTGGAGATGATTTGCGGGGCCGGAATTCCGGCGTAAGGCGCGAACATCCCTTTTATGTCAATTTTTGAAGAAACGCCCGCATACGTGCCGAATTCGGCTTTCCTGTCGCTTATAAGACTCTGGGGCGGTTCCTTAAAATCGCGGATATACATTCTTAAATTATAAACTAATGTCCGCAATTATGGAAGTAAGTTTTTATTTTGCGAAAATGCGCGAATGGGCTTATAATAACTGAAACAAACGAGATTATCCGCTTTATTGCGAGACAGGAGAAACTATGTCTGTAAAATGCTATTCAAGGGGCGCGGCAAGGGAAGTGACCGGCTCCAATCACATATTCGAAATTGACGGCAGGATGTTCATGGTCGATTGCGGTGCTTTTCAGGGCAAGCGCGATGAATCCGACAAAAAGAACCGCAGTTTTGACGCGGAGCATGAGCGGCTGGAGGGCGTGATTCTTACGCACGGCCATCTTGACCACTGCGGGCTTCTTCCGGTTCTGACGCGCCGCGGCTACAAGGGGAACATTTTTGCCACGCCCGCAACCCGGGACATCGCGAACCTTGTGATGATGGACAGCGCGCGGATTCAGGCGCGTGACGCGGAATTCCTTGCGAAGCAGGCGCGCAAACGCGGCGAGCGTTTCACATGGACACCCCTTTATGATGAGAATGACTGCGTCGCAGCCGCCAACCAGATAATCTCTCTGTCATACAACCGCAAAATGCTCATTGCCCCAGATGTTCAGCTGGAATTCTTTGACGCGGGTCACATCCTTGGCTCGGCGTTCGCGAGCATCACAATAAACCCAAATCCCGCAAGCCCGGAAAGAGAGCTGAGGCTTCTGTACACAGGAGACATAGGGCGCAAGTGCAAGCCAATCATCAGGAATCCGGACACTACCATGAGCGCGCCGGACTACATTTTCCTTGAGTCAACTTACGGCAACAAACTGCACGATAATCACGAATTCGCGATGAAAGAGCTTGAGCGCATTGTGCGCGATGCCTGCGCCAAAAAGGGCAAAATCATCATACCGTCTTTTGCAATCGAGCGCGCCCAGGAGCTTGTCTTTTACCTGCACCTGCTCACAGACATGAAGCGGATTCCCGTGCTGCCAATCTACGTGGACTCTCCCATGGCAAGCAACGCCACCGCCGTGTTCCGCGTGCACCCAGAATGCTATGACGAGAGCGTGAACGAGGCTTTCTTGAAGCACCACAAGAACCCGTTCGGATTCAATTCCCTCACTTACACCACAAGCGTGGAGGATTCCAAGGCGCTGAACGACAAGGAAGGGCCTATGATTATCATCTCTGCGGACGGAATGTGCGAGGCGGGCAGGGTGCTCTATCATCTTGCCAACGAGATTTCAAACCCGCGCAACACCGTGATGATTGTGGGCTACATGGCAGAGAACACCCTCGGCAGGCGCATTTATGACGGCCAGAAAGAGGTGAAGATTCTTGGCGAGAAATACCGCGTGGAGGCAAAAATCGAGCGGTGCAACGGATTCTCTGCCCATGCCGACTACAGCGAGATGATTGAATGGCTGAACGAGATTGACACAAGCCGCCTCCAGAAAATCTTTTTGATTCACGGCGAGAGCGACCAGCAGGAAGGGTTCAGGCGGCATCTTGCCAAGGCGGGCTACAAAGGCGTGGAGATTGTGGAGCCTGACGCAGAGTACATAATCTCGTAGCGCGGCGGACGGGGAGGGCGCGGATTTCCCCGCCATTTTTCTGGCATCCGGGCATGGAAACGCCGCCAGACAGTCATTTTTTTATAAAAATTCTAAAAAATCTCAAAAAAAGTACTTGACAAAGTTGATGGGGGGGGGGTATACTCTGTTCCCATAATACTTTTTAAAGGAGATATTATGAGAAAATCTGCAAAGGGTTTGATTGCTGCATTGGTTCTGCTTTTTGCGGCTCCGCTGTCTGCGGGCGATTTTGATTGGTCTCAGTTCTGGTGCAACTACGGTGGCGGAATTGAGAAGGGTGATTTGATTGTCAACATCGATACCGGATTGGGATTCGGTGGAGGTTTCGGCTGGAATCCTATCATGGTTGACGTGGCTATTGCACTGCCTATCTGGAAGCTGCCGTTCACTTTTGGTGGATATGCTACAATTAACCCGTTCGGAGGCTTTGGACTGACTGTCGGAGGAGAGGCTGCCTATCACGTAATGCTTCCGCCGGAGCATCTTGATGTGTATGCTATATTCAGAATTGGAGCGTTGCTTTGGTTCGGCGATCCGTTTTGGGGCAGACCTGACTGGGGTACGGCACTTGGCGCAACATGGTACTTCACAGACCTCATTGGTGTGAACCTTGAGATTGGTTATCCAGCGTTGAAAGCCGGACTTTCTTTGAAGTTCTAAACAAAAAGTATTCTGAAACCTAATAAAAACCTTGCAGGGGAAAACGTTGTTTTCCCCTGTTTGTTTTAACGCAATAGTACTCACGGCATGAAAATCCGCGTGGTGTGCGCTAGATGTGGTGTAAAAACTGCGGATGGAATGCGCAGAAAAACAAAAATGCTTGATAATCCCGTTGCATTGTATTATTATTTAAGTAGTCCGGTACGGAAAGTTTTTCCAATCCGCACAGAAATCATAAAGGAGTTTTGCGCGGAAATCGGCAGATAAATATCCGCGGGAATCATAAAGGAGTCCCAAGGAAAAAGAGGTTTTATATATGAGTTTAAGACCAGAATGGGAAGGATTCAATCCTGACGGTTTATGGACAAGCGAAGTTAACGTTCGCGATTTTATTCAGGCAAACTACACGCAGTATGATGGTGACTCATCATTCCTTGCCGGCCCCACAAAAGCCACAGACAAGCTTTTTGAGGAGCTTCAGAAATTACAGAAAGCAGAGCACAATAAGAAGTCCGTCGGTCTTGACGGAAAAGAGAGGTCGGGTGTCCTGGAGCTTGACACCGACGTTGTAACAGGACTTACTTCTCATCCTGCCGGATACATCTGCCCGGAAGGAAAGGAGCTTGAGCAGGTTGTGGGATTGCAGACCGACAAGCCGCTCAAAAGGGCGTTCATGCCGTTCGGCGGAATCAAGATGGCCGAGCAGTCATGCGAGATGTACGGCTACAAGCCCAGCGCAGAGCTTCATAAAATTTTCACAGAGTACCACAAGACGCACTCAGACGCTGTCTTTGACGTTTATACCCCGGAAATCCGCAAGGCGCGCAAGGCGCACATTCTGACCGGATTGCCCGATACTTACGGCCGCGGACGAATCGTCGGCGACTACAGGCGCGTCGCGCTTTACGGAATTGACTATCTCATCGAGCAGAAAGAGATGGACAGGGCGAACTGCGGCAACGGCACAATGACAGAGGACATCATCCGCCTGCGCGAGGAGATTGCCGAGCAGATTAAGGCTCTTAAAGGCATGAAGGCTATGGCCGCGCTTTACGGCTATGACATCTCAAAGCCCGCCACAAACGCAAAAGAGGCGTTCCAGTGGCTCTACTTCGGCTATCTTGCGGCAATCAAGACGCAGAACGGCGCGGCAATGTCTGTGGGACGAATCTCCACGTTCCTTGACTGCTACATCGAGCGTGACCTTAAGAAAGGCATTCTTACAGAAGAGAAGGCGCAGGAGCTTGTTGACCACATCGTGATGAAGTTCCGCATGGTGCGCTTCGCGCGAATCGAGTCCTACAATCAGCTCTTCTCCGGCGACCCAATCTGGGCTACGCTTGAGGTTGCGGGTCTTGGTCAGGACGGCCGCTCGCAGGTCACAAAGAACGACTTCCGCTTCCTGCACACACTGGAGAACATGGGGCCGTCTCCCGAGCCGAACATCACGGTGCTTTACTCAAAGAGACTGCCGGAGAATTTCCGCCGCTATGCCGCGAAAATCTCAATAGACACATCATCAATCCAGTATGAGAACGACGATGTCATGCGCCCAATCTGGGGTGACGACTACTCAATCTGCTGCTGTGTCTCCGCCACCCAGACAGGAAAAGAGATGCAGTTCTTCGGTGCGCGCGCGAACCTTGCGAAGGCCCTTCTCTACGCAATCAACGGCGGAAAGGACGAGGGTGCGGGTCTTACCCCCTACGCGCAGGTTGGCCCGGAGCTTCAGCCAATCACATCAGATTACCTTGACTATGACGAGGTTATGAGAAAGTACGATGTGATGCTTGACTGGCTTGCCGACTTGTATGTGAACACATTGAACGCAATCCATTATATGCACGACAAGTACTACTATGAGGCGGCGGAGCTTGCCCTGATTGACACGGACGTGCGCCGCACGTTCGCGACGGGCATTGCGGGATTCAGCCACGTAGTTGATTCGCTTTCTGCAATCAAGTATGCCAAGGTCAAGGTTATCCGCGATGATCACGGCCTTGCGTGCGACTTCAAGCCCGAGGGCGATTTCCCGCGCTATGGTCAGGACGATGACCGCGCAGATGAGATTGCGGTCTGGCTGCTCAAGACTTTCCTTGCAAAGATTAAGAAGCACCCGACATACCGCAACGCCGAGCCTACAACATCAATCCTCACAATCACATCGAACGTTGTGTACGGAAAGGCGACCGGCGCGCTTCCTAACGGACGACCGGCTCACGCTCCGTTCTCACCGGGAGCGTCTCCGTCTTACGGCGCAGAGACAAAGGGATTGGTCAAGTCCTTGAACTCCGTTGCGAAAGTTCCGTACAAATATTCACTGGACGGAATCTCCAACACGCAGACAATCAACCCGGCGGCTCTGGGGCACGACGAGAGCGAGCGCGTCTCCAACCTTGTGAGCGTGATGGACGGCTATTTCTCCAAGGGTGCGCATCACCTGAACGTGAACGTGTTCGGTGTTGAGAAGCTCAAGGATTGCCAGGCTCATCCCGAAAAACCGGAGTACGCGAACTTCACGGTGCGCGTTTCCGGCTATGCGGTGCGCTTCATCAACCTTACAAAAGAGCAGCAGGATGACGTTATAGCGCGAACCTGCCACGCAAGCCTCTAGTAAGCAACCGGCAGTAAAAAAACTCCCTGCGTCAGCAGGGAGTTTTTTTTTGCGGGGGCGCAGTGTGCGCTCACGGGCATTTTGCCCTTGCATAATTTACGTATATATTGTATAGTGGAATAGCACCACAGCAGCAGGTAGGCTGAACCTCCGAATAAAACATTTGGAGGCCTGATGTGAAAGGATACGAAAGCGCAATGCTTCTTTGTGCGCTCGTGACGGCAATCGTCGCGGTCGCATCGTTTGTTCTTGAAGTAATCAAGGCACTCGCAAAAAAAGACAGAAAAAGCAAGTAGATAAAAAGAAAGCCTACACCGAGCAGTAACTTCGTGTAGGCTTTTTCTAAAAGCTCAACGGAGGTTCAGCCACGCTGCTGTGGTGCTCTCCTTGTCTTTAAGTATACCACATCTGTTAAGAATGTCAAGCGAACTGGCGCGTTCCGCTCTTGCAAAATTACCACATATATTGTATAGTGGAGTTGCACCCGTGACTAGGACGGATTGCCTCCTTGCTCGACCGGCGCAATGCCGGATTACCGAAAAAGGAGGCTTGCTGTGAGTCTGTATGAGATTCTTATGGTGGCACTTGCCGTCATTCGCATTGTCTACGACATACTTAGCGACCTTCTCCGCAGATGGAAAAAAGGAAGCGAGTAAAAAAACAGCCCGTCCTGTCTTGACCACAGAACGGGCAAAGGCTTGAGTAATCAAGCAAACCGTATATGAGGCAATCCGCTTGGGAGCGGGTGCATCTTTCTTCTGACTATAGCACATTCCACGTAAATGTCAAGCGGGGCAATCGTTTCTTTTGTGCGCGGTCTGGCAATCCGCATGAATTTTTTGCGCGTGCCTGTCTCAGATGGTTTCATTTTCCGCGCAAAAGTATATAATATCGGCATGGAAATAGAACTGAGAAATCTTGTGAAATCCTACACATCGGCGGACAAGAAAAGCACGGTCACTGCGGTGAACGGAATTTCGCTGACAATCCCTTCAAATCAGATTTTTGGGATTATCGGGCGCAGCGGGGCGGGAAAATCGTCTCTTGTGCGCCTTGTGAGCATGATGGAGCACCCGGATTCTGGCGAGGTGCTTTACGACGGCCAGCGTGTTGATAATCTGAGCGAGAAAGAGCTGATTCTGCGCCGCCGCCGCATCGGGATGATTTTCCAGAATTTCAATCTGTTCAGCTCGCGCTCTGCGGCGCAGAACATCGCGTATCCAATGGAAATTTGCGGCGTTCCCAAAGAAAAAATCGATGCCCGCGTTGACGAGCTTCTTGCGCTTGTGGAGCTTTCTGACCGCAAGGATGCCCGCATAAGCACGCTTTCCGGCGGGCAGAAGCAGCGCGTGGCAATTGCGAGGGCGCTTGCGAACAATCCGGATATTCTTTTTTGCGATGAGGCCACGTCCGCGCTTGACCCGCAGACCACAAAATCAATCCTGGATTTAATCCGCAGGATTCAAAGTCAGATGAACCTGACTGTTGTGATGATTACTCATCAGATGGAGGTTGTGCGTGACGCTTGCAGCCATGTTGCCGTGATTCACGAGGGAAAAGTTCTGGAGGTAGGCGATGTTCGCGAGACTTTCCTTGCGCCCAAAAATTCTGTCACAAAAGAATTTATCTCGCATATCCGCAGTGATGAGACTGGCGGAATTGTGCGGTGGTCGCAGTTCGGCGGCGAATATGAGCTGAGTTTTCCGCAGGAAAGTCAGGACGCGCCGGTTCTCAGCCGGATTGCAAAAAACTTTGACGTGGAATTCAATATCCGCGCGGCGGGAGTGCAGAAACTCACGAGCGCTACCGTTGGCAAGATGATTGTGGATTTTTCTGGCAGCGGCGTGGAATCCGCATTGGACGCGCTGCGCAGTGAGGGAATTATTGTAGAGAAGGTGGGGGAGTAGCATGAATCCTGATGTCGTAAAATATCTTTCTGTAATTGGAACGGCCACTTGGCAGACTTTGGTGATGGTTTTCTTTTCCGCGGTGTTCAGCATGATTCTGGGCATTCCGCTTGGAATTCTTTTGTGCACAACGGACTCATCCGGCGGGCTTAGGCCAAACCGTGTGGTGAACCAGACGCTTTCAATCATCATAAATGTTCTGCGCGCTATTCCGTTTGTAATCCTTGTGATTCTTTTGTTTCCGTTCACGCGCTTTGTAGTGCACACGGCAATCGGAACAAAAGCGTCTGTTGTGCCGCTCACAATTGCGGCCGCGCCTTTTGTTGCCCGCGTGATTGAGTCCAGCCTTAAAGAGGTTGACGCGGGTGTGATTCAGGCGGCGCGCGCGATGGGGTCAGACAACAAGCAGATTATTTTCAAGGTGCTCATGCCGGAGGCGCTTCCTTCGATTGTGAACGGAATCACGCTCACTGTCATCAATCTGATTGGCTATTCCGCGATGGCGGGAACGGTTGGCGGCGGCGGACTTGGCGATGTGGCAATCCGTTATGGCTATCAGCGTTACCGTTTTGAGTATATGCTTGGGTCTGTGGCAATCATTTTGATTCTTGTTGAGGTCATTCAGGTGATTGGAACGCGCATCTCGAACAAAATGCAGGCGAACAGATAGGCGGTTTTGAGCTTCTGCGCAGATTTACTGGACGTAAGTCTGCATGAGCTGTGCGAACAGATAAATTTTCTTGTAAATGTTCACGGAAAACTCTTTGAGCGGCTCGTCAAGGTATTTCTCAAGCTCTTTCCAGTTCTGCATGATGAGCGGACTTTGCAGGCTGTAATCCTCAATCAGCTGTTTGATTGTCTTTCCGATTGTGATGAGATCCTGCGTTCCCTGCACAATGAAATTCCGCGCCGTCTCATTCGCGTCCGAGACCACCCTGTTGATGATGTTCTCCGCGCCTGCGTCGTGCGCGGTTTTTGGCAGCAGCGTCTTGATTTTAACGCCCATAGTCCCATCTTCCGCAAAGGAGTCGTCAAAGTCATTTATGTCGTCCGACATTTTCAGAAGCTCCTGATAAGCGTTCGACATTGGCGCAGAGATTGTGGAGTCCCACTGCCCGCGGATTCCCACAACCTCGTAATACTCGCGGATTGATTTTTTCACGAATTCAAGAAGGAACGCCTTAAGATAATTCAGCGGCTCCGCATATTCAAGCAGCGAGAGATTTTTCTTTTCCAGAACAGCGTTGAATGACGGAACATAGTTTTTCATCGTCTGCGGCTCGGTCTGCCCGAAAATCTGCACACAGATTGAGCTTGCCTTTGACTCTTTCTGCTGCGACTGGATTTTTTTCATGAGCGCGCGAGTGTCCGCCTCAACCTTGTCCATGAACGGTTCGATTACTGACGGCACGTTCTGGTTCAGTTCTGTCTGATAATTCGGATTTTCGGACGCGTGCTGGATAATCATGTCCAGAGTGCGGGCAACCTGCACAGAGCGCACCCGCCCCACGATTTTCTTCCAGTTTGCGGCAGAGACAATCTCCCGGTTCTGCGTCTGCTTGAACATCTCAAAAAGGTCATTCCACGCGATTGACTCATCCGTGATGAGGTAGGCGACCGCAAGAAAATCCTTAAGATTGTCAATCACGTAGGTGGCGTTTAGTTTTTCAAGCCGCGGGTTTGAGTCAAAGCCATATTCCTGAAAAGACGAGTCATATTTTCTCAGCAGCACATAATAATCAAAAGTGCAGAAATCCTTGAAGTACGCGAACGCCTTGGAAAGATTTTCTGCGCGGGCGACCCTTGCGCCGTCAAACTCATTCAGAAAAATCTGGAGTTTTTTCTCAATATCTTTGTTCAGCTGATTGAAAGGCACCGTTTTTGATTTCTCAATTATGTTCTCTTCCTCAAATTCCTCTACAAGAGCAAGCTGATTTTCGGAGAGCGTGAAATTTATGAGCTGGCGTGTGAAAATCGCGGGATTCTGCGTGTTCGTGAACATTGTCTGCGCGGGTGCGACCGTCTTGTACAGCTCCAGCATGAATTTTCCGAACGTGCCTGTAAGCTCGGTTGCCGCAGGCTTGTAAAAATTATGGAATCTTGATTTGGATATGTTTTTGGCAATCGCCTTGAGCTTCTTTTTTTTCTCTGCCTCCGGGTTCGAGCGGCTGAGCAGCGCGGAGATAATGCTTTGAAAGAAACTTTCTTTATTATCTGGTGATTTCTTTGCTGGTGTCTTTTTTTCTGGCATAAGTTTAATATAAGGCAATCCATATTTTAATTCAAGATACTTTTTGTAAGTGTGCATTTTAGTAGAACAAAAAAGCCGAATTCTGTATAATCATTATAAATTTTATGATTTTTTAGGAGATGTTATGAAAAAAATTGCAGCGGTGATGGCAGTCTCCGCAATTCTTCTGTCTGCCGTTTATGCGTACAATCCTCCGGTTGGAAACGAGAGCCTTTTTGAGTATTCCAGCCCGGCCGCGCTTTCAGGCAGAATTTCTGTCACAGGAGGCGCGCTGTTTTCGGCTGGCCCGGACTCTCTGATTGCTAACCCGGCTCTTACGGCTGGCGAGCAGCGGTCTGCGCTGAACGTTGGCTTCACTCTGTTTGTTTCCGGTAACGATGAGAATGAGTATCCGCTCGGCTCATCATTCCAGACAGGAATTATGATTCCTTTCAAGCTTTATGTTTTCAGCGGATTCATCGACGGCAATTTCACTAATTTTGATGAATTCTACATCGGCAATAACCTGAACGTGAAGGCGGGGCTTTCCAAGGAAATCACGGATAAGCTTGACGTTGGCGCGAGCGTGAGCGGCGGACTGAACTGGGGTTACGGTTTTGACTGGTCGCTTGCGGGGAACATCGGCTTCAATTACACTTACGGCGACCTTGGAATCCTTAAGAATTTCCGTTATGGAGCGTCGTTGCTGAACCTTGGAAAATCTTACAACGATTTGAAGCGCAACGCCTATGCTTTGGATGACAGCGCGGCTGTGACGGATTTTCCGCAGTTCATCACTTTGAAGGCGGGAGCTGCCGCATCGATTCTTAAAAATGATGTGATGGAGCTTGGCTTTGCGGCTGACCTCACAATTCCGTGCTTCCAGAATCTTATTCTGGATTTGAGCGCGCAGTTCGCGCTCAAAAACGCGCTTGTCCTGAGCATCGGTGAGAAAATCAACATAATGGAAGCCGTCCGTGGCAAGAGCAATTTTGTTCCGGGATTCAGCCTGAGTTACAAGTTTGATTTCAGCGTGAGCAACAACGAGTATCTTGCGCGAAACGACTGGAGCCAGAGCGAGATGAATGTCTCTGCCGGGTATAAAAATCTGTATAAAAGTGTGCATGCCATTTCTGCCGCCGCAGATTTGAGTCTTGGAATGCAGGACACTACCGCGCCAAAAATTACTATCGTTGGTGAAGAAGACTGATTGGAGGAGTGAAGATGAATAAGAAATTTGTTTCTGCCGGTGCGCTTGCCGTTTTTGCTGTAACGGCACTTTCTGCCGCACCAAAATATATCTCTCCGAATAATGACGGAATTCAGGACGAGCTTGTGATTCCGCTGAACATTTCGGAAAAACGTTACATTCAGGCATGGAGTCTTGTGATTATGGACTCAAAGCACAATGTCGTGCGCGTCATAGAGAATAAAGTCGCGCTGCCGGAAAAAGTGGGGTTCAAATCCTTTTTCAAGCAGCTTGTTACGCCCAAGCAGGGCGTTGTAGTTCCGAACGAGGTCACATGGAACGGCGTGATGAACAACGGAGAGACTGCCCCCGACGGAACTTACTATTATTATATCACCGCCACGGATGACAACGGCAACAAAGGCCAGACAAAAGAGTACGAGGTGATTGTAGACACCCGCGCTCCCGAGATTCAGCTTGCTCAGCCCGGCGACAAGATTTTTGGCGAGGGCGCAAAATCCGTCTTCACAGTGCGTCAGAGCGGCTCAAAAGAAGATGAGTGGATTGGAACTTTCCGTGCCGCGGACGGAACTGCTGTCAGAACAGAGCGATGGACTAACGCGGAGCCTGCCGAATTCAACTGGTACGGAACAAACGATGACGGTGCGCAGGTTGCGGACGGCATTTATTCTTATGAAATCACTGCGACAGACCGCGCCGGAAACATCGCGCCAAAATCTGTGATTACGAACATCATTTATTCTGCGGACAAGCCCGCCACAAGCATTTTTGTGGAAGGCTCGCGCTATTTCTCGCCGCGCACAGAAAGCAGGCTTCAGAACGTGACCTTCAATCTTACTGTTCCCACCCCGGATGCCAGGACGGGAAACCGGCTTACTGAATGGGCTGTGAATGTGAAGGACCAGAAAGGAAAAGTTGTCAGGTCATTCAATCAGGAGAAAAACGGAGCGAATCCGCCGTCATCAATCATTTTTGATGGAACTGACGATGACGGAAAGCTTCTTTCTGACGGGCAGTATCAGGCTGTGGTCTCCGCAAAATATCTGAACGGATACGTTCCGGCTGAAATATCGTCCGCTTTTGTCGTGCTTGACACCGAGAAGCCGTCCGCCACAATCACTGCGTCAGAGAAGACGTTCGGCGCGGGCAAAAAAGACAGCGTGACTTTCTCAATTGCGATTGCCTCCTCTTCCGGCGCTCCAGTTTATGCTTGGCGCGGAGAAATCCGCAACGCGGACACCGGCGCGGTTGTGCGCGAGTACTCGTTCAATGAGTATCCGCCGCAGACTGTCGTCTGGAACGGAATTTCTGATAAAGGCGGGATTTCTGATGCCGGAGACTATGTGTTCGTTCTTTCTGGAACTGACATGGCGGGCAATGCGGGCGGCGGAATCACTACGCAGGCGGTCACATTCAGCCAGGACGAGGCTCAGCTTCTGCTTGCGGTCTCTGCCACGGCGTTCGCTCCCAAAGAGGGAAGTGCGGGCAGCACAATCACTTTCAATCCTGTTACATCGACAAAGAGCGTAAGCTCATACAACTTTGCAATCAAAGATGCCAAGGGAAAAGTGGTTTATTCGCAGGGCGATGAGTCTGACAGTTTCATCTCTCTGCCGCAGTCGTTTGTCTGGGACGGAAAAAGCAGCGAGAAAATCATCTGCGATGACGGCGTTTATTCCGCGCAGCTTTCTCTGGTCGCGGCGAACGGAGCGGACGCATCCGCGTCAACTCAGAATTTTGAGATTGACACGCAGGCTCCGTCTCTTGAGGCGGAAACTTCGTGGACGGCTTTCTCCCCGAACGGGAACGGCACGCAGAAAAATCTGCCGGTAAAAATCAAAAACATCACAGCAGAGAAACTTTGGAATGCCGAGGTCAGGAACGCATCCGGCAAGGCGGTCTGCAAGTTCTCATGGAGCGGCAAAAAGGATTCTCTGACTTGGAACGGCACGGACGATTCCGGCAACATGGTCGCGGACGGAATTTACAGCGTCGTGTTCTTCTCTACGGACGAGGCGGGCAATTCGTTCTCAACCGAGCTTAAGGGCATTTCTCTGGACAACCGCGAGACAAAAGGATATGTCACCGCAGATTTGGAGGGAATTTCCCCGAACGGAGACGGCGTTCTTGAAAGTCAGAAATTTGCGATTCGCGCGTCTGTGACAGACAACATTGTCTCCTGGAATTTTGATGTGCGAAAGGAAAACGGCTCGTCAGTCTATTCGGTATCAGAGAAGGATGCGGAAAGACTTCCCGCGACAATCAACTGGAACGGCAAGGGCGCGGACAATAATCCGTGCGAGGGCACTTTCATCGGAACGCTTGATATAAAATACGCGAACGGAAATTCAGTGAGCGCAGTCTCCGCGCCGTTTGTGTGCACGGCAACCCCGCCGAAACTTACGGTGCAGACATCGCCGCAGTATTTCAGTCCGGATAATGACGGCACAGACGATGATTTGTTCATCAGGCTCTCCGGCACAACAAAAGCAGACATCAAGAGCTGGTCATTCACAATCAAAGACCCTCTTGGCCTTGATTTCTGGCGCACGAACGGAAAGTCCCAGATTACCGAGCGGATTGTCTGGGATGGTCTGAGCAACGTGCAGAAAGACGCGAGCGGAAAAGCCGAGCGCGTCCAGTCCGCGATGGACTATCCGTATGTGTTCACGGTGACGGACACAGTTGGAATGACAAGCACGATTGAGGGCGTGATTCCTGTTGATGTTCTTGTTATCCGCGACGGCAATGTGCTCAAAATGGCAGTTCCGTCAATCATCTTTGAGTCTGATGCCGCGAACTTCCAGAAAGCCTCCGGAAAACTGACCAAAGAGCAGGTGGACAACAACATCAAGGTTCTGAACCGAATTGCCGACATCCTTAAGAAATTCAAGGATTACAAGGTGACGGTCGTGGGGCACGCGAACAAGGTCACGAACAATCCGGATGAGGAGACGGTTGATAATCCGCGTGAGTGGGGACGCGCCTCAATGCCGCTCTCAAAAGAGCGCGCGGACGCAATCAAAGTCTATCTTACAAAGCGTGGCGTGAGCGCATCCGTGCTTTCTACCGACGGAATGGGCGGAACTCGGCCTGTTGTTGACCCGAAAGACAAGAACAACAACTGGAAAAACCGCCGCGTCGAGTTCATCCTAGAAAAATAAAGTCCATGCGGATGTCATGCTCATCCGCAGGCAAATCATCCACAAGCTGGAATTGCAGGCATACGCCCGCGATTCTGGCTTTGTTTTTAAGGAGGGGCAGGTATTTATCATAAAAACCGCCACCCCTGCCAAGCCTCTTCCCGCTTTTTGTGAACGCCCTGCCCGGAACAAGCACAAGCGTCCTGCTGTCCGCATTCTGCGGCTGAAATTCCGTGCCGATTTTTCCCGCCGGCTCTTGAATTCCGAACGCGCCGCTTTCTGTCCGCGTGATTTCCGTGAGCCTGAAAAATTCCATTCTGCCGGTCTCTGCAAAAACTTTCGGAATATAAACGGATTTTCCCACCTTAATCGCCTTTTTTATGACTTTTGAGATGTCCGCCTCGTCCGGAAGCGCCATGTACGCGAGCACCGTGTCTGATTTTTTGAACTGCTGTGAGCAAATGATTTTCCTGCTGATTTTTGAGGCCGCCCGTCTGTACCCATTGAATTCCGCCGCAAGAATTCTCATCTGCCCGCGGATTTTGCTTTTGATCATAAGAGCATTATTCCATAAAAAACAGGCGCGGGCAACGCCCGCGCCTGTTAAGCCTCATTTGGCAAGGAGAAAAGACTAGAGTCTTGTGAATGTGAGGCTGACAGTAGTTACTGCTTTTGTGTTATGGTCGTCAGCGTCGTCATTCCAGCCATCCGTAGTATAAGTATATGACAGTGTAAATTCATCATCCTCTGGGTCTATTTCATCAAGTTTGATAAGGTACTCATTGCCTGCAAATCTTGATGGTTCATTATAACTTTCTAGACCCAATCGACCAACAAAATAATCATCACCTGTTTTTGTGATCCAGACTTCTCCGTGAGCATCGTCTGCTGTTGCGTCTTCCCATATATTCTCCAATTTTGTAGCATCCCAGTCAACCCATTTTTTGTACGTATACGAAAAACCGTTTAAAGAAATCTTATAGTTGTATTTGTTCGTGTCTAGATTATAGTTTTCACCCCATTCAACATCGGCAT
The DNA here is from genome assembly GCA_022510865.1 of Treponema sp. Taxonomy (GTDB): domain Bacteria; phylum Spirochaetota; class Spirochaetia; order Treponematales; family Treponemataceae; genus Treponema_D. The sequence goes on from JAFLSQ010000007.1 coordinate 42,990, forward strand.
ATGATTTGTTTGTAGCAGTAAATGTTTTTGATTCGGTGACCTCTTTTTTATCTTTCTGATAAGATGTCACTGTTTTCACAGAACCGCTTACATCATACCGATAGTTGAATGACTTATACGAAACATCAACAGTCTCCTGCGGGCCGTTATTGCACCCACTCAACGCCAACACTGCTACAGCCGCAGCAGCAACCAAACTAAGTTTTTTCATTTTGAAACTCCTTTGTTGACAATTTTGTTTTTTTTTTAAGCGCAAATCCTGCGAAGCAGAGATTTGCGCTTAAAGCCGTTGTGTCAACGGCTTTAATGCTATAGCATTAAAGCCACGCCCTTGCGGGTGCTTGGAGCACTGGAGGAAGCGTTAAAAATCATTTTTAACACCCGGAACAGTCTGCGCGCGGTTAAAAATGATTTTCAAGCCCCAGACTGTCTGCGGGGGCGTTAAATATTTTATTTTACGTCCAAGACGTGCTGCGGCGGTGTTAAATATTTTGTCACGGGGCAAGAACGCGTGTCGGCAGTGTTAAATATTTTATTTTACGTTAAAAACATCCGTTGGCGGCGTTAAATAAAATATTTAACCGTGCCGCAGGCAGAAGCGGGAAAAAATATTTTATTTTGGATAAAGGGCGGCAATCGGAGCATAAAAAAAGACTTGCCTTGCGGCAAGTCTTCGCGGCTGCTGCAGGTTTTGAACCTGCGACACATGGATTAACAGTCCATTGCTCTACCAGCTGAGCTAAGCAACCATAACTAACGGATTTACTATATAAAAAACTTTTGTTTGTGTCAACATTCTGCGCGGCTTTTTCACAAGTTTTTGCGGCCTGTCATTTCTGGCTGTCTCTGGAATAAACCGAAAGGCTGGGCTGACCGTCAAACAGTTCAAGCGCGTCCAGAAAATCATTCGCGCCGGCATTCTGAATAAAATCGTGCTCCAGAAGATAACGCTGGGGAATCGGCTTGGAATCCCCGCTCATCTCAAAACTTTTTTGCAGCAGCCGGGCAGTCCCTGCGTCAGTGCTAGTCTGCGCCATCTGCGTGAGCGTCCAGCGGATTTTTATTTCCTCGGCGATTTTTTCTGCGGTCTCCGGGCTTTCAAGCAGCGTCCTCAGCGCGGATATTCCGGCTTGCAGCGCGGAGTCGGCAAGTTTTGTGTGGCGCACATTCTGAAAAATCACCGTGCCAAAGCCAGTTGCGGCGCGCGGTAGAATCACCGAGATCTGCGACTGGGAAATCCCCGGTGTCTCCGCGCATTTTTCCTGCAAGAATTCCTCCAGAAAATTCAGCACCGCGCAGTAAACGGCGCTCCTTCGGATTTTTTCGGCCGTGTCCTCCGTTCTGTGCGCGGAATCCTGCGGCATCTCAAAAATGTATGCCACCGGGTCCAGAAACTCTTTGGTGGGGACAAGTTCCGCCGGCATTGGGCCTGCCGCCTGTGCCGGAACGTCCGTCAGAAAAGTGTGTGTGATTTCTGTGACCACTGATTTGCCGTCAGGAAAATCCGCCAGTGCGCTTGCCCTGCGGATTTCTCCGGCTTTTTTCTCCAGCCGCCCGAACGTAGCCTCAAGAATGCCGTCCGCGTCTGATGGAATTTTGCCCGTGAGGATTATGTTGTAACGCCGCGCGTCCAGAAAATCAAGGTAAGAGACAAGAATCGCGCTGAAATCAACTTGCTGGAGAATATCGGCGGTCGTGTCAAAAATTCTTGCGATTTCGCTGCCTTTGAGAATTTCGCGGACACCGGCGTAAAAAATCTGATTGACCGCGCTGCCGTTCTCAAGTCTTTTTCTGTGCCGCGCATTCGCAACCGTCCTGTCTGCCATCGCGGGCGGAATCTGGCCGTAAACTATCGCGCTGATAATCCCGCCGCAGACTTCCGCAATGTCATCGCTCTCAAATTCTATGATGACTGAGCTTGTGCGGTAATCAGTCCTGCAATCCATCTTGGGCAAAAAACTGATTTCGCCGCGGCCGGTTTTTTCCGCAAGTTCGCGCTGAATCATCGCAAAAAGCAGCTGAATCATCATCTCCTCGAATCCGGGATTTTCCACGCTGATGATTTTCCCGCCGTCTATGCTCAGCAAAATTGTTGTGCGCGTGGAAAGCGCGCCCGGTTTTTTTATCACCGTGATTCCGTTTGAAAGTTCCGATGTTTTTATCTGCGCCGTGTTCACGGACGCAAATTTGTTGTCCGCCGTAATCTGCGTTGCCGCGCCAGAATCCGGGATTTTCCCGCCGCTGCTCTGGGGCTGGCTTTCTTTGAAAATTTCCTGCGTGTACCATGCCGAGTTTTTTTTGTTAATCTCCTCAAAATTCCCGGCCGCATACTGATTTTTTGTTGCCTTGAAATCTGCGGAATTGATAATCACAAAGACAAACGGATTCTCATCGCTCAGCGCACAAAGGCATTCCGCCAAATCCGGCAGGTTGTCCGTGGCGGTTTGAGTTCCGCGCGCCCAATCCGCCGAAAAATCAGCGAGAAAATCCTGCGTGATGGCGATGCGGTCATTTTTTTTCTGATGAAGCTGCCGCGCCGCGCCAAGAAAATCGTCATTGTCCACAATTTCGGGGATTTTTTGGACTTGGGCAAGAAAATCACTGGTCTGCTGCTGCGAGGTCAGCCGGTGCGTCTTGCCTTCCGGTTTTTGCAGGAGCGTCTGGATAATCAGGCGCGAGATTCCGCCCTCGTTCACCGCCTCAACATTGATGTACTCGTTTCCCGGAATGTTCAGCCGCGCGTTTTCGACAAGCGTTTTTTTGAAGCGCGAGTTGTCATCGTTCAGAATCTCCGCAAGAAGGGCGCACTGTGCGGCAGAGAGCGTCGTGTACTGGACGACAATCTGCGTCAGGTCGGCAGAGATTTCTTCTGCGTGAAAGACAAATTTTTTCTGCGGATTTTGCCTGGCAATCCGTTTTGGCGATGGCGTGGCGGCGGCGTAAAAACGCCCGAAACTTTCTTTGAGCATTGATGTGACGCGGGCGGCGTTTATGTTCCCGCTGACAAAAACCGCGCAGTTCTGCGGAATGTAGAACTGTCCTGTGATTTGCGTCAGAATAGTGCGCGCCTTCTCCTGCGATATTCCGGCTAGCACTTCTGGATGAATTCCTGAGTCGTGCTGCCACGGCGCGTCCGGGAAAACGCGCGAGTCGATTGCGGCGTTGATGTGGTAGGAGATTGCGCCCGCGTTTTCTTTTACATGGGATTTTAGCGCGGAAAGTTCCGCAGAAAGCGTCTCATCTGAAAAAGCGGGATTAAAAAACGCATCTGCCATCATCCGCAGAGTTTTTTCTGCCTGCGACGGCGTGATTGTAAGACTGTAGCGTGAGAAATCGGTATTGCACGAAGCCTCGGAGAATTTGAGCGCAGGATTTGAGGCCAATGCAATCCGGGTGAAAAGTCTGAAAAATCCGTTTGTCTCCTGCGTCTGCGCGGCAAAACCCGCTTTGCAGACGAACGTGACGTGCACGGAGGCATCCCCGGGATTTTCCAGCAGAAAAGCCGTCAGTCCGTTTTCCAGCGTGATTTTCTGCATTTTCTGTGCGGGATTTGAGAAACCCGGCCGCGCCGAAAAAATCCCCAGGGAAATCAAGACTGCGATTTTTTTGACAATCTTTTTCATCACCTTGATTATACAATCATTTTAATATGTGGTATACTTGCAGAATGGTAAAAATAGAATATTCGGGCGGATTGCCCGCCTGCAATGTGCCGGAAGAGCTTTTGAGCGGCAAGCGTCATCTCACTTTCAATGAAATTCAGATTCTGGAGAAAAATCTTAATCATAACGCGGACTCAACTTGGAGCAATTTTTATGTGGATGAGGGCGGCTTTGATCCGTCTGTGATTCATCTTTCTTTTTTCTCGGGGTTCATTGTCCTTGGCAAAATGGAGAACTGCTCGCTGCATTATAATGATTTGCTGCTTGAGTGCGGAATCAGAAGCTCGCGGCTGAGCAACGTTGTCACCGGCGACCACTGCGCAATCCGCAATGTGCGTTATCTTGACAATTACCGGCTTGGAAATCGCGTGATTCTTTTTAATGTTCAGGAGATGTGCTGCACGAACCACTCGAAGTTCGGGGTGGGCGTGCTAAAGGACGGCGAGCCTGAGTCAAACCGGGTTTGGATTGGCGTTGCGAACGAGAATGACGGCCGGCGCGTGCTTCCTTTTGAGTCGATGATTCCGGCGGACGCGTACATCTGGTCTCATTACCGCGATGACCCGGCTCTTCTTGAAAGGTTCGTCGCGCTCACGGAGCACGGCATTTCCAAGGAGCTGAACACTTTTGGTTTTGTGGATGACGACACGGTAATCAAGAATTCACACATAATCAAAGATACAAAGGTCGGGAAATCCGCGTACATAAAAGGCGTTTTCAAGCTCAAAAACGTGACCGTCCTCTCATCCGAGGCGGAGCCTAGTCAGATTGGCGAGGGCGTTGAGATGGTCAACGGAATTCTTGGCTATGCCAGCCATGTTTTTTATCAGGCGATTGCCGTGCGTTTTGTAATCGGGCGGAACTGCCAGGTGAAGTACGGCGCGAGGCTTTTGAATTCGGTGCTGGGCGATAATTCCACGGTCTCCTGCTGCGAGATTCTGAACAATCTGATTTATCCGTTTCATGAGCAGCATCACAACTCTTCATTTCTGATTGCGACCACCGTGATGGGGCAGAGCAATATTGCCGCGGGCGCGAACATCGGCAGCAATCACAACAGCCGCAGCCCGGACGGCGAGATTTTTGCAAAGCGCGGTTTTTGGCCGGGGCTTTGCAGCGACTTCAAGCACAACTCGCGGTTCGCGTCATTTGTCCTTGTGACAAAAGGAAGCTATCAGCACGAGCTGGATATTCCTTATCCGTTTGCGCTGGTCTCGCCGGGGCAGAACGGAAATCAGTCTGTGGGGATTTTTCCCGCTTGGCTTTTCCTTTATGATATGTTCGCCGTCACCCGGAACAAGGCAAAGTTCGCGAAGCGCGACAAGCGCGTGATAAAAGTGCAGCACATCGAGACCGATCCGCTTGCGCCGGACACAATGGAAGAGGTCATGGCCGCCATGGACAGGCTGATTTCTCTGACAGCCGATTACCTTACTTCTGTTAATAGCGATTATATGGCCGATGCCGGCACTCCGGAAAAGAGAATGCAGGCCGCGAAAGATTTTCTTCATCAGAATCCGGAGGCGGATTTTACGCTGATGGACTCGCGCTGCCAGAAAAAATACGGCGCGACAATCTTCAAGCCTGTGCAGGCTTACAGGATGTACCGCAAAATCGTGAAATATTACGCCACAAAAACTCTGATGGATTTCTGCACCGCGCTTGATGTCCAGACGCTCACCAAAGACCTGATTGATAGAATCCGGGAACTTCCGCTTTACGAGAACTGGGAGAATGCGGGCGGTCAGTTAATCCCGTCGCAGAAAATTCAGGAGCTTTTTGCCGCGATTAAGGACAATGGGATTTCAGACTGGGAGGGAGTCCATCGGTTTTATGACAGCTGCCAGTTCTCGTATGAGCAGTACAAAGTGCGTCACGCGCTTTATCTTCTGGAGCAGTTGTATTCGCGCCCGGTTGAGGAATTCTCCAACGAATTGTACCGCGACATAATCGATGATGTGTCAATCGTTGCCTATGATATTTACAACGCCTCTTTTCAGTCCAGGGAAAAAGATTACACGGATTATTACCGCGCGATGACCTACCGTTCCAAAGAGGAGATGGACGCGGTGATTGGCCCGCTTGTTCAGAATGAATTCCTGCGCCAGCTGCGCACAGACACCGAGGCGTTCATTTCTGACCTGAAAATGATTTTTAACGGACTTGTGCGGGGGGGGGTAATATTGTATAGTTAATCCTATTCAAAACTTGGGATTTCTCTGATTTTATTGTATTTTGCATCGTAATTGTGACTGTTCGGCCGGATTCCAAGAATGCGCTCGTTCTCTGCCTGCAACTGGAATTTTATCATCTGTTTGAAGGCATCCATCATCGGCTCCGGATTTGCGTGGGAATCGCAAAGTCCGCATTCCTGCATCTCCTTAATCAGATAGTAGCAGGATTCCACAGTCGAGATGTATTCGGGGCGCGGTTCGTGCTTGAACGTGAAAATTGAGCGGTAGTCGCCGTAAAAAGACAGGCGCGGCAAATCAAGCAGGAACGGATTGTGCTCAATCAGTTTTCTGGCGCAGAACCATGTGGAGTCCAGAATCAGGACCAGCAGGGTTCTGCCGGCAATCGCCTCTTTGAATCCTTCTTTTCGCGCAGTCCACGCGCCCTCGCCGGGGTACATCATCACAGGAAAATATTGTGGGTCAGAGAGCAGCTGGCGCAGACGATGATTGCCCTGGAATTCAAAGCCCACAAGAATTTCGGAATTTTTAAGCGATATGTGCGCGATGTGCCCGGTTCCAGTCCGCTGACGCTTTGCCTCTTTCTGGTGCATGAGCAGCACGAATTTGATTCCGCAGTCGATTTCTTTTGTGTAGCCGCAGAGACAGGCGGATTTTGGCTTGAAACATCTGTAACATCGCTCGCTCATGTGGCTATAATATCAGAAGGATTTTCAAACGGCAACAGGCAGGTAATCGATTTTTAAAAATACTGAAAAACTGTAGTAAAATTAAAGTGTCGGCTTGACAAAATTTTATAAAGCGTCATAATGTAACTATGAATTTAGCGCATGAATTTATTAAGGACTACCGAGAGTATACATCTTATGCGGATTTGAAGGCGAACTGCCGCCTTGTCGCTCCTGATAATTTTAATTTTGCATACGACATTGTGGATCGCTATGCCCGTGAGGATCCGGATAAGCGTGCCCTTGTCTGGATTGACGATAATTCATCGGAAGAAAAGACGTTCTCTTTCCTTGATATTTCCCGCGAGTCAAAACGCGCCGCCTACTGGCTTTCTCAGAAAGGAATCAGAAAAGGCGACATGATTATGCTCATGCTGCGCCGCCGCTATGAGTGGTGGTTTCTGCTGCCCGCGCTCCACAGAATTGGTGCGGTTGTAATTCCGGCCACAGACCAGCTTCTGCAATCAGACATAGAATACCGCACAAAAGCGGCCGATGTTAAGATGATTATCTCGTATGATAATCCCAAGGTTCAGGAGGAGATAGAGAAGGCTCTTCCGAATTCACCCACAGTTAAATTTCTTGTTACAGTGGGAAAGGCTCGCGACGGCTGGATTAGTTTCCATGATGAGTACAGCAAAGTTGAGCCGGAATTTCCGCGTCCTGTGGGGGAAGCCGCCACGCACAATTCTGACCCGATGCTCATGTACTTCACGTCAGGAACATCGGGTTATCCCAAAATGGTTCTGCATGATTTTACATACCCGATCGGGCACATAATCACCGCAAAATACTGGCATTGCGTCGTTGATGACGGACTTCATCTTACAATCGCGGAGACCGGATGGGCAAAAGCCACCTGGGGAAAAATCTACGGCCAGTGGATTTGCGGAACCGCGCAGTTTGTCTATGACATGAATATGCTCAAGCCGGACAAAATGCTCACGCTCATCTCAAAATACGGACTTACGACTTTCTGTGCGCCGCCGACAGTCTACCGTTTTCTTGTCCGTCAGGATTTATCAAAATATGATTTGAGCAAGTGCCAGAGATTCAGCACAGCGGGCGAGGCTCTGAACGGCGAGGTTTACGACAAGTGGCTGGAGCAGACCGGAAAGCGCATCTACGAAGGTTACGGTCAGTCTGAGTCGGCTGTAATCTGCGGGAATTTTATGGATTCGCCTGTAAAACCCGGCTCAATGGGCTGTCCGTCCCCTGCTTATGACGTTCAGGTTTTAAATCCGAATGACAGGCCGGTTCCTGCCGGCGAGGTGGGGGAGCTTTGCATAAAAGTCTCTGACGGCCATCCGTTCGGATTGCTCACAGGCTATCACAAGGATGTGTCGCTCACTGCGGAAGCGTTTGACGGCGGATGGTATCACACTGGCGACAACGTTTATGCCGATGATGACGGCTACATCTGGTTTGTGGGCCGCAAGGATGATATAATCAAGTCATCGGGTTACAGAATCAGTCCGTTTGAGGTTGAGTCTGTCTTGCAGAAACATCCGGCGGTCATGGAATGCGCTGTCACCGGCGTTGAAGACCCCAAGCGCGGGCAGGTTGTCAAGGCGACAATCGTGCTGGTGCCGTCCTACGAGAATAAAGATTTAAAGGAAATGGAGATTGAGATTTCCACATTCGCGAAGGAAAACACCGCAATGTACAAAATTCCGCGCATTTACGAGTTTGTGAAGGAGCTGCCCAAGACAATCAGCGGGAAAATCCGGCGTGTGGAAATCCGCGAGAAAGACAAGGGCAAGGACATAGAAAAAATAAAGCGGGATTTTTAGTGAGAAACCGGGCAAAAAAATCATTTTCTTGTTTGCGGGCGGTCGCATTCGCAGCGGCTGCCTTTCTGCATTTTTCCTGCTCGCTGAAATATGATGAGACGGTGAACGTTGAGGAGCGCGTGCCCGAATTTGTTTTTCAGGACACGACGATGGTTCGCAGTGAGGACAATAAAATCACTTTTGAGATGAAAGCCGGGGTTCTGGAGCAGTATAAAAAATCATCCGAGACTTTTGCAAAGGATGTTGCGTTCACAGCCTATGATGATGAGGGCGCGGTCTCCACAGAAGGCGAGTGCGGCCTGCTTTTTTCCGACACGGACAAAAAAATCCACGAGCTTTACGATGACATCAAACTGTACAACCGCAGCGAGGAGACGAATTTTTTCGCGGATATTCTGCGCTGGAACGAGAGAAACGAGCAGCTGACCAGCGGCCGTGGCGATATGGTGCGCGTCGAGAAAAACGGCACGGTCATGCGCGGAACCGGATTTTCTGCCAGCGGAATCAGCAAGACTTTTTCGTTCCGCGGGAATGTTTCCGGCGAGATAGAGACAAAATCTGAGGATGATTCTGCTGATGCTTCCGATGCCATTGAGAATCAGGCGGAGGAATCCGCGCGATGAGACTACGATTTTTTGCGCCCGCATTTTTTTTGCTGATGTGCGCCCGGGTTTCCGCGGAGACAATCGTTTTTTCTGCGAATGCGATGACCGGGCAGGCCGGGAATTCAAGCACAACGACGACGCTTTCCGGCAACGCCTACGTGAAAACCCAGTCAATGGAAATTCAGGCGGATGTTCTGGAACTTTCCGGCGATGACTATCGGTTTATAAAAGCGCAGGGGCACATCGACGGCAAAAATCTTGAGACGAACATGACTTTCACGTGCGATTCCCTTTCTTATGACCGGGTTACAAAAATCGCGGATTTGCGCGGCAACGTGGATTTTCAGGATGTTGAGAATGATGTGCGCGCTCAGGCACAGATAATCGTCTATAATCAGAATGATGAGACTGCTGTCATGCAGGTTAAGGTGAGCCTTACGCAGAAAGACAACGTTTGCACGGGCGCATACGCGCTTTATTACAAGACTACCCAGATTCTGGAGCTTTCCGGCAACGCCCAGATAAAGCAGAAAGATGATGTTTTCCGTGCGCAGCACATCACGCTGGACATGGACACGCAGGAAATCACGCTTGGCGGGAATGTCCGGGGTTCGGTCAGCGAGTCAAAGTCTGAGGCAAAAAAATCGGATGATTCTGGCTCTGGTTCTGCGGAAAATGCGGATGATTCCGGCGCGGATTTTTCTGCGCGTTCGGATGACTCACCCGGCAATTCTGATGAGGATGCGGCGGATGACGAGACAGAGGCGGAGAAATCAGACGGAAATGCGGAGGTTACTGGCGATGGACAATGAGCACGTGGAGGAGGCGCTTTCTGGTCAGCAGGCGCAGGAAATCGGCGGAAAAAAAGACACCCACATTCTGCGCGTCTCAAGTCTGTACAAGCAGTTCGGGCACAAGAAAGTTGTGCGCGGCGTTGAATTTTCTATGGAAATGGGCGAGGTGCTGGGGCTTTTGGGGCCGAACGGCGCGGGAAAAACCACGACGTTTTACATGGTAGTGGGATTTTATAAACCGACCGCAGGCGATGTCTTTCTTGACGACCAGTGCATAACTCCGCTGCCGATGTACAAGCGCGCCCGGCTTGGCGTGGCATATCTTCCGCAGGAGCCGTCCGTTTTCCGCAAATTCACGGTTGAGGAGAACATCTGGTCAATTCTGGAGACGCGCACAGACCTCACGAAGCAGGAGAAAAAAGACCGCCTTGAATCGCTCATTGAAGAATTCTCAATCGGGAGAATCCGCAAGCAGAAGGCGTTCACGCTTTCTGGCGGAGAGCGACGCCGCACCGAAATCGCACGTTCGCTTGCGATGGAGCCGAAATTCCTGCTTCTGGACGAGCCGTTCGCGGGAATTGACCCGATTGCCGTGGCAGACATCAAGGCGATGATCCGCCTGCTCGCGAAGCGCGGAATCGGCATTCTGATTACCGACCACAACGTGCGGGACACTTTGGAGATAACGGACAGGGCAATCATCATAAATCAGGGGACGATTATGACGCAGGGCACAAAAGATGAGATTCTTGCCAGCGAGGTTGCCCGCGAAATCTACCTTGGAAAAGATTTTAATATGTGATTTTATGCCGGACAATCCGCAAAAATCCGAATCTGCCCGTTTTTCAGTTTGACATCAAGCCGATTTTTTAGTATGATTAGGGCTGAACTATTCTAAAAATATTATACCCATATAGTTTTATATGGGTTGCAAGGAGAAAGTGTATGCCGCAGATTGTCTGGTATATTGCACTCCCTGCTGCCGGGATTGTTCTTGGATGGATTATTCGCTGGATTTATGCCAGATTTCAATTAACTGCTTCTGAACAGAAAGCAGAGCGTGTTAAGCAGGATGCAATAAGAGAAGCTGAAGCACAGAAAAAAGAAATTTTGTTAAATGCAAAAGATGAGCTCATTCGTGAACGAAACCAGCAGGAGCGCGAGAACAGGGAACGCCGTGCCGAAGTGCAGCGTTTTGAGGCTAGGGTAAATAAAAAAGAGGAGCTGCTGGAGCAGCGGGCCGCTGAATTCGAGAAGACCGAAAAAGAGCTTGCCGATAAAAGAGCCGCCATGTCACGCCGCGAGGATGAGCTTTCAAAGCAGGAAGGATTGCTCAGGCAGGAACTGGAGCGGATTTCCGGACTTTCGGCGCAGGAGGCAAAAGACCTCATCATCAAAAATCTTGAGAATGAGGCGCGTCACGATGCCCAGGCTCTTATCAATAAGATTGAGCAGGAGGCTCAGCTTTCTGCGGAAAAAAAGGCCAAAGACATTCTTGTGTCCACAATCCAGAGGATTGCACCTGAGACAACCGGCGATATAACTGTCGCGACGGTCTCGCTTCCAAGTGACGAGATGAAAGGACGCATTATCGGGCGTGAGGGCAGGAACATCCGCACGTTGGAGACGCTCACCGGTGTGGACATCATAATTGATGATACGCCGGAGGCAGTCGTTATATCATGCTTTGACCCTGTGCGAAAAGAAATTGCCAAGGAATCTTTGGAGCGGCTGATTTCTGACGGGCGCATTCATCCGGCCCGCATCGAGGAGATTGTCCAGAAAGTAACGCACGAGATTCAGAACAAGATTTACGAGGAGGGCGAGCGCGCTCTGTTTGACCTTGGCATTCACAATATGAACACCGAGGGAATAAGGGCGTTGGGGCGGCTTTACTTTAGGACGAGTTACGGGCAGAATGTGCTCACGCATTCCAAGGAAGTTGCGATGGCGGCGTCCTTGCTGGCTTCTGAAATTGGCGCGAACCGTGAGCTTGCCAAACGTGCCGCGATTCTGCACGATATTGGAAAAGGCGCGGAGAATGACAGCGACCAGAATCATGCCGAGGTTGGCGCGGAGATGGCACGAAAAATGGGCGAGAGCGCGGATGTAATAAACGCGATTGCCTCACATCACAATGATGTTGAGCCGTCAAGTCTGGAGGCGGTCATTGTCCAGATTGCGGATGCCATTTCTGCCGCAAGACCGGGCGCGCGCCGCGAGACAATCGACAATTATGTTAAGCGTCTTGAGAATCTTGAGGCGATTGCGGAGGGATTTTCCGGCGTTGAGAAAGCCTACGCGATTCAGGCCGGCCGCGAGCTTCGCGTTCTGGTTAATAACGAGAAAGTTTCTGACGGCGATGTGAAAGAGCTTGCCAGAAACATTGCGAAACAGATTGAGACCGATTTGCGTTATCCGGGTAGAATCAGGCTGACGATGATTCGCGAGACCCGGATTGTTGAGTACGCGCGCTAGGCGTTAAAATTAGTTGGATTAAAAAGGGCGGACTGAAGTCAGCCCTTTTTATTGCGATGGCTACAAATGTAATCCCGAATAAAGCTCTGTTGATTGTTGTGCTCGTAACTGCCGCGTGGAAGAATGCTCCGTGACAGTCAGCCCGACTGTGTGCATGAATTTTACGCCGTGACGGTGTTCAGCTTCCCTCACTTTCGATTTTGTAAAAATCACCGCGAAAGCCGGGTAAATCCGCTGTTCCGAACGAAAAGCCCGCAAGATTCGGAATGGGCTGCGCACAGGTGGCAATCACAAATCTTTTTTTGAGTCCTGTTTGCCCGCATAATCCTTTGATTTCTCTGTGTTGTAAAATGCAAGGATGGCAAACAGGACTTTTTTCATGCGGCCGCTCAGTCCTTGACTTTGATGATTGCGCCCAGAACGAGCAGGTGCATTGCGAACCGCTGGAGCGCGCCGCAGAAATCGCTTGCGTTGCCAAGATTCTTGAGCAGACCTTTGCTGCCAATAAAATCCATCATGACAATCATCACAATCCATGAGAGCATGATGACGACCATGAGAACCGTGTCAAGTGCGGTACTGAGGTTCACGAACAGGCGCAGAAGCAGGAAAAATCCCACCACAATCTCAATCACGCCAAAAACTACGCACAGAATGCTGGCAAGGTCGGCAGAGCTGAACAGCGATTTGATTGCCGAGGCCACGTCGTCACCGTTCGCGCCCTGAACTGTCCAAATGCCGCTCACGATGAAAAGCAGCCCCAGAGCAATCTGCAAAAATGTCGTTCCGATTGTTCTTTTGTTTTCCATAATTTTCTCCTTTTAAGAAATTTTATTCTTTATAGACAACTTTGAATGTCTGATAGACCAGCTTTATGTCGGGAGTGAAGTCAAAGCCAAGAACCGCGCCCTCATCCTCAAGATATTCCTGTTTTTTTGATTTCCATGCCCCAAGATTTTCGTCCTCGCCTTCTTTTTCCGCCATGCTCCATGTCACCTCATTGAACGGCACGACCTGAACTTCCTGCGTCTCCACGACACATCGCGCTTTTCCGCCGCGGTCAAGCACCACATAAAGTTCGCCGGAAACTGGAAGCGGCTCCTGGTCAATTGCGTATGCGGCCCAGCTTGTAAAAAACGCGGTCTTTTTTCCGGCAAGAACGAGCGTCACCAGCTCATCGCCGACAAATCCGCCTGCCTCGAACGCAAGGTCGCCGGCGCAACGCTCGTCCTCGCTCCGGCCTGTGCTCCGCAAAAAACGATTCCAAAACTCATCAGTTTCTGTCATAAAATCAAGTCCTTGTCATTTTGATGTCCGGCAGTCAGATTGCGGGCGATTTTGAAGCCTCTCATTCGATTTTCGACCGAAATTTCGCAAACGTTAACGGGTCTGGCAATCAAACTGCAAGTTTTTCAGTTTTGTGAAAACGCCCTTGTCCGCCCCGAACGGCACTATTGAATCCCCGTTGAATTCCGGATTTATGACCAGCCCGGCATCAAGGCAGCGGCACACAAAATCGTCATATTTTTCCTGCGGGATTTTCGGGCGCAGGTACGGGCCGTGCCTCTCCCAATATTTTGTGAGAACGCTGTCGTAAATGAACCAGTTTTTTTCCTGACGTGCCGGAAGTTCCGCAATTAAATTATAGATTGCACGTGTGAGTGCGCATTCCAGAGCGAACGGAAGTTTGACGCTGACAGGGCAGTTTTTTTCCTGCGATTTTGATTGCAGAGCCTCGTTTTTCACGGCAAGCAGATAAATTGTGTCAGTCCAAGGAAGCGGCGGGATGATTATGGCGCAGTCCGCATCAGAAATTTTCTGATTCTGCGACCACGGCCTGTAAAAACTTGTTCCATGCGGCGAAAAATAAAGCCCCGCTTTGAGCGCGGTCATCTTATCAGAAAATGCGAATGCAGTGCGCTGCGTCTGCGTGAGGCTGGAGACGGCCCGCGAGAGCCTCCCCGGATGATTCTGCTCCTCCGTGATGAAACTGCCGGTCTGCCCTCTGGAAAGGACGTTTTTTAGATGCGTGAACGCGCTTTTTCCATCCCACCCAAGGATTGCCCTGCCGTTCTCCTGATACAAATCTGTGAGGCGCACACCTTTTTTTGTGTAAAGAAAACATCCGCGCGCGCGCGTGACAGGACCGTAACGCTTGTAAATCTCGCTGTAAAAATCGGTTTTGTTCATAGACGCATTATAGCAGAATTCAGGCGGATTGTCTTACTCTGGTCTTGCGCAAAACTAGGCCTGCAATCCGCGGATTTCACCGCTTTTGCTCAAAAATGAATTCCAACGAGCCAGTTTTGCAATCCGCAGTGACTTTCCCGCCTTTTTCCAGCCTGCCGAACAGCACCTCATCCACAATTTTGTCCGCAATCTCGTCTTCGACTGTCCTCGCGATGTTCCGCGCGCCAAAATCCTTGGAATAACCCTTTTCTGCAAGAAAATCCACGCATTTTTCTGTGACTTCGAGCACAACTTTTTTTTGCAGCATCCTGTCCGCAAGTTTTTTGATTTCCTTGCGGCAGACTTTTTTGGCAATCTCAAAATCAAGGAAATTGAACGGAATCACAGCGTCAAGGCGGTTACGGAATTCAGGCGGAAATTCGCGTTCAACGGCCTCTTTGAGCGATGCTTCAAGATTGCCGCCTTTATCAGAGCCGAATCCGATGCCGTTTTTCTCCAAATCACGTGCGCCCGCGTTGCTTGTCATAATGATTATGCAGGAGCGGAAGTCCGCCTTGCGCCCCTGATTGTCTGTGAGCTGCCCGTAATCAAGCACCTGGAGCAGGACGTTGTAAATATCGGCGTTCGCTTTCTCAATCTCATCAAAAAGAATCACAGAATGCGGATTTTTGCGCACGTCCTTTACAAGCTGACCGCCCTCCTCGAATCCCACATAACCCGGCGGCGAGCCGACAAGCCGGCTGACTGTGTGCTTCTCCTGATATTCGCTCATGTCGTAGCGCAGAAGCGGCTCTTTCAGCAGTTTTGCGAGCGAGCGCGCAAGCTCCGTTTTTCCACAGCCTGTCGGCCCCACAAAAAGAAAGCAGCCCTCCGGCTTCTCGGGATTTCTGAAACCTGCCCGTGCGCGTTTCACGGACTTTGCGAGCGCGGCAACCGCCGCATCCTGCCCGAAAATCTCAGTACGCAAAGTTGCTTCAATTGACTGTAGAGCCTCTTTTTCGGAGCCGCGCACAGTCTCAATCGGAATTTTTGTGATTTTTGATGTCACCGTGCGGATAATCTGCGGAGAAATCAAAGGAACGCGGTTTTTCCGGAGCGCGACCTCGCGTTGCCCCGCCTCAACAAGCGCAGTCTCGTTTGTCATCGCGCCTGATTTTTTTGACTGCCCCGCGAATCCGCCGTTGTGCTTTATGCTCATGTATGCGCCCGCCTCATCAATAATGTCGATTGCTTTGTCCGGCAGCCGGCGGTCAGGCATAAACTGAACGGAAAGTCGCACCGCGTCATTCACTGCGCCCGCAGAGTAGCGCACCCCGTGATGTTTCTCGTATTTTGGCAGCAGTCCGCGCAGAATTTTTTCGGTCTCGGCCAAGGTTGGCTCTGCAATATCAATTTTCTGGAAACGCCGGGCAAGCGCGCGATCCTTCTCAAAATTTTTGGAATATTCCTCAAAAGTCGTTGAGCCGATGAATTTGACCTCGCCGGTGGCAAGCACTGGTTTAAGCAGGTTCGCCGCGTCCATCTGAGAGCTTCCGTTCGAGCCGGCCCCCATAATCATGTGGATTTCATCAATGAAAAGAATTGATTTTTTCTTCTCTTTCAGCTCGTCAATCACCGAGTGAAGTCGCTCCTCAAAATCTCCCCGGAATTTGGAGCCGGCCATCAGAAGTCCTATGTCAAGCGACCAGATTGTGTAGCCTTTGAGACTGTCAGGCACGCGGTTTTCCACAAGACGCTGGGCAAGCCCTTGCGTGATGGCGGTTTTTCCCACGCCCGCATCCCCGACGTGCAGCGGATTGTTTTTTGTGCGCCTGCAAAGAATCTGGATTGTCCGCTCAATTTCTGCCTCGCGGCCAACAAGAGTGTCGTAAACGCCTTTCTGGGCAAGCTCATTCATGTTGAGCGCAAAGCGTTTCAGTCCGCCGGAATTGTTTGACTGATTTCCGTCCTGGAAAATCTGATTTTGTGATGCCCCGCCCTGATGATGTTTTTTGGGCGACTGGATTTTTGTAATGTTCTCAAGCAGGCGCATCCTGTCCACGCCGTTGGTTTTCAGAAAATATGAGCAGTAATTCCGGCTCTCGTCAATCATGCTCATAAGAATATCTGTGATGTCTATTGTGTCTGACGCGGATGCAACGCAGTGAAATACAGCGCGGTTCATCATCGCCTGAAAGCCCGCGGACTCAACTGGGTCTTTCATAATCTGCGGATTCGCCTCGTTTGAGATGACCGGAAGTTTTGTGTTCAGGAAATTTATCAAATCATTCTGAAGCTCTTTTGTGTTTGCGCCGCTGTTCACAAGAAGAGTCTCAACCTGCGCGTCGTGAATTGCGGATGCAAGGACGTGCTCTGGAGTAAAAAACTGATGCCGCAGGTCTTTTGCCGCCAGAAGCGATTCAGAAAGAATTCTGCTGAGCGCAGGCGTAACTTTCATCTGGCGCACAGTGCCATTCTGTCTGCCATCGCTACTCAATTTCTACCCTCAGCGGAAAGCCGTTTTTTCTGGCGGCCTGAATCGCAAGGTTCGTTCTGGAGACCGCAATGTCGTAGGTGTAAGTTCCCACCTTGCACGAGCCTTGCTCGTGAACCTGCCTCATCAGATGCTCGGCGGTCTCATGCGATTTATTGAAAATTGAAATCAGGATATCAACAACAAAATCCATAGTCGTAAAATTGTCATTGTAAAAAATGACTTTCTTTTCCGGAGGAAGCGGAACAGACGTGTCTTCTGCGATGTTGCTGCCATGCCCGGCAGTCCTGAAATCTGAATCATCCATACAGTTAAATATATCATAAATAGCACAAAAAAAGAAGAATAAAAGTGAATTTGTGTGTATAATTGCGTTATGGCAAAAAAGAAATTCAAATTCAAGTACAAGTTTTTTCTGGACGCGCCGGTTCCGGTTTTCTTTGTGATGGTAAGCGCGCTGGTCTTTATCATCGATTATTTTTTACTTAAAGACAGGTCATCAGTTTTCCTGACTTTCTCGCCCACAACCCCGGATGGCTCGCTTCCGTTTTTGATTTCCAAACCGATTTCCTACCTTCGTCTTTTTCTTTATGTCTTCGGATTCGCCTCGCCCCAACTTCTGATTACCGACCTGATTTTCATAATGCTGCTCGGCCCTTCAATCGAGGAGCGTTACGGCTCCATCGTGATTGGAATTATGATGGCGGTCTCCGCGCTGTTCTCCGGCGTGCTGAACGCCTGTTTCTGCGCCACAAGTCTGCGCGGCGCGTCATGCATAATTTTCATGCTGATTTTCCTGAATTCGTTTATGACGCTCTCAAAAAAGAAAATTCCCGTCTCCTTTATTTTTGTGCTGATTCTTTACGTTCTCCGCGAATTCTTTGAGAAAAAATCAGCGGGCGCTGTCGGCATTCTAATCTGCATTGCGGGCGGATTGTGCGGCAGCCTTTTTGCTTTTCTCACTTCGCCAAAAGCGCGGGCAGAAAAAAAGACTTCCGCGCGGGAAGCCTTTTTGGAGGAGCTGGACAGTCAGAGTCCGCGTAACCGCAAGAAAAATCAGTCCAACGATGATGACGATGGCTCGACCGTTGTCGGAACCATCAAGTTTTAGCTAAGCGTAAATCGGGCGCACACGGCTCACGGTGTCGCAGGCCGCAAGTTTGGCGATAATATCATCCGTCACTTTTCCGTCCACATCGATGATGTTGTAGGCAACATCCCCTCGTGCCTGATTTATGAACGCCGAGATGTTCAGTTTTGCCTCGCCAAGAATTTTCGTGAACTTTGAGATTGTGTCCGGAATATTCTTGTGGCTGATGCAAAGCCTGGTCCCGCCATCAGGAATGGGATTATCTGTGACCGTTTTCGGGAAATTCACGGAATTGACGATGTTGCCGTTCTCCAGAAAATCCTTGAGCTGATTTGCTGCCATAATCGCGCAGTTGTCCTCCGCTTCCGGGGTGGACGCGCCAAGATGCGGCATGCACACAACTTTCGGATGGTTCAGCAGTTCTTCCGCCGCAAAATCCGTGATGAGGCAGGAGACTTTTCCGCTGTCAAGTGCGGCAATAATATCGGCGTTGTTCACAAGTCCGCCACGCGCAATGTTGATAATCCGCACACCGTCCTTCATGTTTTTGATTGACGCGGCGTTAATCATCCCTTTTGTGTCGTTCGTCTGCGGAACGTGAATTGTGATGTAATCGGCTTTTGCGTAGAGACTGTCGAGTGTTTCCGCAATGTTCACTTTTTTGTCCAGCTTCAATGCCGAATTTACAGACAGGAACGGGTCGTAGCCGTAAACTTCCATGCCAAAGTGGAGCGCAAGGTTCGCCACCATATCCCCGATTGCCCCAAGACCGATGACTCCCAAGGTCTTGCCCATAAGCTCAGGGCCTACAAACTGACTTTTTCCCTTTTCGGCAAGCTCAGGAATCTCATCGCCTTTGCCGCTCAGACTTTTTGCCCATTTGTTCGCGTCAATCACAGGGCGGCTTGAAAGCAGAAGCGAGAGCATCACAAGCTCTTTCACTGCGTTTGCGTTCGCGCCGGGCGTGTTGAAAACGACGACGCCCTTTTCCGTAAGTTCGGGGATGGGGATGTTATTTGTGCCGGCTCCGGCGCGCGCCACGGCCTTAACGCTGTCAGAAAGTTTTGTCTCGTGCATATCCGCCGAGCGCACCAGAATTGCATCCGGATTATTTATCTCTGATGCAATCTCATAATTGTCGCGGTCCAGCTGGTTCAATCCACAGGACGCAATTTTGTTCATAGTCTGGATTTTATAGCTCATTTCAGTCTCCTCAATCAAAGTGTGCGAAATTTACCGCACTTCCTCCGCGAATTTCTTCATAAAATCAACAAGAGCCTTCACTCCGTCAAGGCTCATGGCGTTGTAGATTGAGGCGCGCATTCCGCCAACCAGGCGGTGGCCTTTGAGGTTCACAAGTCCCGCCGCTGCTGCGGATTTCACGAACTTGTCGTTGATTTCCTTTTCTTTTGCGGCCGCGGCCTCGTCTCCGTCTGGATAGTCGCTGTATTTTGTGAGGAAAGGCACATTCATCAGTGAGCGGCTTCCTTTTTCCGCAGTCGCGTGATAAAAATCAGATTTGTCCAGAAAATCGTAGAGATAATCGGCTTTCTCTTTGTTGCGCTTTGCCATTCCCTCCGCGCCGCCGTTTTTCTTAATCCAATGAAGGACTTTGCCAAGCACATAAATCGTGTAGCACGGCGGCGTGTTGTACATCGAGTCGTTCTCCGCATGAGTTTTGTATGTGAGCATGGTCGGTGTGCCCGCACGGGGAGAGTCGGTAATCAAATCCTCGCGGATAATCACGAGCGTCACGCCGGCTGGCGCAAGATTTTTCTGCGCCCCCGCAAAAAGAAGTGCGAATTTGCTCACGTCAAGCGGCTCGCTCAGAACGCAGGATGAAATATCGGCAACAAGTGGGATGTTCCCGCTGTCCGGAATGTACTCATAATGCGTTCCCATGATTGTGTTGTTCAGGCAGATGTAGGCATAGTCATATTCCCCGGTGATTTTCTCGACGCGCGGAATATAAGAGTAATTTTTGTCCTTGCTGGATGCGATTGTCGTGACATCAATTCCAAGTTTTGCCGCTTCCTGCGCTGCTTTTTTTGCCCAGACACCGGTCTCGATGTACGCCGCTTTTCCTGTTTTGTTCCCAAGATTCTGCGCCACCATCGCAAACTGAGTGGAGCCGCCGCCCTGCAAAAAAAGCACCTTGTAATTTTTGGGGACGTTCATCAGCTCGCGCACCATGGACTCCGCATCCTGAATAATCGGCTCGTAGGCCTTGGAGCGGTGGCTCATTTCCATCACGCTCTGCCCTGTGCCGTTGTAATCCAGCATTTCTGCCGCGCATTCTTTTAAAACCTCTTCTGGCAGGCAGCTCGGGCCTGCGCTAAAATTGTACACTCTTGACATAAAAACTCCTTTTGTCATTTTAATTTCCGTGGATACTGCCGTCATTCTGATTTTCCGGCCGCATCCTCCGCATTATTTTCTTTTTTTGCCAGAAACTCTTCCTTCAAAATCGCGTAGCACAATCTGTCGTACTTTGTTCCGTTCAGGTAAACGGATTTTCTTTCCCGTCCCTCAAGCGTAAATCCGCACTTCTCAATGGCTTTCTGCGCCCCCATGTTGATTTCAAGCGTGTTCGCGGTTATGCGCTCCATCCCAAGAAATTTGAAGCCATAGTCAAGCATCAGGCGGATTGCCTCGCTGCCGTAACCTTTTGACCGGTTCTCAATCCTCGCAATCCCGATTCCAACCGAGCATTTGCGGTTCACGCGGTCTATGTCCTGCAACGCGACATCGCCGATTACCGTGCCGTCATTCAGGAAAATTCCTAGCCGCACATTCTGATTTCCCTGCAATCTCTGGATTTCATCAAACCATCCGTCTGATTTCTCATCCGAATGCCCGATGTTGAATTCCTCGGCCGGGCAGTCAAAATCATACTCAAAGTCGTTCCAGAGCGTTTTGCAGTCCGCCCGCTCAAGCATCGCCAGATAAATTCTGCTGCCCTGCAATCTCATAATCGTCTCCAAGTCCGGTGATAAAATCATCCGCCGCGTTACTTCTGCTAATCCAGCAGGCTGAGCGCGCCAATCACAGAAAGATTTTCGACCCGCACGTTGTCCGGCACTTTCAGGACAGCCCGCGTCATGTTCACAATGCCGGTTATCCCCGAAGTCACAAGCCGTTGCGCCATCGTCTGCGCGTCCTTGTCTGCGACAGTCAGCACCGCAAGCCTGATTTTCTCGCGTTTTACTACAAGAGCCATCTCTCCCGCAGGGTAAAGCGGAAAAGTTGACCGCAGGATTTCCACGCGGTTCACGTTCGAGTCAAAGCCCGCCTTGATTACAAAACGGCTTCCCTCAAAAAGCGTGTCATCCAGAAGCGCCGCGCCAAGCCTTCCCAGCCCCACGATGCACACGCCGACCGTGTCATTGCCAAGGCAATTTTCCAGCGTCGCAAGCAGACTGGACGTGCTGTAGCCGTCAGAAATTCCGTGCGTTTTTCCAATCAGCCACAAATCATGCCGGATTGTGCTCTCGTTCCAGCCGGTCAGTCCGCTGATTTTTTTAGAGGTGATTTTCTCGCCCTCCCATGATTTCAGGACTGCCTCCAGCTGGACAAGCCGTTTTTTTGTCGCGCTCGGTAATGCCATTATAAAATCCGCCTCCAGTTTTGGTCAATTTGAAATTTGCCGTGCTCCTCGCGAATTCCGCCGATTTTCTGCAAATTCCGGTGAGAAATCGGTATTTTTGTTAAAATTTTAACAGAAAATCATTGTGATTTTCAAGCCGCAGTCTGGTAATCAGGGTGTTAAAAAAACAACCCGGATAAAAATCCGGGCTATGAAAATCATCAGTATAAAATCTGATTTATTGCTTCACGTATGCCACTGAAATGCCGGTTGCAATCTGCGGCTCGTAGTACGCCACAACCTGCTCGTTGAAAAGCTGCTCCAGAAGTTTCTGATATGACAGGATTTTCCCGATGTAGTTCAAAGTTGTCTGCGGAGTTTTGTTTGAACGAACCGCGCCCGTGCCCGCGTTGTACATTGCGAGCGCAGAAACCTGATTTCCTGCCGTGCTCAGACAGAATTTGAGGTGCGACATTCCGTATTTTGCGCTTATGTACGGGTCAAAAAAATCTGCCTCAGAAAGAGCGGGGAACGAGTTGCTGTTCAGCTGGAAAAGTCCGCGGTCAATCGTCGCGTTTTTATTTCTGTTCACTGCATCCGCGTTGTAGTTGCTCTCTGTGTACGCCAGTGCGAACGCGAGCGAGAGCGGGATGTCGTTTTTCTCTGCCTCAGAAAGGATTGCCTGCGTCACCGTCCTGTCTCCGCAAATCTGATAGTAGAACCATTCCACCGCAGAGCGGGAGAGCGCCTGCCTGTAAAGCGTGAGGCCTTTGTCGTAATCATCAGAAAGGCGGCTCAGCGAGACCTCGTAAAAATAATCCTGAATGTCAGCGTCGTAATCATCAGAAATCTCATCTGATATGAAAGCGATTTCCTTGGGCGTTTCTGCCTGAGCAATCAGGCTTGCGTCCGTGTCGGTTGGAATCAAAAAGTGGATTAACAGTGCCGTTGTGAAAAAAATTGCGCACAGGAAAAAAGTTACGATGCAGCTGCCGCTGAAAATATTCTGTGCGTTGTTCATGTCGTTTTTTGTCTGTGTCATAACGTGGGAAATGATGGCACAAAAAAAACAAAATTGCAAGAGAAAATGCGAAAAAAGTGCGATTTGTTGCAGATGTTGCAGTTTTTCGCATTTGTTGCGAATCAGTATAAAACAACGCGCTCGTCTGATAAATCCTGCTGTTTTGAGAAATACACGTATTGGGCGTGTTTTACCGCGAGCGTGTCCATAAAATCCTGCGCGTCATTCAGTTCCGGGGGGATTTCAAAACCTGCGACCGCGGCGCAGTCTTTTATCCGCCGGGCAGTGTGATTGAACGCCGCGATGAACGATTCAGTCTGCTCCGCGCTTTCCAGCGGCATATCCGCAATTGGAACCAGAACCGCGAATTTTCCGGCCGCCTCAAAAGTTTTGAGCATCGTGCGAAGTTCTGCAAGAAATTCCTCGTTGTAAGTGTCGCCTGCCAGCTGAATCTGCGACCACGGCAGTTCTATCCGCTCCAGTTTTGCGGTGTCAAAAATCATGCCGTCAGCAATTTTGTGAAGTTTGTGCTCTTTTACGCAGAACAAAGGTTCCAGTCTCATTCGTGTCTCCAAAAAAAATGCGGGCAACTTTTGTTGACCGCATTCCCAAACATTCTGATTTTCTGACTATTCCGTGAGGATGCGGAAAACCTCCGCCTTGTCCTGGGTGTCAAGAATTTCCTGACGTTTTTCAGGGCTTTTGAAAAGAAGGCTCACTTCTGCCAGAAACTGAAGATGCGGACCTGTTTTGTTCACAGGCGACAAAGTCATAATGAAAATACGGCACGGCTCCTGATCCAGCGAGTCAAAATCCACGGGATTATCAGAAATGCCGATGCAGGCTACCAAATCTTTTACTGTGTCGGTTTTTCCATGCGGAATGGCTATGCCGTGCTTCATTCCGGTTGACATTTTTCGTTCTCTGTCCAGCACACATTCACGGGCGGCAGCTTTATCAGTTACTTTTCCTGCTTTGTACAAGACATCGAGCATCTCATCAACAATCTCTTCTTTTGTTGTGCCTTTAAGGTGAAGATTGATTGTGTCTGTCGTTAAAACTGTTCTCAAATCCATATAGCAATCATATTTTCAGTTCATCAACTTGTCAAGGAGAAAATCTCTGATTTTTGCACAATTTTTCGCGCACGAATCAGAGGGAAAATCGCGCGGCGCAGGCGGATTTTTCTGCTTGGACGGCAAGTTTGCGTGCCTGTGCGGATTGCCTGCCCGGGGTGGCGTGAGAATCATCAGTCTGAGAATCCGTTTTTTTTTGGTGCGCTGGCTTGCCGGAAAAGTTGGAAAATCGTGCGGATGATTTGCGGCGGACAGCAGAAAATCCTTGTTTCTTTGTATATAGTAAGATATATTTTAATCAGAGGTAATTTATGACTAAATGGTCTAACGCGGACACTCTTTCTTCTTGGAAGAAACTGATGTCTCTTAAAGGTATGGTTTCTGTTGCGGATGAGCTTTCTGGCTCCGGTGCCGCTGACAGAATCGCGAAGTATTCTGTGCCGATGGGCGGCGGACTGACCTACAATTATGCCGCGAAACAGGTGAACGAGCAGATTCTGCGGACTCTTGCGGAGCTTGCGGATGAGCAGCAGCTTGTTCAGAAATATCAGGAGCTTCTGGACGGCGCGGTAATCAACACTGGTGAGAAACGGATGGTTCTGCATCAGCTTACGCGCGGGCAGCTTGGAAAAGATGTCGTTGCTGACGGCGTGAACAAACGCGATTTTTACGTGAACGAGGTTAGAAGAATCGCGGAATTCGCGGACAAAGTTCACAGCGGCGCGTTGCTGAACGAGAAAGGCGAGAAATACACGACGGTCTGCCAGATTGGAATCGGCGGGTCTGATTTAGGGCCGCGCGCAATGTACCTTGCGCTGGAGAACTGGGCGAAAAAGAACGGCACTTTTAAAATGAACGCGCACTTCATCTCGAACGTTGACCCTGATGACGCGGCCGGAGTCGTGAAATCGCTTGATATTTCCAAGACGATTTTCATACTTGTCTCGAAATCAGGAACGACTCTTGAGACGCTCACAAACGAGAATTTTGTGAAAGACTTCATAAAAAAAGCGGGCTGCGACGCGAGCAGGCACATGATTGCCGTGACCAGCGAGACTTCTCCGCTTGCGCACAACCCGGATTATATGGCGGCGTTCTATATGGACGATTATATTGGCGGCCGTTATTCGTCAACTTCCGGAGTGGGCGGCGCGGTGCTCAGCCTTGCATTCGGCCCGAAGGTTTTTCAGGATTTTCTGGATGGCGCGGCGCAGGAGGATAAACTCGCTTTGAACACGGATTTGCTGGAAAATCCCGCGATGCTTGACGCGCTGATTGGAGTGTATGAGCGCAATGTTCAGGGCTATCCCGCCACTGCAATCCTGCCGTACAGCCAGGCTCTCAGCCGTTTTCCGGCGCACTTGCAGCAGCTGGACATGGAATCGAACGGAAAGAGCGTGAACCGTGACGGCGGCGCACTGAATTATGTGACCGGTCCCGTGATTTTTGGCGAGCCGGGCACGAACGGTCAGCATTCGTTCTATCAGCTTCTGCATCAGGGAACGGACGTTGTGCCGCTTCAGTTCATTGCGTTCAAGGAGAACCAGAGCGGTGAGGACGTGGTGATTGAAGGCTCTACAAGTCAGGTGAAGCTTTGCGCGAACGTCACGGCGCAGATTATCGCGTTTGCCTGCGGAAAAACGGACGAGAATCCGAACAAGGCGTTTGCGGGCGGTCGTCCTAGCAGCCTGATTTACGGGCAGCAGCTGAATCCCAAAAGCCTTGGCGCGCTTCTTGCGCATTACGAGAACAAAGTGATGTTCCAGGGCTTTGTCTGGAACATCAACAGTTTTGACCAGGAGGGCGTTCAGCTTGGAAAAGTGCTGGCAAAAAATGTGCTTTCTGGCAAAATGGAAGGTGCGCTCAAAGCGTTCGCAGGGCTGCTCATAAAATAATCTGCGGATTTTCAATGCAAGGCGCGGAAAACAGAGTTTTCCGCGCCTTTTTTTAGCGAGAAACCGGCGGAAAGCCGCGCGTCAATCCCAGGGCGGGAAATCGGTTTAAAAATCATGCGGATTATTCTGCTTGATAGCGCAATTTATATGACATAATAATTAGGTCACATCACGAAATAAAATGTTTTATTCTTGCAGCTAGATGGGCAGAAACAAGACAGGCGCACCGGTAAAATATGGACGTGTAAACATCGCCGGATTGAACATCAGAAAAATCAGGATAGAAAAATTCCCGACGCTCTCACAGAACGGACTTGCCGCCATGATTCAGCTTGCCGGACTGCCCATGACCAAGAACACTGTCCAGCGGATGGAGGCGGGCGAGGGCACAATCAACGACATCCAGCTTAAAGTTTTTGCGCAGGTTCTTGATGTTCCTGTCTCCGAGCTTCTGGACGAGGGCATTTATGAGGCCAGCGCGTATTATGGCGACAGCAAATATTCTGATTACGGCGGCCTGAATGTGGCAGGCAGACAGCCCGACTACGAGTAGCGTTGCGTAAAACGGCGGTGTGGCAAGGTTGAGGAGCGTGTAAAAAACGAAACCCCGCGAATGCGGGGCTGTGTCGTACTGTGCTGTGCAGATTTATTTTTTCTTGGTGAAAGCCGTTTTGGATGAGCCTGTAGACAAAGTGGCCGTTAATTTATCGCCGTTTATTGTTGCTTTGCTGTATGGGAATGCTATGTCTACACCCTGCATTGTTTGTCCTTTAAATGTTATTTCGCCGTCTTTTGAGGCATCTCCTGTGTATGTTCCGAAGACATCAAGGGCGCTGCTGACGCTGCTTATAATCCCAACTGTGCCGTCACTATAAAAAACGAGTGTTTGCTTTGAAAGGCTGTCTTCCCATTCAGAGACAATCTGCTTCTGTGTGCTGGAAGATGAATCGCTGTTGGATGTAGAGCCATCGTCAGATGTTGAGTCGTTATCTGGAGTCACGATGCTGTCAGATGATGAAGTGTCATCAGAGGATGTGTCATTCTTGCAGCCGACGAACGCGCACGCAAGAACCAGGGCGGAAATCACCGCTATAACTTTTGTGAACCTTTTCATAAGATTCCTCCTTAAAAAAAGAAATGTTTTAATATCGTAAAAACGATACTATATTGTTATGTTATTGCGTATTTACGCTAATGTCAATCACCCGGTATCGTAATTATGATACTAATGGACTCATGGAAACTTTTGCGGACCGCCTGAGGGCAGAAATCGAATACAGCGGAATGCTTCAAAAAGAAGTCGCATACAAGGCCGGGGTGAAAAAACGTGCGCTTGATATGTACCTTGGCTCGCAGGGCTCAATGCCGCCCGCAGATGTGGCCGTGAAAATCGCCAAAGTCCTGAACGTGACCGTGGAGTATCTGGTCACGGGCGAGAAGGACTCTCACGCTAAGCCGCGGGGATTTTCCCGCCTTGAGGACGATATGGAGACGCTCCCCGCAGAAATATCCGCATCAATCGAGACAATGATTCACAAAATAGCAGAGCGCGAAAGAGAGGGCATGAAGTCATCCTGATTATCCTGCCGAACCGGCGAGGTCATCATTCTGAGCTTTTCCGCAAGGATTCTGCCGCCGGGCGGCGCATTGTAAAAAAGCGGTCATCTGATATATTTGCTTTAACGGAACGCGAGAAAATCCGCCTGAAAATCGCGGGGTTTGTCTCCGCATGATGCGGTGCGCTTGCAGCCTGGGCAAATCAAAACTCCGGGCATTTTGAGGACGCTAGTTGCTTGTTTCTCGCGTTTTCGATTGCAAACGCTGTGAATATCCTCATTCGTGTGGCTTTTTTATGATTGCCTACGGTGAGTCCTCCGCAAAACAGCCCGGATGAGGGTGGCGGGCAGTGCGCAGGTAATCAGGCAGAGCAGGGCAATCGCAATGCCGTGCGGAAGCGGAATGGTCTGCTCGCCGAGCCTGTCAATCGACAGGAAGCATCGCGCGTAGATTTTCAGGTAAATTCCGCTGATTATGCTGTGGAACGCCAGAATCACAATGGTGTTTTGCGCAAGAAATGCCAGCGGGCGCGGCGTGGTCAGGTTCGGGAGCAGCTGCGAGAATGCGCACGTCATCAGTGTGCCGCAGAGCGCGCCGAGCAGGAAAAGCACTGGGCTTCTGCCAACGCCTATGCCGTTCATATCAACGCTGCCATTAAAAATCGTGGCAACTATGGTGCCCGCAAATCCCAGAATCAGCGCGGCAATCCAGAATAAAGTGGATTTTTTGCGCGGGATGATTTTGCTGCCGGAATTGCCGAAAAAATCGCCTAGAAAATAAAACGGGAGTGCCATAAAAGCCGCGCCGAGCGAGAACGGCAGAAATCGTCTTGTTTTTGAAAGCGCGATGGCAACGGCGAATCCGAGCAGCGCAATCGCGGGTTTTAAAATCCGCGGATTTCTGTTTGCCAATGCGTTTATGAGCCTGCACCAGAAAAGCGCGACCAAAAACCACAGCGGTACGTTCGTCATGTAGGAATAGTCGGTGTCAAAGCCGACACCGAGCAAAAGTCCTGCCATCGGCTTGAAAAATCCGTCGGTGATATTGCGCTCGAACAGCTCCGGGTGGCGCAGAAAACTTGCCGCGAGCCACCAGACGTAAGTAATCAGATAGTAGGCGGCATAGGGGATGAGCAGGCTTTTTGCGCTGCGGACGAGCGTCTGGCGCACGGGGCGATTTTTTTCCACGAGACCGCTCAGGAAGAAAAACAGCGGCATGTGGAACGTGTAAATGAAAGTTGCCGGCGAGATGCCGGATTTTCCCGCCGCGAGCGGCAGGTGTCCCAGAATTACCAGAAAAATTCCGATGAGCTTTGCGGTGTCAATCCATCGGATTCGCGTCTCTTGCGGCGGTGCGCTCTGTACTGTCTCGGTCATTTTCTCAAACCTCAAATCGTTGGAAGTATTGAAAATCAAACATCTTATGATTTATAAAACAGTTATCATATATTTGATTTAAAGACAATATAAAAGTTTTCAAATGTTTGAAGTTGTTAAAAATCGGCGTAAAATATCGCATAGTAATCGCATGGATGCCTTGACAATCCGCGAAGTTTTTGCGAGCAACCTCCGTTTTTTCCGGAAAAATCACAATCCGCCGTTTACGCAGGAAAAACTTTCCGAGTTGGTGGGGAAAAATCAGAATTACATCGGGCTGATTGAGAAAGGGAAAAGCTCGCCGCCGCTTGAGATGATTGCCCTGATTGCGCAGAAGCTCGATGTCGCGCCGAGCCGTCTGCTTGAGGCGGATGCCTCGCTGGACAGCCTGAAAATCGTTGACAAGGAGACGCTGATTTCAAATCTTTCCGCCGGAATTGCGAGCAGATTGCAGGATTCAATCGAGAGGGAAATCAGGAATTCGCTGAGGTGACGGGTTTTGCTTGACAGGCGATTGTAAACTGCGCTGCCAATGCGACTGACGCTTCCCGGCTGATTGCCGACCCTGCGGAAATCTGCTATCATACTATTCGAAGTATCTATACAATTCACAACAAACAATAAATTTAGGAGAAATCGCATGGCAGAAACAGTGCACGCATTGGAAAAGAACCCCGCATGGAAAGGGCGGCGCGGGCCGGTCGTCCTCGTAATCATGGACGGCGTGGGCTACGGCAAATTCGAGGAGGGCGACGCGGTGAAGGCGAGCCGCATGAAGTACCTTGACTGGTTCACGGCGAACTGCCCGCACACGCGGCTCAAGGCACACGGAACGGCGGTGGGGCTTCCCTCCGACGACGACATGGGAAACAGCGAGGTGGGGCACAACGCCATGGGCTGCGGCCGCGTCTTCGCGCAGGGAGCGAAGCTCGTGGGCGAGTCGATTGCGAACGGCTCGATGTTCAAGGCGGCGACCTGGCAGAAACTCGTCAAGAACGTGAACGACAAGGGCGGCGCGCTCCACTTCATCGGGCTTGTCTCGGACGGCAACGTGCACTCGCACATCGACCACCTCAAGGCGATGGTGGAGCAGGCGCACAAGGACGGCGTGAAAAAAATCCGTGTGCACGCGCTGCTCGACGGGCGCGACGTGGAC
>JAFLSQ010000070.1 GCA_022510865.1 Treponema sp.
TCACGTTCTCAAGGGCGGTCTTGTTGGCGAAAAGGTTGTAGTTCTGATAGACAAAGCCGGTCTTGCGGCGGACGGTGAGAACCGTCTTTTTGCTCGCGTGTGAGAGCGAGGTCTTTATGTCGTCGAACTCAAGCTCGCCCGAATCGGCGGTCTCAAGGAAATCAATCGTGCGCAGGAGCGTCGTCTTCCCTGAGCCGGACGGCCCGAGAATCACAACCACGTCGCCCTTCTCCACGGTCAAATCCACGCCCTTAAGAATCTCGTTCTTCCCGAATGATTTATGCACGTTCGTAACTTTAAGCATATCTTCTCCGATTGGATGATGTTTTTATTGTATTTGCTCCCGTCTTGAAAACCGAAGCCCGCCGCTCCCACAGTTTGAACAGCCGCTGCACCACCGAGCAGATTATTATATAAATGATGAAAATATCAAGATACGACTCGATGTAGTTGTAGCCGAACGAAGCCTCGATTTTGGCGACGGCGGTCACGTCCTTCACTGTCATCATAAAAGCGAGCGACGTGTTCTTGATGAGGCTCACCGTGGCGTTGCAGAGGTTCGGCAGGGCGGCAACGAGTGCCTGCGGGATTATAATCCTGCGGAATGTCTGCGAGTATGTCAGCCCGCTCGTGTAGCCCGCCTCAAGCTGCCCCTTGTTTATCGTGAGGAGCGCGGAGCGGAACACCTCGGAGAGGAGAGCCGCCATGCTCATCGAGAAAACCCCGAAAGCGTAGAAAATTGGATTGAGGTCAAAGATGTTGATGCCGCTCCCGCTCCTTTTGAAAAAGGCGTTGAGCGCGGAGGGCACGAGCGAGTAAATCACCATAATCTGAAGGACGACCGGCGTTCCCCGAATGAGCGAGACATAGACCGAGCAAATCTGGCTGAGCACCCTCACCTTGTGGATTCGAGCCAAGGCAATCAGAAAGCCGAGCACCGCCCCGAAAACCAGCGACACCGCCGTAATCAGAAGCGTGGTGGGCACCGCCTTCCACAGCGCGAAAAAAGTCCTTATAAAAAATGACGGGTCAAACATAAAAACTTTCCCCCAGCTTAATCAAAGCGATTTCCTGCCCTTCGAGAGCCTCGCCTCCACCTGCCTGAACACCTGCTCGAACAAAAGCGTGAGCGTCCAGTAGATGATTGCCTGCGCGATGTAGGTCTCAAGCGCGTATGCTCCGAAGTTGATGCTCACGAGCATACTACCCCTGCCCATCAAATCTATCAGCCCGATTGTGAACGCGAGCGAGCCTTCCTTTAGAATCGCAATCAGGCTGTTGCCGAGGTTGGGGATTGAGACCACGAACGCCTGCGGAAGAAGAATCCGCACGAACGCCTGCTCCTCGGTCAGCCCCGATGTGAGGGCCGCCTCGCGCTGCCCCGCCGGAACCGCAAGATAACTCGCGCGCATAATCTCGGCGGCGGTCGCGCTGAAAAGAAGCCCGAGCGCGGTAATCACATATACCGCCTTTGACCAGCCGTTTATGTCGATGTGGAACAACGCCCAGAAGAGGTTGGGAAGTCCGTAGAAAATCACGAAGAGCATGACGATTGAGGGCGTGCAGCGGAAAGCGTTGATGACGAATCCCGCCGTGCGCCTCTTCCACGCGCGTTTCGAGAGCATCGCCTTGGCAAGGAAGAAGCCGAGAAGAAGCCCCACGAGCGTAGTTCCGAGGAGCACCTCGAACGTCACCGAAAGGTACGGCAGCAATGTCGGGATGAATTCGATTATTTTCTGCGGATAGAACGGTCTGTCCATCGCCGCCTCCTTTTTCGCGCCTAGTCAAGCAGAGCCGAGACATCCTCGCCGAAGTACTTGACCGCAAGCGCGGAGATTGTGCCGTCAGCCTGCAACTTCTCAATCGCGGTGTCGTAAGCGTCCGCGAAATCCTTGAACCTCTTGTTGAAGAGCGGCCAGGTGGGGATGCCCTTGTACGGAATGTACGTGAGCTTGTCCCTGTACTGCGCGTAAGGCGCGCCGTCCACAAGGACATTGTTCTGATATGAGAGCTTTATGTCAACATAAGCGTCGTAGCGTCCCTCGTTCACCCAGATGTATCCGTCGGACGCGCCGAACTGGTCGCCCGCAATCAAATCAATCCTCGCGTCGGGGTGCTCCTTGTTGTAGTCGTCGATTACGGTGTACTGCGCGTTGTTCGCCCCAATCGGAACGAGTTTGCCTGAGTACCGCGCGAAAGACGGAAGGTCCGTAATCTGGTCGGCGGTGTCCGAGCGGATTACGATTCCGATGATGCTCGCGCCAATCGGATATTTGGGGAAGAGATATTTCTGCTTGCGCTCCTCCGTCACCCAGATGCCCTTCGTGCCCACGTCGTATTTTCCCTGAAGCACGCCAATGAGCAAGTCGTCGTCGGAAGTGGGGAAATACTCGAACTCGTACTGCGGAAGAAGTTTGTCAACCTCCTTCATCACGGCAACCTCGAATCCGTCCGACTCGCCGGCATCGTTCACGAAGTCATAGGGCACGTAATAGTTGGTGTGCGCCACGCGGATTTTCTGAACTCCGCCCTCTTTTTTATTCTTGTCGCAGCCCGCCGCAAAAAGCGCGAGCGAAATCAATCCGACTGAAACCAAAGCATTGTAAATCTTTTTCATTTTTATCATAACTCCTTTTAAATTAAATCCTTTTTTTTATTAAATCCGCCACAGCAACTTATTTAGCCGCCTCTCGCACCCACTCAAGACGCTCGAACGGAATGTCCTTGGGAATGGTGCAGTCCGCGCCAAGAATGATTCCTGTCCTGCCCGCCTCGGAGAGAAGCCGTCTCGTCTCCGCCTGCACTTCCTCTTTCGTTCCTTTGTAGAGGATGCCGTCCTTGGTGTTCGCGAAGCCGCCGATGACCGCCTTGCCTCCGAAAATCTTTTTTCCTTCCGCAAGCGACACCCCCTCCACACCGGAAGCGAAGTTGACCGCCGCCGCAGGATAGTTCGCGAAGAGCGAGAGGTTGTTCCTCGCGCCCTCGTAGCCGCACACGTGCAGGATGTTCTTTCCGCCCGCCGCGTTCGCCGCAG
>JAFLSQ010000071.1 GCA_022510865.1 Treponema sp.
AAGTCCGCAAACAGTACATTGCGATTCATTGATTTGTTCGCGGGCATCGGTGGAATCCGAAAAGGTTTCGAGCAGGCAGGCGGCAAGTGCCTGTACACCTCGGAGTGGGACGAGTACGCGCAGAAAACTTACAGCAGCAACTATCCGTCCGAACGCCCGATTGACGGCGACATCACCAAAGTGAACGCCGCCGACATTCCCGACCACGACGTTCTTCTGGCGGGCTTCCCATGCCAGCCGTTTTCAATTGCGGGGGTCTCAAAAAAGAAGTCTCTCGGCAGACCGACCGGCTTTGAGGACAAGACGCAGGGAACGCTCTTCTTCGACGTGGCGCGGATTATCAAGGAGAAACAGCCGAAAGCCTTTGTCCTTGAAAACGTGAAGAACCTAAAATCGCACGACAAAGGGCGCACGTTCGAGGTGATTTGGGAGACGCTCACCAAAGACTTGGACTACACCTGCGATTACAAAATAATAGACGGCCAGTGCTGGGTTCCTCAGCACCGGGAGCGAATCGTGATTGTCGGCTTTAAGGACAAAGTAGATTTTTCTCTTGATGATATGGTCTTGCCGAACAAAGGGGAGATAAGACTGTCAAGCATACTCCACAAGACGGACGGAACGGAGTCGCGCCTTGCCCATGACGGCGACAAATATTTCGATTTTGCGCACAATGCGGTGCAGGACAAGTACACGCTCTCCGACCAACTGTGGGCATACCTGCAAGCATACGCCGCAAAGCACCGCGCAATGGGAAACGGATTCGGATACGGTCTTGTCAAGCCGGACGACATCGCTCGGACGCTTTCCGCCCGGTATTATAAAGACGGCTCGGAGATTTTGGTCTATCAAGGCGAGGGCAAAAATCCGCGCCGACTGACCCCCCGCGAGTGCGCGAGGCTCATGGGCTATCCCGATGACTACATCATCCCAGTGTCGGACACGCGGGCATACAGGCAGTTCGGGAATTCCGTGGTCGTTCCCCTGTTCCGGGCGGTGGCAGAATTCATAAAACCGTACATCGTTGGTGTTCCGCAGGAAAAACAGTCTGGCAAAAAAGCGAGGCAATCGGCGTAGGAGTAAAAGTGGAAAGTTTATCATCACTGGCAATCACGGATGCGCTCGAAAGCGAAAAGATTTTCTGCAAGTTCCTCTCCGCGAACGACACGGGCGAGACAGGCGGACATCAGGACGGCATCTACATTTCTAAAAACGCCGTATCGCTCATTTTTGACGAGCCGGGCGTGAAAGGTCAGAACAAAGAGGCGGATAATGAAATCATTTGGCAGAACGACTTCAAAACAACCGCCTGTTTCAAATATTATGGGCAGGGAACGCGAAACGAGTACCGCATCACGCACTTTGGGCGCGGCTTTCCGTTCTTGCAGCCCGAATACACGGGCGCGCTGGCTGTCATTCTTAAACTGAAAGACACTTCCTACAAGGCGTATGTGCTGAACTTGGAGGATGACATAAATGCCTTTTTGGATTATTTCAGTTTGAGTTCCACGGAAACGAACCGGCTGATTGAGCAAAAAGTGGTTTCTTTGAGCGACAGGGAAGAGTCTGCCATCGCAGGATTCATCAGGACGCTTACTGTCGATTTTCCGACTTCGGAGGAGATGTCGCGTACCGCGCAGTCAATTCAGAACGAGGTCTACAATCACAACGAGTACGTTCAGACCAATCCCGACAGAAAACTGCTTGAATGGACGGCGGTCGAATACAACTTGTTTCGTGCCGTTGAGCACGCGCGGTACGGCGAGACGATTGCGAGAGGTTTCAAGGATGTGGACGTTTTCATCGAGATGGCGAACCAAGTGCTGAACCGCCGGAAAAGCAGGGCAGGAAAAAGCCTGGAGCATCATTTGACGGCACTTTTTACCGGCAACAAACTCAGATTTACCGCCCAAGCCGTAACCGAGGGCAACAAGCGTCCTGATTTCATTTTTCCATCTGAGGAAGCGTATCATGATATGTCATTCCCGACTGATAAACTTATCTCGCTCGCCGCAAAAACAACCTGCAAAGACCGCTGGCGGCAGGTTCTGAATGAGGCGGACAGGCTGCGCTCAAAGCAGAAATTTCTGTGCACGTTACAGCAGGGCATTTCAAGTCCGCAACTAGAAGAAATGAAAGCCGAGAATGTCGTGCTTGTCGTGCCGACCGAGTACATCGCAAAATATCCGCAGCAGTATCAGAGTGAGATTTGGTCGGTAAAGAAATTCATTGAGTATGTGAGAGAGAGCGAAGCGTGAAACGGAACTGCTTTGAGGCAGCGCGCACGCTCGGGGTGATTGAATGAACAGACCAAGCAGACTAATCAAACCAAGCAGCCTAATCAAACCAAGCAGCCTAATCAAACCAAGCAGATTGAAGAAAATCCTCTTTTTGATTTTCGCGGTGGCGGTGAACGTTGCGGGTGGGAAACTCGTGGAGGCGTTCTACGTGCCGCTGTACATGGACTCGGTTCTCACCATCGCGGTGGCGGCGGGATGCGGACCGGTCTTTGCCGTGGCGTGCGCCGTCCTCACGCACGTAATCCTCTATCTCCTTGACGCGGCTATGCTTCCGTTTATGAGCTGCCACGTCCTCACCGCGATTTTCGCATGGCTCACTTTTCGCCACCACAGGAGGGCGTTTCCCGGCGAGGCGATTTCTGCCGAGACCTTCATGTGGGCAGGGCTGTGGAGCGCGCTGTCCAATGCGGCGCTCGGAAACATTCTGGTGGACGTGCTCTTCTCGTTCCAGCCGGACTGGCCGAACAC
>JAFLSQ010000072.1 GCA_022510865.1 Treponema sp.
ACCTCGTCAACCGTCCTCGCGTAATTCCAGAGCGGGTCATCGCACTTTTTATTCGGGATTATAAAACCGATTGCCGCTTTTCGGAGAGTGACATGGTTTTCAGCTCAATCTCATTCCTGTGCTTCTTTTTGCCGGCGGTGCTGACGGCGTACTACGTCATTCCGTTCGTCGCATGGCGCAATGCCGTGCTGCTTCTGGCAAGCCTGCTGTTCTATGCATGGGGAGAGCCGACATACGTCTTTCTGATGATTGCCTCGATTCTCTTCAATTACAATGCGGGGCTTAAAATTGCCGAGTGCGAGAGGCGGCGCGGGCTTCTGCTCGCGTTCTCGGTCATCGTGAACCTTGCCGCGCTTTTCGTGTTCAAGTACCTCGGCTACACAAGCCACGTCGTCGGCATCATCGCGCGGAGGCTCGGCATGGGCGCGCCAGCGGAAATAAAACTCGCGCTTCCGCTCGGCATTTCGTTCTACACGTTCCAGTCGATTTCGTATCTTGTTGACGTGTGGCGCAATCCCGCGCTCGTGCAGAGAGACCCGCTGCGGCTCGGACTGTACATCTCGCTTTTTCCGCAGCTTGTGGCGGGGCCAATCGTGCGATACGGCGACATTGCCGCGCAGATTGCGGAAAGGGCGCACAGCATGGAGGGCTTCGCGCGAGGAGCGGAGCGGTTCATCGTCGGGCTTGCGAAGAAAGTGCTGCTCGCGAACACGTTCGCCTCTGTCTGCGACACGGTGTATGAGGGCAGTATGTTTTTGCAGGGCACGCGCTTCTACTGGCTCGCGCTTTTCTCGTACTCGATGCAGATTTACTTCGACTTTTCGGGCTACTCTGACATGGCAATCGGGCTGGGCAGGATGTTCGGCTTCTCCCTGCCGGAGAACTTCGACCGTCCGTACTCGGCGTCGTCCGTCACCGAATTCTGGCGGCGGTGGCACATGACGCTCACGGGCTTTTTCCGCGACTACATTTACATCCCGCTCGGCGGCAACCGCAAGGGCAAGGTCCGCACCGCGCTCAACCGCCTGCTCGTCTTCTTCGTGACGGGGCTGTGGCACGGAGCGGGCGTGGGCTTCGTGCTATGGGGGCTTCTGCACGGCGCGCTCATGACGGTGGAGCGGCTTTTTCCCAAACGCGCGGACAAAAAGAAAGGAACGCTCGCACGGATTGTGGGGCAGGCGTACACGTTCGCGAGCGTGTCGCTTTTGTGGCTGCTCTTCCGCAACGGATTCAAGTCGTCCGTGAGAATCCTTTTGAAGATGTTCGGCGTGAACTACACGCGCTTCACAGCGACGCCCGTTCCATTTACGAACCACATGGACGGAATGCTCGCTCTCAAATTCTTGAACGTTCCATTTTTTGCCGCCTGCGTTGTCGGAATCGCCATCGCGTTCGTGCCGCATCGGGAGAAAAACTCGCTCATGCAAACTGTCTCACAAAGCGCGGCGTTCCGCTGGACAAAGGCTGCCGTTCTGCTCGCACTGTTCGTGCTGAGCTACGCGCGCCTTGCCGGCGGCTCGTACAATCCGTTCATCTATTTCCGGTTTTAGTTTGGCTTTTTAGGAGGAGAAATGAAAGCACAGACCGCATTCGCCGCGGCGTTCATTGCCGCGCTCTTTTTGCCGCCGCTTCTGCTTGACCGCACGTCCGTCGTCTCGCAGAAAGAGAACAGGAATCTCGCGCAAAAGCCCACCATCATTGCGTCCGGCGGCATGAACAGGGAGTATTTCTCCCAATTCGACGCATGGCTCAGCGACAGGTTCGGCTTTCGTGATGCGCTCATTGCGATTGACAGCCAATTCTCGGGATCGTCAACTTCTAGCGTCACGATGACTGACAGTGCTCTTGAGGGAAAGGACGGATGGATTTTCTATATTGCTGATGGTGACGGTGTAAACCGCGCGGATTTTTACAAAACAAACCTGCTTGACGAGGCTACGCTTTCCCGCTTCGAAGATAACATACACGAGACCGTTGCATGGTGCGCGGAGCACGGCATAAAGGTGCTGTACCTCATCGCGCCGAACAAACATTCGGTATACAGCGAATACTATCCGTTCGACCGTCCCGAAGGAATCACGCGCGGTGACCAAGTTGCCGCCGCCATAAACGCAGGAGGTGCGGACTGCCTATTTCCACGCGACCTGCTCCTCGAAAAGAAAGCGACCGCTCCGTTCCGTCTGTACTTCAAGACAGACACGCACTGGAATCCGCTTGGCGCGTATTACGCTTACGAAGTGTTGCGCGGGAAAATCGATGCGCTGTTTCCCGAAACGCAATTCCCTCAGATAACATACTGCACGGAAATCCAGGAGGGTGCGTACAGAGGCGATTTGATTCCCCAGCTCAACAAGCCGGGCATAGAAGAGAGCGAGTACATACAAGTCACGCCCGACGGCGCAGAGTTCTCGGATTTTTATGAATACATAAAGAATGAGGGGCGAGACGGTGTGCAAACGCGGAATAAAAATGTAGACCTTCCGCGCGCGCTCGTGTTCCGCGACTCATTTTTCACCGCATTAGAGCCGTTCGTGTCGCCGCTCTTCTCGGAAGTCGATTACGTGTGGAAGGACTTTACGGACGCAGACAAAAAGCGGATTCTGGAATACAAGCCTGACATCGTGATATTCG
>JAFLSQ010000073.1 GCA_022510865.1 Treponema sp.
GAGATGGGAACTCCCATCATGCCGTTGTAATCGCTCGGAATCGCATCGCAATAAGGAACTTCAACAGCGTCGTAGTTGTCGTATTTCTGATATCCGTTTTCTTTTATTTCTTTGTGCTTTGAGTATCTTATATTTTTGTCGGTCGTCTTTAACTCTAAAGGCTTGTGCCTCCGCCCGTGCTCAATATTCGTGAACCATACAGCCTGCGCCCGCGCGTACACCGTTCCGTCCACAATCCTGTAACCACTGCCGAGCTTTTTGCCCTGCGAAAACTTCTGCTGGTCTGGAACATCAAAAAGAATGTCCTGCGACATGGGCGTTTTTCCAATCCACATTTTATTTTCTTTTATGAGCGGGAAAATCTCCTTGTAAGTGATTGCATTTTTATTGCCGATGACCAAAAACCGCTTTTCCTCGCTGAAAATCCACGCGATGAACTCACGGAAAAGCGAGAATGGCGGATTCGTCACCACAATGTCCGCTTCTTTAAGCAGGGCGCGCACCTCGTCGCTGCGGAAGTCACCATCGCCATCAAGGTAGTGCCATTTGAGCTTGTCAACATCGCGCGGAGGCTCCTCTTGGTCTGTGAGCGTGAAGATTTTTCCGTGCCGCGGCGACTTTGCCGCATCGTAATTCGGATTTTCCGTCTCAAAAAGAGTTGGCTGCCAGTCAAAGTCGGGCTTGGGGTTCTTGGAGTCATAGGCATAAGATGTGCTGATGAGTTTTTTCAGCCCGAATTCGTCAAACTTCTTTGCAAAGAATTTGGTGAAGTTGCTCCATTCTGGGTCATCGCATGGGCAGAGGACAGTCTTTCCGCGGAATACATCGGGATTGTATTCGATATAAGCGTTTATCTCGTTGCTGATGTCGGAAAACTGCGTATAGAACTCGTCGTTCTTGGCACTCCTTGCCGCCGAAAGATTTTTGTTCGCCATAATGAGATTATATCATATTTCAAAACATTTGTATAGCGGAAATACGAGGTTTAGGAAAAATCTTGTATTTCCGCTCATTTTCCTTTCGCTGCCCCTCACACCAAAAATCTCTGCGCCGCGTTGAAGGCGTAACCCGTGATGACGATGCCCGCCACACAGACCGCGATGAAAATCCCAAGCAGTTTCGGGCTGATTGCCTTTCGCAGCATTATCATCGAGGGGAGCGAGAGCGTCGTCACCGCCATCATAAACGAGAGGACCACGCCGAGCAGCGCGCCTTTTGCGAGCAGTGCTTCCGCAATCGGAATCGTGCCGAAAATATCAGCGTACATCGGAACGCCGGCGGCTGTCGCGAGGACGACCCCGAGCGGATTGTTGTTGCCGAGCGCGGCGACGATGAAATCCTGCGGAATCCAGTTGTGGATGACCGCCCCCACCGCAACGCCCGCAAGCACGTAGGGAAGCACTTTCCTCGCCGTGGACACGACCTGCTCCCATGCGTAGCGAATCCGTTCCTTGAAACGCGGCTTCTCTTCCGGCAGTCCCGCTGATTTTCCGTTGCGGATGAAGTCCTCCACCTCGCTTTCAAGATGAAGTTTTTCTATCAGAGTACCGCCTGCCACCGCAATCACAAGCCCGAGCGCGACATAGGCGAGCGCGACCTTCCAGCCGAAAATGCTCATCAGGAGCACAAGACTTCCGAGGTCTACCATCGGTGAGGAGATGAGGAAAGAGAACGTTACGCCCAAGGGCAGACCCGCACTGGTGAAGCCGATGAACAGCGGGATGGATGAGCAGGAGCAAAACGGCGTCACCGTGCCGAGCAGGGCTGCGACGCAGTTCGCACCGATGCCATGGAAACGCCCGAGAATCCGCTTCGTCCGCTCGGGCGGAAAATAGCTCTGGATGTACGAGATGACGAAAATCAGAACGCAGAGCAGCGTCATAATCTTGATGCAGTCGTAGATGAAAAACAGGACGCTTCCGCCGAGCCGCCCCGAAGTGTCGATGCCCGCCGTGCGCAGCAGACTGGCAATCAGACGACTGAGCCACGCCATGCCGAGAATCTCGTCCTGAAAAAAATCCCACGCAAGCCGCAGAGTTTCCACGCGCCCCTCCAAAAGTCAGATTGAAGTTTGTCTATGTGTAATTATATAGACATATTTAGATTTGTCAATATGATTTTCAAAAAAAATTCATCGGACGGACTGAATCGTGCACGAAGCCCAAGCAATCAGCCGCTCCGAAAGACGCGCGAAGTCATCGTCCGTCAGTTTGATTTCCCCGCCCTGCCGAATCCGCAGGCAGTCCTTTGCAAGTGCGGCATCGTCCGGCGGGAGTGTCTCGGCGAGCCGCGCCAACTTGCGCTCGAATGTGCCGGTTTTCAGATACGCCTCCGCCCGCAGGGTGAACGCCGCCTGCTTGTAGAGCGAGCCAAGGATTTCCGCGCTTTTTTCGTGGAGGAAGTTGTGGACGCACGCATGGTAAGCCGCGCCCGCGCCGATTCTCACCGCCCGCCGAACATCGTCATCCGTCACGCCGCGCATAA
>JAFLSQ010000074.1 GCA_022510865.1 Treponema sp.
TTTCCTCGGATAATTTTTCTTTTCCAAAAAGTGATGTATAAACAGCAAGGGCAAGTGTATATGAATCCGAATAATTCTCCTCAAAAGATTCTGATTCTATTAAATATGGGTCTATGCGTTTCATCAAGTTTAAAAACATCATTACAGAGGTATTGTTTTTATCTATATCTATTTTTTCAAACCATTTGCAGAAAGCCTGTTTATCATACAGGATTTTAATTCCATCATCATTCTGTTCTACAAGATTTTGTAATGCTTCATATAAAGCTTTCATGTTGTAATCCTCATAACATGCTGCTCAGCCGCGTTTATTTGCCAACAGCATTTATTTTTTTTCTTTCACAAAAATCCCAGCGAATGAGACATCATCGCCACTTCCCTGCTCGCTCAGGCGCGGGAAGAAGTCCTCCAGTTCCTGCTGCTCGCGCTCCGCGCCATACGTCTTGATGTTGTCGTGAATGTCCTGCACAAAGTGCTGTAGGCCGTCAGCGGTGAACGAGTCCTGCACACCGTCGGTGCACACGCAGATGAAGTCCAGTTTGTCAAAGCCGAATTCGTGGCGGAAGTCTTTTGCGGCGTTGCTGGAGCAGAGGCTTGTCGTCATGCCGAAGCCAAGATTTTTGTCCTCCTCAATAGGACAAAAGATTTCGCCGCCCGCTTTTTTTGCCAGGCACGCGCCGTCGCCAATCTGAATGGCAATCCAGAGCGAGGATTTCTCTGTTTTTGTCAGCGGAAGGCTTGGGATATACAGGCAGGAAATCAAAGTCGTGCCGTACAGCCTTTCGATGGCGTTTTCCGCAGTCCGCTCTTTTGCGGCGAGCGCGACCGACTTTTCCTCGTTCCTGCGGGTCAAGTCAAAATTCTCCGGTGGAATTTTCATCGATTCGCAGAGCTGCTTCTCCTCATCGGAAAACGGATGCTCCGCGAAGTGCTTTTGCACCGCATCTTTCCAATCCGCGACGATGTTCTGCTCAAGCGCGGAGATGGTGGCGTCCCAGTTGATTGCGCCTTGCCTGCCGCGCAATCCCGCGATTTTTCGTAGCAGTACGAAAAACTGTTTCTCCGCAATCTCCACGGCGAGATGCGAGCCTACGTCGCTGCGGAAATACCGTTCTCCGCCGTGGCCGTCCGCGACGGAGAAGACGGCATAGCCTTTTTTCAGCAGGACTTTCGCAGAATCCTGCAAGGGCTTGCCGTCACGAAGGTGTGAGGCACCGACTTTAGAAACGCAAATCTCGTTCATCATGGCCGCTTACCAGTCATCTCCGTTCGTTGATGTCTGACTTAAATCCGGGTCGTTCTGCTCAATGTCTTTGATTTGGTCAATCATCGCATCCTGTTTGCTCTGGATTTGACCGTTGTTCGCTGGCTGGCTCTTGCTTCCAATCATCGAAGATGTGATTGACACCTTGCGAATCCATTTTTTCAGAGCCTCGGGTGTGTGCACGGTGATGACCGCCTCAATGTTGCCTGTGAATTCTTTGAGGACATCTTTGTTCGCGTCATCGCCTACCGCAAGCGCGACCTTAATCGCATGTTTGTACCAGTTGTTGTTTTTCAGTTTGTTGAGACCGGAAAGATAGTCGTCGGTCGGCTCGCCGTCGCTCATCAGAAAAAGAACGGGCGCGACCGAACCGGAGGGGGCGGTCAGAAATTTATCCCGTGAAAGCTTGTCATTCAGTTCCTCAAACGCCATTCCTAAATCCGTAACGCCGTCCGCCTGCAATTCCTGCCATTGGAAGCTGTCCGCGGCAATAGGCGTGGGATACATCCATTCACAGCCTGACGAGAATTTCAGGCAGGCGACTTTCAAATCAACGTCCGAACCTCCGACATCTGGCAATTCAGGAATAACACCTCTTATTGCCTCGTTTACTTCTGTGATTTTTGTCCCTATCATCGAGCCTGATGTATCGACGATAAAGAACAAAACCAACTGCCTTTTTACGATTTCCTCGCGTCCGTCATGAAGTCCCATGGTTTCCTCCAAATGCTATTTTTCAACCGTGCCGGTTGTGTTTCCAAAATTGATTTCCATTCCCTGCGCAATCGGAACGACCGAGTTGTTCCCGACCGTTTTCAGCTGTCCGTCAACAGGGAACGTCCATGTCGTGTCGCTCAGGTTCTTTATGCCCCAGAGCGCGCTGTCATGCTTGCTCATAATCACATCGCCCACGACTTTTGCGTAGTCGTCGCTGTCCTTGCTGACGTGGCATTCACGGATTTTCGTGCCGGGGAAGAGCGGGATTTTGTGGCTCTTCACGTGCAGGATGCGCGGATAGCTGAACGTGTGCTTGCAGGCAAAGTTCATCGGCTGCCC
>JAFLSQ010000075.1 GCA_022510865.1 Treponema sp.
CACCGTGATAAAAATGCAGGGCGTTGCAAAAATCAGGGGAAGTGGCCGCGGCTTCCTTGCGGGGTGCTTTTTTTTATTGCGGCAAGTTCAATTGTATGGTATATTTCATAGGTGTCTCCGCATTTTTTGCAGGTGGATTTGCCCTTGGGGGCGAGGCTTCGGGGTGCTGACATCCGCATGGGGCGGGGCGCAAAACGTGGGAAAACCCGGCGTGTTCCGGGGAAAAATAATCTTCGGCGGAAGTAAAGCGCGAAGGAGAAATCAACAATGTTGAGAAAGATGACGAAAGCCGCCCTTGCGATGGTGGCACTTGTTTGTATAGTGGGGGGGGGGGGCTCACCTCATGCAGTAACAGCAGCAACAGCGACAATGGAAAGCTAGAAAACAACGAAAATACAGGAAGCGGTGGGAACACAGATGATGGTGGAAAAGTAGAACGGGAAATCACCGCACAATATGAGGCTGAGGGTGGAGCAGTCCTTCTGACCTTTTATGATGACGGAACGTTTGAGTTCAAAAATGACAAAGGCTATGTTTCGAAAGGAACTTATACAAAATCTGGCGGCAAGATAACTGGTACATTAACCAGCGATGGGTATACAGGCTTTGAGTTTGAATTTGACACATCAACCGGCAACGTGAAAATGAACGACATGCTTATAA
The DNA here is from genome assembly GCA_022510865.1 of Treponema sp. Lineage (GTDB taxonomy): Bacteria > Spirochaetota > Spirochaetia > Treponematales > Treponemataceae > Treponema_D. The sequence continues at coordinate 664 of JAFLSQ010000075.1, forward strand.
CCGGATTTGAAGAAGTTACAACGCCCAGTGATCCAAACGATAAGGATAATCCAAGCAATCCGAAGCCAAATGAGCCGGGGATAGTCGTTCCTGAATATCTTGAATTGAAAGGCACAGTCATAATTAAGTTTATCGAGAGCGAACTTCCTGACGATGGTGCTGTAGAAATCCCGGAAGGCGTGACAGGCATCACTAACTCTGAGGTGTTCTATTTTAAAAAGAAAATAAAAAGTGTGACTATTCCAAGCACTATGACTAAAATCAGCGACCGAGCGTTCAAATTGTGCGAAAATCTTGAGAGTGTTGAGATTAGCGATGGCGTAAAGGAAATCGGCAAGTATGCGTTTTATGAATGCACGAGTCTTAAGAGCGTGAACATTCCAAGCAGCGTGACGACAATCGGAGAAGAAGCGTTCTACAGATGCACCAATCTTACATCCGTGACATTTGAAGACCCAGTTGGCTGGTATGATAGTAATGGCGGAATTAACGTGAGCAATCCCACGAAAAACGCGGCGAACCTAAAATCTTCATGGGCTTCGTCTGGTATCTATAAGGACAATTCGAAGCCAGGTGATCCGGAGACAGGCAATTCAAATATAGTCGTTCCAGATTATCTTGACTTAAAAGGCACAATCATAACTGGGTTCGATGCGAGCAAACTTCCTGACGATGGTGCTGTAGAAATCCCGGAAGGCGTGACAGGTATCGATCCTGACTATCAGGTGTTCTATTTTAACGAGAAAATAAAAACTGTGACTATTCCAAGTACTATGACTACAATCAGAGACCAAGCGTTCGAAAGGTGCTTCGGACTTGAGAGTGTTAATATTGCTGATGGTGTAAAGGTAATCGGCGAGGGAGCGTTTGAATCCTGCAGGATACTAAAAAGCGTGAAAATTCCAAACAGCGTGACGACAATCGGAAAAAAAGCGTTCTACTACTGCGAAAATCTTACGGATATTACAATTCCCGCAGGTGTAACAGAAATCTCCGACTATGCATTCCACGACTGCAAACTTACGGAAATAACCATTCCTGACGGCGTGACTAAAATCGGCGAGAACGCGTTTTCACTTTGCCCGCTTACCGAAGTGAACATTCCAAGCAGCGTGACGACAATCGGCTATAGCGCGTTCCGTGACTGCTCCAATCTTACGGATATTACAATTCCCAAAGGTGTAACAGAAATCTCCAACTATGCATTCTACAACTGCAATCTTAAGGAAATAACAATTCCTGCCAGCGTTACAAAAATCGGCATAGCCGCGTTTGCTAAGAACTTCCTTAAGTCCGTGACGTTTGAGGACACAGAGGGCTGGTATGATAATAATGAAGAAGAAATTGATGTGAGCGATCCCACGAAAAACGCGAAGAACCTTGAATCTTCATGGGGTATCTATAAGAAAACGAACTAAGGCGCGGCATTTTCCTGCCATTGCGGTCTCCGCGCGCTGCGGAGGCCGCTTTTGTCTTTTGCGCGGGCTAGAAACTTTGCGCG
>JAFLSQ010000076.1 GCA_022510865.1 Treponema sp.
ACACTTTCTTGCCTTTCAACTTTACAGGCTCAATGGCAATGGATGTGTCATAGCCATTCGGAGTAACTTTCAGATATTTATCTCCGTTGACCTCCACAACCTCGCCGACATCGCCGCTGTAAGTGGCAGGGTCAAAGACCGTAATCACTTCAACGGCAGGCGCGGCATATCCCACGCCCAGAACCATCGCCATGACCGCAAACATTGCGGCAACTTTCATCCTTTTTTTCATAAAAAACTCCTTCGCGTTTTACGTCCGCCGACAGATTTTTGCAACCCATACGGATTGCCCTCCTTTCCTTGGAGTTTTGATTTGTTCTGCCTGACGAATGATGCGAATAAAAAACGCCGGTGAGTTCCGCTGACAGCGGCACTCACCGGCGTTCGATATGCAAAAAATACCTGCGCAGAGTCTCGGCTAGTGTCGAGGTGTCGAGGTGTCGAGGTGTCGAGGTGTCGAGGTGTCGAGGATTGTGCGCTCATCACATCAGGTTTGTCAATAGACCCGGCGGGAAAATCATGCTTTTCTGCGCACTTTTGAAACATATTCTGCATTATAAGGCCATTCGCACCGTCCGTCAAGGCAAACGCCCGCGCACTGCCTACAGAATAATCCGCAGTTTCTGCGGGAACGTGCGCACGGAAATCTCGGAGGCTTTCTGCCAGACTTCGCCGTCGGTGTGAAGCCAGAGCGGAACGGTTGCTGTGAGCCGCGCGGTTTTGAATTCAAGCAGGTCAATCCCGCGGAAAATTCCGTGCAGCCCAAAAAACGCGAACGGGAGCGCAATCAGAATGCCAAGCGGACTTTTGCCGTAAACCGCGCACATATTCATCGTGCCGTCCGAGCAATCCGCACTGGGGCAGAACTTGAACCCGCCGCCCTCGAACCGATGAACCATCGAGGCCGCGAAGAAAAATCCGTTCATTTTGATTTTCCTGCCGTCGTCCAGCTCAACAATGCAGTCTGATTTTGGCGCGCCGAACGCCTGGCCAATCGCAATCGCAAGGTACGTCAGTTTTCCAAGCCCGAATTTGTTGAGCGTCTTTTTCACGCGCGAGTGGGTCGCCCCGCAGCAGACCGCCGCGTCAAAGCCAAGACCCGCGCTCACTGCGAACCTGCGCACCCTGCTCGCGGTGGAGACTTCGCCCACGTCAATCAAAATCGGATTTTCAAGGCTTAAAATCCGTCTGAGCGATTTTTTCACCGACTTCGGGATTTTCATGTCCCGCGCAAAATCGTTGCTGGAGCCGGTGGGGATGTACGCCAGGGTCGTCCGCTCAAAATCCACGATGCCCTGAAGCGCGTCGTTCAGAGTGCCGTCGCCGCCAAGCACCACAATCACGCAGTTCTCTTCCGCGGCGGATTTTTCGCTAAGCTCACGGCATATTCCCGAGACATCGCCGCGCTTTTCCGAAAAACTCACCGTGTGCACCACGCCGTTTCTGCGCAGAACCGGCTCAATTTTTTTCTTCCAGATTTTAAGCCCCTTGCCGGACCTAGAAACCGGATTCACAACGAAATGAAACATATTTCACCCTACCACAAATCGCCCGGAAGGTACAGGGCAGGATGCTTGCAGGCTTGGATTTTTGTGCACTGGACGTGACACCGCCGTGCCTTTGGCACGGCGGAAAAGGTAGGCTTATGTCAGTTTTTGTGGATTTTATGGCTATTTCGATGTAAATTCAGCGTAAATTTCCATATAGCGATAAAGTTTCCCTTCTCCATAATTAAGTGTTCCGTGACTTGCACATGGGAATTCCACATCCCAGCCAGTAAATCGCTTACCAGAAATTGATGGAATCATCCTAGGCTCAGACATGGTTATTCCATAATCAACTTCTTGTGAATAAGGATATGTTTTTTCCCCATCGATTGTCATAACTTTATGGGATGAACTGGGTAAATTACTTACAGTTATGCCAGCGTCATTAAAATCCTCTTTTGTAATGAGCCATCTACCATCATCATCTTTGATGCCATAGGCAACTAACGTTTTCACCTTATTTCCGCCCCAGCTGCCACGGGCACTTTCTGTGTCATTCATCCAAAAAGTCACTT
>JAFLSQ010000077.1 GCA_022510865.1 Treponema sp.
ACCAAGCTGAGCAACAGAAGCGTCAGAACCTTTTGCTTTGCTGAGCCAGGCATTGTCATATCCGGGAGCAAACGCAAGGTCAATTGCAAGACCATCAATCGGGGCAAGAGTGAACACAAGTTCCCCAGCGTCCGCTCCAATTTTTGACTCTGTGCGCCAGTATCCAATCTGCTCCTGGTTCATTGTGTTTGACCAACTGCCTACAGTCACCTTGAGCATGTCAATCGGTTTTACCCAGATGCTCCAATGTGTGACTATCATTCCAGCGTCTTTGGTGAGGGCGACATCGGGACTGCCATCTTCTTTTGTGCTAATACTAGCACCTGTCAATACTGTATTGCCATTTTTGTAAGTGAAGTGCAACGCGCCACCTGCTTTTTCGTCTCCAATGGAGAAAGATACAGGCTTGTGATAGTCTTCGTTTTCTCTGCGTACTGTTATTGCAGAAAGATCCTCGCTTCCAGTATTATACTTGAACAGATCAACTGCAAGTCTGACACCAGCAGACACATCCGCCGCAAAAACGCTGGTTGCAAGAACTGCCGCCGCGCTTAATATTCCAACGATTTTTTTCATTTGAAAAAATCCTCCTTTTTATTTGTAGACTTCACAGAACAACGTTCCTTACGTGAAATCTTTATTTTTATGTTAATCCATAAAATTCTGCAAGTCAAGAAAAATTTTATTTTTCCGGCTTTTTTTGTAACACTCTTATTCTCGGATTGTTATTGCTTTTCTTTAATGATTTTTCTGCGGCGCACCGGAAAGCGCGCTCTCCAGCTCCTCATCGCTCATCCCCAGAGACTTGGCTATTATCTCCTTGGAGATGCCGTTCGCGTACAAGTTGCACGCCGCCTCAAGAGCCTTGCTCCTCGCGCCGTCTTGCAGACCTTTTGCCCGCCCCTCTTGCAAACCCTTTGCCCTGCCGTCCGCAAGGCCTCTGGCGAACGCGCGTTTTTTCGCGCCCTCGCGCATCTCGTACATATCGTTCTCGTAGGTGAAGCGTGAATTCTCGCGGAACCAGGCCGCGTCCTCATCGCTCATCCTTCTGACAATTAAATCCGCCATTCTAATCCCCCTCTGGCTTCTGACTATCTTTCTGATGTAGCCGCGGTGTCTAGGGTTATCCGCGCAACCAAGATACAAAGCCCAGCGTTGTGCGCCCGTCAGACTCTGCACAGGCGTGCCAATCAGACGGCGCGCCTTCACCAAATCCAGATAGATGATGTTGAGCAGTCCGCCAAGCTCCCTTCCATCCGGATTTCTCATACTATACCACGTGAGCACTGATTTGTCATCTTTGGCGTACTCAAAGTCAAGCACAGAAATCTGATAGACCCGCGGAGCCTCCCAGCCATGCCCGCGCTTTGAGTTGTTGTTCAGAAGCCTTGATGCCTGAATCTCGCTGCGCTTGCCGTAATCGTAGTCGCGGCTGCGGCTCTGCATCTCGATGTCCGCCCGCTCGCCGTCACAGAAAACGACACTCACATCAAAAGTCATCTGCGGCTGCCCCGGAGTGTCCACCGCCGGCTCGTTCGGCTGCAATGACACCTCGCTGATTTGCCTGCCAATCACTGACGACAGAAAGTCCCCGAGCGCGATGCTGGACTCTCGCGTTCCCTGCGTGAAGATTGCCTTGAACGTCGGGTCGCGCCTTGGATTCAAAAGCGCGTCCGGCGACGGCCTTGCGAAAATCGGTCTGCTGTTCATTCTCTTCTGCCCCCAAAAATATAATTGCCAAAAATTACCAGATTTCCCGATTTCCTCGCGGATTTTTTTGCCTGATGTGCGGGCGCATTGACCTTGCCGTGCGTTCCGCACTGCGTGACGTGAAGTTCAGACTGCTTGCCCGCAACGCTCTCTGACGAAAGGCACACTGTCCGGTACGTTCTGCTAGTCACGCGCCCTGCGCGGAAAGTGAGAGTTTTGCCACAAGCGCGGCTTGCGGAAAGTGCAAATTCAGTCGCCGTACACCGTGATTTCCCCGCCAGTTCCCCGCAAAAAAATCCTCACTTGGCACGAAACTTTCCGCAAAACCGCCCCTCCCGACCGTT
>JAFLSQ010000078.1 GCA_022510865.1 Treponema sp.
CAACGGAACACGTGGAGATTGACTTCGAGGCGCTCCACAAAAGTTTGAATAAGAAAATGAAACTTAACGCAATTATGGAAGCACAAAGCATAGAGCGTGCGGCAAGTTTCAGAACAAATAGTTAGTTTTTACCCTTTGCTATAAAAATACTACTCGCATAGATTTATGCTGCATAAGTTATGAGGTGAAATAGAAACTTCTTCTCATAATGATATGAGGGTGTTTTTTATGCTTGAAATAACGTTGAAGTACTGAATCTGAGTATGTGCTTGTATATGAAAAAGAAATAGCGCGAGCAGGCAGCGACCGCTAATTTCTCAGGCAGCCTACAGGTATTACAAAGACCCCGTCCTGTCTTCGGTATGCGAATTCTGTTCCTGTAATGATGATAAGCAGGTCCGGCTCACGGAGTTCTGACGCAATCCCATCCTTATTATGCTCTTTAACCAGCCGTTTTATCTCCAGAAGATGGGCGCTTGCCTCTTCAATCTCACTGCTCCCCAGCTTGAATTCGATGAGCGCGTATTTCCCGTCACGGAGATGCAGGACACAATCCGCTTCCAGGCCATATCTGTCATGGTAGTATGAGATTTTCCCGCCGGACTTTGCGCTGTACGCGCGTAAGTCCCTCATGCAAAGGCTCTCAAAGATAAAGCCAAATGAGCGCAAGTCCGTCATGTAATAATCAGGATTTAGGCCGGATGCCGCAACGGCAATCGAGGGGTCGCAGAACCCGCGTTTTTTGCCGGAGCGTATGGCTGTGGCGGAGCGGATAGAGGGGCACCATGCCGTCGTGTCCTGAATGATGAACAGCCGCTCAAACGCCTGAATATACGAGGACAGGGTGTCATGGGAGATTGATTCGGAGGTCGAGGCGACATCTTTCAGGATGCTGCTCCCTTTTGCCAGCGTGGAGATGTTCCGCGCATAGGATTTCAGAATCTGGAGTGCCCATGCCGGATTCCGTTTTACGCCGTCAACGGTAGAAATATCTGTTTCGCACACGCTGTCTACATAATCCATGGCAATCTGTAGCTGCGCACGGTCGGTTTTTCTTGCAAGGAATCCCGGCCAACCGCCGCGGCAGGCCGCAAAGATTATTTGCTCTATTTCCATATCCGACTTTGCCTCAATATCAGTTCCCGGATGCACAAACAGCTCGGAAAGAGAAATCGCTCCGTTTGATTCCCCTGACTCAAAAAGGCTCATGGTCTCAAGCCTCATCCTTGCAATCCGTCCCGTACCGGAATGGTTTATTTTGGAGTTGTCAACCGAATTGGAGCCGGTCAGAATATACAGACCCGGCTCATTCCTGCTGTCAACGGAGACGCGAACCGCGTCCCAGAGGACGGGCGCCTCCTGCCATTCGTCAATCAGCCTCGGGGTATCCCCGGATAGCAGGAGGGACGGTTTTGTGGCGGCAGTCTGAAGGTACCCCAGCCTTTTATCAGGGTCCTGCATTCTCAAGATGCTTTTTGCCTGATGCTCGGCAAGCGTGGTTTTGCCACACCATTTTGGCCCCTCTATCAGCACCGCACCGCTGCATTCCAGACGGAAAGCAAGCTCCTCATCCTGCAATCTCGGCTTATATTCCATAAAAAATCCACCTGCTTTTATTATAACCGTTCGTGCTTTTTGTGCAATAACAATCGTAATTTTTGTGGCATTTTAGCCTGATGTTTCGCTGTGTTTTGTCCGTATGTTTCGTAATAGGTCGAAAGCGGTCAGATTCTTCTATCCGATGAATATTGTAAGAACGAACAATTTCCTTGAAGATTCTAAGAAATCTGATATACTATAAAACAAATAGAGGTGGACTATGGCAGACGTTGAGATTCTGAAATGGCAGGAAGGAAAGAACCTGCAATAGCTGAGCCGCGATGAGATTTTTGACGCAATACAGCGAATCGACAACGCCGTTTTCCACGAGAACGGGCTTGCCACAAAAGAAAGCGACATCGCCCGGTACGAGGCTTACAGAGACTCTTATATTTTTG
>JAFLSQ010000079.1 GCA_022510865.1 Treponema sp.
CTTTGCGGTTCTTTGACATTGTTAGGGATGGCTTGCTTTTGTATTGATTTTTTGTCTTGTCCGTTTGGATGGGGCAGAAATATTGATGTATTGGTTTCGGACAGTTGGGGGCGGTCTCTTTCTGTCATCGGCAGGATTGGGAATGGCTGTATGTCTGAAACATTGCATTTATTTTTTTAAAAGCAAGAAAATCTTTTTATATAGTAAGTATCAAAAAAGAATGTTTTTCGTTTCGCTTGGCTTGGCTTGATGAGATGAAAAATGGTTCTTTGCGGTTCTTTGACATTGTTAGGGATGGCTTGTTTTTGTATTGATTTTTTGTCTTGTCCGTTTGGATGGGGCAGAAATATTGATATTTGGGTTTCAGGCATGTAAAAAAGGTCTCTCTTTCTGTCGTTGACAGATTGGGAATGGCTTATGTCTGGAACAGATATTTATTCTATTTTTCATGGAGACACCACATGAAATTTAACACATCTTTTTACGGGAATCCTCGTTCAGAGAACGGGGATGGAAAATTCTATCCGAGGCCTGAATATGATAGGACCATTGGGATGGATGAAGTTGTCGTTGACATCGCGCACGCAACATCGTTGACGGCCGCAGATGTCACCGCGGCAATCAAGGAGCTGGCGGCGCTTATCAGACGTTATCTGATTCACGGGCACAAGGTGCAGCTTGACGACATCGGAACTTTCAAGTTGTCGTTCAAGGGAACGGGACAGGAGAACGCGGAGGATGTCACCGCCGACGACATTACCCGGTCAAGCATCAAAGTGACGATGCTTGTTGACTACGGTCTGCGCCAGTACGTGCGGGGGAACACAACGTTCTCCAAGGTGCGCGCGCGCAAGTCCAAGGACGCGGATGCCGCAACGGATTCCGACACGGTTTCCGCCGAAGAATCCGATTCAGAGAAGACAGAGTGAGTTTTCTTCTGAGTTGATTGAAGTCCGTTCCGGCGCGGTGATGCCGGGACGGTGAGAAAAAGAGCGTGCCGAAAGGCACGCTCTTTTTTTGTGCGTTTTTGTCAGCCGCCTCATTTCGCAAGAACCTCGTAAGCCTCTTTGTTCCTCGCCATAATCGCGCGGGAGACTGATGTCACGTCGTCATCGCCCGCGGCGGATTCCTCGGCTTTCTCGAAACTGACGACAAGATAGCGCGGCACGTTGTTCTTCAATATGACCGCCGAGCCGTGCTCGTCCACAAGGTGCGCCACTTTAGAGAAGTTCTGGTTCGCCTCCGTGATTGACACCAAAGTCTGCGTGTTCACTTTCATGCTTTCACCTCACGGCGATTATAGCGCATATCCTAGGATGAATTCAACCTAGGATGCGCTGCCGGTGACGGCTTCGCAGGGGCGGGACCGAGACTTGCTAAAGACGCTTGCCGTCCGTTCCGGCGCGGTGATGCCGGGGCGGTGAGAAAAAAAGAGCGTGCCGAAAGGCACGCTCTTTTTTTTGTGCGTTTTTGTTGCGGCGGTTTAAAGAACCTTAACCGCCGGTTCAGTCATTAAGGCATTTTTAATGCCTTAATGTACGCGCTTAGTTCTTCACTTTGATGTACACGTTGCCGCACAGGGTCAGCTCACGTCCGCTTCCCAGGGTGTCTTTGTATGTACCTGTGATTTGCAGACAGTAGATGCCGGCTTTTATCGGATTGGTGGTTGAGTTGCTCCAAGTCCAAACTTTGCCAGTAGGGGGGGTGGTTGGGACAACTTTTCCTTCCGGGTCTGTCAGTACAAATGAGGGGTCAGTAAGATTTTCGCCAGCAGTTACCGTAGTGGAAGAATCCTTTGATATATCAAACGTTACCGTGTTGTCTTCGTTTTTCCCCGACGCAATCTTTACCTCTTTAGCATTCGCATAAGACGGGAACGTTACGCTCACACGCAACTCAACACCGCTCCAATTGGCTGTGAGGTTAA
>JAFLSQ010000008.1 GCA_022510865.1 Treponema sp.
CCCGCTGATTTTCGGACGCGGATGGTGCGGATATGCCTGCTGGACTGCGATGGTCCTGGACTTTCTTCCGCACAAAATTCCAGAAAATCACAGGCGCAGAAAAATCGGATGGATTCGCTACGCCGCGTTCGCCTCATCGCTCGTATTCGTCGTGCTGCTCTTTCTGACGCGCGCGCCCGGAATCCAGCGGATAATGTTCTGGTCGTTCGTCATCGGAAACATGATTTATTACATCTCGGGAATCGCGCTCGCATTCGCGCTCAAGGACAACCGGGCGTTCTGCAAGTACGTCTGCCCGGTCGCGGTCTTCATGCGGCTTCCAGCAAAATTCTCGCTGCTCAGAATAAGGTGCGACAAAGAAAAGTGCGTCTCCTGCGGCGCGTGCAGGAAACTGTGCCCGATGGACGTTGACATGACCGACAACTCACGAAGCCGCGAGAACGGCTGCGATTGCATCCTGTGCTTTGAGTGCGTGAGGAAGTGCCCGCAGGATGCATTGCGGTGAGGATGTGGGGGAACATCAGCCATTCAGAACTCAATCCCCGCGCGATGAACAAGACCAGCATAATCCGCAACAGCACTCCTTTACACCGCCCACGCAAAGCCCACTGCAACGCCACGTCACAGCCCAGCAAGATAGGTGCGCACATTGCCGTAAGAGGGTGCGTTCAAGCCCAGCGCAGAGGATGCGTACAGTACCGTTATACAGGGCGTTTAAGCCCACTTTAACGGAGCATCACGTGCGCTTGTGACAGCGGCTCACGTGTACACGTGACAGTGCGTAATATGCTCATGTGATTGGGTGTCATACGCGCGTGAGGCAAGGCAATGCCGCGCATAATTTTTGCATGGAAGATTGCAGTCGTTAATCCGCCATGTTATTCTTAAATAATGATAGCACATTCCGCGCCATAAATCAACGAACGAGCAAGGGCGCGTGATGCCGCCGCCGATTGCAAAACAATCCGCTTTTCACTATCATATTTTAAATCAGCAGACTTGGGGGATTTGTATGAAAATCAGCGCGCTAAAAGGCATGAAAGACATTCTGCCGGCCGAGCAGAGAATGCGGGATTATGTCCAGGGGAAAATTCTGGAGACTTACCGTGCCTCCGGATTCGAGCGGATTTCCACGCCCATGCTTGAGGACGCGGAGAATCTTGATAAGAGTGACGGCGGGGATAACCTGAACCTGATTTTCAAGGTGCTCAAGCGCGGTGATAAGCTTGCCGCCGCCCTCGCCTCGCCTTCCGTGGACGAGAAAACCCTCTCTGACATGGGGCTGCGCTACGACCTCACGCTGCCGCTCTCGCGCTTTTACGCCGCGAACAGGGATAACCTTCAGACCCCGTTCAAGGTGATTCAGACAGACCGAGTTTTCCGCGCGGAGCGTCCGCAGAAAGGCAGGAGCCGCGAGTTTGTCCAGTGCGACATCGACATTCTTGGTGACCCGTCCTGCAACGCGGAGATTGAGCTGATTGACGTGACCGCCCGCGCTCTTCTGGAAATCGGATTCAAGGACTTTACAATCAACATAAATGACCGCAGGATTCTGCGCAATATGCTTGAGACAATGGGCTTCGCGCCCGAGTCGCTTGATTCGGTCTGCATAACTTTTGATAAACTGGACAAAATCGGTGCGGACGGGATTGCCTCGGAGCTGGCGGAAAAAAATCTTCCCGGGAACGCCGTGAAATCGCTTGTGGATTTTATATCCTGCGGCCATGAAATCACGCTTGATGACGTGGCGGCAAAATGCGCGGATTCCTCAACCGCCGACGAGCTCAGGCACATAATCTCTGCGGTTGAGAGCGTCGCGGACGGAAAATACCGCATCGCATACACGCCGAGCCTTGTGCGCGGCCAGGGCTACTACACCGGCGTTGTCTTTGAGATTGCAAGCCCGCATTTCTCCGGCGCGGTCGGCGGCGGCGGACGCTACGACAACATGATTGGAAAATTCCTCGGCCAGCAGATTCCCGCAGTGGGATTCTCAATCGGTTTCGAGAGGATTTGCGCAATTCTCCTTGACCAGAATTACAAAATCCCCGATGACAAGGAGAAGTGCGCCCTTTTATACGATGATTCCGTGCCGTTTCCGCAGGTTCTCGCCGAGGCCGCAAAACTGCGCTCTGAATATCACGTGGCTGTCATCAGAAAGGCGAAGAAAGCCGGCCCTCAGTTTGATATGCTTGAGAGGCAGGGCTTCACAAAATTCGCATCGCTAAAAGACGGCAGTGTGATTGTAAGGCAGGGAAGCGGCAATTAAATCCGCTGGATTACATCCCCGAGCCGCACACCATGCCCCGCCTCCACATCAGATGAGAGACGCGCGCCCACAATTTCATCAAAAAAATGCGGATGGATTCCGGGCGTGAGGATTTTTTCCGTGCGCAGAATCCCGATGTCATCCTCTGTGATTGTCTCGCCTTTTCTCATATCGCGCATGAAATGCAGCGAGCGGTTCGTGCGCCCGTAGTTCGCGCTCTCGGCAGGGGCAAGCCTCTTGATTCCATCCCCGAGCACCGTGCTCACGCGCTCCCGCCCGAACTGCTCGGAGAGCTGGTCAATAATCCTGCGCATCCCCTCCTCCATGCCGTAATGCCGGACGGCCGCCTCGCTCTGACGCACGGCATGAACCATCAGCGCGAACTGCTCCGGCTCCAGCGCGACCGGGTCATCAAGTCCGTCTGTCTGGCGGCTGAGAGTGAAATGCTTTTCGATTACCGTGCCACCGCAGGCGGCGCTCAGGACAGGCACCAGCACAGGGTCAAGGCTGTGATCGCTCACCCCGGTCTCAATCCCAAGGACCGCCCGCAGAGTTGAGACAAGCCGCAGATTGTACTCGTCCTCCGGGGCCGGATAGCTTGTCACGCAATGAAGAAGGCTGACATTCTCGCGCCCGACAATCTCAAGCGCAAGGTCAATGTCGGAGAGCTTTGAGACACCGGATGACAGAATTACCGGAACTCTGCTTCTGCCCGACTCCGCCTGGCTATCGCGGAAGGCGCGCAGGCACTCAAGCATTTTGATGTGGTTCAGCTCCGGCGAGGCAATCTTCACAAAATCCACGTCCAAATCAAGAAGCTCGCGCAGACTGCGCAGCCCGAACGGGGAGCAGCAGAATTTCCGCCCCTTTGAATGCACATAGTCAAGGATGTCCTTGTAAAACTGCGGCGGGCATTCAAGCTGGCGGAAACGCTCGTAAAGCGGGATGTTTCCGGTGGGAAGGGCCACGAAGCCGGTCCTGGGATGAAGAATCTCATCGGCATAAACCCACTGGAATTTTATTGTGTCCGCGCCCGCGTCACAGGCCGCATCCACAAGGCGCACCGCTTTCTGGTACGAGCCTGAGTGCGACGTTCCTATCTCTGCGATTATGTTCGTCATTCAAGGTCCTCCAAATAAGAAAATCATGGCAGAGCAATCGCTTTGAGTCACTGCACGAGAATCTCGTCCGCCACTTTCTGCGCCTTCAGGCGGTTGCTGTAGATGCTCACGCTTGTTCCGGGAAGCCAGCCTTTCTCTGTGTAGTACCATCTTTCGCCGGAGGAGTCCTGCCTTTTTCCACGAATCTGGATTATCTCACCTTTGCGGCAGTGCCCGGTGACTTCCGCGCCCCAGTCCGAGTTTTTTTTGTATGCCACATAAGGCTCGGTCACAACGCACCACTCCACATCGGGGGCAAGGGCAAGCGGGAACGAGTCATCAAAAACTATCGCGGTCTCCTCTTTTTTCTGACAGCCCGCCAAAAACATTGATGAGGCAAAAACCAGGGCTGCCACAGCGAGCGCGCGGTAAAAAAAACGTCTCATATCAGTCCATCCTAAAAACTGCGCAGCAGACCTGCGGTCAGGAATATTTTTTTCTGAGCCAGGCGGCAACATCATCATAAACAGAGAGGTCAGAATCCACGAAATTGAGCGCGGGAATCTCATCAATGCCGGCCCAGCGGTAATCATCATGCTCTGTGAGAGCAAACGGATTTTCAATGCCGTCATGCGGAAAAAACGTCTCGAAAACCTCCAGCGTGCAGGATTTTCCCGCATGGACGAAAGTCCCGGTTGTGATTCTCTCGCCGCAAGTTACGCTCACGCCGAATTCCTCCTGCATTTCCCTGCTGATTGCCTTGCAGAAGTCCTCGCCCTCCTCGATTTTTCCGCCGGGGAATTCCCAGCGGCCGCCCATGTCGCCTTTCATCTGGCGTTTTGCAATCAGGATTTTTCCGTCTTTATACGCAATGCATGCTATCGAACTGCTCATACCATCACCTTGTCACGAACGCGGAAAGCTCTTTTGACCCTTCCTGCGAATCCACTATGACATCTACCCTCACTATATCAAAATCACGGATTTTTGTCCGCAGTGTCTGCTCGCCGTCATCAAAAATTCCATCAAGCGCCTGCTTCTCCTGAATCTGATTGTCGGAGTTTATTGCGAAGATGCTTGCCGTGAAATATCCCTGCGACTGTCCGCCCGGGGATGATAATCCCGCTTTTTTTCTTCCTGATGATTTTGGCCGGGTTTTCAGCGTGACATAGACCTCCTCCTCAAAAGAGAACGCGGAAAGCTCATAGACCGTCCCTCCTATCACAATCTGGTTGCGGCTCCTGTTCAGCGCGGAATAAATCCATGCGAACGCAACAAAAAAAATCAGCGCGAAAAAGATGAAGCGGTTCTGCCGTGTGAAAAAAATCCTGAACCCGCGCACGGGGCGCATACTGGACGGGTCGGCGTAATAATCGCGGACAATCTGCGGGGCACGGGCAATGCGCGCCTCGCGGTTGTAATAAAACCGCATCTCACGCTCGCCTTCCGCAGGAATTATCTCGTCAACATCCTCAAACATCGTCCGCTCCGCTAATTTTTAAGTATGGCATCTATGAGGCTGTCCGTCCTGTACCACACTACCCTCGCCCTGTCTTTCTCCAGATAGAGCGCGGTTATGATTCCGTCCTGCGAGAGCGTCATTGTGTTGTAGAAAATGTTCTTGTGATCCGCGTCAAAATGGCGGCGCAGGATTCTCTGGCTGTCGCTCTGAATCATCTCGATGTTGAAGCCGTCGTCTGTCTTAAGAATGAAGAATTTCCATCCGCTTTTTGTGACCCCAAGAAACTCATAGGGAATTCTGTGGGTTATGCGCGTGTAGTCCGAGACCTCGGATTCCTCATAAGGCGGGATTGAGACCGGCTCCTCGTAAATTCCCGACTCAACGTTCAGAGGATAGAGCATTGTCTGTATGTAATTGACGCCCGACTGGATTTTTGAGTCCTCGTCCACATAAGAGGAGAAATAATCCGCCTGGACATAAAGCCTGTAAGATGACGGATCTGGAATCACCCCCGCGATTGAAAGGAAAACATCGTGGCCGCCGTCAAGTGCGCCCGCAAGCGGAATGTCTTTCTTTGAGACCGGAATCATATATTTAAGGAAGCCGTCCGTAGCGAACCAGTAGACAATCACGCCGTCTGTGGACACGCTCACGACAACAAGCTCGTCCCTTGCAGTCGTGTAGATGTTCTTGATGTACGGAAACGGAGTGCCGCCCGGCCCCTGCTGCCCAAGATACTCCACAAAAACGCCGTCACGTGCGAAGCGCAGGACTGTGTGGCTGTAGAGCATATCATCGCTTTTTTCCTGACGGTCGCGCGGGATTGAGCAGACCGCATACACGGACTTATTTGAGTCCACGCTGATTTTTCCCGGATAATCAAACGGATACGAGATTTCATGGTGGATGCTCCTGTCGGAGCGCGCGGAGCTGTCAAGATAATCGGCTATGAGAGCGTCCTCATTGTAAAAAAGCGTCAGCAAATCGCCATAAGAATTCAGCTCCATCACTTTTTTTGCCGCGCCGTCCACAACGTAAAAAAATCCGTCGCGCATCTCAACGCCGAACTTGACATCGCCTATGGAATTCAAATCTGATATGCTCAGCTGCTCCTCAAAATTGCCGTAAGGGATTGTGAAAAGCTCGGTCTCCGAGATGGACTGAACCGCATCTGTGCGATTGCATGACGCCAGAACCGCCGCAAAAAAAATCAGAGGAAAAAAAACGCGGGCGGATGATTTGACGGACAATAATTTTTTCATGGCAACCATTATATATTTTTCTTGCCGCAAACACAATTATTATAGTAAATTTATTGTATATTTGTTATAATCGCCAGACAATCAGAGAAAAAGGAAAACACAATGCTTATTGATAAAATTCTTACCGCAATTTTCGGCTCGCAGAATGAGCGCGATGTTAAGGCCCTGCGCCCGGTTTTGGCAAAAGTCAACGAGAAAGAGGAATGGGCAAAATCGCTCAAGCCGGAGGAATTCCCCGAGCAGACGAAGAGGTTCAAGGAGAGGCTTGCCGCGGGCGAGACTCTGGACGATATTCTGCCCGAGGCGTTCGCTCTATGCCGCGAGGCCGCATGGCGCACTACCGGCGAGCGTCCGTTCGATGTCCAGATTATGGGCGGGGTTGTGATGCATCAGGGAAAAATCACCGAGATGAAGACCGGCGAGGGAAAGACGCTCGTGGCTGTGGCTCCCGCATACCTGAACGCGCTCACGGGAAAAGGCGTGCACGTCGTCACGGTGAACGATTATCTTGCGGAGCGTGACGCGGATTCCCGCCGCCCCATTTTCGCGTATCTTGGGCTTACAGTCGGCGCGATTCTCTCCAGCATGGACAACGAGGCGCGCAAGGCCGCATACGCCTGCGATGTCACCTACGGAACGAACAACGAGTTCGGCTTTGATTATCTGCGCGACAACATGAAAATCGATTTGAAGGACAAAGTCCAGCGCGGATTCAACTACTGCATCGTCGATGAGATTGACTCCATCCTGATTGACGAGGCAAGGACTCCGCTCATCATCTCTGGCGCGGGCGAGGACGACACCTACAAATATCACGAGGTTGACAAATATGTTGGCGAGCTGAAGGAAGTTGAGAAAGACCCGAAAACCGGCACATATCCGGATGAGACTTTCCTCACCCCAGAGGAGCGGGCAGCAATCGAAGGCGATTACACAATCGATGAGAAATCCAAGCGCGTATCTTTCACAGACAAGGGAATGCTCCACATAGACGAGATTCTTCACAAGCACAACCTCATCAAAGGCTCTCTGGAGGATGAGGAGAACTTTGAGTACACGCATTATTTCACCCAGGCACTGCGCGCGCACCTGCTTTTCCACAATGACGTTGATTATCTTGTGCGTGACGGCAAGGTTGAGATTATCGATGAATTCACCGGGCGTGTTCTGGAAGGCCGCCGCTACTCCGATGGTCTGCATCAGGCGATTGAAGCAAAGGAGCACATCAGGATTGCCCAGCGCAACCGCACCATGGCAACAATCACTTTCCAGAATTTTTTCAGGATGTATGACAAGCTCGCCGGAATGACCGCCACGGCCGCAACCGAGGCAGTAGAATTCAATAAGATTTACAACCTTGATGTGGTCGCAGTTCCCACGAACCTGCCTGTCGCACGAGTTGACGCGAACGATGAGGTCTACCTGAACGAGAAAGAGAAATGGGAGGCAATCGCCACGGAAATCAAAGCCGCGCACGACAGGGGGCAGCCGGTTCTTGTAGGAACGGTCTCGGTAGAGAAATCAGAGCATCTTTCCGCGCTGCTCACGCGCAAGGGAATCCGCCATGAGGTTCTGAACGCCAAGAACCACGCGCGCGAGGCTCTCATCATCGCGGAGGCGGGCGCAAAAGGCGCGGTCACAATCGCCACCAACATGGCAGGACGCGGTACGGACATCAAACTTGGCGGAAACCCGGAATTCAGGGCAAGGAAGCGGGCAGGAACGAACGCTACCGACGAGCAGTACAGGGCCGCGCTGGAGATTGAGCGCGAGAACTGGAAAAAAGGCTACGAGGAAGTCCGCGCGGCGGGCGGACTGTACGTCATCGGCTCGGAGAGGCACGAGTCCCGCCGAATAGACAACCAGCTTCGCGGACGCTCAGGACGGCAGGGCGATCCGGGACGGAGCAAATTCTTCATCTCCATGGACGATGACTTGATGCGGCTTTTCGGCGGAGAGCGGATGAAAGTGATGATGACCCGCATCGGAATGCAGCCGGGCGAGCCGATTGACCATCCGTGGCTGAACAAGGGAATTGAGAAAGCGCAGCAGAAAGTTGAGGACAGAAACTTTGAGATTCGCAAGCACCTTCTTGATTACGACGATGTTCTGAACGAGCAGAGGACTGTAATCTACAAGAACCGCGATGAGATTCTCGGCGATGACAATCTCTCAAAAAGGATTATGGACAACGCGCTTGACGAAGTTGACGCAATTTTTGATGAGTATGATGATGCGGCAAAGCACAGCAAGAATTCATCGGCCGCGCTCGCAGAGCTGAACGAGAAAATCCGCGAGATGTTCGGCGTGCAGCTTCCGGCAGAGCAGCTGTCAAAAGACACCCTGATTGCCCACTTGCAGAATGACATCACGGAGAAAGAGACGCTGGCAGGAAAAGAGAACTTCAATATGTTCATCCGCTACCAGTACGTCCAGATTATTGACCGTAAATGGCTTGACCAGCTTGAGACCCTTGAGGGTCTGCGCGAGGCAGTCGCACTGCGCTCATACGGGTCAAAAAATCCGCTCACAGAGTACAAGATTGACGGATTCAACATCTTTGACCAGATGCTTGAGACAATCAGGAAAACCGTTATGTCAAGGGTTTTCAAAGTGCGGATTCAGCTCTCGCCCGAGGCGGTTGAGGCAAGGAAGCGCATGGCAGAGGCGCAGCAGAGAGGAATGAACGCAAGGCACACCGAGTCCGGCAGCGCAATGTCCGGGGCGGAGAACAACGCCAGAAGCTCATTCAGCGGGGAGCAGGCCAGAAGGCAGGCATCATCAAGCGCGATGAGCCAGCGTTCCCGGGGAGACAGCATCACCGTCAGGCGCACAACGCCCAAAGTCGGCAGAAACGACCCGTGCCCATGCGGAAGCGGAAAGAAATACAAGATGTGCCACGGACGCTAGAATCAGACCCTGCCCGTCCTGCGCGGCGGCCAGAACCGGAAAACCGGCTTTCCGATTATGTACTTTTTGTTGATGTACTGCGGAGACATCTGTGAGTAATACTGGACGGAAAGGTCATCATAATCAGAGAGCGCGGTCAACGTCCTGTCATAGGAATGGCGCAAATCAAGCGAATTGAAGCGGTTGTCTCCCATCATAAAATAGCAGTCCTTGGGAATGTACTGCGGATTGCCCGCGCTGTCGTTCGCAGGGAAAAGCGGCATATTGCGCTCGTCAAGCAGGCTCTGGATATACCAGTGGAGTTTTGAGGCAGTCTGATAATATTCCCTGAGCGCGGGGTCATCAGAATAAGTGGTCGCGCTGATATTATCAGAAAAAAGCTCCGCATAGCGCAGGACAAGCCTTCCGAAAGTGATTTTTGACATGACGTTCAGACGGAAATTCGACTCGGCGTAAACATCGCGCGTGTCATCCTTCCGCAAAATCCATGAGGTCATAAAATCAGAGAACCATTTCTGACCGCCCTCCTGCGTCAGAATGCGCAGGGCAGTCTCCTGCGCGGTCTGGAAAAGATAATACTCGTAAAGGGGCGGCGCGGAGAAAGTTCCCGAGACGCTTCCGGTCAGCGAGAAAGCCGAGAGGCTCTGCGCAATTTCCCTGGCCTCGGAAGCGGCCGCATCCAAATCATAATTCCGGCGCTCCGCCTCAAAATCAGTCATAGTCTCATAATCAGACGCGGACAGCGGGAAAAAACGCACGTTCGCGCGGATTCTCTCCGGCAGCCCCGCAAGATTCCACACCGCATACTTGGCGTCAATCTCGGAGGGCACAAAATCATCGCTGGCGGATGTGCGCACATAAAGCACGCCGTCCTGCATCACAATCTGCTCGCCGGGAAGGGCGGCAATCCTCTTTACAAGCGGGTCGGCCTTAAGCTCGCCGTGCTCGTCCTTGTTCAGGTTCACAGTCATTATGGAAAGCATATAGACAAGCTGCGAGGTGACTGTCTTGACCTCGGACTTTCTGTCCATCGAGTAATGCGGATTGCGCAGCACGATTGTATCGCCGCGCTTGTATTTCCTGAAATCCGGCAGGCCGACATCCGTGAGCGGGAATTTAGGCCCGCAGTCAATTTTTGAGACAAACGCGCGGTCTTTCACAAGGAAAGTCGGGACCATCGACTCGGAGGGAATCTCGTAGAGTTGCAGGAAAAAAATCTGGAAAATGAGGATTGTGAAGATTGACCAGACAAGCGCGTCAATCCAGCTGAGCGCCTCCGTCAGGACAAAGAATTTTCCCCTGTATTTCTTCTCTTTCGGCGCGACCGCCCAGCCCTGTACTATCCGCACATTGCGCTTTGGGTAAAGGCTCCGTGCGCTCAGGTACGAGAGCACGAAAATCACGAACCAGAGAATCACGCTGATAAAATCATACCAGAACGCGGTCCCCGTTTCCCCCGCCCTGCGCAGAATGAACGCGATGAAAAGCACGTAAGGAAGATACTCCGTGAGCTTTATGACGGCAAAAATGCGGGAGCCGTCAGTTTTTCTGATTATCCTGAAAACCGAGAAATAAACCACAACCGCCGTATAGCACAGCGCGAGCGGAAAAGCCAGCGCGGAGATGTCAAAATGAAGCGGAAACAGCAGAAGCGAGAAAATCACCGCCGCGCCAAGATTTATGAAAGTCTTGATTGAGAAAACCCTGAATTCTTTTGTAATTTTCGTCTTGTCCATACAACCGATTATAACGACTTTAACTCAGAATGTCATTCCCACTTGCTGCGGGAATCGGAATTCCAAGGAAAGAGCGGGCGTTGCGCTCCAGAGCAAGGCAGAAATCATCAAAACTCTCTCTTGCGCGAAGAGCGTGTGCCGCGCGGTAGATGTCAAGAATCTCACGCGGATATGTGACCGCCTCGCCGCGCAGGAACTGGAACGGCGCGTCGGTCTCCAGAAGAAGGCACTCAACCGGAAGGTTTCTAACGCAGTCAACGGCTTTCTTGTTATTGTTCATAATCTGCTTTCCAAAGCTGAAAAATCCGTGGATTCCGCGCGAAAGAAGGCTTCCTGCCTCTGCGCACGTGCCCATGAAAGAATGAAAAAGCACGGCAGGGCATTTTCGGAGCGCGGACGCATACTCAAAAAGCCTGTGATTCGCCTTGCGGCAGTGGACGACAAGCGGAACATCAAAAAAAGCCGAGAAATCCAGCTGGATTCGCCACATCTCCTCCTGAGCATCGGCGTAAGTCTTGAATTCGGCGGAAAAATAATCAAAACCCGCCTCGCCTACCGCGGAAATCAGTTTTTTTTGCAGGAGGCCCTCAAGAAAATCAGCGTCGCCGGGCAAGAAATCCGCGGCTGCCTGCGGATGAAGCCCGTATGCTTTGAGTATATTCCCCGGCGCGGATTTCTGAGCCTCGAACTCTTTCTGGGAATGGGCACATGAGAGCGCGGCATAGTCTCTGCAATCCACCTGAGGAAGCGACAGCGCCGCGCACGAGGCATAATGAAAATGCGCGTCAAAAATCATAAAAACTCCTAATGTTATGCTTATTATAGCCGAAAATATCGGTAATGTGGGATTTTAAGTATCACAGAGAAATCATTTTTATTATGGGAGAAAAAAATGAAGAGCTACACACTTAAAAGCATAGGAAAAAACACAGATTACATGACAATCCTGCGTGAGATGGAGGACGGATTCGTAGTGAAAATTGTCCGCGACATGGACGGCTATGAGGATGTCAAGACCGACTATATCTCCAAAGGACTTTTTGAAAGCTGCATCCGCACGGGCTACCTGACAGAAATCACGGAGACCGTCAAGATGGCAGCGAACGCCTGATAATATCAAAAGCCTCGCTTATTCTCTGGGATTTATCCCCGGGAGTAAGCCATATTATCTCCACGCCTTTTTTCTGCATCATGCGGAACCAAGTCTCCTGCCTTTTGGCGAACTGCCTTATAGCGACAAAAAGCCTCTCGTAGAGCACGTCCCGGCTCTCAACTTTTCCCTGCAAGAAAAGCGAGCACCAGCGGTACTCAAGCCCGAGCTTCTCCAGACGCTCCCAGGTTATCCCGCTCTCGTGGATTTTCCGGACTTCCTCTATCATCCCGTTGTCAAGCCGCTCTTTTAAGCGCGCCGAGATGTTATCCCACAGCTGCGGCCGCGCGAGCGTAGTGCCGATGACAAGCGGACGGATGTCAGGGCGCAGAACAGAGGTGGATTCAAAACCGCGCCTCTTCGCCTCGATTATCTCCAGAGCCTTGATTACCCTCTCCTTCTCCTGCAAATCATTTTTTGTGTGAAGGTCAGGCTGCTCTTTTATGAGCCGGGCGGCAAGCACATCAAGCGGGGTCTCCTCCAGCCTCTGATGAAGGGCCTTGTCATCGGGCATCATCACAAGCTGGTAATCGCGGATGACGGCATCAAGATACATTCCCGTTCCGCCCACTACCACAGGAAGTTTTTTGCGCGCGGTAATCTCGCTGAAAACGCGGTAAAAATCCTGCTGATAGTTGTACACGTTGTATTCCGCAGGAAGCTCGGCTATGTCAATAAGATGATAGGGCACATCATGGCCGTCCACGCGGTATTCCGACAAATCCTTTCCGGAGCCGATGTCCAGGAATTTGTAGGTCTGGCGGGAATCCGCGGAAATCACCTCGCCGCCGAATTCATGGGCGACGGCGACACCAATCGACGTTTTTCCCACGGCGGTCGGCCCAAGTATCACAACGCAGTTGTAGCTTCCAGTTTTCTGGCAGTCGTCCATAATCAAATCACAGAACTTTGCAGATGACGCAGTTCAGATACTCGCTCTTGGGATAGCCAAGCAGCACCGGATGATCAGGAGCGGCCCCGCGCTTCTCAATAATCTGCACACGGCGGCGGCTGTCCATCGCGGCGTGCATAATCATGTCGCAGAACATCCGGGTCTCCATAAAATGCGAGCACGAGCAGGTGACAAGAATTCCGCCCTTCTCCAGAAGCCGCATTGCGCGCAGATTTATCTCCTTGTAGCCGCCATAGGCCTTGTCTATCATCTTCGCGGATTTTGTGAACGCGGGAGGGTCAAGGACAATCACATCGAATTTCTGATTCTCGCCCTCGTACTGCTTCAGAAGGTCAAAGACATCGGCGCGGACTGCCCGCATGACCGCGCCCGCATTGTTCAGCGCGATATTTCTCTCCACCATGGCCACGGCATCCTCAGAAATATCCACGGAGACAACCTCTTTTGCCCCGGCTTTCACCGCGTTCAGCCCGAACGAGCCTGTGTGCGTGAAAGTGTCAAGGACGCGCTTGCCACGGCAGAACGCCGCGGCCGCAAGCCGGTTATGCTTCTGGTCAAGGAAATAGCCCGTCTTCTGACCGCCCGCAATATCTACGCAGAGGCGCACCCCGTTCTCTACTATTGTGATTGAAGTGCTCTGGCCCTCATCTCCATAAATCCAGCCGTCGCAGAAAGAAAGCCCCTCTTTCTCACGCGCTTTCTGGTCATCATGCTCGTAAATGCCCGATGGCCTGCATATTCTAACGAGCGCGTCAATTATGCTCCTGCGGAAGACCTCGCAGGCGAGCGCGGAGAACTGGACCACAAGAAAGATTCTCCCGTCCTCGGCGCAGAACCGCTCGCAGACAAAGCCCGGCACAAAGTCCGCCTCGGCAAAGATAAGCCTGTAGGAGTCGTCCGGGGAGAAAAATCCCGCGCGCAAATCACAGGCCTGGGAAATCCGCCGCTCCCAGAATTCAGCGTCCTGCATCACGGCCGCGGCGTTCTCACGCGCAAAAATGCGCACACAAATCCGCGATTTTTTGTTCAGGATTCCGGTGCCAAGAAACACGCCGGACTTTGAGTAGACCTCCACCGCGGAGCCGTCCTCTACGCCGCACTCGCCCAGAGGATGATTCTTCCACGCGTCCTTCTCTGTCTGCCTGTGCTTGATGTGCGAGACCTCGTTATCAAAAACCCACGGAAAGCCCTGCTGAATCTCCCGCTCCTCGCCCTTGTTCAAAAAAATCTTCGGATAAATCATACGCCACCTTCCAGAAGATTATATGAGAAAAAAAGGTTTTTCTCAATAATGGCAGGCGAGCGCCCGCGCAAAAATCAGCGCGGTTCCAGACCCGGACGTAGAATCACAGGGATTTTCTTGCCGGGCTGTGCAGGAGGGAAGCCGCATTTCACTCGGCCGCTTTCTACAGCGAAAACATTTTGATAAGTTTCCTGAGCGACAGCCAGTAAAGGACCGCGCAGTTATTCTTCATAACTGCGCGGCCTATGCACACCGCACAAACATTTTTGATTGTCAGTACCCCACGGGCTACTCTGGAATCGTGATGTCGCCGTCAGTGCAGCAGATGATGACGGCTCTCCTGTACTGGTAGTAGCCAGATCTTCCTTTGTAATTATGGGACAATCTCCCGTGCCAGCTTTTGTCCCCGTCTTCTTTTTTGAACTTCCACTGGGCTTTCGTGCCGTCGAACTGTATGGTCAGATTCGGATACGGAATGACCGGTTCTTTAATATAGTTATCTCTGTAGTAATGATTTTCACTAAGACGCCTTTTGTCAAAATTCTGCTCAAACTTGCCGTTGCCGAACACGTCGCCGCCCATTTCCACTACACTCCTTGGAATTGAGATGCTCCTCAGATTCTTGCAGTCGGCAAAAGCCCCCTCTCCAATACCCGACACGCCCCTTGGAATCGTAACGCTTGTAAGCGACTCGCACCCCGCGAACGCAAAATATCCAATGTGCTTTACTCTGCCGGGAATCGTCACGCTCGTAAGACCGCTGGCGCAGAACGCATAGACTCCGATTTTCGTAACGTTTTCTGGAATCGTGATGCTCGTAAGTGACGTGCAGCCAGAGAAAGCACCATAGCCATTGGAATCACCATCCCCGCCTGTGTACGCAGAGCTGTTTATTTCTTTCACGGTGTCAGGAATTGTTACTTTTGCAAGCGATGTGCAGCCGCTGAACACACCTCCGTTGATTGCTGTGACACCGCTCGGAATCACAATGCTTGTAAGAGACGTGCAGCCTAAGAAGGCCATTGCGCCTATAGTCGTAACGCCCTCGGAAATTGTCACCGTCCTTAACGCAGTGCAGTCCATGAACGCGCGCTCCCCGATAACGGCTCCGCCTAGAATCGTAACGCTCTCAAGCGATGTGCAGGAAGAGAACGCGCCTGCCATGGAATAGATACTCATCATATAGCCAACGACGCTGCCCATAGAGGTTACGCTGCCGGGAATCGTCACGCTTTTAAGACCTGCGCCGCTGAACGCCCCTGTTCCGATTTCAGTTATGCCTTCGGGAAGCGTGATGTTCGCAAGAGCCTTGCAGTCCATGAAGGCACGGTGGCCGATTCTCTTCATGCTGCCCGGAATCGTGACGTTCGCAAGCGACAGGCAGCCTAAGAACGCGTCGTCCCCGATTTCCTCCACGCCCTCCATAAAAACCACGCTTTTGAGCGACGTGCAGCCCATGAACGCACCTCCGACTTTATTTCCATATAGGTGGTAGTTTGACTCGTTGTTGATTTTCTTCACGCTGCCAGGAATCACAACGCTCTCAAGGTACATGCACTGCATAAACGCTTCTCCAGCAATCTCCGTCACGCCGTCGGGAATAATAAGGTTGTCAGGAAGAGTATCCTTGTCGCACCCGACAATCTTGGTGCCTTGCATTATAAGATATGATGGTATCTGTTTCGCTTCCGCATTCACATCGTCTGTGCCGTCATTGGCATTCACATCGTGTGTGCCGTCATCGTCATTGGCATTCACGTCCTCTTCGGCTTCTATCAGAACTTTTGCCACACGCCCAGTCGCATACCTCAGCGCGGTATAGCCGTCTCCGTCCTTGGCGTTCACGTCCGCGCCGGCTTCTATCAGAACTTCTGCCACGTCCACGGAATTATTCCTAGCCGCATACATCAGCGCGGTCTTGCCGTCTCTGCTCTTTGCGTTCACGTCCGCACCGGCCTCTATCAGAACTTTTGCCACGTCCGCGGAATTATATATAGCCGCCTCCATCAGCGCAGTTTTTCCGTACTTATCTTTGGCGTTCAAGTCCGCGCCGGCCTCTATCAGAACCTTTACCACGTCCGCGGAATTACTCGAAGCCGCCTCCATCAGCGCGGTATTCTTGGCGTTCACGTCCGCGCCGGCCTCTATCAGAACTTTTGCCACGTCCACGAAATTCTTCCGAACCGCCTGCGACAGCGCAGTACTGCCGAAAGCGCTCTTTGCGTTCAAGTCCGCGCCAGCCTCTATCAGAACTTTTGCCACGTCCACGTGATTATCAATAGCCGCCTGCAACAGCGCGGTCCTGCCGTATCCGTCCTTGGCGTTCAAGTCCACCCCTTCCGCTATGAGCCGCTGCACTGCGGCAACGTCATTGTTCTTTACCGCAGTTATCAGTGCTTCCACTCTGGGTTCGACTGCCGCACTCTTGCAGCCCGCCATGACCGCAACCAAAGCCAGCGCCGCAAGCCCTGTGGCAATCCTCGTCATCTTTCTCATAATGTTTCTCTCGTGCGTTTTACTTCCGCCGAAGATAGTTCTTTCCGCACATGGGGCAACGCCCCGCGACCTAATATTGGTTCGCGGGAATGTTGCCGTCAGAGCAATGGACTGTCACGCCGTCTAAAAAAGCCCATGGGTCAAGCCTAGTTCCATCTATGCTAATCTTCCTCCACTGCGCCTTCGTGCCGTTGTACTTCACTGTCTTAAGATTCCTGCACGAAAAAGCGCCTCCCCCCATACTCCTCACGCTGCTCGGAATCGTCACGCTCTCAAGCGAACATTCAGCGAATGCCCCGCCGATTTTTGTCACAGTTTCGGGAATCGTAACGCTCTTGAGCGACGTGCAGTTCACGAACGCACCGGTCTCGATTTCCGTAACGCCCGCAGGAATTGTGACGCTCTCAAGCGACGTGCAATCCATAAATGCCTGATAGCCGATAGTCCTGACACTGTCCGGAATTGTGACGCTCGTCAGTTCCTTGCAGCGAGTGAACGCCCTGATGCCTATACTCGTCACGCCGTCCGGAATTACGAGCGTTTTCAGCGCCCTCAGATCGGGCACGTCCGACAGCGTGATGGTGACATTCTCATAATAGGAAGTGTTGTCTATCTGGCACCACTGCGCCAATGTTCCCATATACTTCACGGTCTTGATGTTTTCGCAGCCACTGAACGCGCCATAGTCGATAGTCTTGACGCTGGCAGGAATCGTGACAGTCTCAAGCGACGTGCAGCCCATGAACACAAAGGGGACGATTTCCGTTATTCCTTTTGGAATCACGAGGTTCGCGGGAACTCTGTCCTTGTCGCAGCCCGTTATTCTGGTGTCGCTAACAGTCAGATATTCCGGAATCTCCTTGCAGCCTGCGACTGCCGCCATTAAAAATACCGCAAGCCCTGCGGCAACCCTCGTCATCTTTCTCATAATGTTTCTCCTGTGCGTTTTTACTTCCGCCGAAGATAGTTCTTTCCGCACACGGGGCAATGCCCCGATGTTGTGCCTATTTCTTGCTTTTGAGCACTTCCTTCTTGAAATGCTCAATCTCCGTGTTCGCGTAGTCGATGAACGCGCTGTAAGCGTCCTCGCCCTCCAAGAGCGCGCGGGCGTTCACGTGCTGCACGAGCGTCTTGTACGCCTCCTCGCTCACGCCCCGCGCCGTCTTGAGCGCGCCCGCGGTCTTTGCCGAGCGCTCGTCCGTGCGCTGCGCGGTGAGGTCCCGCACGCTCTCGTTAGATGCCTTCAATTTTTCCACGAACGCGCCGAGCGAAAGCGTCTTAATCTGCTCCGAAAACTTTCCTTCCAAATCCTGGATGAAGTTCATGAGAAGCCCAGTCTCCTTGTCCATCTGCATCTGCGGACTTATCTTGTAGTCCTTGATGTGCTGCGCGAGCGCCTTCGCCGCCTCCGCAATCGCCGCGTCGGGGAAGCCCTCGTAGCCCGAGACCGCCTTCTTGTAGCCCGCGTAGAGCCTGTCGCGCTCCTTGTCCGCCTCGGCAATCTTGTCAGTGACAAGGCTCTTGGCGGAAAGCTGCAAGTTGTCGTCCTCCGCCGTGACCGCCGCACGCAGTGCCGCAACCTGCTCCGCGCACTTCTCGGCGACCGCCGAATCCTTCTCCGCCCTGTCCGCCATGTTCGAGACGAACAAAAAGTGCGCCGCGTTGTTCATGTTCACAAGCGATATTGAGCCGATTTCTTTCATAGGATGCCCTCCTTGATTTGTATGATTCTCCGCCGCATACCGCGGCGGCCTGTAACAGTGTCATGATTTCCACGCCAGAGCCGCGCGGAACGCCCAGACGCGGCTTGAAACCGCCTTTCGGACGGCGCGGACACATCAAATACGATTTGATGGCACTTTTTATGCCGTGCGGACAGTTCAAATGTGATTTGAAGGCAATTTTTATGCTGTGAGGACGGTTCAAACGGCATTTGATGTCGCTTCTTGCTCCGTGCGGACAGTTCAAATTGGATTTGATGTCGCTTTTTACTCTGTGTGGACAGTTCAAATGCGATTTGATGTCGCTTTTTATGCCGTGCGGACACATCAAACGGCGTTTGATGGCACTTTTTGCCCTGTACGGACGGTTCAAATGCGATTTGAAGGCACTTTTTATGCTGTGAGGACACATCAAACGTGATTTGATGTTGCTTTTCGCTCTGTGAGGACACATCAAACGCGCTTTGATGTCGCTTTGCCGCGCCGGGCAGACAAATTCCCTTGCGGGCATCCGGGCATAAAAAAAGACCCGTGACAGTGCCGCGCGGCAGTGCGATGGGTCTTCTGCAATATGGTCTTTTATCAGCGGGTTTATCTAGGTTTTGAGCCGCCCCCCCCCCCACGTTTGTAAAGCGGTTTTGGGGCGGCAGTCTGCGCTTTCTGGCGCGCAACTTTTTGTATCATAGCGCAAGTATAATGCAACACCGCGCGGGCTGTCAAACGCAATATCCGTGCGCGCAATGCGGGCAGGCATCGGCGCAAAAATCAGCGCGGTTCCAGACCCGGGCATAGAATCAAAATGATTTTCCTGCCGCGCCGCGCATAAAGATTGAGAATTCTGACTGCGGGCGGTATAATATCATCATGCTTTTTATTTTTGACATGGGCGGGGTCGTCACAAGCACCTTCCCGCTGGACGCGCTCTGCGCAAGGCTCGGCCTCACATCGGACGATTTCTTTGCCATCACCCGCATGAACGGTGACAATATCTGGCACAAACTTGAGACAGGGAAAATCACCACCGCGGATTTCTGGAGCAGTTTCAACACGCGCGTCGGAATGTTGCAGCGCACGTTATACGACGGAATCCTTAAGACGGAGGATTTGCTCACCCTCTCGCCGGGAAGCGACATTCAGGAAGTGCCGCAGGTGCGGCACGATTTGTTCCGGCTGTATTTTCATCCGCGGCTTGACAGCCAGACCGCCGCCCTGATTTCTGACTTGCGCAGGAAGCACCGGGTTGTCTGCGGAACGAACACAATCCAGAGCCACTGGGAGAACCATCTGGAGCGCGGGGATTACGCGCTTTTTGACCAGACTTATGCCTCGAACAAAATAGGCGCGGCAAAACCAAGCACGGATTTTTTCAACCTGATTCTGGAGGCGGAGAACTGCGCGCCACAGGACGCTTTTTTCACCGATGACAGGAACGAGAACTGCGAGGCCGCGGGAAAAATCGGAATAAGCGCGGTGCGCTTCACCTCTGCCGCAGACCTGCGGAAAATCTGGGCGGGGTATCTTTAATCACTGAATCTGGCTCTGCAACCGCTCTGACTGCCGAATCTCGTTCTGAATATCATAGAGGGCGGACAGCACCTTGCCGTCAGGACAGGCGGCGTAAAGCTCCTTCATCAGGGTCTCGGCATCGGAGAGCCTTCCGGTCGCCTCCATCAGAAGCGCGGCATTGTAGCCCGCGGCAAGCAGTCCTGTGGAATTGTAGACCATAAGGAATTTCTCGCCGCTCTCTCTCAGAAATCCGTCTTTGGCAAGTTTCTGCGCGTCCTTCATCTCCGGCAGCTTTGACTTGTCCTCGATCAGCCTGATGGACTTCCGCACGACATAGGGCTGCAAATCTTGCAGGATGGTTCTGGCAATCCGGGCAAGGTCGCCCTCAATCATGCTGAACGCGGACGGAAGCGCGCCGCGCCTGTCAAAAGTCGGGGAGCTTGCGCGGATGTACGCCCTGTCATACGAGATAATGCGGTTGGTCTTGCTGTCCACCACATTGTAGCGGAATTCCATGCGCACGTTGCGGGTAAAACGCTCCTCTGTGATGAACCTCTCTTTTTCGGGTCTGCGGTCTTTCGGCGGCGGCGGCGGAGGCGGGTCATCGTCAATCTTCCTTCTGATTATCTCACGGTCGTCGTGCACCTCAAAGGCGATGACCTCGCCCGCAAGGTAGACATCCGCGGGAATCTTGCCGCCTGTCCTCAGCGCGGACTGCACCGAATCCGCCGAGATGACCTGGACATAAGGCGAGCGGATGAGGCCGCGCTCAATCTCGGTGCGCAGGAACGTGACGCTCTGACGCTCGTCCGGGGTAGCGCGGTCGAAAATCCTGAAAAAATCGGTGACGACAATCACAACTCCGTCAGAGTATCCGGCAATACCGTAATAATCGCTCGGCTTGAAAGGAAGCACGGAGATTGTTTTTGCTCCGCCAAGGTCAAGTTTTGCGGGGCGCGTGACATTCACGGACAGGGTCGTTGCGCAGGAAAAGAGCAAGGCGGAGACAATCGTCATAAAAAAAACTCTGGCAAGATTTCTCATGCGCTAGATTATAAGACCCAATCACATTATAATCAAGGCTTATGAAATCTGACGGAATAATCCTTGACATAGACGGCACAATCTGGAACACCACCGCAGTTGTAGCGGACGCATGGAACACTGCGATAAAAAAACTTGGCGCGGACGCAAGGCCGGTCACTCCGCGAATCCTGCAAGGCCAGTTCGGAAAACCGATGGATGTGATTGCCGGGAATCTTTTCCCCGCGCTCACGCCGCAAAACCGCGACGCGCTCATGCAAGAGTGCTGCGCCCAGGAGCAGAGGGCCATCGCGGAGTGCAAGAGAGATTTGACCTACCCCAACGTGGTCAGGACAATCAGGACTCTGGCGGAAACAAAAAGGATTTTCATCGTGAGCAACTGCCAGAGCGGCTACATCGAGCTTACGATGCGGAAAACCGGGATTGAGGACTGCATAACAGACTGGGAATGCTTCGGGAACACCGGGAAGCAGAAGTCAGAGAACATAAGGGCCGTCGCCGCGCGGAACTCGCTGTGTGCGCCGGTTTATGTTGGCGACACGGAGGGCGACTTCCTTGCGTGCAGGGAGTCGGGCGTGCCTTTCATCCACGCCGCATACGGATTCGGCGGCATTACATCAGACGGAATTGCGGGGCGCATAGAAAGCTTTGACGCGCTTCTAAAACTGATTGACTGACTTTCCCGCACGGCCTGCGGTACTGGCACAGAAGTCAGGGGGAATGGCGGGCGCGGGGCGGCACAGAAAATCCGCCTTTTTATTTTCGCGGCTTTTACCTCGGGAACTTTTATATTTTTGTGCTTTGTGCTATAATTCCTAAGTAAAAAGTGAGATGACACTTCGCGTTTTACCTCCGGTTTTATGACCGCTGATTCTTTTCTTTTGATTCCGCGATGACTCTGCGGACAAAGAGGTTTTTATGAACATTGTTGTTATGGGCGCCCAGTGGGGTGACGAGGGAAAAGGCAAGATTGTGGATTATCTTGCCCAGGATGCGAAATACGTGGTGCGCTTTGCGGGAGGCGCGAACGCGGGCCATACAATCGTGGTGGACGGCAAGAAATACGCGCTGCATCAGGTTCCCTCGGGAATCCTTTACCCGGAGAAATCGGTTTTTCTTGGAAGCGGCATGGTGATTGACCCGGAGGCGCTTTTCAAGGAGCTGCAGGTTCTAAAAGACAACGGAATAAACTGGGAAGGCAGGGTCTTCATATCGGACAGGGCGCACATCACGCTGCCCGGCTACCGCGAGATGGACAAGCAGCGCGACGCTTCAAGAAAACGCCCCATCGGAACGACAGGACGGGGAATCGGGACGACTTACTCAATGAAATCTGAGCGCGACGGAATCCGGCTTGCAGACCTTGACTGGGATGAGAAATGGAATGACCTTGACGAGGCGGACAAGCAGTTTCTGGAGCAGTACAAGGCACAGCTCATCAAGATGCGCGTGAACATCGCGGCAAAAATGTATGAGTTCCGCAACGACAACATTCTTTTTGAGGGAGCGCAGGGTGCGATGCTTGATTTGGACAGCGGGACCTATCCTTATGTAAGCTCGGGGGCGAGCTGCTCCGCCGGGGCAGCCACAGGCTCGGGAATAGGCCCTAAATCCCTTGATAAAATTTACGGAGTTTTCAAGGCTTACGAGACGCGCGTAGGGAACGGGCCGATGCCCTCGGAATTCAACGCGGACACGGAGGGCGAGCTTTGCGACTATGTGCGCAACACAGGAAACGAATTCGGGGTGACGACAGGCCGGCCCCGCCGCTGCGGCTATCTTGATTTGGTCGCGCTGCGCTATGCCTGCCACGTCAACTCAATCGACAATCTTGTGCTCACGCATCTTGACATCTACGATGAGATGAGCGAGATTGAGGCGTGCGTGGCATACAACATAGACGGAAAAATCGTCACGGATTTCCCCGCGAGCATTCCTGAGCTGAACCGTGCCAAGCCAGTCCTCCAGAAATTCAGCGGATGGAAGCAGTCAATCAAAGAGTGCACGAGCTACAAGAAACTGCCGAAGGCGGCGCGTGATTACGTTGACTTCATCGAGGACTTCACAGGAACAAAAGTGGGGATTGTCTCAGTCGGCGCGGACAGAAAGCAGACTTTCGTGCGCACAAAAATCTGGAAATAACCGGGCTGGGCACCGCAAGGGGCACTTGTGAGAAGAACCGACGCAAAAAAATCCTTTCTCATTCTGACTCTTGCGGCCGTGCTCGCCTCCTGCACCACGACATCCGCCGTAAAACCGGACAGGCAGTCACATCAGCGGGAGAAATCCGGGAATACAATCCAGCTTCTTTTCGGCGGTGATATTATGGCTCACTCCGAGAACTACAATATCTCCGCCTTTGAGAAAATCTGGCAGGATGTGCGTGAGCTGATTGCGGGCGCGGACTTGGCGTTCGCGAATCTGGAGGCGCCGGTGGACACGTCAAGACCCGCGTCATTCTATCCCAATTTTAACATGACAGAAGATTACGTTAAGGCGGCGGTGGACGCGGGCTTTGACGTTTTCTCCTTGTGCAATAACCACACGAACGACCAGGGGCTTGGCGGCATCCGCAGCACAACTGATGTTATGAAGCAGATTTCTGCCGAGGCCGGGAACAATGGCAGGAAAATCTGGTTTGCGGGGCTTAAGGACGGCATCAACGCGCCCTACACGCACAGCATTATCGAGGCAAACGGATGGAGAATCCTGTTTCTGCCGGTGACAGAGCTTTTGAACCGCCAGGATTACTCGGCGTATATAAATTTTGTGCGCACGGACGCGGCATCCCGCAGGGAGTTCACGGATTATCTTGCGAGGCTCAGGCAGGAGAATCCGTGCGATATTTTTGTGCTCTCGCTGCACACAAGCGAGGCCGAGTATATCCGCGGGGTGACAAAAAGCCAGGACAATTTCTACGAGCAGATTCTTGATGCCGGAGTGGACATTCTCTGGGCGAACCACGCGCACATCATCAAGAACAGGAAAATCATCGTGAGCGACAACGGCACGGACAAAATCATAATGTATGCGTGCGGCAACACAATCAGCGGGCAGCGCAGAAATCCCGCTCTTTTTGCGGAAGTTCCGAACGGCGAGCGCGACAACACGGGAGACGGCCTTCTGTACAAGGTGCTCCTCAGAAAGTCCGCGGACGGCGCAATCAAAGTGGAAAGGACTGAGGCGCACATCATCACAACGTACATAAATGAGGCGGGCGAGTTCATCCTAAAGCCGCTGAATCAGGAATTTGTGGATGAGCTTTACGCGCTCGGACGCGGCGACTGGGCAAAATATCTGGAGAGACGGATAAAAATCAACGAGAACGAGACAAAGGATTTGACAGAATGGCGATGACGATTGACTACGAGAATCTGCCGGTTTACGCGCAGAAAGAAAAAATACTGGAGTGTCTGGAGAGCAATCAGGTTGTGATTGTGGAAAGCCCCACCGGGTCCGGGAAAACCACGCAGATTCCTGTGATTCTGTACGAGGCGGGCTATGCGACCGGCGGAATGATTGGGGTGACGCAGCCAAGGCGGATTGCCGCGCTGAGCGTGAGCGAATTCATCTCGCATCAGCTTGGGACATCGTGCCCGGGGCTTGTGGGCTACAAAATGCGCTTCGAGGACTTCACGAACACAGACACGCGCATAAAAATCATGACGGACGGCATACTTCTTCAGGAGATGAAGCTGGATCCGTCGCTCTCAAAATACAGCGTGCTTATGATAGACGAGGCGCATGAGCGCAGCCTGAACATAGACTTTGTGCTGGGGCTAGTCAAGCGCGTCCTCAAGGAACGCTCCGACTTCCACGTGATAGTCAGCTCCGCAACGATGAACACGCAGGCTTTCTCCGATTATTTTGACAACGCGCCCATTGTCTCAATCGACACGGTGACTTATCCTGTGAGCGTGATTTATGACCCGGTTGAGGGCGGAATCACAACGTCAACCCAGGCGGGATGCGAGAAAATCCTCACGAAAATCAGGGGGACTGTCGGCCGCGTGCTCGACAATGACGATGACGGCGGAATCCTGATTTTCCTGCCCGGCGAGAAAATCATAAAGGACTGCATGGACAATCTTCTGCACTCGAATTTCGGGCGAAGGCTACACATCCTGCCGCTTTACGGAAGGCTCTCCAAAGAGGAGCAGGAGCGTGTTTTTGAGCGCGCGCCTGAGGGAAAGCGCAAGGTCGTAATCTCCACGAACATTGCCGAGACATCCGTCACAATCAGCGACATAACCACGGTGATTGACTCGGGGCTATGCAAGCTCAATTTTTACAGCCCCAGGACATTCACCTCCAGCCTGATTGAGACGCAGGTCTCCAAGGCAAGCTGCAACCAGAGAAAAGGCCGCGCGGGGCGCACTCACGCGGGTTTCTGCTACAGGCTTTACAGCCGCGAGGATTTTGACGGCCGTCCCGAGTACACCACGGAGGAAATCTACCGCACGGATTTGAGCGAGGTTGTCCTGCGGATGTGCGAGCTTGGAATCACGGATTTCTACGGCTTTGACTTCATCGCAAGCCCCGGCAGCGAGGGGATAATCGGGGCGGTTGACACGCTGAATATGCTCGGCGCGCTTGACAACGGCAACACCCTCTCATCAATCGGAAATCTGATGGTCAGCTTTCCGCTGGAGCCGCGCATCAGCCGCATTATCGTCGAGGCAATCATGCGCTACCCTGAGTGCATTGAGGACGTGCTCATAGCATCGGCATTTTTGTCCGCGCACTCCCCTTTTGTCCTCCCGCCGAATGAGGAGATGGAGGCAAGGAAAGCCCATCACCGTTTTCAGGATGCCCAGGGTGATTTCTGCGCCTACCTGAACCTTTACCGCGCCTACAAGCAGTCCGACAGCAAGGAGAGATTCTGCAAGAAAAATTATCTGGACGAGCGCGTGATGGCCGAGATTGACAACATAAAATTCCAGCTCACAGAAATTGTAAGCGACAAACTGGGGATTCCCGTCACGGCAAAAAGCGGAAATCTCAGCGATTTTTTATGCTGCATAGCGTCGGGAATGATTCAGTTCGTGTGCGTGAGGACCGGGCGCGAGGCTTACAAAAGCCTGACGGCGGCGCACATCTGCATTCACCCCGGAAGCGTGATGTTCAGGCAGAATCCGGTTTATATCGTGGCCGGCGAGATTGTGCGCACAAGCCGCATTTTTGCCATGAGCGTCTCGCCGCTCACACGGGACATGCTTGACAAAATCTCGCCAGATTTGAGCGCACGGCTAATGGCAAGCAAGGAGAGCGCGAGAAAATCCGCATTCTCTGACGACCACCCTGACAGGAAAGACAGGACGGCATCCGGCAAAAAAGGCGGGAAAATCAGAGGGCAGCAGGACAATCAGGACGATTTCTCTGCCGAAAGCGCGCTTTCTCTTGGCGGCATACTTTTTGAGACAAAAAAAATCAAGGGGAAAAAGACCGCGATTCTTCCGCTTGATCCGCTGATTCAGGCGATTGGCGCGGAGAAAGACAAGGACAAGCTGTCCGCGTGCGGAAAACTCAAAGGCGTGGTCACGCTCAGGGATGGCGGCACGCTCCTGAACGGCGAGGACATCGCGCTGATTACGCAAGTCGCAGAAATCATAGACCTGCGCCCGCTCTCCGAGAAAAAATGGAACCGCAAAATGAACGTGAGCATAAGCCAGCCGCTGGAGAAAGAGCAGCTGATAGACTCGCTGGAATGGATTTTGCGCACCGCGATTGCCAGACAGAAAGACCGGGAGTACGGCTTCATCACGCTGCACAACAACTCCAACGGAAGCTACTGGTTCAGAGTGTCGCGGGGATTCACGACCGCCCTCATGGAGACCCACGCGAGCCTTGAGCGGCTGGTTGAGGAGAACGTGCAGTTCTCAAAGGACGAGAAAGAGCGGATTGGCAGAGCCATTGCCCTTGTGAACACGCTGTATAAATAAGGCGATTGCCGGACATCGGTCTGGCAATCAGTCGTCCTCAATCTCAAGCATTTTTTTTATGCGGTTTCTCACCCCGGAATTCGCGCGCTTGTCCGCATAAATTCCGCGCATGATGTCCTCGGCGGCAGAGAATTTGTTCGTCCTGTAAATGTCAATTCCAATCCCGATTGTTGAGGCATCCTTGGACGCAAGGTAACGCAGGCACACATCCTGATACTGGCTGCGCTTGTACTTTGCCAGCTCCTTTCCGATGGCATAGCGCAGGTCTTTCCGGCGGTCATCATCCAGACATTCGTCCGCGAGCGCGAGAATCTCTTTCTCGCCCACCTTGCCGCCCTCAAGCAGAACCTCAACCACTTTTTTCTTGATTGAGTCACCGACTTTTTTATCCGTAATCTGGGAGACAAGAAAATCGTCCGCCTCCTTCGTGCCAAGAGAGGCAAGTGCCTTGACGCTCTCCTCCTTGATGACCCGCTCGCTGTCATTCTGGACACGGTAGATGAGAAACGGAACTGCATCGGTAAGCCCCATCTCCTTCGCGCCCCGGATTGCCTCCTGCCGCACACGCCAGTGCTCATCGCGGATTCCCTGAATCACAGTGGTCTTTGCCTCATCATCATCCGGGAAATTCACGAGGCCTTTTATGACATACTGGCGCAGGTTCGGGTCTGTAGCGTTGAACGCCTCCACCAGAACCGGAACAGCCTCTTTCTTGCCCATCATCCCGAGCGATTCCGCCGCATACATCCGGACAAAAGTGTTCTCGTCCTCGTTCTCAAGGACATCAACAAGATAATCCCACGTCTCCACCGCCTGCATTTTTCCGCTGGTGCGCATGAGCGTCTGCCTCTGCGCGTCGGTCAGGTCATCGCGGTCAAGATATTCCATGAGGAAAACCGCCTCGCCCGGCCCGCCGATCTCGCCGAGCGCGGAAATGGCGTCGTTGAAATAGCTCTCGTTCTCGGATTCTATGAGCGATATTACCGCCGGAACTGCGGCTGATGTCTTGACGGCCGAAATGTACTGGAAGCACGCCTTCACAACGCCAAGAGACTCATCGTAAGGGTCATTCAGAAGATTCACGGCAAAGTCCTCAAGGCAAGGGTCCTTGAATTTCGTGAAATAAGCCAGAATCCTCTCTTTGATTGTGTTGTTCTTCGCGCTCTGGAACACATCGTAAAGCTCGTCAGAGAAGCGCGGGTCATCATTTTTTATGAGCGTGTCCACAAGCGCCGATATTTCTGACGGAAGCCCGTATTTTATTGTATTGCGATGCTCATCCGCGGTCTTGTCGTTCTCATCTTTCTCTGCCGCGGCGGATGCTTTCTCCGGGTCGGGTTTCTGCGGACGTTTTGCGGCCGGAACTTTCGCAATGCCGCCCTTGCTCGCCTCCACTGATGATTTTTTTGACGGCCTCTCGGATGATGATTTCTCCGCGCCGCTCTCAGAAGACTTGTCCTCAAAAGACGTGTCTGGCACGGAATCGGACTCCGGGGCAACTTCCTCCACAACAGAGGCGGAGGAATCGCCGTCAGAAACATCCTGCATGGAATCTGGCTTTGGGGATGCCTCCTCCGTTGCCGGAACCGATGGCTCTGCCTCAGTGAACGGGTTGCTCTCTGGAACTTCGGTCTTCTCCAGCTCGGAAACTCCATTGTCCGGCATATCAAGGCTGAACAGCGGGGCTTCGGAGGAATCATCCGCATTGTCTGCGCCGGAAGCCTGGGCATGCGCCACGGAAAGACTGAGAATCAGAAAAAATGCCGGAAACAGAAAACGTTTTTTCATCATTACCTCCATAATCACACACCTTCGTGAAATTTGTCAAGAAAATCCGACTTGTACTGCGCGAACCGGTCCTCCTCAATCGCCGTGCGAATTTCCCTGACCATTTTGTTCAGGAAATACAGGTTGTGATAGCTTGCCAGAATTGAGCTGAGGATTTCCTGTTCTTTAAAAAGATGGCGCAGATACGACTTTGAGTAAGTCCTGCAAACCTTGCAGTCGCATTCCGGATCAAGCGCAGAGAAATCACGCGCCCATCTCTCCTGCTTGATGGAAAGCATTCCGCGGTGCGTGAAATACGAGCCGTTACGCGCGTTTCTGGTTGGAAGCACGCAGTCAAACATATCGATTCCCGCGCTGACTGCCTCAAGAATATATTCCGGGGTGCCAATCCCCATCACGTATTTTGGCTTGTCTTCCGGCAGAAAACGGACTGTGTGATTTAAAAAGCGGATGAATTCCTCTGACGGCTCGCCCACGCTCAGCCCGCCGATTGCAATGCCCGGTAGCTCCTGTGAAGCGGCGAATTCCGCGCTCTGGGCGCGCAAGTCCTCAAAAAAATTGCCCTGGACAATCGGGAAGAGAAGTCCGCTGTAGCCATCACTCCGCGCGCGCTCCCACTCGGTCTTGGCACGCAAGAGCCAGCCGGAAGTTATGCGCAGCGCGCGCTCCGCCTCCTTGCGCTCCACTCCCCACGCGGAGCAGACATCAAGCTGCATCTGAATATCCGAGTTGAATTTCACCTGCGTTTGCACGACGCTCTCCGGAGTGAACAGGTGGTAGCTTCCGTCAATGTGGCTCTGGAAACGCACGCCCTCATCGGTGATTTTCCTGAG
Source organism: Treponema sp. (assembly GCA_022510865.1). Classification (GTDB taxonomy): domain Bacteria; phylum Spirochaetota; class Spirochaetia; order Treponematales; family Treponemataceae; genus Treponema_D. Next base: position 29,376 of record JAFLSQ010000008.1, read on the forward strand.
CTTTGCGAGCGAGAAAACCTGGAATCCGCCTGAGTCCGTGAGGAAATTCTTTTTCCACTGCGAGAATCCGTGAAGCCCGCCGGCATCCGCAATCAAATTCGCGCCCGGCCGCAGAAAAAGATGATATGTGTTGGCAAGGATTATGTCAAAGTCAATCTCCTCCAGAAAATCCTTTGGGATTGCCTTGACCGTGGCGTTCGTTCCTACCGGCATAAAAACCGGAGTGCGGACATCTCCGTGAGGAAGACGCAGAGTGCCCGTCCGCGCCTTGCCATCCGCGCATTTATGATTTATCTCAAAACATCTTGCAATTCCGCTCATAAAATCTCCTGAAATTATGTCCGCGAGTAGCGCAGTAAAATCACGCTCGCGATTGTGTAAAAAATCACCGGAAACCACGCGCCCATAAAAGGCGAGATATATCCGTGCTTCGCAAAAACCATCGTGACCATCATTGTGACGTAAAAAAGGACTGACGCGCTGATGCACGACGCAAGGCTGATTAAAAGGACGTTTTTTTTCGTTTTGCCGGTAAGCCCGACAGACAGGAAAACCACGATGAACACGATGAACGGGAACGCGAATTTCTTGTAATATTCGGAAAGCTGCTCGTTGTACGGAAGCCCTGCTTTTTTCAGATGCTCGATGTAGATTTTGGCTTCCCGCGCGGAGACAGACTGGACATCAACGTTGGTCTTGCGGAAAATCTCGTATGATTCGGTGAGTGCGTCTGTGAGGGCAGAGTCCGGCTCGCCTGTGATAAACGACTGCCCGCTGGGAGTGTACTGGAGCGCGCCCTGCACGTTCCACTTCAGGTTCTCCTCATCCCAGAATGCGGACGGCGCGTATATAACCGCAAGAAGGGTCTTATTATCATCGCGGAATACAAAATATGCGTCGGAGAGTTTTTTTGTTGACTCGATGTATCTTCTGGCCTTGTAGACAATCCTGCCGTTATCTGACAGGACAATAACATCGCTGTTGTTCTCGTTCGTGACCTTGTTCAGCAGGCGGTCCTGAAGCTCGGTCTTTTTCTCATAAGTCGAGACCACATACCTGTTCTCGAAAAAAAACAGCCCGAACGACAGGAGCACAGAGAGCAGGAGAACAGGAAGCGTGAAGCGGAACAAAGAAACGCCGGACGCGAAAAGCGCCTCAAGCTCGTTGCTGGCATACATATCGCTGAGGCTGTAGGACGTTGAGAAGAGGATTGCGACCGGCACCGCGTACCACACGGTTTTGGGAACATAAAACGCCATCACCATCGCAATGTCTTTCACAGAGACGTTGTTCTGCAAATAAGTGGCAATGTGCATGAAAAGGTCAACAAGATTCAGGACCAAGGCAAAAAAAATCATCGCGCCAAAAAAAAGAGGAAGAATCTTTCTATAAAGATACCAGACAAGTTTCATATCACCTACTTTTTTATGAGCACCACAAGGAATAAAAGCGCGAAAAATCCGATTACAAAATTCGGCACCCAGATGCACCAGAACGCGCTGAGTCCCACGCGCTGGACAAAAAGCTGCCCCATAATCTGCATCGCCCAGTAAAGCACGCAGACGACAAGCCCCAGAAAAAGCCCGATTGTCTGGCCGTTGTGCTTGCCGAACAGAAACGCGATTGAGAAAGCGAAGACCGCGAAAAAAATCGAGCCGAACGGAAGCGAGAATTTCTTGTGAAGCTCCATGACCCAGAGGTTCAGCCTGCGGCTAAGCGAGCCGTCCGCCACAGAATCCTCGCGCATTTTTCTGATTGTCCTGCTGAGGTCGTAGGTGGTCATCTCCCGCGCGGAGCGGGTCGTCGTTCCGAGCAGTGTCGTGTCAAAAATATTCAGGATTGATTTCCCGGATTTCATCACGTCAAATTTATTCCTGTCGTTGCGCTGGATTGAAAGCACGGTCGAGTCATTCATATCAAACTGCATCAGAACGCCCTCGCTCTTCGCACCCTGCAAACTTGACTCCCCCGCAATAATCAGGCGGTCGGCATCGTCCTTCGTGTCAAAAATGATGATGTCCGAGACCTGATTTCCATAGACTTCGCCTATGACCACATTTGAGTTGTCAAGCGTTTTCACGCTGTTGGACTCAAGCTCAATAGTCGGCGTGGAATTCATAATCTCGCGCATGAGGCGGTTGTATTTTATTGTTCCCAGCGGCAGCAGATAATCGTTCACAAAAAAAGAGCCGATTGAGATTAAAAGCCCCAGGATTGCCGTCGGCACTAAAATCCGCAGGAAAGAGAAACCCGCGGCGCGGAAAATCAGAATCTCGTTGTTGCTCATCATTCCGCCAAGGCTCATCAGAAAACCCACCAGAGTCGCGAACGGCGCGGACTGCGCGATGATGAAAGGCAGGCTGTAAAACATTATGCGCATTACATCCTTGAACGGCGCGGATTTTGCCAGCAAATCCTCCACGGTAAGCAGAATCTGGTTCACAAAAAAAATCATGAAGAAAAAAAGGAAGCTCACAAGAAAATAAAGGAACAAATCCTTGAAAATATATTTTATGAGTATGTGATTTTTGAGTACGTCCTTTTTGGGCGCGGCAAGGCGGGAAAATCCGCGGATTTTTAAAACCTGGCGCACCACATAAAGCGATTTTATCCGCATTGTCAGGCGGTCAAGAGAATCTTTCAGCTGTTTTTTGCGCTCATCAAGGCTTCCAGACATCTTGCGCTAGACTCCGGTGGAGCCGAATCCTCCGCCGCCGCGCTCCGTGCCGGAAAGTCCGCCCTCATCCACGCGCAAAAAAGATGCCCGTGTCACAGGAGCGGCGACAATCTGCGCGATGCGGTCTTTGTCGTGCACCACAAAATCCTCGCTGCCAAGGTTCACAAGGATTACCCGGACTTCCCCGCGGTAATCACTGTCGATTGTGCCGGGCGTGTTCAGCACGGAGACACCGTTCTTGGCGGCAAGCCCGGAGCGCGGGCGCACCTGAATCTCGTATCCCTCAGGAATCTCAAAAAAAAGCCCGGTCGGAATCACGGCGGATTTCCCGGCCGGAATCAAAACATCCGCGTCAAGCCGGGCACAGACATCCGCGCCGGCCGCACCAGAAGTCTTGTACTCGGGGATGACCGCGCCATCAGAGGCGATGCATTTTATCTGAATCTGATTCATAAAAAAAATATAGCATATTTCCGGAATAAAATAAACAGGCAGAAAAATGTGGAAAAATCAGCGGAGGATTAAAAAAACAGACGGACTGAACAGGCGCGTTCCGCCGCATTCAGTCCGTCTGCCGTCAAAAAATCGGTTTTATGACTCTATCGCGTCAATATAAGAGAGATTCAGCCTTCCCTGCTTGTCAACTTCAAGAAGTTTCACGGGGATAACCTGACCTTCCTTAAGGACATCGGTGACTTTGCTCACGCGCTGCTTTGACAGCTTGGAGATGTGGCACAAGCCCTCCTTGCCCGGAAGAATCTCGACGAACGCGCCAAAATCCATGATGCGCTTCACAGTTCCCTGATAAATCACGCCGACCTCGGGATCCTCTGTGATGCCCTTCACGGCTTTCAGCGCGGCCTCGGCGTTCACTCCGTTCTTGGAATAGATTGTCACAGTGCCGTCGTCCTCAGTGTTGATTGTCACATCATACTGGGCGCACAGAGCCTTGACGTTCTTTCCGCCCGGCCCGATGAGCGCGCCAATCTTGTCAACAGGAATTTTTGTCGTGAGAATCTGCGGCGCGGTCTTTGCCAGCGGAGCGGGCTTGTCGATGCACTTCTCCATAATCGAAAGGATATGAAGCCGTCCCTGACGTGCCTGCTCCATCGCTTTTTTCATGATTTCAGTTGTCACGCCCGCAATCTTGATGTCCATCTGGAAACCGGTGATTCCGTCCTTTGTTCCGGCAACTTTGAAATCCATGTCACCAAGATGATCCTCCTCGCCAAGAATATCAGAGAGGATTGAGTAGCGGCCATACGGATTGTCACCCTCCGGCTCGGTGATAAGACCCATCGCGATTCCGGCGACCATCTTTTTCATTGGAACGCCTGCGGCGAGCATACACAAAGTTCCTCCGCAAGTTGATGCCTGGGAACTTGAGCCGTTCGACTCCATAATCTCTGAGACCACGCGGATTGTATACGGGAATTCCTCGCGGCTTGGAACCATCGCCGCCAGAGAGCGGCGGGCAAGATTTCCGTGTCCAATCTCGCGGCGGCCGGTCGTCAGTTTTCCTGTCTCACCCACTGAATACGGCGGGAAATTATAATGCAGGATAAAATGCTCGCTGCGGTTGCCGTCAATATCATCATAGGACTGCTCGTCCATCGCGGTGCCCAGAGTGCACACGGCAAGCGACTGGGTCTCTCCGCGTGTGAAGAGCGCGCTTCCGTGCGGGCTTGGCAGGACGTTCACCTCGCAGGTTATCGGGCGGATCTCATCGGTCTTGCGTCCGTCAATTCGCACACCGTCATCCAGAATTGACTTGCGCAGAAGCTTGTACTGAATGTCATCCATGAGGTTGCAGAAAAGCTTTGCCTGAACCGGATCGCTGAGCTGCTCCGCGTATTTTGCCGCCAAATCCTTCTGGACTTTGGAAATCGCATTGCCGCGGTTCATCTTTCCGTCCTGAAAACAGGCCTCTTTCAGAAGCGGGGTCGCCTCCGCCTCAATCGCGGCCGCATTATCCAGCGTGACATCAAGCGGATTCAGAGGAAGCTTCTCTTTTCCGGCTTTTTTCACAAGCTCCTCCTGAAGGAGGCACATATCTGTGATGAATCCCTGCGCCTTCTCCAGAGCGCCGAGCATCAGCTCCTCAGAGACCTCGTTCGCGCCGCCCTCAACCATCGTAAAGCCGTCCTTAGTTCCGGCAACGACAATCTCAAGGTCGCCCTCCTCAATCTGCTTGAAAGTGGGATTGATTACATAGTCGCCGTTCACATAGCCCACCCGGCACGCCGCCACAGGGCCGTGGAACGGAATATCAGAAATGCAGGTCGCGGCGGACGCTGCGATTACAGCAAGAATATCCTGAGTGTGGATGCCGTCGCTTGAGACGCAGGTCGGAACAATCTGAAGCTCATGGCCGAAAGACGGCTCAAAAAGCGGACGCATAGGCCGGTCAATCAGACGGCTCACAAGAATCTCCTTGTCTTTTGGCCGTCCCTCGCGCTTCACAAATCCGCCGGGGATTTTTCCCGCCGCATAGAATTTCTCATTGTACTCGACGGTGACAGGCACAAAATCCTGACCTTCCGTTACGGAGGATGAGGCGCAGATTGTCGCGATGATGGCGGCTCCGCCCCACTGTGCATAGACACAGCCGTTCGCCTGCTTGCCGATTCTGCCTGTCTCAAGAATCAGGTCGGCATCTCCAAGCCGGTAAGTAACTCTTTCTACTGACATAATTTTTACTCCCACACACGTCACTACATCCGACGTATGTTTTTTCTATAAAATATTTCTCTGATTTTAAAGCATAAACGCAGAATAATCAACATACCAAAAACAGCGGGATGAAAATCCTGCGGATTTTTCTGCCTCATCCCGCAGAAAATTGTCCGCAAAAAAGCCGCCAAAAAATGGCGGCCAGTTTTCACGCAGAATCAACATTTTTCGTGCATTCAGCTCAGGAAACGCGAATCACCGCATTCCAGAAAATTATTCGGGCAAGAGGGATTTGAACCCCCGACATCCTGGTCCCAAACCAGACGCGCTACCAGCTGCGCTATTGCCCGTCACGTGAATACGAATATATAATTTTTATAAATTTTAGGCAATAGCAAAAAGCCAGAAAATCAGGAATCAGCGGATTATTTGCGCCGTGACCTCCGACTCACCGCCTTTTTTTATCCTGTCAAAAAGAACGCCCGTCACGCGCACCCGCACGCTCTTTCCAAGACTCAGACCAGAATTCTCTGACGGCGTAATCTCGCAGTGGATGAAATTGTCTGTGACCGCGTGATAAATAACGCCCGGCGCGCTCATCAAAGCGGATTTCCTCGCGTTCTCAAGGATTGCGGTGCGCTCTGTCCCAAGAAACTGCTCCAGAAACCGGATTTTGCTTGACACAGCCCAGTCATTTATCATCCTGCCGCGCTCGCCGCTCACGGACTGCGGGACTTTTCCGCTCATAGTGGCGGCCGGCGTTCCGGGCCTCTCGGAAAACGGAAAGGCGTGCGCCCATGTGAAACCGCAGAGGGAGAGCAGGCTCATCGTTCTGGAGAAATCCTCGTCGCTCTCGCCGGGAAATCCGGTGATAATATCGCAGGCAAGGAAGCAGTCGGGCTTTGCGCCGCGCAGAAGACGGCACGCATTCAGAACCGCCTGCGAATCATACGCCCTGCCCATCAGAGACAGGATTTTATCGCTTCCGCTCTGTACAGAAAGATGAAAATGCGGCCGGACGCGCGGGCTTGAAATCACACGGCAGAAACGCTCGTCCACAATCTGCGGGTAGATGCTTGAGATTCTGAAACTGATTGTTTTTGTGCGCTCCAGAAACAAGGCGAGCAAGTCCGTAAAATCATAAATTCTGCCGTCATAAAGCGAGGCGTACTGGCTGATGTTCACGGCGGTCAGCACGACCTCATCGTGCCCGAGCGACTCAAGCTCAATGACGCGCTCCAAGGCGGCCTCCGGCGAGATTGAGACGCTTTTTCCGCGCGCAAGATGAATGGCGCAATACGTGCAGCAGTTGTCGCATCCGTCCTGGATTTTAAGGCTCGGACGTGAGTGCGCCAGAAAATCCGATGCGGCAAGCCGGAACGAATTCTCAGGCTCGGGCATCACAAGTTTTGCGGGAAGAGAAATCCTTGACCTCACAAGCGCGGCAAAATCATCGGCATTCCACCGCTCCTGCGACGCGGAGAGAAGAGCGGGAACATCAAGAATCCGGCTTTTTATCTGACCGCCCACCGCGCAGACTCTGCCGGAAATCCTCTGGATTTCCCCGCCTGAAAGCTGGGCATAGCAGCCTGTGACAATTACGGCGGCCCTGGGATATTTTTTCAGAAGCAGGCGGATTATCCTGCGGGCCTTCTGCTCCGCTTTTTTTGTGACCGCGCAGGTGTTCACAATGCACAGCAGGACAGAAAAATCCTCCTTGCTTTCGGAGGATATTCCCTGCATTGACACGGAGAAATTATGATTTTTGAACGCGGACGCTATGGACTCGCTCTCTATCTGATTCAGGCGGCAGCCGAGCGTCTCAACATGAACCTGCGGCACCTTATTGCAGTTTCGCGCTTACACGCTCGCGCCCGCGGTATGCGTCCACGCTTGCGGAATTGAGTTTCAGCGCCTCATCGTATGCGGCGGCGGCCTCGCGGTAATTCTCCGCCATCTCGCGGGCATAGCCGAGCCTCACCCACCAGGAATCCATGAGCGGCTCTTTCTTCACAGCCGATGACAGCGCAATGTCCGCGTGCTGGTATCTTGCCTGACGGATGAAAATCTCGCCCATAAAATAATATGCCATGCCAACCCTCGCGCCGCTGTCGGGCGCACCTGCGACATAACGCTGGAACTGCTCCATGGCGCCGGAATTCTTCCCAAGATAATATTTTGCCTCACCAAGAATCTCAATCAGACGCAAATCATAAGGACTGATTCTAAGGCCCTGTGTCGCGCGCTCCTCTGCCTCCGCGTACTGCCTGTTTTTCACAAGAGACCAGCACATCACAACATAAGAGTCAATCCGGTTGGGATTTTCCCGCAGCTCCTCCTCGCAGACCTCAATGGACTCTTTGTAGCGGCCGTTATGATACAGGACAAGCGCATCCTGACGTGCTATCTGCGCGCTCTGGGCACACAGCGCGGCACAAAAAATTGTCATCGCAAAAAACGCAGAAATCAGTCTATATCTCATTGCCTTCTCTCACCATCGTACATTTTCCGGAAAAACTGCATCCCGGCTCCAGGACAACTTTCGCGGTCGTTATATCTCCGTCAACAGAGCCGGAGGCAGTCACAAAAATCAGCTCGCGCCCAATGACATTGCCCCGCACAACTCCGCGGACAAGCACCCTTCTTGCGGAAATCTCTGATTCGACTACCGCCATGGAATCAATCACAAGGTCGCTCTCAGAGACGATTGTTCCGCTCACCTTCCCGCGAATCATAAAAGGCTTTTTGATTATCATCTTTCCTCTGAAAGAGATGTCGTCCTCCATGATTGTGTCGAACGATTCGTCCTCCAGGTCAAAAAAATCAGTATCCTTCACATCAAACACAGCGTCACGCTCCTGTCCATTTTCCGTTTATGTCAAAATAATTCTTTGAGGAATCAAAAGCGGGATGCTTCCCGTCTTTCTCCGAGAGCAGAGGGCGCACATCCGGGGCAACTGCCTTCCAGTCGATGCCGAGAGCCGGGTCATTCCACATAAGGCCGCCTTCGCCGTCCGGGTCATAAAAATCGGTGCATTTATACGAGAAAACAGCCTCGTCAGAGAGCACGAAAAATCCGTGAGCAAAGCCTTGGGGAACATAAAACATATTCTGGCTCTCACCGTCAAGAATCACGCCGAAATATCTGCCGAACGTCGCGGAGCCATTGCGCAAATCCACGGCGACATCATAAACCGAGCCAGAGAGCACGCGCACAAGTTTTCCCTGCGGATGCCGCGTCTGGAAATGAAGCCCGCGGAGCACTCCTTTTGAGGATTTTGACTGATTGTCCTGCACGAATTTCATTTTCAGGCCGGCCGCAGAAAAGTCGCGCTCGCTGTAGGACTCAAGAAAATATCCGCGTGAGTCCCCGAAAATCCTCGGGGTAATCTGAAAAAGCCCTTTTATCTCTGTGCCGTCTGATGCAATGCACGGCTTGAATTCAAATGCCATTTTCCCCGCTGCTCCTAGTTTTCCGCAATATACTCAAGATAGCGTCCGTAATCGGTTTTGTAGCCGCCAGCCATCTCAATAAGATGAGATTTTGAAATCCAGCCGTTGCGGTACGCAATCTCCTCTATGCAGCTGACGTACATTCCCTGACGTTTCTGGATTGTCGCGATGAAGTTGCTTGCCTCCAGAAGCCCGTCATAAGTTCCGGTGTCAAGCCACGCCATACCGCGGCCAAGAAGCTCCACAGAAAGCTCGCCGCGCGCAAGATACTCGTTGTTCACGCTCGTAATCTCAATCTCACCGCGTGCGCTGGGCTTAACGTTCGCGGCAATGTCCACTACCGCGTTGGTGTAAAAATAAAGGCCCGGAACCGCGTAGTTTGACTTTGGTTTTGAAGGCTTCTCCTCAATTCCAAGGACTTTCCCATCTCCGTCGAATTCCACAACGCCGTATGCGGACGGCTCTTTCACAAAATATCCGAAAATCACGCTGCCTTCCCCGCGCTCAACTTTCTCTCTCGCGCGGCGCAACGTGGACGTGAAACTCTGGCCGTAAAAAATATTGTCTCCAAGAACAAGGGCAACGCTGTCATCCCCAATGAAATTCCGCCCGATGATAAAAGCGTCCGCAAGTCCGCGAGGCTGCTCCTGCACCGCATACTCGAATTTCATTCCGAGCCACGCGCCATCGCCAAAAAGCTCCTTGAAGCACGATATATCCCTTGGCGTGGAGATAATCAGAACCTCTTTTATTCCCGCAAGCATAAGGCAGGACAGAGGATAATAAATCATCGGTTTGTCATAAAGCGGAAGAATCTGCTTTGAAACCGCTTTTGTGATTGGATAGAGGCGTGTTCCGCTTCCGCCGGCCAAAATTATTCCTTTCATTGTGTTCGCTCCTCAAATCAGGCAGAAAATCCGCGCTGAGCTACCGCCCCTGCTCGGTGTAATTTCTCTGAATCCAGTTCTTATAATCGCCGGACAAAATGTGATTGACCCACTCCGGGTTCGCAAGATACCAGCGCACAGTGGCGAGAAGCCCCTCCTCAAAAGTCATCCTGCGCTCCCAGCCAAGCTCCCGCTTGATTTTCGAGCAGTCGATTGCGTAACGTTTGTCGTGCCCGGGGCGGTCCTTCACATAAGTGATTGTCCGCTCAATCTCATCAACTGATTTTCCTGTCTCCGCGGCAGTCAGTTCAATCACCTTGTGAAGAAGCCTGATGTTCTGCCACTCGTTCTCGCCGCCGATGTTGTATTTCTGCCCCGCGCTGCCATTGCAAAGAATCTGCCAGACGGCGCGGTTGTGGTCCTCCACGTAAATCCAGTCGCGGATGTTGTCGCCCTTGCCGTAGACGGGCAGGCTCTTCCCGTCGCGGATGTTGCTTATCATCAGCGGAAGAAGCTTCTCGGGGAACTGGTACGGGCCGTAATTGTTCGTGCAGTTGCTCAAAGTGACCGGCAGGCTGTAAGTGTGATGATATGCCATGACGATGTGGTCGCTTGACGCCTTGCTGCTTGAGTACGGCGAGCGCGGGTCGTAGGGCGTGTCCTCGCGGAAGTAGCCGGTCTCGCCAAGAGAGCCGTAGACCTCGTCCGTCGAGATGTGATGGAAGAGCACGTCGTCGCGCAGAGAGCCGTCGTCTTTTCTCCAGAAATTGCGCGCCACATCAAGAAGCGTGAAAGTGCCCATCACATTCGTCCTGATGAAAGTCTCAGGCCCAAGAATCGAGCGGTCAACGTGGCTCTCCGCCGCGAAGTGAATCACCGTGTCGATGTCATACTGAGCGAAAATCCGCTCGACCTGCTCACGGTCGCAGATATCCGCCTTCTCAAAAAAATAACGGCGATTATTGTCCGCCACGCCCGAGCCGAACGCCTTGTCAACATCAACAAGGCTCTCAAGGTTTCCCGCATAGGTCAGGCAGTCAAGGTTCACGACCCTGCCCTCAAATCCCGCGTCCGCGAAAAGATTCCCGCCCGCGGATGAGAGGCCGAAAAGATAATGGATGAAATTCGAGCCGATGAAGCCTGCGCCACCAGTAATCAATATGTTACGAAGTTTTCTAGCCATAGCAGGATTATATCACATTCTCGCCTCATTTGGAAAGTATTTTTCCCAAAACAGAGCGCGGTCAAAATCATCCCGCTGATGTTCCTGCCCGCGCACTCCGCTCACTGCCCGGCTCTCTCCAAGATTCCGGCAAAGACATCATCCAGCGTGAAAATTCTCCGGCCGCCTTCCAGAGGAAGCTCTAGGCGCACGGAAGCAAGCTGCGCCCGCCTCACGCCCGCTCTGCGCAGGATTTTGTTCACGCGGAAGTCGCCGTGACGGTCATCGCCCGCAACCGGGCAGCCGTTTTTGGCAAGATGAATGCGAATTTGGTGCATACGCCCGGTCTCAAGCCTCAGGCGAAGCAGTGAGAGCGGAATGCTGATGCCATCGACGGTGACAGTCCACTCATCCTCGACTTTAAAATGCGTCACCGCCGATTTCTGCCTGTCGTGCTGGACAAGGCTGTCTTTTATGACGCCGCTTTTTGTGTCCATGCGGCCCGCGCACAAGGCAAGATATTCCCGCACCACGGACTTGCCGGCAATCAGCCGCGTCCATTTTGCGGATGCCACGGATGACTTGGCCACAATCATAAGGCCGCGGGTGTCCTTGTCAAGCCGGTGAACCAGATAGATTTTCTGCGCGACCTGCCTTGCGAAATCCCGGTCAAGAGAATGGCTTACGCCCTGACCGCCCTGGGATGCGAGGCCCGCAGGCTTGTCAATCACAAAAATTTCGTCATTCTCGTATAAAACCGCAACCTGATTCATCCGAAATATAATAATAGAGGATTTTTCAAATGACAAGACACACGCTCTTCAAAATCTCCGCGGTTCTCCTCTGCATAATATCGCTGGCATCACGCGCGGAAGCGGAGATAATCCGGGACAATGACTTCGGATTCGCGCTGGACATTCCCGAAGGATTCGCCCTGACGGACGCGACCGATGACGGGACTTCCGTGCTTCTTACGCACCAGAACATTCCGGTCACGCTGGCAATCAAAATTTACTGCGACCAGAAATACGAGTCATCTTTTCAGGCGATGGACACTGCCCTCTCAAAGCTCTCCGCAAAATCTGCGACCGACAGCGTGGACTGGAGCGGCGAGAAATGCGCGGTCTCAACTTTTGAGCTGTCACTTGACAAGCGTTACAAAGGATGGGCAGTCTGCGCTCCCATAAAACATGAGAGCTATCTTGTTGCACTTTGCTACAGCCCAGAGGAGATATTCCAGCAGTGCCAGTATTTCATCGTGTCTGCCGTGAATTCGCTTTCGATAAAAGACGAGCTGTACAGCACTCCGGGCATTTTCATGGATTACGCGTTCCCAAAATCGGGCAAAAAGAATTTCTCTGTGAGAATCGCGGGCAAGGAAATCAAATCGTCCATGGATTTGTCGGACGCAGAGGCCGCGGACTGCCTTGTGAACATTGAGTACAGCGTGCTCACAATGTACGCGAATCATCCAAAAATGATGGAGGCGTGGGAGCGTTACTACCGCCTGATTTACCGTGACAGTTTCGGAAGGCTCGCAGGTTTCTCATCCGATGTGCATGACGCGCTTTACGCGAGGCAAGGCGCACAGCATTCTGATGACGCGGACATAAATTATGCGCAGAACCTGCTCTCCTGGGTGCAGGGCTTCAATTATAAACGCGCGGATTCCCCGACGGCAAGTGATTTCACAAGCCTCCCCGATGTCCTGCTTGGCGTTGGAAACGACTGCGACAGCCGCAGCATACTTTTGTGTGTGCTTTTGAAATCCGCGGGGATTGACAGCATCTTCCTTTTCTCACCGGCATTCTCCCACGCCATGGCAGCAGCCGCACTGAACGCGCCCGGCCAGACTTTTCTGCTCAGCGCGAACAACAGGCCTTACCTCATGGGCGAGACAACCGCAAGCGTGACCTGGGGAACAATCGCGCAGGAGCACGCGGACAGGAGCAAGTGGTTTCCCGTAATCCTGCCGTAAAATCCGCGCGCACCGCAAGTCAGCAGAAAACACCGTCCCAGCAAAAAAATCCGCTCGGATTTAAGCGCGGGTGAGCAGGGTGTAAATCTCCTCCTCAGATGATGAGGTTGTGATTGCGGCCCTCAAATCGCTGTCTTTGAGCCTTGCGCTGAAATGCGAGATTGTCCGCAGATAATACGAATGCTGATTGTACGCGGCGGCAATCATAAAAAGAAGGCGCACCGGCTCGTCATCCAGAGTCTGGAAATCGTCAAGCGGTTTTGTGCAGACGCCGACAGCCATCACAAGGTCTGTAACAGAGGCAAGCCGCACGTGCGGAATCGCGATTCCCCTGCCTATTGCGGTGGACATCAGCTCCTCGCGCTTGAGAATCTCTGATGTAAGCTCCGCGGCGTTCTTGACCTGCGGGGCGGTGGCAAGCACCTGCGCCAGCTCGACAATCACATCTCTTTTTGAAGTGTGATTGATGAAGACGACGCGCTCCAGAGACAGAATGTTGCGCACCTGGATGCTCATCTCTGACTGGCGGACTGATTCGGGGGAAAGCTTGGCGTTCACCCAGTTCTCCACCTCGGATTTTTTGAAGCGCCAGACCGTCCCGATTTTTCCGGCGGGAATCTCGCCTTTCTGTGCCCAGTCATAAACAGTCCTGTCGGAGACCCTCAAATATTTGGCAACCTCTTCGATAGTAAGAATATCGTCTTCCATTCTTTCCTTTACTCCGCTTTTCTTTTGAAATCCTTAGAATATTTTGCATATTTTGCGGTATATTGTCAAGATTGACATTATCAGATTGATTTTTGCATTGAATTTCGCAGGAATTTGCTGTAGTATGATTGATTATGAAAAAACAGGTTTCGTTTTACATCATCCTAACAATTATTTTCACGGCACTTTACATAACGTTCGCCGCAAAACCGCTGGCAAAAGAGTATCAGTTCACGCCGGTCTGGAAAATCAGCACCGCGAATCCCGCTGTGACGGACTATGACGGCGGAAGCCTGATGCATTTTCATCTTGGGCAGACTCTGGGATATTTCACGGAGGACGGGAAAATCACGGCTTTCCAGACTTTTCCGGACAGGGCATCTGTCTCTGATTTTTACTACGCAACCTACAACGCGCAGTCATCGGATATTCCGTTTTTCAAAAGCAACGGCGAGCAGGCGGGCACAATCATGGCGAGCGGCTACCCGTTTTTTCAGGACGATTTGATTTACGTCTTTCTTCCCGGAGGAAGCTCTTTCTCAAAATGCGATGACAGCGGCAAGGTCGCATGGACTTACGAGGGAGTCATGCCAATCACAGCGTTTGCCGCAAAGAGACTCTACACTGCCGCAGGATTCGCGGACGGAACGATAAAAGTCTTCAATAATCAGACTGGCACGGTTGAGGTGGATTACGCGCCCGGCGGAAGCGATTATCCTGTGATTCTGGGGCTTGACATTTCGGATGACGGACAGTACGTCGCCGCAATCTCGGGGCACAACCAGCAGAGGTTCACGCTCTCGCGCAGGGAGGAGAGCCAGCAGAAAATCCTTTTCCACAGTTTTCTGAGCACGGACAGCCCGTACAGGACGCTCGTGCATTTTTGCAAGAACGGGAACAGAGTCCTGTACAACTATCAGGGGGCGGTGGGAATTTATGACCTGAGGCAGAACCGCAACACAATAATCCCGGTGAAGGACAAAGTCATATCAATCAAAGAGAACGAGCACTTCGTTTATCTTCTGAGCAAGCGCGAGTCCGAGTACACAGTCTCTGTGATTGAGAAAACCGACACGCTTGAGGGAAGCTTCTCTTTCACCGCGCAGTCCGCGTTCATCAGCACGGACGGAACAAGCCTTTACATCGGAAAAGACAGCACAATCTCCAGAATATCAGTCTCACAGGAGTAAATGATGAGAAAAACGACCGCTTTCATAACCGCGATTTTTACCGCAGCCACGCTCAATGCGTTTGACTGGCCGCAGGCCGATGTAACAGACGAGTCATGCAGCTCATATTTTGCGCAGAACAGGGGCGGAATCCTGAGCACCTCGCTGATTTTCAGCGAGCCGGCGGAAGTGCGGGCAGCCGACGACGCGCACATCCTTGTGATTATGACCGAGCAGCTTGATGACACGGATTTTTTCCCCTCCACGCTCGGAACATCGGTCATTCTGTCGCATGATGACAGCTTGATTTCTGTTTACGGCAACCTTGCCGCAGAGACGCTCACGCTCAAAGATGACAGCGAGACTTTTGTCGATGGCCAGGCAATCATGGCGCAGAGCGGGAATTCCGGCTATCAGGGTGACAGGGGAAACCTTGAGTTCCAGATGATTGACACCAAGAACAAGTCGGCAATCAATCCCAAGATTCTAATGCCGCGCCTGAACAAGGAACGGCCGCTCACGCTCTCTGGCATTCAGATGGAGAGCAAAAACGGGAACCTGTACGACATCAACACGACAAAGACATACTCATCGGGAATTTACAGAATCTACCAGCGCAGGAATCTGGTCGCCGCGCCATACAGGACATCGGTGAGCATAAACGGCGTGATGGTCGATCAGATTTCTTACGACACAATCTTGCAGGAAAACGGAAAGCTCTGCGTCACCGGGAAGAAAAAATACACCAGCCACGATATTTACCCTACCGAAAACATGCAGCTTCTTGGCGAGGCGGTTCTGTCATCCGGACGCACGAACCTCACTGTCTACACGGAGGATATTCTTGGCAATATCCGCCAGCTGAGCTACACCGTGACAGTATATTAAATCAGTCGATTAAACGCGCGAGAATCCCCGGATTTTCCCGCGTTCTGCTGAAAAACACGTGGCCGCAGGAAAATCGGTCAGAAAATCCATGCGGATTTTTTTGCCGGACCGCCAAGAAACACGCGGTCTGCGCTATGACAAATAATTTGTTAAAACAAGAATTCTGTGGTAACATAAACATCATGGAAATTGATATGATTTTGTCGGCTTCCGGCTGGCGTAAAATTTTTGCGGCTTCTGGCGATGAGCAGGACACGTCCCCCGAGATAACAGAGGCGGACTGGTCAGCCGCTGTCGCGGCCGCGAGCATTTTCTTTGATTATGTGAGGGAGAAAAGCGGGCAGGAAATGCCTGTGATTGCGCTCGGCACGGACTCAAGGCCAACCGGTCCAGTGATTGCCGACGCGATGATACGTGCGCTCATAAAAAAAGGCGCGCTCATCCAGTATTCGGCAGTGACATCCGCCCCAGAGATTATGGCCTATGCCCGAAAACTTGACGGATTCATCTACATTTCCGCAAGCCACAATCCGGTCGGGCACAACGGCATAAAATTCGGCATGAATGACGGCGGAGTTCTTAGCGCGGACGAGAACAAAATCATAACCGGCGCGTTCCTCAAACTGATTTCTGATGACGATGCCCTCGCCGCACTGTGCGAGGCGGCCACAAAATGCACTGCCACAGAACTGCAGAAAGTCTATCAGGTGAAAGACAGCTCAAAGCACAACGCGCTCCAGGCGTACAAGGCGTTCGCGGACGAGACAATCAGCGGGACAGGCGACAAACATCAGCAGGATGATTTTTTCCGGATGCTTGACAATGCAATCGCAGAGAACCCGATTGGGATTGTCTGCGACTTTAACGGCAGCTCCAGGTATCTTTCAATCGACAGAGAGTATTTCGCATCGCACAAAATTCATTTTCACTCAATAAATGAATTCCGCATCGCGCACGAGATTATCCCGGAGGCGGAGAACTTGGTTCACGTCGCCGCAGAGATGGAGAGGCTTCACAAAGAGGGCCATGACAACGTGCTTCTGGGCTATATGCCTGACTGTGACGGAGACCGCGGGAACATCGTCTTTTGGAACGAGAAAACAAAAAAAGCGGAGATTCTGAGGGCGCAGGAAGTTTTCAGCCTCTCGGTTCTTGCGGAGCTTACGTTCTCAATCTGGCAGAGTGGCGCGAACAGCGGATTCAAGCCGGCAGTCGCAGTGAACTGTCCTACTTCCATGCGGATAGATGAGATTGCCCGCACTCTCGGAGCGGAGGTTTTCCGCGCGGAGGTTGGCGAGGCGAATGTCGTGAATCTTGCCAAAGAGAAGCGGGCGGAAGGATACAACGTGCGCGTGCTCGGTGAAGGCTCCAACGGCGGGACAATCACGCATCCGTCATGTGTGCGTGACCCTCTGAGCACGGTCTTCGCAATCATCAAACTTCTGCTCATGCGGGAAAACGGACTTTTCCAGATTTGGTGCAAGAAATCGGGCGTGGCGTACAATCCGGATTTTACGCTTGCGGATGTGCTTGCCTCACTGCCGGTGTACACGACAACGGGCGTTTCTGAGAAACGGGCGGTCCTGAAAATCAAAACGAAAGACCATGCCAAGCTCAAGGCAAAATTCCAGAAGGCTTTTGAGGCGGATTTCAAGACAAAAAAGAAAACTCTGGAGAAAAAATACGGAATCTGCGCATGGGAGGCGGTCATCACGAACGGGACAAAAGAAACGCGTGATGTGAAAGATTTCTCTGAGTCAAAAACTGGCGGTCTGAAAATCATTTTCAAGGACAAGGCGGGAAATCCGTCCGCGTTCATCTGGATGCGCGGAAGCGGGACCGAGAGCGTGTTCAGAATTCTCTGCGACGTGAAAGGTGACCGCAAGGAGCTGGAGGCCGAGCTTCTGGACTGGGAGACGCAGCTTATTCACAAAGCTGATAAATAATATTAAAATAACCCGATTCTGTGAATCCATAGGAGGAGATAAATGGAGAAAGAAGAGATTTTGAGGCGCGCGCGCGATTACATCCAGGCGGAGAAAGACGAGCGTTTCAGCAAGGAAGTTGAGGAGCTGATTAAAAAAGAGGATTATAAAGAGCTTGAGGATAGATTTTATCAGACTCTGGAGTTCGGAACTGGCGGACTCCGCGGAATTATGGGCGGCGGAACGAACCGCATGAACACGCTGGAAATCAACCTTGCGACGCAGGGGCTTGCGAACTATGTGCTCAAGGCGTTCCCGGACAAAGCCAAGGACGGCACGCTGAGCGCGGTTGTCGCTTACGACAGCAGGCTCAATTCTGATGTTTTTGCCGAGGCCACCGCCCTCATTTTTGCCGCAAACGGAATCAAGGCGTATCTTTTCAGCGGACTGCGCCCTACCCCCGAGCTGTCGTTCGCAATCAAAACTCTTGGAGCGCAGACCGGAGTTGTCGTCACCGCATCGCACAACCCAAGAATGTACAACGGCTACAAGGCTTACTGGGATAACGGCGCGCAGGTAATCGAGCCGCATGATGTCGGAATTATCGAGGAAGTGAACAAGGTCTCTGACATCAAGACGATGACGAAAGACGAGGCCATAAAATCAGGGAAGCTGATAATCATCGACAAAGAGATTGACGAGAAATTCTGGGAGATGTGCAAGGCGCAGCTTTTCCGCCCCGCGCTCATCAAAGAGAAGGCGAAGGACGTGCGGATTGTATACACCCCGCTCCACGGAACAGGCGCGATGCACGTGGAGAAAGTCCTTGGCGACCTTGGGCTGAACGTAATCACAGTTCCCGAGCAGAGAGAGCCGGACGGAAACTTCCCGACAGTCGAGAAGCCGAACCCGGAGGAGAAACCCGCGCTCAAACTCGCCGTGGAGCTTGCTGTGAAAGAAAAAGCGGACGGTCTTATGGCTACCGACCCGGATGCGGACCGATTCGGCACGGCGTTCCCCGACAAAAACGGGAATTTCGTGCTTCTGAGCGGAAACCAGATGGGCGCGCTTCTCATGGATTATGTGCTTCTCTCACGCAAGGAATTCGGGAAAATGCCCGAGAATCCCGCTGTAATCCGCTCAATCGTGACCTCACCGTTCGGCGATTATATCTGCAAGAAATACGGCGTGAAAATGCTGGAATGTCTGACAGGCTTCAAGTGGATTGCCGCCATTGAGGACGAGTTTGAGAAAGACGGCTCGTACAATTACGTGTTCGGACTTGAGGAGAGCTACGGCTACAAAGTCGAGAAAGAGGTGATGGACAAAGACGGCGTTTCTGCCGCAGCAATGTGCGCCGAGATGATTCTGTACTGGCGAAGCCAGGGAAAGAGCCTTCTTGAGCACCTTGACGATCTTTACAAAGAATTCGGGTACTTTGAGGACAGGGCAATCTCTCAGAATTTCCCCGGACTCTCCGGCGGGCAGACAATGAAGAACATGATGGCCTCAATGCGCTCGAATCCGCCTGCGACGCTCGGCGGGCAGAAAGTCGTGAAAATCCGGGACTGCATGAGCGATCCGAATCTGCCAAAAAGCAACGTCCTCCAGTTCTATCTGGAAAGCGGGACAATCGTCAGTGCGAGGCCTTCCGGAACAGAGCCGAAAATCAAGTTCTACATCAACTCCATGATTCCGGCCGGTGACGGAAGCGATGCATGGCTCAGCGATGCCCACAAACAGGCTGAGGCGCTGTGCGACGGTATTTCCGCAGACATTCAGAAAATCATTGATGCAGCAAAATAAAAGGCTGTGGAATTATAAAAAACTGCGCCATCTTTATGAAGGTGGCGCGGTTTTCACAGCTTTTGACACCGAGACAACAGGGCTGCGGCCAATCGACTCAACAATCATAGAGATTGGGGCAGTCCGTTTTGACAGGAGCGGGGTCATCAGCACATGGAGCTCGCTTTTTAATCCGGGGGTGGCTCTTCATCCGAAAATCACGGAAATCACGTACATAACAGACCGGATGCTCGCTTCCGCGCCCGCGCTTTCAGAGAAAATAAGCGATTTCATCGGTTTTCTTGGCCAGACAATCATCGTGGCGCATAACGCCCGTTTTGACATCGAATTCCTGAATTCTGAGTGCGCCAGAAACGGCCTTAACCGCACGAGCAACGACTACATCGACACATTGCAGTTCGCGCGGACGGCTTTTCCGCAGATGGAGCATCACAGGCTCGGATTTCTTGCCGACGCACTCGGCATAGACAAGGGAAACTCACACCGTGCGCTCGACGATGCCATGACGTGCATGGGGCTGCTCATCAAATGCATGTATCCGGATGGAGGCGATGGCCAGCAGTTTCTGTTCTGAGAATCGCCCTAGCTTCTTGGGGCTTTTGCAGGATCGATTGGCTGCCCGTTCTGGAAAACCATGAAAGTAATCTGCGGCTTTCCTGTGATTGAGTCAATTCCGGCAGTTCCAAGCTCCGCGCCGGACACGGCGTAATCGCCTTTCTTGACCTTCACGCTGCCAAGCCCCGTGTACGCATAAATCAGACCAGTTTTTGTCTGCACAAAAAGCACCTGCCCGAACCCGCGGTAAACTCCGACATACATCACCGTGCCCTCATGAATGCACGTGACGCTCTCGTTCTCCTTTGCAGAAAGCTGCACGCCCGAGACCTTGCCTTTTATCTGCGTGATTTTCGGATTTGCGACCGGCCACTTGGTGTTCATGTCCGCGTTGAAAGTCACGCCGTAAGTCCTTGTGTCCGGAACACTTGCGGCAGCATCATCGGATTTTGCGGCCGTCTGCGTCTGACTTGCGGTGCTCGGTGCGGCTGGGCTTGCCGCGGCCTTTATGTTCAGTTTCTGCCCCACTTTTATCACCGCGGACGAATCCAGATTGTTGATTGCAAGCAGCTCTGGAACTGTCAGCCCGTTGTTTCGCGCAATGCGGTAGAGCGTGTCGCCTTTCTGGACGGTGTACTCAACAGTCTTCACCTCGGGATTGCTCTGCACGGATTTTGTGGACAGCGCGGCGGCAGTGCCAATATCCGCATCAGGAATCACAAGTTTCTGCCCCGCTTTGAGGACATCACTCTCAGAGATATTGTTCGCGGCCATCAGCTCGGCCACCGTAATCTGATATTTCCGGCTTATCGAAAATAAAGTATCGCCCTTCTCGACCTTGTACGAGGAATCCGCAAAAAAAGGAAAAGCAGTCAGGAAAATCGCGCCGAAAATCAGGCATTTTCTAAAATCATTCGTTCTCATGCTTTAATTATCGGCAGAAAAGCGCGTATTTTTATTATAAAATCACCGTCTCAAATAATTCGCGGACATTTATCCCGCTGATAATCTCGCCTTTTTTGTACTGGCTCAGGATGCCCTCGCGCCCTGTAATCAGGTGTGATGATGTGATTCCGTGCCTGATTGATATGTCAGCCTCCATCAGCGCGGAAAAATGGTCCGAAATCCGCACGAGCTTTCCGTCTATGGGATTGTGCTCGCCGGCATTGTATTTCTCGTTCAATTCTTCCCAGGAGACATGACGGCAATCCCCGTTTTTGTCCATGATGCGGTTCGCAAATTCATCGCTTGTGTAATAAAGAAGCTCTTTCTCAAAAAAAGGCTCCATGAGCGGCACAAGCTCCTTGCTCACAATCTCATCCTCGATTTTTTTGACGATTCCGGGCAGGTCATCCGTCGCCTGCTTGACCGGCGAAATGATGTCCCTTGTAACAGACTCGGGCAAATCGTGGAAAAGCGCGCTGAAAAAATTGTTCACAAGCCTGCGGTCGCACATCTGCGGATTCGCCTCGCGGCCAAGAAGAAGCGTCATAATCGCGACAAAAAAGCAGTGCCCCAGAACGGAAGTTGCCGGAACGCGCGGGGTCTGGTTCCATCTGGTCTGAAAGCGCAGCTGCTCGATTTTTAGCAGAAAACGGAACGCCTTCTGGTGGGTCATCAGTTTCTGCACACCCTCAAGGTCAAGATACGGCTGAATCTCAGTCTCAAGCTCCACCCGGATTTCCTCAAGCCGGGACGCCTCGTTCACGACAGCGAGCATCTCCATCTCCCGGATTGTCGCATATTTGTGGGCGGCATTGTACACCCGAAGCGAGTGCTCCAAATCCACAGGAAGAGGCAACGAGCCGGCTTTCTGGCCGACGTAAATCGTGAAACTGGAGAAAAGGCTCTCGTCATCAATCAGATTTTTATACTGGCTCAGGACCCATTCGTTCAGGCGCACATACTCATCCGGAAATTCGCGCTTGAGCATCTGCTGCACGGGCGCTTTTATGTCGCAGAGGGAGATTTTCCGCAGAAGGTCAAAAAAAGAGGCATAAATAATCCACAGCCAGTCGATTTTCTTGCCGTTGCTCTCCTCATACTTCCCGATTATATAAGCGAGCACCATTTTCTCGGCGGCCTTGTCCATCTCAACTAGGTCGAACGGGCGCACAAGGTCATTCCACCGCTGGATGGAAAATCCCTCAAAAATCTTGAGCGCGAAATCCTTTCTCATACGCTATTTGCTCAGACCCTTCTTGTGATCCATGTCCATCTTGTCTTTCCAGACAAGAGCCTTGCGCTTCACTTCCTCTGCCTGCTCAGAATTCCCGATTGCCACATAAAGTTTTCTGAGCGCAAGAAGATAACGGATGCCGTTCCGCATATCGTCAAGGCGGCGCGTTGACATCTCGTACTTGTCGCGGTAGGCAGTCGCGGAATCAGAGAGCAGCTGGATTACCAGGCGGACATAGACGACCGTGGTCTCGTAATGCAGGCTGGACGGGTCAAAATAATCCTTCACGCATTCCTTCATGTCAATCAGATTTTTTGCGACTGTCGTGAACCGCCCCTCAAGCTCAACAAACGACCACCGCCATTTGCTGTTATCGCCGAAAGCATCCTTCAGCAGGCTGATTGAAAGCCCCAGCTTCCTGATTATCATGTAACGCCTTGCGATTGCGATGCTTTTAATCTTCTCAAGCCTGTCCGCAATCTCGGAATATGATATGTCGATTCCGTCTGTCACAACGTCCTCAAGATAGATAATCGCCTTGTATAAAACTTTACGCGCGTCGTTCAGCGCATCATTGTTCTTCACGTCCATAACTTTCAGGGAAAGACTGTTCAAAGCCATGTAAAGCGAGGCCGCGTAAATCATATCCTCGCACAAAAGAAGTTTTGTGTTCTCAAAATTTATGTCGCCGGCGTGAATTCCGTTCGACATGGTTTTCTCTTTCTCCAGAGTCGCAGTAATCTTATCCTTGTAAGGCTGGATGGACTCATTAAAATGCAGCCTAGCCTCTTCCGTCACTTTTGCCATCAAAAACCTCCGCTGAAGCGCTCAAGAAGAGAGCGTGCGTGCCGCAGCGACTGCTCCGTATCAGAATCGCCGGAAAGCATCCGCGCAATTTCCGCGACCCTCGCCTCCCCCTCCACCAAAGACACATTCGACGAAGTAATCTCACCAGACACACTTTTCTCTATCTTTATCTGATTATCGGCATAAACTGCGATGCTCGCTAGATGTGTGATGGCAAAAACCTGCCGATTTTTCGCAAGATTTTTCATGTGCGCGCCCACCGCCACGGCAACCTCACCGCCGATTCCCGTGTCAACCTCATCAAAAATCAGAGTATCAACGGAATCATTCTGGGCAAAAATCGTTTTGAGCGCGAGCATGACGCGGGAAAGCTCGCCGCCGGATGCAATTTTGGAGAGAGGAAGCGGAGGATTCCCCGGATTCGCGCTGATGAGGAATTCTATGTCATCCTTTCCGTATGGACCGCACAGCTGCTCCACTGCGGAGCCGCTCTTCTGCTTTATGCTCACGACAAACCGCGTGGATGACATGCCAAGCCGCGCAAGAATATCGCAGACTTCCCTGTTCAGAACCTCGGCGGTAGCGGCGCGTTTTTTTGAGAGCGCGTCGGCGGCAAGAAGAACCTCTTTCTCAAGCGCGGTGATTTCCACGGCAAGCCTTTCCCTCAACGAATCCCCGTCCTCATTATCCGCTATGAATTTCTGGGCAGACTCATAATACGCAGTCACCTCTGAGAGCGGCGCGTTCACCGATGATGCATACTTTTTTTTCAGATTATAGATGACTGACAGCCTGTCCTCAACCTCCTGCAAGCGGCCCGGATCAAATACAAGCCTGCTCTGATAGGAAGAGAATTCATCCGCAATATCCGAAAGCTCATAAAAAGCGGAGTCAAGCCGCTCATTCAGCGCAGACAACGACCTGTCCATCTCCGCAAGATGAGATGAATCGCGGCACAGATGCTTGAGCACCGGAATCACGGAATTATCATCAGAAGAAAAGGCTTTGTTAATCGAATCAACGTCAGAAAAAATTCTCTCATAGCTTGACAGCTTGGCCTGCTCATCCTCCAGAGCCTCATCCTCGTTATTTTTGAGCTTCGCCCCGTCTATCTCCTGCACAGCGAACCTCATCATATCAAGCTTACGAAGCCTCTCATTGTCCGACATCGAAATCTCAGAGAGTTTCCGCCGCTTCTCGACAAGCAGCGCATATTTTTTTGTGAAAGCGTCAACCTCGCCGCAAAGCCCCGCCCTGGAATCAAGGAATTTCCTGTGCTCCGGAACGCGCATCAAAGACTGATGCCCGTGCTGGCCGTGAATATCAACAAGAAACGCGGAAAACTGCGCAAGATCGGAGCGTGTAACTGGCGTGGAATTTATCCACGCGCCGGTTTTCCCGGAATCGCGGATAAAACGCCTCAGAATCACGCGGTTGCCATCCGCAGCGATGCCGTGAAGCGCGAGCCATTCCGCGGCAGACGCAGGCTCATCATCAGGCGAGAGATTCGTCCGCACCTCCGTGTCGCGAATCAAAAAAGTCGCAGAGACGGATGCCTCGGATTTTCCCGCGCGAATCTGCTGGACATCGGCCTTTCCGCCGAGCAGAAACGACAGAGCGCCAATGAGGATTGATTTTCCGGCCCCTGTCTCGCCGGAGAGCACCGTGAAACCTGTGGAGAATTCGATATAATCCGAATCAATAAGGGCAAAATCCTTTATTGTCAAGTCCTCAAGCATAAGGTCCTCCAGACCAGTTCAATTTTGAGCGCAGCGCACCGTAAAATTTCTCTTCGGTGGCACACAAAAGCCGCACATTTTTCTCAAAACGCGACACAACGACCCTGTCGCCATATTCCAGAGAAAACGGCTCCTGCCCGTCAACTGTAACGCCGTATTCCCGGACGCGGCTTTTGCCCATAAAAATCTCAAGCTCCCTGTCCATCCCAAGCACGATTGGCCGGCTTGAAAGCGAGAAAGCATTGACCGGCGTAAAAACAAAAGCATCCAGCGTGGGAGAGAGGATTGGCCCGCCCGCCGCCGCGGAATACGCGGTTGACCCCGTCGATGTGGCGATTATCACGCCATCCGATTTCAGCTTGCATAACGGCCGCCCATCGTAATTCACATCAAGAGAAATCGTGGATGCCCCGCGCTCACCGAAAATCACAGCGTCATTCAATCCAAGGGATGAATAGACGCAAAGCCCGTCCCTGAGCACCCGCACCGAAAGCAGCGAGCGTTCCTCGAACACGGCCTCGCCTCTCAGAGCCTGCTCCAGAGAGGGATTCCAGTTCTCCGGCTGAACCGAGGCAATGAATCCGAACTGCCCCAGATTCACCGGAAAAACCGGGATATTCTCGCGGACCGCGTTCCGAGCCGCAAAAAGAACAGTCCCGTCGCCACCCAAGGTCACTGCAAGGTCATAGCCAGAAAAAGAGACATTCCCGGCAAAGCCATCAAAATCATAAAGGACGGTCTGGATTCCCTTATTTTTCAGGAAACTGTCGATTTTCTCCGCCAAAGTCAGCGACTCATCTTTGCTTATGTTTACGATAACAAGGACTTTTTTCATGTCAGTTTTACGGCAAGGAGCCAAGCACCTTCACAATCTTCGCGCACTCCGCATGAGTCAGCCGCGGATAAAGAGGAAAGTGAACGCACCGCAAAAACAAGGACTTCGCGTGAATGCATTTCTCGGAAAGAGAATCATCCATTGCGATTACAGAGCCTTCGTATGCAAGCTGAATCTCAATATCCTTTTTTGATGTGTATTGCCGCACATCTTTGAAAGAGCTGTTGAGCACAAGCGGAAAACAACTTGCCGTAGAGCCTTCATCCGATTCTCTGGCGAACATTTTGTGACGGCCGGTCATGCACGCACGCTGATAAACCGAAAACAGCTCTTTTCTTGCGGCCTCATTGCGCGGATATTCCTTGACCTGCACCCAGCCAAGCGCGCAGTTTATATCAGGCAGCAAATCCGTGACAGGAACATTCTCAAGGATATGTTTCAGGACGACCCATTCGCGTCTGCCGGGGGCAATCAGAATCGCACCGCCGCCAGCGGTAATCACATCGCGCTCCTCCAGCCCAATGATTGTGAAAACGCCGAAAGTTCCGGCCTGCGCCCTCTCCCCGGTATCAGTTCCATCATCATCTTTCAGAGCCACAGATGCGCCCGCGCTCTGGGAAATGTCCTCTATCACAGGAATTCCAAGACGCATAATCGCCTGCACATCAGGAACAATTCCCTCAGTCTCATGCAGGACAATCAGACTTCCGCCGGATTTCATCCCGTCCTCCACAATCTGAGGGGAAACAACGCCGGTGGACTCATCAACATCCAGAACAAGAGGCTCATACCCCATGGAGACGAGTGTCTGGAACTGCCACGCAGGAGCAAGTGCGGAAATCATGACTTTTTTCCCGATTTCAAAACCGAGCGCCTGCAAAGCGTATTTCAATGCGATGGATGGCGAACGCAGTGCCGCAGCTCCGTCACATTTTATGAAATCTTTTATCTGCTGGATAAGTTTGCCGTTCAACTCGCCTGGCCCGATTTTCTCGTCAACCATGCAAGTAAGAACGGCATCCATTTCTTTTCTACGAATAGTCGTACTGTATGTCGGTATCATTATTGCTGAACTTCAATAATGCTCTGCAATTCCTTCGCATTGAACAATTTTCTGGTGTTGAGCATAATCAAATAGCCCTCTTTCTCCCGGACAACACCCTCAATGTATTCAGTGCCAATTCCGCTGAGCATCTGCGGAGGCTCTTTCACATCCTCCATGCTTAGTGAAACGACCCGCTCCACTTTATCAATGATAATGCCGATTTTATTACCGTCAATATTAAGGATAATAAAGCCACCCTCTATTTCAATATCATCAGTAGGACGTGCCATCTCCTGGAGTTTAAAACGCTTGCGCAAATCAATGATAGGAATGATTTCTCCACGAAGATTGATAATTCCTTCCACGTAAAATGGCGCATTCGGAATTACACGAACATTCTGAAGACGGACGATTTCCTTCACATCCATAATGTTTACACCGTACAGCTCCTCTCCAAGATGAAAAGTCACCAACTGAAACTGAGATTCACCAGCCATATTTACTCCCATGAATAATTTTCTATTCTACCATAATACTCTTAAATTCCATATTTTGCAATGCAAAAAGACAATTCAACAGTTTTTTTATTCAACGGTGAATAAAGTGACCGCATAAACTTTCCTCACTCCCGCACTTTTCAGGACAGCCGAGCAGCTCTCCAAAGTAGAGCCTGTCGTACTCACATCATCTACAAGACACACCTCCTCCGGCATCACATTGCCAAAAGGCTTTAAGATTCTGGACAACTGCCGTTGCGGCCGCAAAGCATAAGCATTCTTGATATGCGAGAACCTCCCGTCACGGTCAAGTTTTTTCTGCTCCTGCTTTGTCAGCCTCCGCAGTACGCTCAGAATCCTAAAGCCATAACGCCAGCGCAAAAAACGGGCAAGCTCATCAATCTGATCCCATCCCTTCTCCCTGATTTTACCTTTTCTCGGCGGCACAGGAACCACAACCACAGAAGCAAGGTTCATCGACCTGAGGAAAAAGGCAATCTTCCCGGCAAAAAAAGCAGAAAGACAACGCTCCCCTCTGATTTTCCAGTCAAACAGCAGAGTCTTATTCCACAGCCTGTAAGAGAACAAAGGAAAAACACGATCCACATGAGCAAGCACATTCCCCGAGCGGCATCTCACGCATTTGCCCTGAGCCGAAACAAGAGCCTTCCCGCACAGACCGCACCTCGCTCTATCCCACGCGGCAGGAAAAGAGAAACACCTCTGCTCACACCGATTGCACACAGGCAGACATGATGTATGCTCTCCGCAGACAACACAGGAATTCCCACCTTTAAGAGAATAAAAAAACAGGCGCACGGCAGTCAGAAACAGCTGCTCCGTCTCAAAAACAAATCGCTTCACATATACATAATAGTCAGCGGAATGTTAAAACCTGCAAAAATCCGCGAAAAAAAAATGATTTTTTTTTGATTTAAAGACCAGAAAGCGTTTTTTTCCATCTGGCGATGCTCTGCAACGCGCTGATTGGAGTGAGGTTGTCCACATCGGCAGAGAGAATCTCAGAGATTATAATCTCCTCATCGCTGAAAAGCCCCGGCGAGCCAGCCGTCAAAGGAGGATTATCCGGCTTTCCTGACGGAATATCAGTCAGCACAAGCGGATTGTCCGCCGCAAGCCTCTGAATATGCGCCAGAATCTGCCCGGCGCGGTCAATCACCTCAGGAGGAAGCCCGGCAAGCCTCGCGACATGAATCCCATAAGAATTCTCGGTGACGCCGGGCTTCACTTTGCGCAGAAAAACAACCGAGCCGTTCTGCTCAAGGACATCCATGCACAGAAAAACAAGGGACGGATGCTCCATCCTTGACAGCTCGTGGTAATGCGTCGCAAAAAAAGTCCGGCATTTTATGCTGTCCAAAAGATACTCGGAGACGGCACGTGCGATTGCAAGACCGTCCTCGGTTGAGGTGCCACGCCCAACCTCATCCATGATTACAAGCGATTTTTTTGTGGCGCAGTGCAGGATGTTCGCGGTCTCCGCCATCTCCACAAGAAAAGTAGACTCGCCTTTCGCAAGATTGTCGGAAGCCCCTACCCGGCAGAAAATCCGGTCTATAATCCCGATTCTGGCATAACTTGCGGGAACATACGAGCCTGTCTGCGCAAGAAGCCCTATCAGCGCGTTCTGCCGCAGGTAAGTGCTTTTTCCCGCCATGTTCGGGCCTGTAATCAGGGCAAAAGATGGATTGCCGCCTTTTCCGGCGCAGAGGCTTGCAGAATTCGAGACGAACTCGCCGATTGGAAGATGCTTCTCAACGACAGGATGACGGCCGTCCTTTATCTCAAAGACCGTCGAATCATCCACCACAGGTCTTGTCCAGTCATTCTGAATTGCGGCAAGCGCGAGCGAGCACGCCACATCCGTGTTGGCAACCTCATCGGAGATTTGCAGAAGATACGGAATGTACTGATGCAGCGAGGCGCAGATTTCAAGGAACAAATCGCGCTCAAGCTCAAGGATTTTTGAGGACGACTCGTTCAGCTCCTGCTCCAGCTCCTGCAAGCGGGAAGTCGTGTAGCGGTCCCCATTCACAAGCGCGCGGCGCATGATAAAATGCGATGGCACTGACGAGAGTTTTCCTTTTGAGACCTCGATGAAATATCCGAACGCATTCGTGAATTTTATCCGCAGGTTCGCAATTCCCGTCCGCTCCTTCTCCTCCGCCTCATAAGCAGCCAAAATCTGATTGAAATTATCGTGGATTGACCGCCAATGATCCAGTTCCTCAGACCATCCCTGCCTGATAATCCCGCCCTCTGTGAGCGAGGTTGACGGATTGTCCAGAATGGATTTCTCAAGCAGCTCGCAAATCTCGCATGATTTCTCCGATGACACGAACGAGAAATCATAGGGATTCAGATACTCTTTTATTCTGTTCCAAGCGCGCAGACTGGAGGCGAGCGCAAGAAGATTCTTCGCGTGCGCCTTGTCCATTGCGATGCGGCCCGCGAGCCTCTCAATATCAAGAATGTCGCGCAAATCCTCCTTTACTTTGTCCAGAAGCGGCCTGTTCTCGAAAAAGCCGGAAATCCGCTGCTGACGCTCCTCAATCTGATTGCAGTCCATTAGCGGAAAAAGAAGCCAGTTTTTCAGAAGCCTGCTGCCCATCGCAGTCCGCGTGAAATTTACGCACTCAAACAGCGAGAACTGGGTAGAGCCATCGCGCATATTCTCCGTAATCTCCAGATTCCGACGTGAGGAATCGTCCACCATCAGAAACTGCTCGTCGGAATAGACGTTTATGAAATTCACATGAGGGATTGCGGCGCTCATCGTCTTCTCAAGATAGTCCAGAAGAAATCCGGCGGGAACGACCTCGGCGCTATCCGCATCCAAATCAAACGCCTTCAGATTCGCCATTTTGAACTGCCGCAGAAGCTTTGAGTATGACAGCTCGGGGGAGAAATCCCAGTCGGGATAATAAGACACAGAGATTCGTGCGTTTCCCTGCAAAGTGCTCTGAATATCAGGATTTTTTTTCAATGATACTGGCAGGAGAATCTCGCTCGGACTGGCGCGGTTCAGCTCCTTGGCAAAATTCTCGCCCATTTTGGAAGCCTGCCAGGAAGTCGCGCTGAAATTGCCGGTGCTCACGTCAATGAAGGCAAATCCCGCAGTGCCCTTTGTGATTGACAGCGCGGCAAGATAATTCGCCTGGTTGCCGTCCAGATACTCTTCCTCAACAGCAGTGCCCGGCGTTATAATCTCGACAACCTTGCGCTCCGTAATGCCTTTGCCGCCCTTGGGGATTTCCCCGACCTGCTCGCAAATGACAACTTTTTTCCCGAGCCGCAGAAGCCTTGCGATGTAAAGCTTTGCCGCGTGATACGGAATGCCGCACATGTGCTGGCCCGCGCGGTGAGTGAGCGTAAGATTCAGCAGCGCGGAGACTTCCCTA
This sequence comes from Treponema sp., assembly GCA_022510865.1. Lineage (GTDB taxonomy): Bacteria > Spirochaetota > Spirochaetia > Treponematales > Treponemataceae > Treponema_D. The sequence goes on from JAFLSQ010000008.1 coordinate 59,781, forward strand.
GCGTCATTGTCGAACATCTCATAGAAATCTCCGAGACGAAAAAAAACAACCTCCGACTTGTATTTCTCCTTTATCCCCCTGTACTGAATCATCATGGGGGTCATGGACAGCTCATCAGACATTACAATCCCAGCTCAGCGATTACCTGACTTGTGATGTCAACGGAGGAACTGTACCACAGAATTGCGTTCGCGTCCTGTAGGCTCAGAATCATGCTGTAGCCGCCGCTCTCCGCAATCTTGGAGAGTGTATTGTAAAGCGACTTGTAAAAATCATCCGAAGTCTGGAGATTTTTTTGCAGAAGCTCCAGCTCCACGTTCTTTGCGTTCGTATACTCGGTGAGGTAATCCTTTTTCTTGGCAATCTCGGATTCGGTGCGCAAAGCCGCGCTCGAATTCCCCGCGTTCTCGTAGTCAAGCTTTCTCTGCTGAAGCTTGCGCAAATCCTCCATCTGCCTGTCTATCTCCGCCTGAAATTCCGACTTTTTTTTCTCGTAATTTCTGACCGGCGCGGAATTCCTGTAATACGCGCTGTAGACTTTTGCGGTATCGACCACGCCGAATTTCGTAATCTGCTGCGCGCAGAGCGGCACAAGCGAGAAAATCAAAAAACCAAAAAAGAACACCGTAATTTTTCTGTCCCTGCTCATATAATCCTCTGATATATTCTAGCGATTTGTTATATTAAATGAAAGCACAAACTGGAACGGATTGTCCGCGAATTTCGGAGCGCCGTCCTCTATCCTGAATTTCCACGCGAACAGAAGATGAAGCGGGAACTGAGGAAGCAGGAAGCGGATTCCAGGACCGTAACTGAAATAAAAATCCTCGATTGTGATTTTGTTCAAATCCGAGGCTGTATTCTTGAGCGCGACCGCGTCAAAAAATCCGTCTATACCGATGATTCCCGGCACAATCGGCATACGAAGCTCAAGCTTGTTCGACAGCATGAGCTGACCTTTGCTTGCCCGGTAAGACTCCGTCCATCCGCGCCCGTTGAACATTCCGTCTATGTAAAGTTTGTTCGACTCGCTGATTCCGCTTGATGTGGGGAACAGCAGGGATAATCCTGTGTATGCCGCGAACACAAGTTTGAGCGACCAGTTCTCGCTGAAAGGCACATCCACGAGTTTCAGGTATCCCTCAAGTTTTGTGTCGCTGCGCAAAAAGAATTCGCGCTCAAGGAACGGAAGAAGTCCGTACCATGTGAGCCGCTCGCTCGCGAACCATCCTTTTGTCGGATCATAGGATATGTCACGGTTGTCCACGGAGAAACTTCCGTAGACCGAATTCGTAAGCCCGAGCCGATTCGCGTACATTGAAACTCCGGTGTCCACGGGAACATAAAGGTTCTCGTCATAAACATTGCACATGAGAGAATGCGTTATTCCCGCGCCCGCCGAAAGAATCGCGTAATCAGGGAACCATCTTCTTCCGATTCCCGAGCTTAAATACGCGGAGTAGCCGTCGTAATTCATGTAATAATACCGCTGATTAAGCTGCAAATCCGGCGTCCAGAAATTGACCGGAGTATTCGCGCTCGTGTGGCTGAACGAGAAACTCTGGCTGAATGAAATCGGCAGGTTTCCAATCCACCCCTGCGAATATCCGAATTCAAGAGACTGCTCCGTGTTCGACAGCGTTACCGAAGAGGAGATTGTCCTTCCCTCGCCAAAAAGGTTTGAATTCTCAACCTTTGCGAAAAGCGAGATTGGAATGCTCTCCGGGTCGGTCACGCCGGAGAAAGTAAGACCAAAATTCAGCGATGATGTGGACTGCTCCTCCACGGTCCACACCAAATCAACAAGATTCTCCTCCGAGCCGGCCTGATATTCGGGCAGGACGTTGGAGAAATATCGCAGGTTCATCAGATTCCTAAGTCCGTTCACAATCTTGTCACGCGAATAAATATCGCCGGACTCAATCGGGATTTCCCTGCGGATTACATATTCCTTTGTCTTTGTGTTTCCTTTTATGATGATGTTCTCGATGTGACTTCTTGAATGCTCGCGGATTACAAGGTCGTATGAGATTTCATGGCGATCCGTGTCTTTTACAGGCGACGGATAAAACTCATTGCTCATGTAGCCGTTCTCATAATATATATTCACAATGGAAGTCAAATCTTCCTGGAATTTCGTCTCGTTGTACACAGCGCCGGCCTTAAGTTTCTGCTGCCCAAGAAGCTCGCGCTCAGAGAAAACCTCATTCCCGGAAAGCCGCAGCCCCGCGTAAGTGTACTGCGCGCCCTCCTGAATCACAAAAGTGATTGTAATCTCGTTCCTCTGCTTCTCATCGTTCAGCTCGGAGGAGATGTCCGTGTCGATTATGGTCGCGTCCGCATATCCGCGCTCCCTGTAATACGCAATGATTTTCTGCTTGTCCAGCTCCAGAGTTGACGGCTGATACGCACCATCACGGAAAAGCCCCACCTGCTTTGACTCAAGTTTGTTCTTGAGCGTGCGCTCGGAGGCAATCGTGTTTCCGGAAAACCTGATTTCCTTGATTACCGTGCTTGAGCCTTCCTGAATATCGAACGTAATCTCAATGCCGTTCTCGCCCTCCGCCACAGTGTGCGAGACGCTTGATGTCGTATAACCTTTCTGCAAGTAATAGTTCCTGATAATCCGCTCATCAAGCAGGACTTTTGACTCAACGTAAATATCGCTTGTCTTCATTTTGATTTGCTCGCGCAGCTCGCCGTTGCGGATTCTCTTGTTTCCCGAAAAAGTGATTGATGATATGACCGGCCGCTCCACAACCTCGAACACAAGAAGAACCGTATTGTTTGATGATGACGCATGCTTGGCATAGGGCGTAATATCATCAAAAAGCTCAAGGGCGTACAGCCTGTCCACAATCTCAGTGTAGGATTCCACCGTGAACGGCTGGTCTATGAAAGCGCTTGTGATTCCAGACAGCTCGCTTTTTCTCACGTTCTTAAGGCCGTCAAATTCAATCCTTGAAATCGGCTGATTCCAGTACCATTCAGAATCATCCTGCGCGGTCATAAAAAAAACGCAGCCCACAAAGGCGAGCAGAATCATAACAATTTTTCTATACATCATTTACTCCACTTTATCAAAATGCGAATTTCCACGACAGCGTAAGCGACGGAGAAGGCACAAATTGATTTTGCAACAACGCGTTAATGTCAGGAGCCAGATTCACGCGAATGTTCGCGAAAGGTGACTCCAATTCCATTCCGAATTCCGGCTGGAAAAGCAGCGCTCCGGCAGAATTTATGTCGTTCGCGTAGCCGTCCTCAAAAGACACATGAAGCATCGCATCGACATACAGAGAATTCGCCAGATACTTACCAATATAAACAGTCGAATTATCCAAAAAGTTACCGATTGAGACGTTTTCCGTGCCAAGCGTTCCAGAGACACCCATGTTCAGCGTGTTCTGCAGAACATTTGTACGCAAAGAAAATATATCAAATTTAAGCAAGTCACGCAACTTGTTCTCAAACTGACGCACCACCGTGGACTGAATCGCGTAGTCGCTGGCGGCAAAGAGGAAATTCGTGGCGGACGTTGAGTCGGCCACCGCAATCTGCCCCAGAAGCGCGCGAATCTCATTCTCGGATTTTGCGGGCACGGACGAGAACCTTGGCGACAGCTCCGAAAGATACTGATTGTCAACGTCCATCACGATTTTGACGGTCTGGCCGCGCTCATCGCGCTCGCGGGTCTCCGCATTTATCGTAATCTGCGGGTCAGATATATCAGACGGATTGAACTTGATGTTCCCGGATTTTATATAAAAACTGCGGTTCAGGTATGCAATATCGCCGGATTTAAGCAGAAGATTCCCGTCAACGATATACTCATCAGCATACTGGTTGATTCTTATGCGCATGGACGTGTTGGGCACAAAAACGCAGCGCAGAATCGGGTCAAAATTCACGGAGGCGTGAGTTCCGAGCACAAGCTCCAAATCAGTTGTGATAAGAAGGCCCGTGCCTTCGCTCTCCGCGCTCTGCTGCGGTCCGAACGCGATTGACGACACCGAGCTAAGCCCCGAGGAGATGGTCATGTTCTCGCCGAAAACATTTCCCGTGACCTCTAGGTTCGGCTGCTCGTAATAAAGGCGCAGATCCGTGGAGATGTCGCCCTCCACACGCGCGAACGGCGTGACAAGACTAACCGGGAAAAGCTCTTTTTTGGGAGTCTTCACGCTGCCCTCCAGATGCTCGAAACTCCACTTGTTCAGGAAAATCGCGAAGTCAATCTCAACCTGATGGCCTTTTCTTGTGCGGATTATTGTGGCCGGAATGTCAATCTCATTGTTCTCGATGTTCATCACAAGGCTTCTGGCGGACAATCTCTGCTGTGTCACAGAAGGCAGCCTGATTTCCGGCGCGTCGAACATGAAAAATCCGTTCAGGTCAGGGTCAGAGAACGAGCCTGTTACAATCGCGGTGCCGGAGAAAGTCCCCTTGTCAAAAATAATCAGATTGTCAAGGGCAAGATAATCGTTCAGCCTGCGCATATCAATCATAACATCATAAAGCTCGATGTTCGCGGTGTCTTTCTGCACAAAGCCGTCCATTTTTGCCTGCGCAAAACTTCTGTTGTCAAGGTTCATCTCAAGAATTCCGTCAAGCGAGTAACTTCCCGAAAGCCCGATGTTGTCCGACGAGAAAATCGAGAAGCGTCTGTCTGCATACAGAACCGACAGCTCAATCGGGAACTTTTTCTTGAAGAGATTTCCGGTCATATCGTGCGAGACAAGGCGGGCGGAGAAAGCGTCCGGAAAGAATCCGTTCTCAGGAATGATTGAGTTGCCGATTTCCAGCGTCACAGGAAGCCTGACATAATAATCCATGAGCGTGAAAACCATCTCGCCGCCGGCATTCAGGCTCATGCTCTCAAGGGATGCGCTGCCGTTCACAGAATCCAGGGAGAAGCTCGCATAATCAAGATTTAAATCAGAGATTGTTATGTCCCGCTCCTCCAAGGTGATGTTCCCGTTCAGCCTCAGAAGCTCGGTGGTCACAAAAATCGAGGCAGACTGGATGCTCAGCGCGACATACGGATGCTCCAGCGTTCCCGATGCAAAAAGCGAGCCTGTTATGATGTTGTTCTCGTGCTGCTGCGTGACAAACCTGTTCAAACTGAATGCATTCATCTGCAACTGCATATTGATGTAAATGTGATTTCTGAGGCTTTCCATATCCAGCGCAAAATGGTCGGGATTGGAGATTGTGCCGTCAAGGATAATGCCCTCGTCAGAAAGCGGATTCTTCACGTTCATCATCACGCCCAGAGAGTCAAAGACATCGCCGTTCATGTTAAGCATCAAATCCGCGGTGCCCTCAAGCGCGGAATAAAAATCCGTGTAAGAGATTGAGTCAATCTGCGCGCCGTATTTTGTGGCGTTGCCCGAGACAACAAGCCTTGGCGAGACAGAGAAAATCGCGCCCGCCTCCTCCGCCTCAAAACGCACAACCCTGAGCGACGGCCCGCTCTCATCATCGTAGGAAAAATCCATGTCAGAAGTGAAGACGAAAGAGCGTCCGAAAAGTGCGGCCGGCAGATTCTCCATCATCAGATGGCCGTCCAGAGACTTATCCTGATTCACGCGCAGCAGGAAATCAAAACCGTAATCGCCGCTCACTGTGATTACATCCTGCATAAGCGAGCCGGACAGGTGGTACGGAATCGAGCCGCTTGTAAGGTTCATGTCAAAAAAATAGTCGGATGAGTCAGGATTTCTGTCCACAGATGCGGTCGCCTCAAGCGCGTAGCTTCCCAGAACCAGAGAGAACTGATTTAGCTGGATGTTCTGCTCCGTGCCGTTGAGCGCGAAAAGCAGAGCCTGATTATCACGCTTTGTGTTGGCAAGAAGGACATAAGGCACATTGTAGGAAAGCGATTTAAAATCCGTGGATATATATACATCGCCGGTAAAAAGATATGGCGACAGATTCGCCTCAAATCCCCGGATTCTTGTGGCCGTGCCGTCATCAAGAAGCTGGGCGGCGGCAAGAGCCATGCTGTCAAGATAAATTGAGTTCAGCGAGACGTTCGCCTGCACGTAATTCGAGCGGGAAAGGTAACTTCCGTCAATATGAACCTGACCGGGCATGCCGTCATCAGAATGAGAGTAGTCAAAGACATCAAGCGCAAAATCATAGGAATCTGTCTGCGGCAGAAACGAGAATTCAAGCGCGGTGAGCGCGCGGTCGCCAAGGAAAATCTGCGGAGAGAAAGCCTTGAATCCGCGTGACAGCGGATCAAAATACACTTCCGTGGAAACAGTGCTGCCGTTCGCAAGAAGCGCGTAAGGCAAATCAAAAAAGCCCGAGAGCCTCATGCCCGCAAAAATATACGACAGCTCCGCGGACGCGCTGTATCTTCTGCCTGACAGCCTGAATCTTGTGAGGTCCACCCGCTCCTCGTCGCCGTGCAGCGCGAAAGAAAGCTCTGCGCCATCGGGGATAATCTGCGGAGGCAGGATGAGCGTCGTATCTGATTTATAAGAGGCCGTTGAGTCAAGATAATTGAAATTCACCGTGGAGTCGGTCGTCACAAGAAAATCTTTCAGGCGACGCAGCTCTTTCGGGCGTGAGGCCGCGCTCATCAGAAGCACCGGGTTCAGACCATCGGCCTTAACCTGCGCGCTTATATCCCCGCTGCCAAGATTTATGTCCGCGCCAACAGAGACCGGATTCACCGACTGCACCGTGCGGACTCCAATCACATTGTCATTGTAGGCGGCATGCAAAGTGACCCTGTTCAGCCTCACCTCCCCGTTCGTCAAATCCGATATTCTGAAATTCAGCTGCGAGTCATCAAGGCTCTCTGTTATGTTGCCCGTCACATCCGCGCGGAACGAGATGGTCTGAGCCAGCCTTGCAACGGACGCAGTCGCCGCGGCCGACATTTGCACGGAAAGCAACCTCTTTGACGCGCTGTTCGATACAGAGAAATTTTTCAGGGCTATGCGCGCGCTCAGCAAATCATGCTCATATTCAAGCGTGATGTTTCTCATGCTTATGCTCGCGGGAATGCTCTGCCTGATTCTGACAAAATCAAGGTTAAGCGCGGCGGTGGATTTTGTGAGCCGCCTTGCGAGCGGGATAATCCTGTCCAAGTCAAGCACGATGCCGTCAACAATAACGTTCGATATTCCGGCGTTAAAATCACCCTTAATCAGTTTGAAAAGCCGGTAATTTATCCGCGCGCGGTCAATTGACAGCACGCTCCGGCCAGAATCATCAAAAACATCGATTCCCCTTATGTAGAGGTTGGAGAGGATTGACGGAGAGAGCGACTTGTAAGTGACTGACAGCCCCGTTTTCTCGTGGATGAGCGCGGTCAGCTCGGAAAGCCTTGTCTTTGCCATCAAGTTCAGTTTTGAGCGCACCGGGCCCGCAATAATCAGAGAGATTACCGCCAGAAGGATGAGGACATAACTGCGGATTTTCTTGATGTATAAAACGCCCATTCTGCCCATCCATTGTACCAGAAAGTTAAACATTCTTATAGTACATTTTGTAACATCGGGGTATAATCATAATGATGATTTTAAGGAACTTTGTTGTTTTTGAGGGGATTGACGGCGCGGGAACTTCCACCCAGATAAAGATGCTAGCGGAGCGCGACAGCGCGCGTTTTGTGATGACCGCCGAGCCTACAGCCGCCGAGACAGGACGATTTTTAAGACGGATGCTCGCGGGAGAATTCTCCGTGGACGAGCGGACGAACGCCTTTTTGTTCGCCGCGGACAGGTGCGAGCACGTATACGGCAAGGGCGGAATCATGGAGCTTGCAAAATCCGGGAAAACAGTCCTTAGCGACCGCTATCTTTTCTCCAGCCTGGCATATCAGTCCGTGTCCTGCGGGGATGAGATTCCTTTCCTTGTGAACTCAGTTTTTCCGCTGCCTGAGATTCTTTTTTATTTCCAGATAGACCCCGAAATCTCGCTTGGGCGCGTGAACAGCCGGAACGAAAAAAAAGAGATTTACGAGACGCTTGACGCGCAGAGAAAAATTGCGGAGCAGTACGAGAGAATAATCGCGCATTACGAGAAGCCCGAGCACAACTGCGGCATGAGAATCGTGAGGATTGACGCGGCACGGAGCATGGATGAGATTTCCCGCCAGATTGCGGGTTATTTTATCAGCGGGAGCCGGGCAGGAAAATCAGAATGAGGAGGCGGCCGTTTTCGCTAAAATTCACGGCATGAGAATCCGATAATGAGGGCGTGAGAAAGTCATTTTTTGCAGTATCATCGCTGATAATCGTCCTCTTTTTTTTCTGCCAGAAGGCGGACGCGTACATGGTCAAATACAAGGAGGACTGGTACAGGCTTTATCACGTGCATTACCAGCAGTATCCGGACGACTGCATAGAGAACATCTACTGGCTGGAGAAAGCGGCTCAGGCGGATTTCTGCAACCCTCAGTTCGCGGACATAAAAATCACCACGGAAAAGGAGTGGGAGAAATACCGCTATCTTTTCCAGATGCACATAAATCTCAAGCTGATTGAGCAGCACCTGCGTCTTGGGCGCACATACGACAAGCAGTGCATTTATTTTTACGACGCGCCGTGGAAGGACGAGTATCTGCGGAACATGGAGAAGGCTCTAACCTGCTACAAAGCGGGGCTTTACTACTGGCAGGAGGCAAAAATCTGGCAGGAGAAAGCGAACGCGGCCTCGTTCAATTTTCTTTACATCACAGGAAAGCAGGCGTGGGAGGACGAGCGGGCGCGAATCGCAAGCGGCGAGCTGAATTACGAGCGGATGCTCAACCGCGAGATTGCCCGGCTTGAAAAGAACATAAAAGAACTTAACACGATGGACAAAAAATACTAGAATGTCCTCATGGAAAAAACACTCAGCATAAATTACCCAGCGACACACAACGGAACAGAAAAATCGGATTTATATTTCATTGAGGGAACGCCGGATTTAGCGGAACTTTTTTTTGGCGACGAAAAAGAGGCGAATGACGGACGGCGGCGATTTTTTGTGACGGACGCGACTGTAGCAAGCCTTGACTGTATGCAGTCATTCATCTTCTCATTTGAGGATGAGGTGCGCGGGAACGACGTGCTTTTTGTGCTCGGCTCAGGAGAAAAATACAAGACTGTTGACAGCGTGCTCAGGATTGTCTCGGGCGCGGTGGAATCAGGGTTCACGCGCAATGATGTTTTTGTCGGAATAGGCGGCGGCGTGATTTCTGACATAACCGCGTTCGCCGCGTCAATCTTCAAGCGCGGCGCAAAAGTGCAGTTCGTGCCCACAACCCTGCTCTCAATGGTAGACGCGGCAATTGGCGGAAAGTCCGGCTGTGATTACGGCAACGTCAAGAACATCATCGGGACTTTTTATCCTGCCGAGAAGATTTTTTTCTATCCGCAGTTCATAAACTATCTGCCGGAAAATCAGTATAATTCCGGGCTTGCGGAGGCGTTCAAAACCGCGCTTCTTTTTGACCCGCAGATGTACGAGATGTTCAAATCGGAATCAGAGAAAATAAATTCGCGCGACAAAAGTCTTATGCTCGATATTATCAGGCGGTGCGCGGGCGCGAAGGCAAAGATTGTTGAGGAGGATTTCACAGAGCAGGGAATCCGCGCTCACCTGAATCTTGGCCATACATTCGGTCACGCTCTGGAGGCGGTCGCAGGGTTCGGCGCGGTGACTCACGGGGCGGCGGTCGCATGGGGAATCGGACGGGCGGCGGAGCTGTCGTACAAACTGGAGCTGTGCACAAGCAGATATAAAGATGAGATTCTCGGCATACTGAAGTCTTACGGCTGGGACAACACAGGCTCGCCGGAGTGCATTCAGGGCGGCGCAATCGGCGAGAGGCTCGTGACTGTAATGCACAAGGACAAGAAAAATCAGAACGACAGGATAAGGATAATCCTTCAGAAAGACATCGGCCAGACAATCATCAAGGAGATGGACGACAGGACGATCCTGAGCGTGCTTGGAAAATAGGCGGATTTCCCGACAGGATTTTCAAGGATGACTGAGAAAGACCTTTACTTTGACTGGGCGGCCACCAGCCCCGCAGATGAGGACATACTCAAAGACGCGCTTAATGCCGCGCAGGAATGCTGGGGCAATCCGTCAAGCGCGCACAGCACCGGGAAAAAGGCGCGCGCGCTGCTGGAGGAAGCCCGCAAACGCGCGGCGGACGCGCTCGGAGTTGATTCCGGGCACGTGTATTTCACTTCCGGCGGCACGGAAAGCAATCAGATTCCGCTTCTTTCTGTGATGACAAAACCTGCGGCGGGAACGGTGCTTGTGAGCGCGGTTGAGCACCCTGCGGTCCGCGAGCAGGCAATGGCAATGAGGCACTGCGGCTGGAAAGTCGCGGTGATTCCATCAGACAAAAACGGGATAATCACGCCGGACGCGGTAATATCATCGCTCACAAAAGACACGATGATTGTCTGCGTGATGGCGGTGAACAACGAGACCGGGGCAATCCAGCCGGTTCACGAGATTGCGGACGCGCTCACAGAGGCCTGCGCGGGCGGCAGACGGCCGAAACTCCACGTGGACTGCGTGCAGGCAGCGGGAAAAATCAGGCTTGACATCGCAAGAAAAGGGATTGACAGCGCGGCGTTCAGCGCGCACAAGATTTGCGGCCCGCGAGGAATCGGCATTCTGTACTCAAAGGATTCGCCGGAGCCGTTTCTGCGCGGCGGCGGGCAGGAAAAAGGCGTGCGAAGCGGCACGGAGAACGTTTTTGGCGCGGTGGCTTTCTCAAAATGCCTTGAGCGGTATCACAACAAGGACGAGATGATGGAAAATCAGCGGGCGCGCACAGAAAGATTTCTGAGCCTGCTCGCGACGCTCAAAGGATGCACGGTTGTGCCGGAAAGCCGCCTTGAGAATCCCGGGCTTTACTCGCCTTTCATAGTGCAGGCAGGATTTGATAAGATTCCCGGCAACGTGATGGTCAGGGCTATGGACGCGAGGGGAATCTGCATTTCCACAGGAAGCGCGTGCTCCACAAGAAAAAACGTCCGCCCCGTCCTTGAGGCGATGGGCGTGAGCGCACAGGTGCGCGAGAGCGCGGTCAGGTTCAGTTTTGGCCCGGGCACGACGCAGGAAGCGATGGACGCGCTTTTTGATGCAGTGCGCGGGGTCTGCGCGGAGTTCAACGGCGGACGCAGAGGGTGATTGCCCCGGCGGAAAACTTATGCGGAGATTTTTTGCGCGGATTGAGCAACATCGCGTTAAACAAAAAAGGCTGCGCACCGAAAAATTCGTCTGCACAGCCTTGTATTAAAGTCATAAAATCTGCGAGAAAAAAATCCTACTTCCGCACATCCCCGTGCAGGAAATCGTCATAGGCAATGCGGATGCCCTCGTGAACGCCGACCTTCGCCCGCCACCCGAGCGCGGCAAGGCGCGACACATCGCAGAGCTTCCTCGGCGTGCCGTTGGGCTTGGACGGGTCCCACTCCATG
>JAFLSQ010000080.1 GCA_022510865.1 Treponema sp.
CACGAAGGACTACGGCACGTACAGCATGACCGCGCTGATAATGGCGGCGGGTCGGAATGCGGCGGACGCGGTGCGGCTTCTGCTCGCGGCAGGCGCGGACGTGGACGCAAAAGGCAATGACGGCGATACCGCGCTGATGTTTGCGAAGTCCGCGGATGTTGCGAAACTTCTGATTGAAGCGGGCGCGGACGTGAATGCCAAGGACTACGCTTTCGGCAGGACTGCGCTGATGTATGCGGCACGGTCTAATTCCACGGATGCTGCGAAACTTCTGATAGCGGCGGGCGCGGATGTGAACGCCAAGGAAAATGACGGCTGTACTGTGCTGATAATGGCGGCGGAGTGCAATTCTGCGGACATGGCGCGGCTTCTGATTGCAGCCGGTGCGGACGTGAACGCAGAGGCGAAAGACGGCAGGACTGCGCTGATGTATGCGAAGTCCGCGGACGTTGCGAAACTTCTGATAGCGGCGGGGGCGGACGTGGAGGCAATGGACAATCTCGGCAAGACCGCGCTGATGTGGACGGCATATTCGAGGAAAGCTGAAGTGGCAAAAGTCCTGATTGAGGCGGGCGCGGTTGTGGACGCACATGGCGACGACGGCAAGACCGCGCTGATGTGGACGGCAGAGAGCAATGCCCTGAACATAGCGAAACTCCTGCTCGCGGCGGGCGCGGACGTGAGCGCCACGGACCACTACGGCTGGACTGCGCTGAAATGGGCGGAGTGGAAAGAAGCCGATGATGTCGCGGAACTGCTCAAACCCGCAGGAGCGGAGCCGCCGTCGCGAAAAAGGAGAAAACGATGAAAATAAAACCCCACTTTATCGCCCTACTCATGCTCGCGCTTTTTGCGTTGACGGCGTGTGATGGCAAAAAGACGCACGCGCTCATCAAGGCGGTAGAGAAAAACAACGTTGCCGAAGCGCGGCGGCTCATCGTGGCAGGCGCGGACGCGAACGCCAGTAGTGATGATGGTTGGACTGCGCTGATGCTTGCGGCCATGGACAATTCCGTGGACGTTGCGAAACTCCTGATTGAGGCGGGCGCAGACGTGAACGCAAAGAGCAACTACGGCGATACCGTGCTGATGTTTGCGGCATGGTATTTTTCCGCGGACGTTGCGCGACTGCTGGTTGAGGCGGGCGCGGACGTGAGCGCAAAGAACGGCCACGACAAGACCGCACTCATGTATGCGGCAGAGAATAACGCGGTGGACGTTGCGCAACTGCTGATAGCGGCGGGTGCAGACATGAACGCCACGGACAACGACGGCAAGACCGCGCTGATGATTGCAGAAAAATGGTATTCGGCAGATGTTATGGAACTGCTAAAAGCCGCAGGAGCGCGGTAGCCATTCCGCTTGACCGCCGATGGCGCGGACATTGGGGCTATCTAAATGCCCGCGTTGTAATCGTACCACGATTTATTTAAAAGGCGCGGAATGTGCTATAATCCCAAGCAAAGGCAGAAATGAGAACATTTCGCAGAACGCTTTGCAAATAACTGAAAGGAGCAAATATGGCAGATTTGTACAAAGAATTGGGCAATTTGATAAATTCATCAATCAAGCAGGATTGGAGTGTCGCAATTGTAAGGATTACTTCCAGTTTAAGAAAAATGTGTAAATTCGAATGCTCGTTTTCTAAAGGCAACAATCAGTTTGACACTTTTGCTTTTGACGACTCTCATGGCTTTGAGTTAGGATTAGCCGTTTTTGAGCTTCAGGAATCAATGTAC
>JAFLSQ010000081.1 GCA_022510865.1 Treponema sp.
TCCCGAATTTATTCCCGGTTCCAGTTTCCTCTGTCTGGATAGTATGACCACAATCCGATGTTCTTTGCCGAGCCGCCACTTGATGATGAGGAACTGCCCGTCCCCATATAGGTGATGGCCGCGTACAAATCGCTCTCTTCCTCTTTTTTGTCCGGTGTTGCGTTCAGAAGTGCCATTACGCAATAAGCGTTGTCAATCTGGTCGCTTGCGTTTGTCTTAAAATCCACTGTTTTTGAGCCAGGCACCCCGTCCTTAAGCGAGGTTTTTCTGATTCCACCTGACGAAGAGGTTGAGGAATAGGCATCAAAGTTGCCTTGCCCGATAATCAGCGCATCGTTGCAAGTCATAAGTGCGGAGACGACATTCCCTGCGGTCAGACTTTTTTCTTTTTTGCCGAATTCCGTACTGTGATATACAGTTTCGCTGACCGCGTAGTAAAAGTGCGTTGCGGGCGTGTTGTAAGTTTCGTTCGTTGTGGACGCGGATGTGTTGAAGAACACGACTTTTCCGCCGAACCACACTGCAGATTTTGCGCAGTTTGCCACTGATGAATCGACTTTCACTTCCTGCGGCACAACCGTGGTTTTTTTTGGCTCGGCAGTTCCACAAAGCTCATAATATGTTACATCAGAGCTGCCCGTCCTGATATACGCCTTTCTGTGATTCTGCTGCGGCGCGTTTGTTTGAAAAATACCGAACTCTGTGCGGTAATAATAATCGTCTTGCCGTTGGGAAGTCGGGAAATATTTTGATGACTCGCTTTCACCGATGATTGTCGTCCAATCGTTCGATCCAATCTCATCCCAATCAGAGATTTCCGCGCCATAAAGTTTGATGGCTGATGGCTTAGAAATGCCTTCTGCATCATCATTGGAAAAGGCTGCAGTTACAAGATATAGCGTTGTTGAATCCGCTAGGATTTTAATCAGTTGCTCGCCGTTATGCGTTTCCGCAAAATAGTCGTAAGAATGAAACTTAAAAGGAAGACTGTCGGTCAAGAGCGTTTTCCAGTTTCCGTGACCGCTTTCATCGGCTTTTTTGTAGCGAACGCCGCTGTCCGCGCTAAGCACAAGATATTCCTCTTTGCTAACCGTGTACCGCGTGATGGACGTTATGTTCCCAGAGACTGTCGCATCTTCCGGCGGAACATCGCGCCGCACACTGTAAAAAACATCGTTCCAGCAACCTGCAAAAAAAATCGTGGCGGACAAAACCGCTGCAAAAAAAATCCCTTTTTTCATTTTGATTTCCTTGTTCTAGAAGTGATAGCGCGCCCCGATTCCGGCCGTGGCAAAAAATCCGTTGTCGCTGTGGGATTTTCCGTCCTCGCCTTTCTTAAGCCATTGCGGCAGCCAGAATGCCGTGCCATAAAGTCCCAGAGACCACATTTCTGAAAGGCGATAGAACGCGCCTGCGCTTATTTTGGTCGTGAACCCCGGAAAGTAAGTTTTGCTCTGCATAGACGTTGTTGAGATTCCGACTCCCGCCGTCAGCGGAAATTCAAATTTCCCGATTACAGGCTGGAACATCGCGCCAAAAGTTATTGGGGCGATGATAAGCGGCTTGTTCCCGATTGTCACATTGTAGCCGACAAGAACCTCGCCGCCCACCGCAAATTGTGATGTCAGAAACTGATAGTAGCCCACGTCCACCGCGCC
>JAFLSQ010000082.1 GCA_022510865.1 Treponema sp.
CCTAGCTCCGTCCCCTTGCTGGTGGTCATAAACATCCAACTTTATTATACCTGATTAATTCGTTTGGTCAACCTGCAACAACTTTTTTATTGTCTGTATGTCCTTTCTACTAACCACGCAAGTGTATTCATCACCCCCACACAAGTGTATGATCTCTTAAATAATACGAACGACCATCTTCAGGATTTACATACGCCATTTGTTCTAAATATACCTGCGGAAACTTATAAACTTTAATAAGTTCATTAAGTTCTTCCAAATAAATTTTTTTCGTTTTACCTTTTGCAAGCGTTAATAAACAATTCCATAATCTGCTTATGGGAATTATTTTTTTTTCCTTACCTATGGTATAAAGAAAATTTGTTTCCTTATATTCACCATCTACTTCTTTACCAGCAACAGCAAACACAATATCGAGGTCACTTTTCCCATTATATTTCTCTGCTAAATAAATTAGATTTACGACTTGTTTTTTTGTCATTGCGCAACTCCCAACACTTTTAGCCACGCAAATTTATTATTTCTTAAATAATACAAACGACCATCTTCGGGATTTACATACATCGCGTATTTTAAATATTTCTGCGGAAACTTGTGCACTTTAATAAGTTCATTAAGTTCTTCCAAATAATTTTTTTTCGTTTTACCTTTCGCAAGCGTTAATAAATAATCCCATAATCTGCTTATGGGAATTATGTTTTTTTCATTACCTATAGTATAAAGAAAATTTGCCTGCTTAATTTTACCCTCTACTTTTTTACCAGCGACAGCAAACATAATATCAGGGGTGCTTTTTCCATTACATTTCTCTGCTAAATAAATTAGATTTACGATTTGTCTTTTTGTCATTGCGTAACTTCCAACACTTTAAGAATAATTGTTTTAGCACCATATACTTTCCAGCACAACTTTATTATAACTGATTAATTTGTTTGGTCAACCTGCAACTGCTCCGCATCCTCTCCGTGCGCTGTCAGCCTCCCTGTCCGTGCGCTGTCAGCCCTCCTCTCCGTACACTGTCAGCCACACTCTCCGTACAATGTTTAAAGGTCTCTCCGTGCACTGTTTAAAACCCTCTCCGTGGACACCCGTTAAAGACGCTGACAAAACACACTCCGTCAAGAATAGTAACGTTTTTATTCACTTTCTGTGAATTTTTCTTGACTTTAAAAAATAAATATGTTACATTATAAAAAGGAGAAAATTATGAATGCATTAACCGAGTACGGAAAAATCTTGCGGCACTACCGCATCGACAACCAGATTCTGCTCGCGGACATGGCAAAAACGCTTGGTATATCGCCAGCCTATCTCTCTTCCATAGAAACGGGAAGCAGGGCGGTGCCGGCGGACTTGACCGAAAAAGTGGTGGATATGTACAGATTTGACGAGGAAATGCGCACACGCCTTATGAAGGCCGAGGCGGATACGAACAAGTCGCTCACCATAGACCTGCGGGATGCAAGTCCCGAGGCGGTGGACGCTACCGTAATGTTCGCGCGTGAAATCAGAAACCTTTCTGTACAGGAAGTGCGGGATTTGTACAATAAAATGCATGGAATAAGAAATATGTGAGGAGACTGAATGACTTTAGACGAGAACCACAATCTGATTGTTGTGAACCCGAAAAGCCGCAG
>JAFLSQ010000083.1 GCA_022510865.1 Treponema sp.
CGGATTTCAGGAATTTCTTGCTTGACCACGGATATTCCATGGTGCAATACTCGATTTACACGAAACTGTTTTCCGGAAAAGACGCTTGCGAGAAATACTACCGCCTGATAGAGCAGAACTTGCCGGACGATGGAAAAGTTGATATTATTACAATAACGGACAAGCAATATGAGAACATCATCAGCTATGAATCAGCAAAAAAACTGGGGCAAAAATGCTCACGGCAGCTACTTTTGTTCTAGTTTTTCGCCAAAAATAATACGACCGTTGCACTATATTTCTTTACATGAAACAGAGATACAACGGTTGTATTATAACTGATTAATTTGTTTGGTCAACCTGCAACGTTTCCAAATCTTTGCTTGAACGCGGTATTATTATAACTGATTAATTTGTTTGGTCAACCTGCAACGTTGCATGGGCGCTTGCGATGGCGAAGTTGATTATAACTGATTAATTTGTTTGGTCAACCTGCAACCCTTGGTTTCCTGCTCAGTCTACTAATATTATTATAACTGATTAATTTGTTTGGTCAACCTGCAACAATAGATTTGCGCGTGTGTTTGGTCTTGGCATTATAACTGATTAATTTGTTTGGTCAACCTGCAACCAGAGTATACGGCATGTTGTATGAAAAAGCATTATAACTGATTAATTTGTTTGGTCAACCTGCAACACATTTACATTTGCCTGTTCACGCAGCCTAATTATAACTGATTAATTTGTTTGGTCAACCTGCAACAAGTTTATAAGTACTACGCATAGTACGTTTATTATAACTGATTAATTTGTTTGGTCAACCTGCAACTCAAATCACATGAACATCATGTAGAGAAATATTATAACTGATTAATTTGTTTGGTCAACCTGCAACAATCAGTATGGATTGGAGAATCAAATTGCGATTATAACTGATTAATTTGTTTGGTCAACCTGCAACATGTCACCATCACGCCTGTTTTATTGTCCAATTATAACTGATTAATTTGTTTGGTCAACCTGCAACAGAGGAATAGATGAGCATACCTACGGACAAATTATAACTGATTAATTTGTTTGGTCAACCTGCAACCGCTCTCGGAAAAACTCGCCTCAGTTATTTATTATAACTGATTAATTTGTTTGGTCAACCTGCAACGGGATAAACTTCAAGAACAACTAAAAATAAATTATAACTGATTAATTTGTTTGGTCAACCTGCAACATTAAATCACAGACTGTTGGCCGTGACCAGATTATAACTGATTAATTTGTTTGGTCAACCTGCAACATAAATCATTTTTTTATAGGAGGCTGAACAATTATAACTGATTAATTTGTTTGGTCAACCTGCAACACACTTGGCGATATGCGTTTTGGCATTAAAATTATAACTGATTAATTTGTTTGGTCAACCTGCAACTAATTTGATTGGCAATGGCGGTAAACTTTTATTATAACTGATTAATTTGTTTGGTCAACCTGCAACGTC
>JAFLSQ010000084.1 GCA_022510865.1 Treponema sp.
CGCCCGTCACCGCAGCCGCTCCATCAGCTCCGCGCGGTCGGCGCAGCCGAGTTTTTCGTAGATGACGCTCAGGTAGTTTTCAAGCGTGGTGACTTTTATGCCCAGCGCGTCGGCAATCTCCTCGTTCGTAAGCCCCTCGGCGATGAGCCGCGCCGTCTGCTGCTCTCGGCGGCTGAGCACGGAGAACACGCCGCGCCGCTCCAGAAGCCCCGCCGCAAGGTCCGGCTGGATGAACGTGCGGCCGTCCGCCACGGTATCAATCGCGCTAAGGAGCATCTGCTCGTCGCTCACTTTTGAGACGAAGCCGCGCGCGCCCACATCCTCGCTCATCGCTTTCTCTATGCACGCGCTCGTGTCGTGGCTTGAGAAGACCACGGAGCGGATTCCCGCGTCAAGAAGCATCCGCACCGCCTTGTAGCCGTTTGAGGCGAGCGCGTTCGGCCCGTCGCCTTTGAGCTGGATGTCCACCACGGCAATCAGAACACCATCCCTTTCCCTGCCGCCGAACTGGGCGATTATATCTGGAATGCCGCCCATGTCCTCGGCCTCGGCGACGATGCGCCAGTCGGAATGCTCGGCAAGGTACGCGGCAATCCCCTTGCGCAGAAGGGCATGGTCGTCTATCAGAATCAAGTCTTTCATCGCGACTCCTTTGCGTTCTCCGCACATTCTAGCGCAAAATCCGCAGAAAATCACCGTCTTTGCGCCGCCAAAATCGGGAAAAATTCCCGATGAATCGGGAAAATTTTACTTTAAATAAAAAAAACAATTCGATAGAATCTGTGAGCAAGACGCAGGGTGATTTCGTCGCGCGCGCGGGCTTAACACTCACAAGAAACAGTGAGTTAACTCACTGTTTTTCCGTGAGCGTACAAACTTCCGCAAAACGCGCAATGCGGTTAGAATATCACCTGTTCCGCGAAGAACGCTGTTTTTGGGCGGGGAAGGCCTTTCATCGCGGACAATATGGCGGAACAAAATAGAAAATTCCGCAGCCGGGGATAACGGGTATTGACAATCACCCCCCCCCATTCGTATAGTATAAATTAGGACGATTATGGGAATATCGGAGATAAGACAGGGCGACATCCAAGGACGCGGACTTCCCCGCTGCATCCCGGACAGGCGGGAATGCCAGCGCACATCTGTACTTTTTCTTCTCATGCTCACCGTGCTCGCGCACAATGCGTACAGCCAGCAAAGCCCGCAGAAAGTGCAGCCGGTTCTGCTCGCAAAGTCGGGGCGGGCGTTCAGCGCGGTGGCGTGGTCGCCGGAAGGCACATTCGCGAGCGCGTGGAACACATCCGTGCTGATTTGGAACGCGAGCAACAACACCATCGCGGCGGTGTGCGGCGGACACACGGAGCAAGTTACATCGGTATCGTTCAGCAATAACGGCCACTATATGCTCACATCGAGCGACGATGGCTCGGTCATCACATACAACCTGAAAAACGAATACT
>JAFLSQ010000085.1 GCA_022510865.1 Treponema sp.
CTTGAAATCCTCAAGTATTTTATCAACATATTCGCGGATGTTTTTTGCGATGCAGGCCTTGAGCTGCGCTGTACCGTCCTTGTCATCTGAAAAAGACGAGCCAATCGGCATAAAAAGTTTAACCACATCAACTTCCAGTGCCTCTGTAATCTGCGACAGAGTTTTTTCTTCCGGGTAAGAGTGCGCCAGTTCAATGTTTTTTATGGTCGCCTCCGAAAGATTAGATTTTTCCGCTAGCTGAAACTGGGTGAGCCTTCTCTGCTTTCTGAGCGCCCTTATGTTCTCGGCAACCCTGTTCCGAATCTCAAAATCCTGCATGAATTCATTTTCAGACAAAAAATCCTAAAATTACATAGATATTGTCTGTATAAAATGCTAGAAAGTTCATTTTGTATAGACTTTAAAGGTTGTCTGATTTATACTTTTCGCCATAAAGTTTAGATGTCTTTTGGAGGATTTATGCAAAGGAATAAACCAAAGGCGCTGGTTCTGTCCGTCTGCTTGAATGCAGTGATGCTTCTTGTGCTTCTTTCCATCGCATATTACAAGCGTGACGGGATAAAATCACGGGTGGCGAAGATTCTTGCGCCCAGTGAAAAGAAAATTGAGAATCTTGCCTCGGCAATGAATCACGATGTGTTTGAGCCTGTTTTTGGACGCTATGATTTTCCGGGCGCGCAGCGCGTCATCAGAATCGGATTTTTGGGCAATTCCCTTACTTTCCACGGCGCGGAAGAAAAAATCGGCTGGAATCATGCGTCCGGGATGGCGGCCTCAAGTCTTGAGAATGATTATGTGCATAAAACGGTGCGGAAACTGGCTGAGGCAAAGGGTGTTTCCGTTGAGTACGCGCTCATAAATGTCGCGGATTTTGAGAGAGGATTTGAGACTTTTGATTTTTCTAGGCTGTCAAAAATCAGGGATTTTCCCGCTGATTTTCTTGTCTTTCAGCTTGGCGAGAATGTGATTTCCTCGGAATTAAAAGAAAAATATGATGTTTTTGTTGAAAAATATAGCGATTTGGTGCGCAGTTTTGAAAATCCGCAGAAAATAGTCTGCATTCCGTTCTGGCATGACAATGATAAAGTTTCTGCAATCACGCAGGTTTCTATCCGCGCGGACGCTTTTCTTGTGGATTTGTCTCATCTTGGCGGCGGGCTTGACAGCAGGAATTATGCCAGTTCCGAGGTGAAGTACAAGCACCGCGGCGTGGGGCTGCATCCGGGTGATTTGGGGATGGAGAATATCGCGGATAATATTTTTTCGGTTCTGAATGCGATGCTCTGATAAAGTTCCAGTCTGATTTTCTGCCTGAGAATTCAGCGGGGCAATCGGCAGAAAAAAATTGAAAGCGTCCTGATATGGTGCTAGAATATCAGTAAATAAATCGGTTGCAAGG
>JAFLSQ010000086.1 GCA_022510865.1 Treponema sp.
GAAAGCCGCCTCATCTCGGCTGACCTCCGCGAGTACTCAAGGCCGATTATCACCACGAGGATTCCAAGCGCACTGATTGCGGCGAGCAGAAGCACGAATGGCACGAAGTACGAGCGTGATTTTTCGAACGTGCTTTTCATGAAAGCGGTCATGCAGGGGATGAGTGCCGCGCAGGAAGTCCGCCACGCCTCCTCGTCTCCCTGATGTGCCGCGCGCAGCGCGTCAGCAACGAGCCGCTCCGCCATGTCCATGCGCTCATCCCCGCCGTCGCCGTGCTCCTCGGCATAGATGTCGCTTGAGCGGTACGCCGTGATTTCCTTCTCCAGGTCAAGAAGCTCGTCCTCCATGAGGCCGCCGGAAGCGGAAAGCCCTCCGCCTTTTTCCCACGCGGCAAGAAACCGCTCCCATGCCGAAAAGAGCGGCTCTTCGGCATAACGCGCCTTCGCGCCAAGCGCCGTGCACAAGCAGAGAAAAACGGCAATCAGAATCGGGCGTTTGTGGTTCATGTTGGTATGATTATAGCACGGAAACGCGCCCCCGGATAGGAAAATCCGCCACGCGCCCTACTCATACGCAATCCCGAAGTAGTCCAGCGCGGACTTCATCTCGTCCTGCGCGGAAAGGCAGGTGTCCCGCAGGTAGCCGCGCTCCTCGTCCCAGCTCTTGATTCCCCGGTAGTAAAAGAGTTTCAGCTCCTCGGTGATGATGAACGGGACGATGCTGTGCCTGAGGCATTCCTTGAGCATAATCAGGCGGCCCACGCGCCCGTTGCCGTCCTGGAACGGATGGATGCGCTCGAAGCGCCAGTGATGTTCCGCCAGCGTGTGGAGCGTGACGTCGGGCACGGCGTCATACCACCCGCACAGCGCCCGCATCTCCCGGGCCACGTCGGCAGGGAGGCACGTCTCGCGCCCTCCGACCTCGTTGGCGAGTTGCTTATAGTCGCCGACGTTGAAGTAGGGCTTCTGCGCATCGGCGGTGCCGGTCTTCAGGATGCGGTGCAGCTCCTTGATGATGTCCTCCGTGAGCGGCTCCCCGACGGTGCGGAGCAGATAGTCGAAGGCCACGAAGTGGTTCGCCGTCTCGAGGATGTCGTCCACGGGCACGGCGTCCTGGTCCTTGAATCCGATGGTGCGGGTCTCAAAGATGTAGCGTGTCTGCTCGTGGGTCAGCCGGCTGCCCTCGATGTGGTTCGAGTTGTATGTCAGGTCGATTTGCGTGCGGTGGTATATGCCGCCCGTCAGGCGCATCTGTCGCTGTTCGCGCAGAACGGCAAGCAGCGGCATGGTTTTATGCTGCGTCGATTTCCGCAAAGGGAGTGCGGCATCGGCGGGGATGTT
>JAFLSQ010000087.1 GCA_022510865.1 Treponema sp.
AAAAAAAATCCCACTTGGCACGAAACTTTCCGCAAAACCGCCCCTCCCGACCGTTCGATTTAAACGGAGGATTTTTTCAAATGAAAAAAATCATATCTGGAATCGCGGCGCTCGCGCTGGCCGCCTCTGTCTTTGCCGTGGATTTTTCGGCGAACGTGCAGATTAAGGGCGACGTTGCGGGCTTCAAATTCGAGGACGACAAATCAACAATCACACTTTTTGGATTTGATAACACAGACCAGAAAGATGATGACCTGCTGACCGTCTCATTCGCGGGCGACAATGCCGGCGCATATTTCCGCTTCTACACGAAGGCAGCCTCTGATGTCGGGCTGACTGTGCGGGGCATCAAAGTATGGTTCCAGCCGATTGAGTGGCTCAAGGTCTCAGTCGGCAACGTTGACGCGGGTCTGTACACAGAGAGAGTGAACTGGTGGAAAGTTCCTTGCGGAGCGTCACTCAATGACTTCAACAGCTGGAACGGCAGATGGGCTTCCGGCGCGGTTCTTCACGAGGGATTCGGCGCGCTCGTTGAGCTGACTCCGATTGACGGGCTTTGGGTTGCGGCCGGTGTATCTTCCGGAGCGGGCAACAACTGGTTCACAAAGCAGAGCGATGTTGATGCGGTCATCACCCAGTATGGTGTCGGCGCGAAATATCAGATTGTCGACATTGTTTCTGCCGGCGTTGCGTTCCGTGACACAGGCACAGGCAACTGGAAGCTGCTCACTGTGGGCGCTGACTTCGGAAACTGGGGCACACCGTACTACGCGTTCCTTCAGGGAAAGCTCCGCTTTGAGAAAGGGAGTGACTGGAAGCTCGGCGGCGTGACAATCGACAACTATCTGTCTTACAACTTCGGTTTCATGAAGCTTGAGGGCACAATTCCTGTGACAATCCGCCTGAGCGGAGACGACTGGGATCCGTCTTACATGACAGCCAGAATCAAGGCGACAATCCCGCTTGACGCTCTGTCACTCTACTTCGTGGTCGGAAGCGACGAGGGCTTGAACAACGGCCCGGTCAGTTCAGTCGGCAAGACAGTCTGGACGCTCAACGACAAGTTCGGCGACAACCTGAACATCTACGCGAACGTTGGCCTGAACTTCAACGTTGGCTCTGCTAACCTTGACTGCGGCGTTGAGTTCGCCTACGACAAGGCTGCGAAGACAACTGTGATTGCAGTGCCGTTCGTCGCGAAAGTGGCGTTCTAATCTGAGCCAGAATAACAAAAAAGACCGCCCAAGGGCGGTCTTTTTTGTTTGTGCAGGACTTAGGAGAGACTAGAATGTAATGTCAAGCGTGACAGGTACAGAATATTTGAAGCCGAGATA
>JAFLSQ010000088.1 GCA_022510865.1 Treponema sp.
CTCGGAAAGACGCGCGAGCAGGGCGGCAAACTCGGGCGAGTCCATCGCCTTTATCCTGAATTCCTCCGACTGCCGCACCGCCCGGGCCGCCGCGCGGAACGCCTCGATGTCCGCCTCGGAAGTCTCCTGCGGGGGAAGCGCCTCCCACGCCGCCACGAGCGGGTCGCCGCCCTGTGAGGCGGCGCAGGCGGCAAGCAGGAGCGCGAGCGGAAGCAGGAGGAGCGTGGCGATACGGTGCTTTTTCGTTTTCATCGGGTTTTCCTCATATCAGCATGATTATAGCACATTCCGCGCTGTCCGTGGCTTTGATTTTCAGCCGTTCTGTGGCATTGCCCCAAGAAGCGGCATTCTCCGCGCCTTTCAACGGAATCGTACCACGATTGCAACTGAATCGTACCACGATTGCAACTGAATCGTACCACGATTGCAACTGAATCGTACCACGATTGCAACTGAAGTGTGGTACAATTACAACGCGGGCATTTAGATAGCCCCGCGGCGGGCGCAGACAGAAATCATTTCCGGTGTTCATGGCTTCGCAGGTTGAGCAGTTCGGCGCGGGATTTCACGTCGAACTTGTCGTACAGGCGGCTCATGTAGTTCTCCACCGTGCGGATGTTCTTTCCGAGCCGCTCGGCAATCTGCTGGTTCGAAAGCCCGTCGCAGGCAAGGCGGTACATCTGCCGCTCAAGCCGGGTCAGGTAGGAGAGCGCCTGCAATGTCGTCGTGTAGCGCGTGATGATGTCGCCCTGTATGAAGGTGCGTCCGTGGCTCACCTCGTACAGCGCGGTGAGGATGACGCTCTCCTCCGCGTCCTTGGTGACGTATGCGTCCGCGCCGATTTCGTTGCTCATGGCGTACTCGATGAAGCCGCCGAAATCATAGCTTGAGTACACGATGCAGGGGATGGGTAGGGCGCGGCTCTTTATGTAGCGGATGATTGCGAAGCCGTTTGCGTTCACCGCGTCCGAGCCGGACTGCGCGGCCACAACCTTGTCCTTGAACGATGCGTCAACGATGGCGGCGTACACCGCGCGCTCGGCAGCGTCCGCGGGCAGCGAGTCCACGAGCGCGACTGCCTCCTCGCACGTGGACGCTTCCCCCGCGCACTGCCAGTCGGAGTTCTCCGAGAGGTATGCCTTTATGCCGCGGCGGATGTTCGGATGGTCGTCAAAAATAAAATATCGTTTTGTCATACTTTGTACAGGGCGATGCCCCTTGCGTCAATCATTCGTAAAACCGTGCGTCTCCGCCGTGATAGGTTTTCC
>JAFLSQ010000089.1 GCA_022510865.1 Treponema sp.
CCGGCTGCTATCAGAACTTTTTCCACGTCCACGGAATCAGAATTAGCCGCCCACAACAGCGCAGTATAGCCGGTACCTACTTCCTTGGCGTTCACGTCCGCGCCAGCTTCTATCAAAAGCCGCGCCACGTCCACTGAACCGTTGTACGCCGGATACATCAGCGCGGTAAAGCCGTCACTGCGTTTTGCATTCACGTCCGCGCCGGCTTCTATCAGAACTTTTGCCACGTCCACAGAATCAGAATTAGCCGCCCGCAACAGCGCAGTTTCTCCGTACTTATCTTTGGCGTTCACGTCCACCCCTTCCGCTATGAGCCGCTGCACTGCGGCAACGTCATTGTTCTTTGCCGCCTGCATCAGCGCGTCCACTTTGGGGTCGTCTGCCGCACTCGCAGCGCAGCACAAGCCAAACATCAAGGCCGCAAGCACGGCCAGCCGTCTTCTGTTATTGTTCATATAAAACTCCTTGAACTCTGCGTTTAATGTCCGCAGGTGACTGTTCATTTATGCGCGGAAGGGCGCAAAGCCTTCCCGCGCACAGAGGCCATGCCTGTTATTCTTTGGTGAAAACCAGACCGTCCCCATCAACAAGCGTGTCACCTTTTATTTCGAGCGTGTAATCATAACCCTGCGAATCCTTCAGCTTAATCTTTCCCTGCTTTGCATTGACGCTGTACGTTCCAGAACTGTAAATCGATGCCCTACCCACAGCCATCTCCTCATAATAGTAGCTGCCATCAGTCGTAAATCTATACTCAAAATATTCACCAGAACTATAGTAAATCTCTCCCCCATACTCGAAGCCTTCGGGGACTTCATGTGTCACTGTACATACCCACGACCCGGTTATCTCCACCGCCACATTCGACTTTCCTTTTCCCTTGCAGCCCGCCATGACCGCAACCAAAGCCAGCGCCGCAAGCCCTGCGGCAATCCTCGTCATCTTTCTCATAATGTTTCTCTCGTGCGTTTAATGTCCGCCGACAATTATTTATTTTCACGCGGAAACTCCGCGCGATTTCCTGCGCCGCTACCGCGCGCCTGCGGCACGAAGCAGTTTTTGCACGTTCGGGGCATCGTAATTACTCGCGAACATCAGCACCGTTTTGCCTGAATTGCTCTTTGCGTTCACGTCTGCACCGGCCTCTATCAGAACCTGTGCCACATCCACAGAATCGTTGTAAGCCGTATACATC
>JAFLSQ010000009.1 GCA_022510865.1 Treponema sp.
GTTCCATGAATCACATTGAAAAGAGAGTCGTTTGGCATACCCACAAATACAACAATTCCGTCAACAGTGAATACAAAAACACCTTTTTTATCATTAAAATCAGGAGAATCGATAGTAAAGTTTAGAAATAGAGCATTCGCATACTGGTTTAGCCTAACAGAATTATCAGATTCTTTAACTCTGACATCATGATTCAAAAAAAACAACTTTATTTTTTTGGGTTTATATTGTTTCAGTATTTCATTCATGCCCACTTCCCCACAATTATTGACAGGCGATTCTTTTAGGTATCATAACACGGAATGGAGAAAAGAATATACCGCTTATCCTTTGCCCCCCCCTCATTTTCACTCCACCGTTATCCTCGCCGAGCACACGCCCTGCTCATACCGCCGCAGGCCGGGCTTGGTGACAAGCGTAACCTCGTAGCTGCCCGCCGCAAGGGCGTCCGGGATGAAGCCCTCCACCACATTGCTCCCAATCCGGGTGTACCGCCCGATGCGCAGCCGCTCCCCGCCCTGCGCCCTGACGAATACCCCCTGCGCCGCGTCGTTCGCGTCGAACGAGACGTGCCTCCCCCGCAGCCTGAGCAGCGCGCCCGGCTTGAACACGAGGTTTCCGCTCTCCGTGCCGTCCTGCAGCACCGCGCGCAACTCCCTGACGACAGGCACCCTCACGAACCCGCGTCCCGCCAGCCGGTACTCCGCGCCCTGCGTCATCTCCTCCGCCGCGTCCTCCGTAAATCTGAACACGCTCGTAATCCGATGGTTGCCGCTCCCGGGGACGAAGCCCTTGTGCAGGCCCGCGACTGTCCCGTTCGCCCGATTGAATACCGTGCCGAACGGCAGCTCCACCTTGTAGCCGAGCCGCACGAAATGCCGCACACGGTCGTCCAGCACCGCGAGCACCGCCCGCGCGTCCGCTTCCGTGATGGTCGAGTTGTACTGAGCGATTTCCCACACCAGCCGCTCGCCGTCCACCGTCTCATCCACGACGCTCCTGAAGCAGTACTGGTCCTTGTCCTCGCCCGGCTTGAACGGATTCTGATATGAGTATATCTGAAGCATGATGACCTCCTTATTTTATTATGCATACAGCATGAAATTATGATTGTATTACGATATTATAATAATGGTAAAATCATTTTTGCAACTATTGAAATAGTTATTTTATCATTGTTACATAAATACTATTAAACATAGTTATAAAAATACTTATACAATAATATACAAAGTTGTTTTGTATTGTTTATAATAATGTAATATCATTAGTATACAAGTCTTTTATGATAATTGCAGAAGTTTATTTCAATAACTGTGCCAGTATAATTATAATAATAATAATTTAATTACTATCAAATTATATGTAAAATATTTTCAGAAATATTTTCTACACACTTGCACACATCATATGACCGTATGTCAGAATGTTTCTTCACGCCTCAGAATACAGTGTGGAAAGCGTCATACGATGAGAAAATCTGTCTCTGAAAATATTGGTACAGTCTTAGAGCAACCTTTGCCGGTGTGGTGGGCAGTCCTTACGCGAAGTCGGTCTCTCGTTTCGCAAGCTATGTGTCATAATGAAATAGCTTCATCGGAAGCAGTTGCCCTAAAAGATAATCGTACAAAAACATTCGCACCACTGCGCATAAAAATCAGTTTTTTTTTCGCAAAAGTGTCAACTTGCCCACTTCCCACTGTCCCTTCCTACCGCCCGCCGCTGAGCAGCGCGAACGCCTTAGGACATATCCTTTTCAGCACGATGCCGCCAACCGTTCCGAGCAGAATCGTGAGCAGCCCTGCCGCCACAAACTGCGCGAGGCAGCCGAGACCGTGCAGGGGAATCAGCCGCCAGCTCAGTTTGTTTATCGCTGTGCCGAGGAAGGGCGTGTGGACGGCGTACAGGAAAAACGAGTAGCCCGAAAGCCGCTCCGCCACTGCGTATGCCCGCCCGCTCTGCACTATGAAGCGCGAGACTTTGAGCCAGAACAGGCAGTAGAGCGCAATCTTGAGCGTACCGATTAGCGCGGACGAGAACGCCGAGACCAGTTCCACGAAGGCAATCAGCGCAAGGTACTCGCCGAAACGTAGGCGGTCGGAGAGTGCGAAGAAATCCACGTCCTTTTCCGCCGCGAGCAGACCCGCGCAATAGAAGAAGAGCGCGCCGGTTGATGGCGTGATGAATACGGGAAGACCGCACAGGTACGCCGCGCACAGCGCAAGGAAGGCGGACGGAAAGCGCACGAGCACGAGGCGCAGGAGCGGAGAGAGCACGATGAAAATCATCAGGTCGCGCAGAAACCAGAACTGATAGACGAGCGGAGGCCGCAATCCTTCGTCAAGATTGTGATACGTGAAAATCTTTAGCCAGTCGAGGCCGCGCCAGTTGCGCACGATGTTTATGGGATTCGCGAAAAACTGCGCTGTCTGTGGAATCGACTGCGCCACAAAATACAGCAGCACTGTCAGGAGCGTCCATGCCATATATGGCACGAGCAGCGTTCGGGCGCGCTTTTTGAGCAGGACGGAATAGCGGTCGTTTTTGCGGAACTGCAAGTACGCGCTGAAAAAGAAGAACAGCGGCACCGCCGCGCCTCCGAGCGAATCGCACACAAAATTCTTGAGCCAGCCAATCCATGCGGGCTGCACGAAGTCAAGATGATAGTAGTTCAGCGCGTCGTCCTCTTTGAGGTTCGCGTGAATCAGCACTACGAGCACCATCAGTATGAAGCGGAGCGCGGTGATGCGCCGTGAGGTCTCGCCGTCAATGCCTTTCTTTTTTCCGAACAGTTCCATACGCAACTCCCAATATTGCTATTATCAACACTGTACATTGCTTTTAGATAATTTTCAAGTGTTGCTGATAGCAATATCATGCGGAGGATGACAGACATTCTTTTGGTTCTGGGGAGCAACATCAGGAAATACCGCAAGGAATTCGGTTGGACGCAGCAGCTGCTCGCGGAGAAGGCGGGAATCTCCGTGCCGTTTATGACGCAGATTGAGCTTGGCAGGAAGTCCGCGTCGCTTGAGGTCATCCAGAGCATTGCCGTCGCGCTCGGCATTCCCTACCGCCAGCTTTTCGATGAGCCGGACACCGCCGAGCCGCCTGTGCGCAACTTGCTCTCGCTTGAGCACAGGCTTTCGGAGTCAATCATGAGCGTCATCCACGAGGAATTCGGGAAGTTCTAGGCTCGGCAATCCCCCGGTAGCGCAGGCGCGGATTTTGTGCTATACCTAACAAAACAAAAAGATTTTCGGAGGGCGGTATGTCGCTGGAAAAAGTGCGCGAGCGGTTCGCGGGAACGGAGATGGAAGGGAAGATTCTGGAGCTGGGGCAGTCGTCTGCCACGGTGGAGCTTGCGGCATCCGCGCTCTCATGCGAGCCTGACCGCATCGCTAAGTCGCTGTCGTTCCTGCTGGGGGAGGGGTGCGTCGTGGTGGTCGTCTCGGGGCTGTCAAAAATCGACAACGCCAAGTACAAGACCACGTTCGGCGCAAAGGCGAAGATGATTCCAGCGGAGGACGTGGAGTGGCTTACCGGCCACGCCGTCGGAGGTGTCTGCCCGTTCGCCCTGAACGAAGGCTGCCAGGTCTACCTTGACGAGAGCCTACGCGCCTACGACTTTGTGTTCCCCGCCGCCGGCAGCACCAATTCCGCCGTCAAAATGACGATTGCGCAGCTGGAGAAGTTCTCCGGCTTCAAGGCGTGGGTGGACGTGACGAAAAAAGGGTAGGGCGGGAAATCCGGGTTAGCCTTTGTGCAGAACGGGGTAGATGTCTTTGCTGCCTTCAATGACTTTCCAGCTGACCCAGTAATCGCCGATGACGTCCTCAATCGTGTTGATTTCGCAGTCCAGCATTGCGTAAAGAGTGGGTGTTTCAGAAGTTTGCAGGGATTTTACAATCCACATATTTTCCTGTGAGTCTTTTGACAGAGAGTAGAGGCTGTCTGATGAGAAATCCGTCGCTTCTATTTTAATCCAGTTGCTGTTTTCTGTGGTGTGCGAGAGGCTTGAAAGCCACCATGTGGATGTTTTTTCCGTTCTGCTCCATTCAGGGATTTTTGACACAGAAATTGTCCGCTCACCGTCAATATGCTGCTCGTAAGTGTCTCCAAAATCCAATGGCGTAAGCTGAATTGTCTGTGCGCTGGCAAAACGTGCGCCCGCAAATGCAAGGCAGACTGCAATCAGTTTTTTATGGAAAAATCTTTTCTTCATTTTAAATATTATACGTTTGTTTCGCGCGTTTATCAATACGCCCAGACTGTGCGTGTGCGATTCTGCGGCCGCCCCGGTGATTGCCCTGCCGTTTTTGCAGAAAAATCAGAATGATTGCCGCGCGAGGGCTTTTGAAATCACTTTTCTTGATTATAATCAGAATTGATTTGCCGCTGTCTTGTCTCCGCCCATCGCTGATAAAATCCGCGGATTTTCATACCTTTAATTTGCGCCTCACGCGGTTCTGCCAACCTTTTCCCGGCACTCGCAAACCGGTTGACAGGAACGGCGCGATGTTATAATATCCTAGTCTATAGGTAGGTAAATGAGGCTTTATGAGATTCGCAGATTCAGTTGGAAATACGCCGCTTGTGTCGCTGGAGCACGTGAACCCGGAAAATGGGCGCGTGCATTTGTTCGCCAAGGCCGAGATGTTCAATCCGAGCGGTTCGGTGAAAGACCGTGCCGCAAAATCGATGGTTGAGGACGGACTTAAGCGCGGCGCGCTTTCAAAAAACAAAATCCTGATAGACGCGACCAGCGGGAACACGGGGATTGCCTACGCAATGTTGGGCGCGGTTTACGGCTTTAAAGTCCAGCTGGTTCTGCCCGCAAACGTAAGCCCCATGCGAAAGAGCCTGATGCGGGCTTACGGCGCGGAAATCATCGAATCTGACCCGCTTGAAAGTTCGGACGGCGCGTTTTTCCTTGCGAGAAAGCTTGTGTCACAGTCGCCCGAAAAATATTTTTATCCCGACCAGTACAACAACTCCGCGAACTGGCGCGCGCACTACACGACCACCGCCGAGGAAATCTGGAAGCAGACGGACGGAAAAATCACGCATTTCATAACAGGCGGCGGTACGACGGGCACTTTCACTGGAACTTCCCGCCGACTTCACGAACTTAAGCCCGATATTCACACGCTTCTCATGCAGCCGGACGGTCCGTTCCACGGAATCGAGGGGAACAAGCACCTTGAGACCACCGAGCGTCCCGGAATTTTTGATGACAGCCTTGTGGAACGGATTGTGCCGGTCTCCACCGAAGCCGCGTACTCCACAGTGCACCGGCTTGCGAGCGAGGAGGGAATTCTTGCGGGAATCAGCAGCGGTGCGAACGTTGCGGCCGCGCTTGAAGTGGCAAAAGACGCGCCGGACGGCTCTGTAATCGTGACGGTGCTGTGCGACGCGGGCTACCGCTACCTTGACGAGCCTGTTTGGGAGAGCGTCCGATGATAAAAATCCCCAAGGCTCTTCTTGATGAAATAAAGGCGCACGGCGAGCGCACTTTTCCCAACGAATGCTGCGGCATAGTTTTTGGCACGATTGACGAGGCTGGCGCGGACGGAAACGCGAGCGTGAAGACGGCGGCGGAACTCCGTCCGATAGAGAACGAATTCGAGGATGGCGAGCAGTACCATCGCTTTTTGATTACCGAGCAGCAGATGCTCAGCGCGGAACTGTACGCGCGGAAACAAGGGCTTGACATCGTGGGAATCTATCACTCCCATCCTGATTGCCCGAGCGTTCCGAGCGAGTACGACCGCACTCACGCGGTGCCGCTCTGGTCTTTCCTCATCACGAGCATTATGGGCGGAAAGGCCGCGGACTTGCAGAACTGGACTCTCGTCTGGAACGACGGGAAGAACGACAACGAATTCAAAGCGGAGACGCTTGAAGAGATATAGAAGTGATGCCCGGGCGTGTTCCGGGCGCGCGCAATAAAAGGAGGCTACATGGCTGTTACAGTGCTGATTCCGACGACGCTCCGCGCGTACACGGACAGGAAATCCGAGGTTGAGCTTGAGGGAAGCACGGTTGGCGAGGTGCTGCAAAATCTTGTTGCGGCATATCCTGATTCCAAGAAGTCGCTGTTCGATGAGGACGGAAAACCGCGCTCGTTCGTGAACGTGTTTCTGGGCGAGACGAACATCAAAAGTCTTTCGGGGCTTGACACTCCCGCAAAGGACGGCGATACAATCATGCTGATTCCTGCCATTGCCGGAGGAAGCCCCGTGGACGAGAGCGTCATTCCAGACGAGCGCACCACGGCGCTTTCCAACGATGAAATCAAACGTTATTCCCGCCACCTGCTTTTGCCGGAGGTGGGCGTGGACGGGCAGGAAAAGCTCAAAGCCGCGAAGGTGCTCATAGTGGGATTGGGAGGGCTTGGCGCTCCCCTCGCGCAGTACCTTGCCGCGGCGGGAGTTGGGACGCTGGGACTTCTGGATTTTGACAACGTTGAGGTCTCGAATCTTCAGCGTCAGATTATCCACGGCACTCGCGATGTGGGGCGGCCTAAAGTCGCCTCTGCCCGCGACGCAATCAAGCGAATCAATCCCTATGTGAATGTGAATATGCACAATTTCGCGCTCACCAGGGAGAATGCGCTTGAGCTGTTCGCCGAGTACGACATCATTGCGGACGGAACGGACAACTACAACACGCGCTATCTTGTGAACGATGCGTGCGTGCTGCTTGGCAAGCCGAACGTGTCCGCCGCAATCTACCAGTTCGAGGGGCAGGCGAGCGTTTATTTCGCAAAGCGCGGGCCGTGCTACCGCTGCGTCTATCCGTCACCGCCGCCTCCGGGACTTGTGCCAAGCTGCGGCGAGGGCGGCGTAATCGGCGTGCTTCCGGGCATAATCGGCACGATTCAGGCGAACGAAATCATAAAACTGATTATCGGCGGCGGGCATTCACTTGTCGGTCGTCTTTTGCATTTTGACGCATGGAACATGAAATTCCGCGAGCTGAAACTCGAAAAGAATTCTGACTGCCCGATTTGCGGCAAAAATCCCACAATCACAAAACTTGATTCCATTGACTACGAGGAATTCTGCGGATTAAAAAAGAAAAAAGAAGAGGATGCGGAAGTCCAGTCGATTGAGCCGAAGGAACTCAAAAGAAGAATCGACGCGGGCGAGAAAATCAACATAATTGACATCCGCGAGCCGCATGAGCGCGCAATCTACAAATTTCCGAACGCGCTTGTCATCCCAATCGGGCAGCTCGCGCGCAGGCAGGATGAGCTTGACGCGGAAGTTGACAGCGTGTTCATCTGCAAGGAAGGCAAGCGCAGCATTCTTGCCGTCCACACAATACAGGAGGCGGGCTTCAAGGGCGCGTGCTTCAATCTAAAAGAGGGAATAAACGGTTGGTCAAAGGATGTTGACCCGACCGTACCACAATATTAGTCGCATGGCGGATTACCCGCCGCGAATGCCGGAGGAGAAAATGGCAACAGAAGACAAAATTAATGCGCTGGGGGCGAACTCCGCCTATAACCTTGCGAACGTGACGAAGACCGCGCCGCAGTACGGTGCGCTCACCCCAAAATGGCTGACGAAATTCCTTGAATTCAAGGGGCTTGAGACGGGGATTTTCCGCGTGAACAAAGTGGTTGAGGGAGACACTCCGCTTGACGTGCTTTGCAGTCAGACCAAAAAAAGCGACATCATCCCCGATGGCTTCATCCAGTACGAGGAGAAGCCGCGCGAGTACCGCCTCAATTCAATCAGCACGATAATCAACGTGAACACAGCGGTCTCTGACGTGTACTCCGCGCCCTACGACCAGGTGAAGGAGCAGCTGAACCTTGCGATTGAGAGCCTGCGTGAGAGGCAGGAAAGCCAGCTCATCAATAATGATGATTACGGGCTTCTCAAAAACGTGGCGGACAGCCAGCGCATTCAGCCGCTCCGTGATGACGGACGGCCCACTCCCGACGACCTTGACGAGCTTATCAGCAAGGTCTGGAAAGAGCCGAGTTTCTTCCTTGCGCACCCGCGGGCAATCGCGGCGTTCGAGCGTGAGGCTACAAGGCGCGGCGTTCCGCCGGTCACTGTGAACATTGCGGGCGGAACTTTCCTCACATGGCGGGGCATTCCTCTTGTTCCGACTGACAAACTTCTGGTTGACGGTCTCAAAAATCCCAAGAGCCAGAGCGGAAAGACGAACATCATGCTTGTGCGCACGGGAGAGGCGAAGCGCGGAGTCATCGGCCTTTTCCAGGCGAACCTTAAGAACGAGGCGAGCCGTGGCCTTGCCGTGCGTTTCCGCGGAATCGATGACAAGGGCGTGGCATCGTATCTGCTTTCCCTGTACTGCTCCGCGGCAATCCTCGCAGACGATGCGATTGCGGTGCTTGAAGACGTAGAAGTGGGAAATTATTATGACTACGGCGAGTAATTTTTCGCTTGCGGATTTAGGACTGCCCACCGAGCGCGAGATTGAGACGATGGCGGGAAACCTTTTCGGCGGATTCGATGCGGCGGTCTGCGCCCAAGGAATCGAATCTCTTGTTGCGAACGGCGACACAAGCGTAATTGACCGCGCGGCACAAAAAGCGGCGGCGGCACTGGACGCGCAAGGCGGCTACACCACACAAGCATTCTCCCCGGCACTTGCACCTTCCGTATCCGTGCCATCCGCCGCCTCGCCGGAAGTGACTGCCCCGGCAGCGCATGGCGCGTCTTTGACTGGCGGCGAGCTTTCCGTGCAGGACTACGAGGCTGTCGTCACGGAACTTGCTTCCGAATTTGCGTCCTCCGGCATGGCAGGCAATCAGAGTGTGATTTCTCAGGTGGCTTCTTTTGCGCAGACGGACGTGCCCAACGGCGCAGAAGAAAAAATCGCGTTCTCTCCGTCCGTAATCTCGCAGAAGCAGGCGGATGAGCGAGCCGCCCACGGGAATGAAATCGGTTCTGCGCAGCATTCGCAGGCCTCGGCGCATCAGGCGGGTGACGAGCGGCTTTCGGCTACATCATCGCACATCGCAATCGGGACGAAGACGCTTGGAGAAATCCGCAGGGATTTTCCAATCCTGTTTGAGCGCGTGAACGGCGAGCAGCTGGTCTGGCTTGACAACGGAGCCACCACGCAGCGTCCGCGTCAGGTAATCGACAGGCTCACTTATTTTTACGAGCACGAGAATTCCAACGTGCACCGCGGCGTGCACGAGCTTGCAGACCGTTCGACAGACGCGATGGAGAAGGCGCGGCAGACCGTTGCTGATTTCATCGGTGCGCCTGCGGCAGAGAACATCGTTTTCGTGCGCGGAACGACCGAGGCAATCAATCTTGTGGCGAACGCCTACGTCAAGCAGTTTTTAAAGCCGGGCGATGAAATCATCCTCACTCTTTTGGAGCACCACGCGAACATCGTGCCATGGCAGCTGATTGCAGAGGAGACCGGGGCGGTCATCAAAGTCGCGCCGATTGACGAGAGCGGTCAGATAATCCTCTCTGAATACGAGCGGCTTTTCACGCCGAGGACGCGATTTGCAGCAGCAACGCAGGTCTCGAATGCGCTCGGGACGATTACGCCGGTCGCGGAGATGATTCAGATTGCGCACCGTCACGGAGTCCGCATTCTGATTGACGGCGCACAGTCGGTTGCCCACATTCCGGTGAACGTGAGCGCGCTGGACGCGGATTTCTTTGTGTTCAGCGGCCATAAAATCTACTCGCCCACGGGAGTCGGGGTGGTTTACGGAAAGGCGGAGCTGCTTGCGGCATCGCGACCATACCACGGCGGCGGCAACATGATTAAGGACGTGACTTTTGAGCGGACGGTCTACAACGAGGCTCCCGCGAAATTCGAGGCGGGAACTGCGGCAATCGCGCAGATTGTGGGACTTGGTGCCGCGCTCGAATATGTGGCTGGCATCGGAATCGCGGCAATCGGAAAGTGGGAGCACGAGCTGACGCAGTACGCGCTCTCTGAGATGCGGAAAATTCCGGGGCTTCATCTTGTTGGGAACGCCACGAACAAAGCGGGCGTGCTCTCATTCGTGATGGACGGCCGGGATATTTTCGCTATCGGCGAGTATCTGAACAACTTTGGCATTGCGGTGCGCTCGGGCCATCACTGCGCCCAGCCTGTTCTGCGGCACTACGGGCTTGAAGGCACGGTGCGCCCAACGCTCGCGGTGTACAATTCGCCAGAGGACGCGGACGCGCTTGTGAAGGCTCTGTGGTCTTTGAGCGGACGCTGACACATCGCGCGGAAGTGAGATGGCGGGCTTTGCCCGCCATTTTTATTGCGATTGTCTGGAGGGTACGGCGGGAAAATCGCCCTGACTCACTGCAAGAGCATCTGGTCGTTGTCAAGGGAACGGTTTTTAATCCCCCTGAATTTCTCCACGATGTCCTCCATCGTGAGGCTTGTTTTTTCCGCGCCGTTTATGTCCAGTATGATTTCGCCCGCGTCCATCATCAGAAGGCGCGAGCCGTACTCGATGGCGTGCTGCATATTGTGCGTCACCATCATCACAGTCAGGTTGTAGTCGGCCGCGAATTTTTTTGTCAGCTCCATGATGATTGCGGCGTTCGTGGGGTCAAGCGCGGCGGTGTGCTCGTCAAGCAGAAGGAGGTCAGGCCTGGACATCACCGCCATCAGAAGCGTGAGCGCCTGCCTCTGCCCGCCGGAGAACTGCTCCACATTGTCGCGCAGCCTGTCCTCAAGCCCCATGCCAAGCACGGAGAGCTGCTCCTTGAAATATTCGCGCGTCCTGTTGTTCAGCGAGATTCTAAGCCCCTTGAATCCTTTTTTTGACGCGATTACCATGTTGTCCTCAAGGGACATTTTTCCCGCGGTGCCCAGAAGCGGATTCTGAAAAATGCGCCCGATGTAGCGCGCTCGCTTGAATTCCTTCTCGTGCGTTATGTCCCGCCTTCCCTGCGCGGTGTCCAGAAAAATGCTTCCGTGAGATGGCTGCAAAGTTCCCGCAATCAGATTGTAGAGCGTGGATTTTCCGGCCCCGTTCGAGCCAATCACGGTGATGAAATCGCCCCTGTTGATTCTGAGGTTTATGTTTTTGAGCGCCTTGTTCTCGTCCGGCGTGTTCGCGTTGAATGTGATTCCTATGCCTTGCAGCTCAATCATTTTTTTGCCTCCCGATTTTTTATCCTGTTTATCAGGTCAAATCTGGTGACGGCAAGGCAGATGATAATCAGTATGCCGGTCATAAGCTTGAGGTCGTTCGGGGTTATGCGCACATAACGGCCGTAATTTCGGATTAAAATCATCAGTGCGCGGTAAATGCACGAGCCGATTAGCACGCGCAAGGTCTGCAATCCTATTTTGTTCGAGCGCAGGACGAATTCGCCGAGCATGAGGGAGGCAAGGCCGCTCACGACGATTCCGCTTCCCATGCCGATGTCTGCGAAGCCCGAGTACATTGCCGCGAACGCGCCCGCCACCGCGGAAAGCCCGTTCCCGAAGCAGATTCCGATTGTGCGCAGGACGGTGGGGTTCACTCCCTGCGAGATTACAAGTTGCGGGTTCGCGCCTAGCGCGCCCATCGTGAGACCCATGTCGGTGTGGAAAAAAAGATCAAGCAGGGCCTTAAGAATCAGGACGAAAATAATGAGGAACACGACGATTCCCCACTCCGGATTTTCGATGGACGGGAATTTGTCGTACATGAAATCCGTTATGTTGGAGAACAGAGTGGGCACCCTCAGAAGAGAGATGTTCGCTTTGTTCTCCATCACGCGCAGGTTCACCGAATAAAGCATTGTCATAGTGAGGATTCCCGCAAGCAAATCCGGGATGCGCAGTTTGGCGTAGATTGTGGATGTGATGATGCCCGCCGCAATCCCCGCGCAGAACGCGATGAGCAGGGCAAGGCTTGTGGGAAGTCCGTGGACAAGGCATTCCGCCAGGACAGCCGCCCCGAGCGGAAACGAGCCGTCCACGGTCATGTCGCAGAAATTAAGGACTCTGTAACTGCAAAAAAGGCCTGTCACCATTATTCCGTAGACAAGCCCTTCTATTAAAATCGTGCAGAGCATCTTTTATTTCTGAGTGAGCTTGCCGTTCTGGAAAATCATGTTCGCGTCGTCGGCGAATGACTGCGGGAGAGTTATGCCGCAGTCTTTGAGCGCGTCCAGGTCAAGAAGCAAATCTTTGTCGGCAGGCTTCGTGATGAATTTCACCGGGATGCTGGCGGGCTTTTTTCCGTCCAGAATCTCTTTGATCATGTCTCCTGTGGCAAGGCCGGCCTTGTAGTAGTTGAAGCCGGAAGCAATCGCAATTCCTCCGTTCATTGCGCCGGTGACATCCGCGGAATAGATTGGCTTGTGGGCGCGGTTGAACACGTCAATCAGGGCAGAGAGCGCGCTGAAAATCGTGTTGTCCGTGGTGAGGTAAATGCCGTCAACGTCTTTCACGATTGCCTCGGCTGCCTGCTTCACTTCTGATGACTGGGTGATGCTCTGGGTAACGAGCGCAAGCCCTGCCTGTTTGCATCCCTCTTTCACAAGCTCAAGAGAGCTGATTGAGTTTGCCTCGCTGCTTGTGTAGATGTAGCCCAGAGTCTTTATGCCGGTAAGCTCCGCGAAAGTCTTGATGTCCTCGACGGTGGGCACCGCATCACTTAAGCCTGTGACGTTGCGGTAGCCGTGGTTCACATCACGTACAAGCCCCGCGATTACCGGGTCTGTGACGCAGCTGAAAATGACCGGCTTATCCTTGATTGTGTTCGCGAGCGCGACAGCGACCGGGGTTGCGATTCCCACGGCTACATCGACTTTCTCTGCCTTGTAGATTGCCGCAATCTGCGCGGCGGTTCCTACATCGCCGTTAGCGTTCTGCAAATCATAAGTGGCGTCAACGCCAAGCTCTTTGAGCCTGTCCTGAATTCCCTGCTCTATTGCATCAAGGGCCGCATGCTGAGAGATTTTTGCAATGCCGATTTTAACGCTTGTGGCCGCCTTTGCCTTTGGAGCGGCGCTCACAACCGAACTGAATGATACCGAAAGTGCCACGACAGCACCAAAAAGTTTTGTGTGTTTCATAATGATTTATGTTACTATGAAAAGAAACATTTGTCAATCGCCGTGGAATGTGCTAAGATAAGGCACTATGTTTTAAAGGGGCACAGTATGGAAAATCCGAGAATATGTCTGACGCTCACGGGGCGCACTCTGGCGAAGTCCGGTGAGAGGGAGGTGGCAGGATGAGAGCAATCGCCATAAACGGAAGCCCCAGAAAGGGCTGGAACACAGACCTGATTTTGCAGCAGGCGTTGCGTGGAGCGGCGGACGCGGGCGCAGAAACGGAGATGATACAGCTTTCCGAGCTTACATTTTCCGGCTGCCGGAGTTGCTTTGCCTGCAAAAAAGCCGGCGCAGAGACAGGACGCTGTATGTGGAACGATGGTCTGCAATCGGTTTTTGATAAAATTTTTTCCGCCGATGTCGTGCTCCTTGGCTCACCCATATATCTTGGCAACGTCTCGGGGATGATGTACTGCCTCATGGAGCGGCTTGTGTTCTCGCTTTTAAGTTATGATGATTACAGCAAAACGCTTTTTCACGGCAAGATAAACTCCTGCTTTTTCTTTACGATGAACGCGCCCAAAGTGTTTGCCAAAACCGCATACCACGGAATAATGAAGCAGTACGCAAATTACATGAAGCGTCTTGGCGGAAGCACCGAATATTACGCCGCGTGCGATACTCTGCAATTTGATGATTATACCAGATTTGCCGCCGGAACTTTTAATGAGGCGCACAAGCGCAAGGTGCGTGAGGAGCAGTTCCC
Organism: Treponema sp.; assembly: GCA_022510865.1. Taxonomy (GTDB): domain Bacteria; phylum Spirochaetota; class Spirochaetia; order Treponematales; family Treponemataceae; genus Treponema_D. The sequence goes on from JAFLSQ010000009.1 coordinate 13,780, forward strand.
CAAGGATTTGCAATCCGCATACGACATAGGATTCAGATTGTCTGCCAGCATTCAGCAGAAAGGCAGCTGACGGCCATGAAAAAGACTTACATCACGACAATGCCTGACCATATCGGCGCGTTTCTGAAAGCAAGCAGGTGTTTCGCATCACTGGGCGTTAATATAACACGCGTGAGCTACAATAAAGCCATCGACGCGCACACACTTTTTATTGACGCTGACGGAACTCCCGAGCAGCTTGCGCAGGCGGACGAGCGGCTTGCAGAAATCGGTTATTTGCAGACGGACGGCGACAGCAGGAATATCGTGCTGCTTGAATTCCAGCTGAAGGATATGCCCGGCAGCGTCACGGAAGTTCTGAGCCTTATCAGCGAGTTTGACTTCAACATATCATACATCAGCTCGCATGAGAACGAAACGGACTACCAGCAGTTCAAGATGGGACTGTTCGTGGAGGACACGGGAAAAATATCGGATTTTCTTGCCTGTGCGGAAAAGTTATGCCCCGTCCGCATAATCAACTATAATCATACCGAAAAAGTCTATGACAACAGCATATTTTACAGCTCGTTTGTCTCCGAGATTGCGAAAAATATCGGGCTGTCACCAGAGATAAAAAATCGGCTGCTCATAAACATCAATCTTGCCATGCAGACGCTTGACGAGCAGGGGCTTTCTCCATACCGCACTTTTGACAGCATCGGGCGTTTTGCGGAAATGCTCGCAACGTACAAGGGCGCGGCTTTTGCGCCGAGGATAACCGAGCACAAAATTACGGATAGGACGCGGCTTGTTCTGATAGAGCCGCCCTGCGGAAGCAACACCGCTGTTTTAATCAGCGGAAATCAGGTGCTTTTTATCGACAGCGGATATGCCTGCTATGAGGATGAGATGAAGGCCATTTTCCGCAAATTGCTCCCTGATTTTGATGATATGGAAAAAACCGTGCTGATAACTCACGCGGATGTTGACCACTGCGGTCTGCTGCATTTGTTTGACCGTATTCTGGCAAGCAGAAAGAGCGCGGCGTGCCTTCGCGCGGAGCATGAGGGCAGGAACGGCTTCCGCGAGGAAAATCCGCTGCACAGGCCGTACATAAACATCTGCAAGATACTGACGCAGTACTCACCGCCTGACCCCGAGAAAGTCACAGGAATGTGGGGCGAGGATAATGCGGAGCAATCCGAGTTTCTTGCCCAAACCGGATTTTTTGACTTTGCCGACCTGCATTTTGAGATTTACGAGGGCAAGGGCGGCCATCTTCCTGGCGAGATTGTGCTGATTGATTACGCCAATCACATTGTTTTTACGGGCGACATCTACATCAACATCAAGGGCTTCACTCCCGAGCAGAGGAAATACAATCAGTATGCGCCCATCCTGATGACTTCCGTTGACACCGACCCCGACTTGTGCGCAAAAGAGCGGACGGCAATCCTCCAGAGGCTTGGCGCGGGAAACTGGCAGATTTTCGGCGCGCATGGCAGCAAAAAAGATTATTCAGTGAGCGGCGGTGAATGAATCACGCAGTGAGATAATCCCGGCGGATTTTCAAAACCTTGCCGATTTTCTCACGCGATTTTTCTGCTTGACCGGTGTGTTCAACAAAACATGGGAATCTGCTATCTTTATATACTTTTTAATGCAGTTAGAGTGTCTTAAGCAAATTGAGTATAGCCTGTTGTTGGTCTTTTTGCAGTTTGCCGAACTCATTCAAAAGTTCCTGCTGCTCTTCTGTTAGAGATTGAAATTTTGCATTTTTATCACTGAAAAACTGTGCCAGCGTTATATTGAAAGCAGCGCATATCTTTTCAAGGGATGGAATCGTGGGAATTTGGTTTTTCCTGTACCAAGAAGAGATTGTCGATTGGGGAATTCCAGAGCGTTCCGCCAACTGATATTCGCTCCATTTCCTTGCGAGTTTCAGTTTTCGAATTTCTTCCAAAATATCAGTCATATAAAAATTATTACGCTTTTTCGTTGTAAAATAATAATTCTTAGCGTATAATTATTATGCAGAAGCGTTAGGAAAGTACGCTTGCACGAAGGAGGTCTTTATGAATGAATGGTTAAGGGAAAAATTAAGGGAAAAATTAGAAACTTGGCTACCTTTTTTTACTGTTCTGACGATAGTGATTGGTGGAATTAGCTTTGGCGTTTTAGGAGCGATTCTTTTTGAGTATGTCGGCTTTTTTATAGGGGTGATAATTGGTGTCATTTTTTCGTTTGTTGTTTGCGTTTTTTGGTACGGTTATGTTGCTACGGTTATCAGCATTGCAAATTCGACAGAGAAAAATATGGAGCTTCTTGCTGAAATAAAACTGCATGTTTCGGATGCTAAGAGAGAAACTGAATGATAAATAATTTTTGTAAAATCTGCCGAAAATCGTATTAACATAATTTTAGTGATTGTTGCGCAATAGAAGGATATGTTTTTGAAAACTATAACCTTTAACGATACTTTTGTAGATTTGTTGCTTGACAGTCTGAATTAAAGAGCAATCATCGCGCCCCCAATCCGCGCAATTTGCCTAATCCCGCAATTTCTGTTATAATCACAGGGCAACTTCGCGGAGAATTTTGTGTTCGAGATAAAAAACGTTTCAAAATCATACGGAAAGAACGGCAGGGCGGTGGATTCTCTGAGCCTCACCGTGAACGACGGCGAGATTTTCGGATTTTTAGGGCCGAACGGCGCGGGAAAAACCACCACAATCCGGATGCTCACAGGAATTCTTCCCGCGGACGAGGGCGACATTTTTCTGGACGGCATCTCAATCGCAAAGCGTCCGCTCGCGGCAAAGCGTCAGTTCGCGTTCGTGCCGGACAATCCCGAGACTTTCTCGCGCCTCAAAGCCATCGAATACCTGAATTTTATCTGCGATGTCTATAAAATCCCCAGAAAAGAGCGTGCCGAGCGCATGGAAAATTACGCCGCGCATTTTGGGATGACCAGCGTGCTTGCGGACAGAATTTCATCGTTCAGCCACGGGATGAAGCAGAAACTTTTTCTGATTGCCAGCCTGATTACCGACCCTAAAAACTGGATTCTTGATGAGCCGATGGTAGGGCTTGACCCCGAGGCGGCATTCAAAATCAAAGCGCTGATGCGCGAGCGTGCCGCCGCGGGAAAATCGGTTTTTTTCTCAACGCACGTGATGGAAGTTGCGGAGAAGCTCTGCGACCGCATCGGCATAATCCGGGGCGGCCGCCTGATTTTCTGCGGAACTCTGGACGATTTGCGGCGCGAGCACGCGGGCGATTCCCCCGCCGATTCGCTGGAGAACATTTTTCTGCGCCTGATTGGAAGCGCAGCGTCTTCCGCCGCGGATTTTCCGGCCGCAAAGGAGCAGTGATGTTTTTCCGGCTGCTTAAAATCCATCTTAAAAATCTGTACGCACCGTCAGTTTTTTTTGAGGGATTCAAAAAAGGCATAAAATCAGTCATCAAAAATATTGTCCTGCTGATTCTGATTCTGTACGGCATCGGGATGTTTTTTGCGGCGATGTTCCTGATGGCGCGCGGAGTTTATGCCGCTCTGGAATTTTCTGGCAGCCTGAAATTTATGCCGGCCGTGTCGCTCTGCGTCTGCGCGCTCTCGGTACTTTTTCTGGGCATCACATCGGTTGCGTCAACATATTACAGCGGCGGCGGGGACGACCAGTTTCTTGCAATGCCGCTCAGCGCAACAGATATTTTCCGCGCAAAATTCGCGGTGTCATTCATCACAGACGGCGCGTTCGCAATCATCTTGTTCGCAATGTTCGCCGCAGTTTACGGCGCGGGCACGGGAATGCTCAAAAATCCCATTTTTTACCTTGGATTTCTGGCCGCGACTCTCTCGCTCACGCTCGTTATAATCACGCTGATATACGCGCTTCTGATTCTGATTCTGATGATTTTCCCGGCCCTGCGTAAAAAATCATTTTTGACCATGGCCGCCACCGTGATTTTTGTCGCCTTCGTGATTGCCTACAGCCTCTTCTCGGGATTTTCGGCGCAGTCCGTGGCAACTGCGGATTTTTCCAGCGATGGCGGCAACTTTTTCCCGCTAGCCCTGCGCCTCGCTTCTCTTGCCGAACGATTTCCCGCGCTGTTTTTTCTTTCCACCGCGCTTGACGGAAAAATCCTGCCGATTATCGCCCATCTGATTATCTGTGCGCTTGTGATTTTCCTGCTGATTCCTCTGCTTTCCGGTTTTTACGCGAGGACGCTCGCTGGCTTCTCTGATGTGAAGGCAAGAAAAATCGCACCGCAAAAACTGCTCAAAGAGGAAAACGTGCGGGAAAAATCCGCGTTCGGTGCGCTTCTTATCCGCGATGTGCGCACCGTTTTGCGAGAGCCGGCGTTTTTTGCGAACGGCCCGCTTTTGGTTTTTCTGCTGCCTCTCATCGTGATTTTCTCGCTTTATATTTCGGTTTCGGTTGCGTCCGGCACTCCGATTTCGGAAATTTTGCTCGCGCTTAAAACTTTTTTTGCGCGGCTCATGGCAGACCCGGACAGGTTTCAGAAAATCAGTTATTACATTAGCCTTGCGGCGGCCGCCTTTGTTTTTTTTGGCGGCTGCTCGTCGAACATTGCGTCAACGTCGTTCTCGCGGGAAGGCAAAGGTCTTGCGGGCCTGAAGGCAATGCCCGTCAGTTTTGAGACAATCCTCAAAGTGAAAGTTTTCCACTCGCTGATTTATGTGCTCATCGAGCTTGCAATTTTCCTGATTTTTGCGGTGGCCGTGAACTGCGCGGCTGGCATTTTTCTGCCCTGGACGATTTTCCTGCGGATTTCTGGCGCGGCAATCGTCCTTGCGTCCTGCGCCTCAATCCCAATGACTTTTTCTGCAATGCTGCTGGATGCGGCGAACCCCAAACTTAACTGGGAGATTCCCGCGGCGGCGTTCAAGCAGAACATCAACGCAGTAATTTCCATGCTTTTTTCTTTCATCATCCTCGGGATTTTTGCGGGGCTTGGCGTTCTGCTTCCCGCAAGGCAGTCAAGCGTGATTATCATCGCTTTTGTGATGATTGTCATCGGTGCGCCGCTCGGCTCATTTTATTTTGGGTACGGGGCGCGAAAACTCGGGGAAGTATGCTGAGCCTTGAATTGCGGGCAAGAAAATCCGCCCTAATTTTGATTTTTCTGGCCGCCTTTTTTCCCGGCAGGATTTTTGCGGCAGGCGGGCTTCTTTCCGGCGAAAAAGACCTGCGGATGGCCCAGACCCGCTGGTTTGACATAATTTACCCAGCCCGCTGCGAGAAATCCGCGTCAATATTGTATCAGGCCGCAGATTTGATTTTTGAGGAAGTTGCCGCGCAGTTCGGCAGAGAGCCTTTCATGCGGCTTCCGGTTGTAATCACGCCCGCAACCGACCAGCTGAACGCTTTTTTCTCGGCAGTGCCGTACAATCGCATTGTGATTTTTGACACTTCCGAGTCCGCAATCGGGGATTTGTCCGGCTCTTTCTCACAGGCTTTTCTCTCCATCTTCCGCCACGAGCTGACCCACGCGGTCACATACAATCTCAAAAACGGATTTTGGAGCGGCCTCGCATCTGTTTTTGGTGACGCGGCAGATTTGGGCTATCTTTTCCTTTCATCCGGCATGGCGGAGGGCGCGAGCGTCGCCGTTGAGAGTTTGTCCGGCGAGGGCAGGCTGAACAACGAATTCTGGCGGCACACGGTGAAGCAGGCCAAAATTGAGGACGATTTTCCCTCTTATTTTGATGTTCAGGGCGCGTCAGACACTTATCCGTCAGGCTCTTTCTACGATTTTAACGCGGCGTTCGTGCAGTGGCTTCTGCAAAATTTTGGTGCAGAAAAATACGCGGAATTCTGGTACACGCTCATAAACGTGCGCCGCCTTGGTGTCTCCAGCGCGTTCAAAAAAACTTACGGCATAAAAATCAAAGAGGCGTGGCAGAATTTTTATGATGATTATGCAGCGCCCGGAATTCCTGCGAACCCCGTTCAGTCCGGGCAATCCGCTGATTTTTTTGACCCTGACCGCGCGGATTATTCCGCCAAAAACCGGTATGGCGCGCGTTACTCAAGCCTTTCTGTCTGCGATGCCGGCCTTGCCTGGATTGAGAATTCTTGCGGCGCGGTGTATTTTCTTCCTGCGGAAAATTACGGCAATCCCGAAAAAGCAAGAAAAGTCTTCGCAATGCAGAATTTGAAGAGTGTGCAGGGCATCTCGCTTTCTTCCGACGGCGAATTCATGGCGGTCTCATATCTCACCGCAAAAAAAGCGAACATCACAAGCGGAGTTAAAATCCTGAATCTGCGGACGGGCCGCGTTTTTGACGTGAAAATCCCCGGAATAAAAGATGCCGCAATCATTTCTGATGGAGAGGACCGCTATCTTGTGGCGCAGCGTTTTGTTCCGCCGTACAATCACATAGAAATCCACAAACTGATTTTTGACGCTGGCGGAAAAATCACGGAAGTCCGTCAGACTGCGGATATCCGCGAGGATTTATACGACTTTTCCGGGAGTTTCACGCCCGCCGGGGACGGCCGCTTCGCTTTCATCCAGAAAAAAGGTCTGAATTTTTCTGTCTGCGTTTTTTCTGCGGATTTTAGCGGCGGATTCGCGGAGACTGCGCGTTTTGCCCTGCCAGACGGATTTTCTGCCCGGAATCTTTCCTGCGATTCTGCGGGCAATTTTTATTTCAGCTGGGCTTGCGCCGGAACAATGCCGCGTCTTGGCGTTCTGCGCTCGGACGGCACTTTTGATTTTTCCAGCGAGGATATTTCCGGCGGAGTTTTCTGCCCGGTTCGTGCGCAAAATGAGATTGTGTACATCGGGAAGTTTTACCGCGAGAACAGGCTTCTGCGGCTTGGCACGAATTTTCCGCAGAGAAATTCTGCGGCGCAGGACGATTTCTCTGCGGATTCGGTGCAAAAATCAGATGGAAACTGGGCGATGGCAGAGACATCAGTTTTGGAAATTCCGCTGAACCCGGATTTGCCGCTTGAATCATCAAAATATAATCCGTTTCTGCACATGCGGCGCGGGATTTTTTTGCCGTTCTCGCTTTACACATCCGAATCTTTTGGCGTGAACACCGGAGTTTCTGGCGCGGACTTTCTGCTTCCGTTCGGCGCAACTTACGTGACCAGCGTTCCGTGGACTTCCGGCGGCGAGGGCACGTATCAGATTTCTGCTGGCTGGGGGCCGCTCACAAATTCTTTCGGATTGAGCCTGAGCGCGCAGGAAGGCAGCGCGACCGACATCATCTCTGCGCTTGCAAGTTTAAAAACCGAATTCGATTTTCACGGCTGGAAACAGAGCATCGCGGATTTTTCTCTGGCGTCCTACATTCCGCTTGGCCAGGTCTCGTACATTGCTCTTGCGAACAGCGCGGGCGGAAAAATCGGGCGGCAGAACAGGGCTTCTGCGGACAGCCGGCGCACAATAATTGGAACGTTCGCGTCTGATAATCCCACCGTTTACTACAGGATTTCCGAGGCGTTATCGGCGCGATATTCCAACGTCCGTTCGGCGGGGCCGGGCCGTTTTGAGCGCGCGGGATTTTCTGTGGGCGCAGGATTTTCCTATTTGCACGATGCTTCGGCAGAGAAAAATCCCGAGGTTTTCGCGGATTATTTTGCCGTCACCGCCGCGTTCACGTCATATTTTCCGCACATTCTTCCGTTTGAGTCCGAGTACGGCTTCACAAGCAACCTGCCTCTCCGAGTGAGCGTGAGCCTGTTCCCGACCGCCTCTGATTACGGATACGCCAGCGCATCGCAGGAGTCTTTTGGGATTGCGGTTCTGGACGCAAAGGCGGAGGCAGTTTTGTTCGGGATGAACGTTGGAAAATCGCTTCCGTTTTTGCCCGCGGTTTTCATCCATGATTTTTACGTTGCCGCAGGATATTACGGGACGTTCTCGGCATATAAATCGTCAAAGTTCGGATTTCAGCCCCTTTATCTTGCTGATTATTTTGGCGCGATTGCAGACGGCCGCTCGTTGTATCAGGACGCGCTTTACATAAAATTCGCGCTGGAAATGAATCCGAACATCGGGATTTTTGCGGACTCCAGTTACAAGATGAGCGCATCCGCCGGAATGAAATATTCACTGCACCAGCTGGAAAAATCTGCGGGAGGCTTTGCATTCATCTTTGAATTCGGCGCGACTTTCTAGCGCACCTGAATCTGCGAGAGCACCTGCCCGATTGGCTCATGGATTGCGAGCGTTGCCATCGAATCCTGGGGTGTCGCGCTTTTGTTCAGCAGGACAAGATTTTTGCCGTGAAAATAGTTCACAAGTCCCGCCGCAGGGTAGACAGTCAGCGATGTGCCGCCGATAATCAGTGTGTCCGCCGCGCTGATTGCCCGGACTGCGCCTTCAGTCACGCCGTTGTCCAGAGGCTCCTCGTAAAGCACCACATCCGGTTTGATTAGTCCGCCGCATTTTGGGCAGTGCGGAAGTTTGTCCGGCGCGTTCTCGCTCTCCTCAATTATTTTCTCATCAAAAAATGCGTGGCAGTCAAGGCAGTAGTTTCGCAGCGTGCTGCCGTGCAGCTCAAAAACTTTTTTGCTTCCCGCTTTCTGGTGCAGGCCGTCAATGTTCTGCGTCACGACCGCAGAGATTTTTCCTGATTTCTCAAGCTCGGCGAGTTTATAGTGCGCCGCGTTCGGCTCAATGCCTTTTGGCAGAAGTTTTGCGCGGTAAAATCTGTAGAATTCAACAGGATTCGCGTAGAAAAAACTTCTGCTGATGATTTCCTCCGGCGGATATTTCCAAGTCTGATTATAAAGCCCGTCAACGCTCCTGAAATCAGGAATTCCGGACTCCGTGGATACGCCCGCGCCGCCAAAAAACACGATGTTCCGGCTGTCGTCAATCATCTGCTGTAAAACTGCGATAGACTGATTTTCCATAACTGCTCCTGCCCGTAAATTTTCGGATTACCTGACAATAAAATAGCCCAATTCCGCCAATAAGTAAATGCCGTTTTCCGGGCAGGCCTTGAAATCAGTTTTGAGGCGCATGAGCGCGGGATTTTCGCCCGGTCATCGCATTCAACATATTCTGGAATTCTGCCGATAATCAGAGCATGAAAAAATCAATTTTCGTGCTCTCATTTTTTCTGATGGCTCTCTCCGTTTTTGCGCAGGAGGTTAAGCCGCTTTATCAGCTTCCGGCAAAGTCCGTTCCCGTTTCTTACAGCGCTGATTCAGAGACGGATGTTTTTCTTGTCGGCTCGGACGCCGGGCTTTTCAGAGTGACCAACCGCAACGCCTCAATTCCGGTTTGGACGGACGGCCGCGTGGATCAGCTTGTGCAGGTGCGCGTTCCTTCAACAAATCCGGCGGGCGTTCTCAAAACAGGATGGTTTATGCGCACCTCAAAAGGCATTTTTTTTACGGACGACCTCAAGAAGTTCGAGGAGCGTGATAACGGACTTCCGTTTCTGACAATCAAAAAATACGAGAACGGCGCATCAAGGCTTGAGAAGCAGATTCAGGAGCTGAAGGACATCTGCGTCAATCCCATGAACAATCTTGAGATGGTGACTGCCACAAAAGACAACGTTTTCTATACTGTTGACGGCGGACTTTCTTGGACGAACGTTGGCTCAACAAGCCGCAACACTCCGGGCATGAAAGCTTGCGCCGTCGCCACAATCAACGGGGAGTCGGTCATTTTCATGGCGCACCCGATTTTCGGATTATCCTACAAATTCCCGAACCGCGCTAAACCGGAATGGAACGATGTTGAGGCCGGTTTTGAGAAGATGCCGTCGCTCACATCCCCTGATGAAATCTCTGATATTCTGCCGGTAGTCCGCACCAGCGCGGACGGCTCGTTTTTCACAGAAATTTACATCTCGCAGACGTATATGCCGCGGATTTACAGGTTCAACTGGCAGACAAAAAAAGGCGAGCTAATCTACAAAGGAACCGAACCAGCCGATGTAATAGACGGACTTACGACCATAGACAACGTGCTTGTCTACACAAAACTGGAAGGCTTCGGCTCGCTGGACATGGACTCGCTCAAAAGTCCCGGCTCGCCGATTCAGGAGCGCAGCTGGCACGAGGCGTTCGCGTCAGTTCCCGGAATGACGAACACCGCCTGGATTCCGCAGTCCAGAAGCGGCTTCGCGCGTGGAATCCTTCTGAATGAGCTTTGGATGCTCTATCCGGGCACGGTGAACACACCCTACGCGGAAAAGGCGGACGGTCGCAAGAGCATTTATGCCTCCGCGTACCAGTGCAGTTTTCCCGAGGGAGTCGCAAAATTCAAAAAAGTGATTAAAGACCGCAATCTGAACAGCATTGTTGTTGACATGAAAGACGATTACGGACTCCTGCGTTACGACAGCCACGACCCTGAGATTCTGAAAAAGGCTACGACATCCACTTATGCAATCAAAAATCTGGATGAATTCATCAACGGCTTTAAAAAAGAAAACATCTACCTCATCGCGCGAATCGTGACTTTCAAGGATCGCTCGCTTTCCCGCTACGAGGACGGAAAATACGCCATCTGGGACGCGCGGAACAACAGGCCGTGGGTCGGAATCAAAGGCACAGAGGATGGCAAGACCGTGTACTACGACGAGAACTGGGTCGATCCGTATTCTGAGGAAGTCTGGGAATACAACGTCGCGATTGCAAAAGAGCTGATTGAGCGCGGCTTTGACGAGATTCAGTTTGATTACATCCGTTTTCCTACGGACGGCACGAACCTTTACAACGCCACGTACCGCTGGCAGGACAAAGGCATGGACAAAGAGTCCGCGCTAATATCATTCCTCTCTTATGCGCGGCAGAACATTGACGCACCGATTGGAATTGACATTTACGGCGCGAACGGATGGTACAGGAGCGGAACGCGCACCGGGCAGGACGCGGAGATGCTTGCCGAGTACGTGGATGTAATCGGCCCGATGTTCTATCCAAGCCATTTTGAGCAGAGTTTTCTGAACTACGCGCCCGCCGCAGACAGAACGTACCGCATCTATTATTACGGCTCGTTCAGGAACACCGTTCTTTGCCGCAACCGTGCGATTGTCCGGCCATGGGTTCAGTCGTTTTATCTGAACGTCAGTTACGACAGGCTTTATTATGATTCGGATTACATCCGCAAGCAGTTTTTTGGTGTGCGTGATTCCATAGACCGCGGATATATGTGCTGGAACAACGTCGGCAATTATGATGTGACCCCCCCTGATGTCCTGCCAACTGATGTTTTCATCGGCAGTGCATCCGAGGCAAGCCCCGAATTCCGCAAGCCCGCCATTGGAGACGCGATGCGCCCGCTCAGGACTTCCCGCGATTCTGACCTTTCAATTCTGGACACAATTCTCGCACCCACAATCGAGCCGGAAAATCCCGAGGTTCAGGTAAAAAAATCGCTCAGATTCACGCCGTTTTTGAAGGTCAGCCCGTGACGCCCGCGCAGTATGCACCTGAAGAGCCGGTCTCTTCAATCGCCACCGCGCTTGCGCCTGCGGCTCTGGGAATTGTGCGCGTTTCCGGGAAAAACTGCATTGAGCTTGTCAGCAAAGTTTTCTCGCGTCCGCGCGCGCTTCTTGAGGCTGCCGGAAACACTCTTGTTCACGGCTGGATTGTTGACAAAAAAAAAGATGATAATCAGCCGGTTCTGATTGACGAGGTGATGCTCGGCGTGTACCGCGCCCCAAAATCCTTTACCGGCGAGGACATGATTGAGATTTTCTGCCATGGCGGGCCATCCGTGGTGACTGCAATCCAGAGCCTCATGCTCAGAAGCGGCTTCCGCGAGGCGAACCGCGGCGAGTACACTTTCCGCGCGTACATCAACGGGAAAACTGACCTTACGCGCGCGGAGGCAGTCAGAGAAATCATAGAGTCGCGCACGGACACTTCCCGTTCCCACGCTGCCGGGCGGCTTTCCGGAAATCTTTTTGATGAGATTGATTCGATTAAAAAACTGATTGTGGATACTCTGGCCGCCATTGAGGTTGAGATTGAGTACCCGGAGGACGAGGAGACAATTGCGGACAGTTTTGACCTTGCTGACATTCTGCTTGCCGCTGACCGCCTGCAAACTCTGGCGGACTCATGGCGCGGCGAGAAACTTTACCAGGACGGTGCGCGAGTCGTGCTTGCGGGGCGCACGAACGCCGGGAAATCTTCTTTGTTCAACGCAATTTTAAAAGAAGAGCGTGCCATTGTCAGCGAGGTTGAGGGCACTACCCGCGACTGGCTTGAGAGCTGGGCCGGAATCAACGGAATTCCGGTGCGGCTTTTTGATACTGCGGGCCTGCGTCTTACCGAAGACGTGGTTGAGGCGCGTGGCGTTGAGCTGAGTCAGAATCTTGCGCAGTCTGCGGATTTGGTGCTTTACCTTGTTGACGGAAGATTCGGGATGTGCGATGAGGATCGGCTTTTTCTTGACGGATGCACTAAGCCTGTGATTGTAGTGTCAACGAAAGCGGACATGATTTCTGGCGCGAACCGGGGGCGTTGCGGGGGCGAAGCCCCCGCAGAGGGGGTAGCGGAAGACACCGCAGCGCAGCGAGGAGGCTGGAGCGAGGGGGAGACTTCCCCCTCCTGCATCCGCGTCTCATCGAAAACCAGCGAGGGGCTTTCGGAGCTGTTCGCGCGGATTTCCCAGATTCTCACCGCGGGATTGCCCACCGAGCGCGAGCAGGCGGGGCTTGGCTCCGCGAGGCAGAAGGACTGCGTTCTTGCGGCGCTGGAAAGTGTGCGGCACGCGATTGTTTCGGCGGACGGAAGCTACACGCTTGACGCTGTGATTCAGGATTTGGAGGACGCGCTTGACAACCTTGGCGAGGTGACTGGCGATGTGACCCCGGATGATGTGCTCGGCAGTATTTTCGCGAATTTCTGCGTGGGAAAATAAAGCGCGTTTCAGGCGGATTTTTTTGCCTTGCCGCGGATTTTGTGCCCGTGCTCGGCGGGGCAGTCATGCGGAGGAAAAAGGCCGGAATCATCAGTTTGTTTTTTTTGCGTGAGACCGGGATGATGGCCCGGCGCGGAATTTTGCCGCAGGATTTGTTGAAAAAAACAGGTGATTGCGGTAGACTTTAAAAAAGTTGAGGAGACGGAGGAAAACGCGCAAAACGGAACCGTGGGAAAATCGGTTTTGTAAGGCGCGTATAACAGATTATGTGCGGAATTGTAGGATATGTTGGCTCAAAAAACGCCTCGCAGGTGCTTATTAACGCGCTCAAAAAGCTGGAGTACCGCGGATATGACAGCGCGGGAATTGCGGTTCTTGAGGACGGCGACATTCTTGTGCGCAAATGCAAGGGCGCGCTCAAATTCCTTGAACAGAAGATTGCCGACGAGACAATCAAAGGGACGATTGGGATTGGGCACACCCGATGGGCAACTCACGGCGAGCCGAGCGACACGAACAGCCATCCTCACACGAGCATGGACGGCGCAATCTCAATCGTTCACAACGGAATAATAGAAAATTATGCGGATTTGAAGGCCAAGTTGCAGGCTCAGGGAATCGTTTTCCAGTCGCAGACCGACACCGAGGTCATCGTCCATCTGATTGATAAATTTTACGCCGAGCAGAAAGATATTTTCAAGGCGGTGATTCAGACCCTGCACGCGGTTGAAGGCTCGTATGCCATCGGAGTTCTGTGCAAGGATTATCCGGACAGGATTATCTGCGCGCGCAAGGAAAGTCCGCTTGTCGTGGGGCTTGGAAAGGGCGAGAATTTCATTGCGTCTGATGTGCCCGCTCTTCTGGAGCACACCCGCGATGTCTATTATCTGGATGAGCGCGAGATTGCCGTCCTGTACACCGATCACGTTGACCTTTTCAACTTTGATGGCGAGAAAATCATAAAGCAGCCAAGCCATGTGGATTGGGATATGGATGCGGCGGAGAAGGGCGGCTATCCGCATTTTATGATTAAGGAAATCCACGAGCAGCCCAAAGGCCTCACCGACACCATGCGCCCAAGAATTATCAGGGATTCGGCGGGCAAACTTGCGGATGTCTATTTTGAGGAGAACAAAATGGACGATGTTTGGCGCAAGGCCGGCCGCGTTGTGATTACCGCCTGCGGCACCGCCTATCACGCGGGCGTTGTGGCAAAATACGCTTTTGAGCGGATTGCCCGGCTCAAAGTCGATGTTGATGTCGCGTCTGAATTCCGCTACAGGAATCCCATTTTGGACAAGGACGATGTTTTCATCGTGATTTCCCAGTCCGGTGAGACCGCCGACACTTTGAGCGCGCTCCGTCTGGCAAAAAAAGAGGGGCTTAAAGTCGTGGCGATTACAAACTGCGTCGGCTCAACTGTGAGCCGCGAGGCCGACGATGTGATTTACACGCTGGCAGGTCCGGAAATCGCCGTTGCGTCCACAAAAGCGTATACTACGCAAGTGCTCTGCCTGTTTTTGCTTGCGATTAAGGCGGGCAAACTCCGCGGAACGCTCTCTGATTCCGATGCATCAGCCCTTCTCGCGGAGCTTGAGACAATCCCGGCGAAAGTGCAGCAGATTCTTGATAATCAGGATGTGATTCAGAAATTCGCAAGCCGTCAGTTCAATAAAAACAAGATTTTTTATATCGGCCGTCAGTTTGACAGCGCGACTTCGCTTGAAAGCGCGCTCAAACTTAAAGAGGTGAGTTATATGCACTCCGAGGCGTTCGCCGCCGGCGAGCTGAAGCACGGGCCAATCGCGCTGATAGACCCGCAGACTCTTGTAGTGTCGATTGCCAGCGAGCCTGCGCTTTTTGATAAAATCGGCTCGAATATGGTTGAGGTGCGCAGCCGTGGCGCGACAGTCCTTGTAATCACACAGGATGACAGCGGCGCGTTCGACGGCAAGGCGGATGAGATTTTCAGAATTCCGGAGTGCTCATCAACTTTGGCGAGCCTTCTCACCGTGATTCCGGCTCAGCTTTTCGCGTACTACTGCGCCATTCAGCGCGGGTATGACCCGGACAAGCCAAAAAATCTGGCAAAAAGTGTCACGGTTGAATAAGATTACTTGAAAAATTCAATCAGCGTCCGGGCATCCTTAATCAGATTGTCTATGACGCAGTACTCGTTCGGCTGGTGCGCCTGATCGTCCAGCGTGCTCCAGACCACAGCGGGAATTCCTTCGCGGCGCAGTTCCGCGCCCACAGTTCCGCCGCCAATCCCGATGAATTTTGCGTCAATTCCGTGGACTGCTTTCAGCGCGGCCGCAAGTTTCTGCGCCACAGGCGCATCCGCAGAGGTTGCGGGGCTTTCGGCTTTCTGCGGTGTGGTGTACTCAACTTTCACGCCGTATTCCGCCTCAATCTCGCGGCAAAGTTTGTCCACCTCCGCAAGAACCGAATCAAGCGGATAGCACGGCAGAATCCGGCAGTCCATGAAAAACCAGTCCTCGCCGGGAATAATATTGATGCTGTCAACGTTTTTCAGATGCTTTGTCGGATGGATTGTGCTGTAGTTCGGCTCAAAAAGATTATCCTTGCGGTCAAAAACGCGCTCCAGTTTGTGAAGCCGCACAGCAAGGTCATCGGCGGCAAGGCATGCGTTCGCGCCGTTGTCTGGCCGTGAGCCGTGAGTCTGCTTGCCAGTCACGTGGACAGAAAGCCACAGAATGTTTTTTTCCGCAATTTCGATTGTCTTGCCGTCCGGGTCGCCGCCATCGGGAATCAGAATTAAATCCTCTTTTTTAAAAAGATGATGCTCGCGCATCAGGTATTTTATTCCGAATTTGCTGCCGTTCTCCTCATCAGCGACAAAAAGCAGTTTGATTGTATGGCTTGGCGTGATTTTATTCTTGATGTAAAACAGCGCGGCAAATGCCGCAGAGACAAGCCCCTGCTGATTGTCCTCCACGCCGCGTCCAAAAATTTTCCCGTCCTTTTCGGTCAAAGTCCATGGGTCGGTCTGCCAGAGCGATAAATCACCTGTTGCGACCACATCAAGGTGAGCCATCACCCAGACGCGCGGATTATCAGATTTTCCGGGAATTGTGACCACGAGGGAAGGGCGCACCCCGGAACTTACGCGGCTGTCGGGCGCGTTGTAACGCTGAATATCGGCAAAACCGTTTTCGCGAAGCCAGCTCTCAAGCACGTCGCATTTTTGGGATTCGCCGTCACCGTCACCTTCCGGCGCAATGGCGGGGCAAGCGGTGAGCCGTCGTTCCAGCTCGATAATCTCGGCGCGGTTTTTCTCCAGAAATTCGCTTTCGCTCTGCACGCTCATACAATCCTTCCTTTTTTATCTGATTTTAAAGACCATGCCCAGAAGCACGCTTGTAATCAGCAGCTGGGCAATCACGAATTTGATGAGAACCTGAGTCGGCGACCACCCGTGATTTTTGCGCATGTGGTCGTGGAGCGGAAAACGGATGTTCTTGAAAATCTTGATTTTGAAAAAGCGCAGCAGAAACACTTTGATGAGCCCCATGCCGCCGTTTATGAAAATGATGAACGATGTTGCGAGGATGAGAAACGGATTGCCCGAGACCATCACCCCGATTCCGACAAAAAATCCCAATGCGCGGCTTCCCGCGTCACCCATCAGGCATTTGCTCGGGTACGCGTTGTGCCAGAGGTAGCCCATCAGAACTCCCGCAAGCGCAAAAAACATCACGCCCCACTGCGCCCCGGCAACAAAATGCGGAACCAGAAGATAGGCGGCAATATCCTTGTGACCCAGAATAAAATAAAGGATTGTTCCGAGCGTGAACAGCGCGATGAGGACAAGCGTTGCGGAAAGTCCGTCAACTCCGTCTGTGCAGTTTGTCGTATTGATGCTTGCCCACAGAACTATTGTGCAGATTACGACGTAAACCACAGGATTCACGGCCACCTGATTCGAGATGATTGGCAGCCAGAAACGAATCACGCCGTCCGGCGACGCAGATTTAAGCCCGAAGTAAAGGACGAGCGAGGCAGTCACACTGATAATCAAATCAAGCGAGCCTTTCAGATATTCTCCCCAGCTTGTCACGCTTCTGTCATCCAGAAAACCGGTGAGCATTATGAGCCATGTGAGCACGAGGATTGCCGCCCGGAAAAAATTCATTGGAACAAGGACAAGGCAAATAATCACAAAAATGGTGATGAAAACAAAGCCTGCGCCGGTGGGCTTGCCTTTTGCCGCCTCTGCATTCTCTTTGATGGTGAATTCGCGGCCTCTGTCATGCGGAAGCCAGTCGTAGAATTTCGGGATGAACCTGACAGACAGGAAAAATCCCAGATAAAGGGCAAGACTGATTAGAACCGCGTAGGATGAAAAAAGTCTTGCCGGCCCCCAATATTGCTGCAAAAATTGTCCCAAGTAAAAAATCATAACCCACCTGAATCAGAAATTTATATGCGTCATATCGGTGAAGACCATGACGACGTTTTTTTCATCGCAGTATTCCGCAAGCTGCCCGTCAGACGGAGTTCCGCCCGGCTGAATGATTGCGGCAACCCCGCTGTCAATCAGTTTTGTGATTTGCTCGCAGAACGGAACCGGGCTGTCGCACACAAGCACATCGGCAAGGCTTTCGTCGTCAGCACGATTTCTCTGCGCGTCAGACAAGACGTGCTCCAGCGCCTCAATTTCGGAGCGTGCCCCCTGCGATATTCCGACAATCGCGTTGTTTTTAATCAGGATGTCCGAGTACGAGCGCGTGCTCATCACAATTTTTGTTCCGAGCGCCATCTCATCCGCAATCATTTGTGACGGACGATTTTTTGTGCGGATTTTCCAGTGGGAGAAAAGCGCGGAATCTTTTTCTTGCAGGAGAATTCCGCCGTTCATCAGTTTGCCGTCCACGCGAATCTCGTTGGATTTGCCCGAGACAATCAGATTCATTTTTTTGTTCTCAGACAGGATTTTTTTTGCCTCCGCCGTGAAGTCCGGGGCAATCAGCACAGAAAAGTTGCAGCTGACAATCTCGCGGGCGGCAGGCGCGTCAATCACCGCGCTGCAGGCGAACGCCGCGTCCGTGATGTTCTGCGTGTCGTAGACATAAGTTTTTCTGAAGGAATCCAGAACGCTGGTTGAAAGTCCCGCGCCCAGAATGTTCGACATTTTCACTGCGATTGTAAAGACGCTTCCGGTCAATGGCGTGAACTGCGTCGTGAACGGATAGCCGTCCTTGTTCTCGGTCTTCACGTTATACTGATTTCTGAGCACGGAATACAGCATATTTATCTGATCCCAAGCAAAAGTGGCGTCCGCCGTCATTATGTATGAGATGTCCTTGCCGGACAGTTTTGAAAATCCGTTTAAAGCGCCAATATCCACGGGAGTGCGGTAAAGGCTCGCTTTCTGCTGCGGATTCATCCCCTGATGCAAGTCCATTTCTCTGTGAAACGGAAAAGTTATGAAATTAAGGAATTTCTCGTTGTAAGGCGCGCTGCGGAGCACCGAGGATGCAACGCCTCCGTCGAACGCGGCCACCATGTTCAGCGCTTTTGCGGCAAGATAAAGCCTGAATTCCTTTTTGATGTGATCCGTTGTGATGTGAACCATCGCGTCTTTGTAATCGGCGGGGTCGGTCAGAATCAGAAGGTTCTCAAAATTATTGAACGAATTTTTAAGGATTGTGGAAATCAGAAAATTGCTTGTCATTACCGGCATACTCTGAAATCTGTGATTTTTATGATCCGGGTCAAGAAAAGGAATCAGGTTCATGCAGAGCAGCGGAATTGTGTCATCCTTGGCATCCGGAAAATCCGGGTCCGGCTCTGAGTCGGCACGCGCAAGCAAAACCCGCTGAACCAGATGGGCGGTGTCCTGAATGTAAAAGATTTTCTCCTCAAGCGCGACCTCATGGATGACCGGAATCCTGTGCTTTTCCAGAAGCTGCTCAGTTTTTCCCGCAGAAAGGATTTTCCATCCCGAATCGCGCAGGAATTCCGCGAATTCAACGACACCCTGCGTGTTCTCCACATGGACAATTGCATATTTAGCCATAAACATATAGTAGCAAAAAAACAACTGATTGAAAATAACCCGACTACACGTTAAACTGAATTTGATTATGAAAGCCGTATCGAAAAAAAGCAAACTTTCGGGGCACATCACGGTTCCCGGCTCAAAAAGCCATACAATCAGGGCGCTGATTCTTTCTGCCATGGCGGAAGGAACATCGCGGATTTCCAATCCGCTTCCAAGCGATGACTGCCTCTCGACAGTGCGGGCAATCAGTCAGATTGGCGCGGACGTGCGCATGGACGGTGATGTCTGGACTGTGCGTGGCGCGGGCACATCGCTTCACCTGCCGGAATCCGGCACAATTGACGTGGGCAACTCTGGCTCGCTGATGTATTTCCTGTGCCCGGTGCTCTCAACTCTTCCCGGCGAGTGTACTTTCACCGGCGATGAGTCAATCTGCCGCCGCCCGGTGAATCATCTTGTGGATTCTCTCAGCCAGCTCGGTGCGCGTTCACGCTGTCTTTCCGGGGGCAGCACTCCGCCGTTCACTTTCTGCGGCCCGATTGACGTGACGCGCACTTTGGTGACTGGCGGCGAGCTTTCCCAGTATATCAGCGGATTTATGATGGCGGCCTCGCGGCTCAACGGAACGCTTCGGATGCGCCTCACGAACCCCAAAGAAACCCCGTATCTTACGATGACCCGGCTCTGGCTGGAGAGCGTCGGCATTCCGGCAAGCATCTCCGCGGATTTCAAGGAGATTTCTGTGACCGGCCCGGTGCAGATAAAGGCGTTTGACCGCACAGTTCCGTCTGACTGGGAGGGCGTGGCTTTCCCGCTGATTGCCGCGCTGATTTCCGGCAGCACAATCGTGATTGACAACATTGACGGCTCTGGCAGTCAGGGCGATGAGAAAATCGTGGAGGTTCTGCAATCCGTTGGCGCTGATATTTTGTGGGATAAAACCGCAGGAACGCTCAGCGTGAATTCCCGCCGTTCTGGAGCGGCGGCTTCCTTGAATTCCGGTGACAGCAAGTCAATCGGCTTGACAACATCGGAATTGCCCGGTGGCGAGCTTCGCGTGGATATTTCCGGCTTCCCCGATGCAATCTGCGCTCTCTGTGTGATTGCCTGCTTTATCGAGGGAAAAACTGTTTTCACCGATATTGACATTTGCCGCAAAAAAGAGACCGACCGCATAAAGGCAATGGTAAGCGAGCTTGGCAAACTTGGCGCGCATCTTGTGGACGAGGGCGACCGCCTTGTTGTTTTTGGCGACGGCGGAAAAAATCTGCGCGGCGGTGCTGTCGAATCATTCAAGGATCATCGCATTGTGATGTCCCTGGCCTGCCTTGGGCTGGGGCTTCCCGAAGGTCAGAGCGTGACCGTTAACGATGCCGAGTGGTGCAGCGTCACTTTCCCGCGCTTTTTTGAGGCAATGAATGAGATTGGAGCCGGATTTGTCGTCAGCCAGTGAGCCTTGTCCGAACCAAGCTCATCAATCGCTCCAGACCGATAATCCCGAATATCTCCAGACCCAGCTTGTGACGTACATCGGGAACAAACGCGCCCTTCTGGATTTCATCGGCCGGGGCGTCGCGCACGTGCAGCAGGCTCTTGGAAAACAGAAGCTTTCGTGCTTCGACGGATTTTCTGGCAGCGGGATTGTCAGCCGTTTTCTAAAGCGTCACGCGTCTTTTCTCGCCGCGAATGATTTGGAGCTTTACGCAAAAATCATCAGCCGCTGTTACCTTGCGAACAAATCCGATTTAAATCTGACTCTTCTGACCGAATACTACGACAAACTGATTGCCGAGGTCTCTTCCGAAATGCACAGATATTCCGCGGGCGATGAGAAGCCCGGTTTCATTTCCAGACTTTACGCTCCCGCCGACGAGAACAGCATTCAGGCGGATGACCGCTGCTTTTACACGCGCTACAACGCCAACTACCTTGATTTGTGCCGCCAGAAAATAGACGCGATTATCCCGCCGGATTTCCGTGATTTTTTTATCGCGCCGCTGCTTTCCGAAGCCTCGATTCACGCGAACACAGCGGGCATTTTCAAAGGTTTCTATAAAAACCGCGACACCGGGCTTGGGCAGTTCGGTGGCACCGCGCGGAACGCACTCACCCGGATTCTTGGAAAAATCGCGCTGCCGTTCCCCGTTTTCTCGGATTTTGATTGCCGCACCCGGATTTTCAATGATGACACAAACTCGCTTGTGAAATCCGATGATTTATACCCCCCCGATTTTCTGGGCGCTTCCTGCGAATTCGACCTTGCGTATTTTGACCCGCCGTACAATCAGCACCCGTATGGCTCAAACTATTTCATGCTGAATTTAATCGCGTCTTACATCCCCCCGGATTCCCGGAACATCAGCCGGGTCTCAGGCATTCCCGCAGGATGGAACCGCTCGCTTTACAACAAAAAACGGCTCGTCCTGCCAGTTTTTATGGAGCTTATCAAAAATGTGCGCGCGAAATTCGTGCTGATTTCCTTCAATTCCGAGGGCTTCATTCCAAAAGACGAGATGATCCGTAGTCTTTCTGATTGCGGAACCGTGCACGTCCTCGAATCCGATTACAACACGTTCCGCGGCTCGCGTAACCTGAGCGGCCGGAGCATCCACGTGAAAGAGTACCTTTTTCTTCTGGACAAACGAAAAAGATGACCGCGGATTGCCCGCCTTGTCTGCGCAAGCAAAGCGTGACTGCCGGGCAATCCTAAAACGACACTGTGCACATCAACGGCAAGTGGTCCGAATATCCGCCGCCGTTGTAAATCTTATACGGGATTGGTTTGCCGTCACTGTCTGCCCATGGCTCTTCCGCGCGTGGCGAGAACATCTCGATTTTCGCGCTTCCGCCAGAGAAAATGTGGTCAATCCGCTCCCATTCCCCCTGATAAAAATAACTGCCGATTTTCGTGCTGAACGCTCCGCTTTGCGTGAACCAAGGCGAATGCAATCGCACAAGATTCACGCCGTCCGTTCCCGCGCCCCTGAAAACCGTGTTCGCCGTCTGCCCAATCCCGCTGAAATCGCAGAAAAATTCCAGCGCATCCTGATTGAAGTCGCCGCAGAGAACCACCGCGTCAAGCCCGGCAATGCTTTGCGCCGCCACGGATTCCTGCCACTGCCGCCAGATTCGGCTCTCGTTCGCACCAAGTTTTGACTTCCAGTGATTTGCCAGAATCCAAAGCTGCCTGCCGCCCGCCTCAACAGAAAATCTGACTATCGGACGGCACTGCGGCTGAGCAGTTTTTTGACAGCGGATGTCCATAGAATGGACTGTCACGTCGGCAATTCTGCGGCGGGAGAACACTGCGCAACCGATTGCCGAGCCATCCTCTTTGGCAAAAAACGCGTAATCCCATTTCTTGCTTTTGTTCCAGTTTTTGCCGGCAAGATAATTCGCAATATCAAGCACAACCGCCTCATTCTCAATTTCCTCAAGCACAAAAACATCGGCGTTAAGCGCGGTCATCACATTGCAAAGCCGCTCAAGCCGCACAAGATATTTCTCGCGTCCCCAGTTCCCGGCCTTCTTAAAATCGGCGTATTCCGTGCCGTCGGTGTGAGCGTCAAAAAAAGTCTGCACATTCCACGTGGCAAGCGTGATGCGCTCGGTCGCGGTTTTCGTGCCACCGCCAGCATCAGAATTCTCGACTGAAATATTCCGCGCGTTCCCGCATCCGGCGAGCAAATATGCAAGAAAACACGTTCCCATAAAAACGGCGATGTACGCGCCGAACCTTTTTGCAAGCGATAAAAAATACATTTTTGCCTCCACTTTTATAATGGCCGCAAAAAATCATTTTTACCAATTTTCAGCGAAAAAAATCGATTTTTTTTTACTTTTGATTTCCAGACCGATTTCGCTGCTTCATCCCGCTTTGATTTCGGGGCAGGTTTAAAAATCCGCAGAGTCAGCCTTTTAAAATCACCCAGGTTGCGCCGCTCCCGCCTTCCTGATTCTGCTTTTTGGGATGCCCGGACATTCCGCACCTTTTGTCGCGCTCAATAAAATTGCGCACCATTTTTCCAAGAACCGGCGCACCGCCCGTTGTGTGGATTCCTTTCCCGTGGATTATCAGGATTTTTTTGATTTTTCGCCGGCAGCAGTCTGTTACGAACGCATCCAGCCGCTGGTCAACCTCATCCTGATGCAGGCCGTGCAAATCCAGCACAGCCTCCGACTTCATGTTCACAAGATACGAGTGACTGCGCATTTTTGTGCGCTCCTCAGATTCCTGCGCAATTTTGTCTTTGTCAATCGTGCCGTAACGCCTGAGCCACATTTCCATGGGATTTATCTGCCTGGAATTTTCCTCAAGAATCTCATCCTCAATGCTCACTGCGGATTTCTGAGCCGTGCTCTTTTTTTCAGGCGCGTTCGCCTTTTTTCCCGGCCCTTGAACTTTTCTGCGCTCGTTTTGTTGCCTTGCATTCCGGGCCTTAAGCTCATCCCACTGGCTCAGAATTTCTCCCATGTCCATAAAATAACCTCGTCTTTTTTGCACCAGCCTTCGCCCGCCCCAAAAGTCACAAAAATCCAGCGGCCGGCGCGCTCTTTTATCTCAACTGCGCTGCCTTTTTCTATATAAAACACTTCTGTTGCGCCGTCCTCGGGGATTGAGAGAGCCGGGCAGCCAAGGCTTATCCCAAAGTCTCCGAAGAAAAATCTGCGGCTCATCCACGGTGTGATTCCAAGCGATTGCTCGAACCGTTTTCTTTCCGCGGATTTTTTCCCGCGCAGGAAAATGCTGCGTGACTCTCGGCGGTAAAGCCGGGCGAGCGTACGGCAGTCATCATCCGTAATCGCGATTTCCCTGCTGTCCCCAGAAATTTCCTGAGAAATCGCGGAAAACGCCTCCTCAAAAAACTGATTTTCCTGCTCGTCTGTGCGGGCGCGGGCGGAATCTGGCACAAAACGCACGGAGAATTCAGGGAAAATCACATCAGAAATTGTGCTGTCATGCGCGGCGGCAGTGATTTTCATGCGGCCCATTTTCTGCACACCCTCCGCCAGAGAAATCCACTCAAAATCCGCGAGCGGAAGCAAATCCATCCCGATTTTATCAGAAAAACCTCCGTTTGTGTAATCGCGCACCTGCGAGAAAACCGCGTTTTTTGGAATTTCCCACTCAAAATTTTGCAGGCTGGACGCGTACTGCGCGTAGACTTTCAGAAAAAGCGGCTTGCCCGCGCTCGCGGAGACGGCCGGCGCACGCAGAAGAGCCGCATCATCAGAAAAAATGCGCGTGCCATCGGGGAATTCCACGACAATCCGGGGCAGTTTTTCCATCGGATTTTCCTGCACAAAAACTGGCTCGAAGGCAATGCTCTGAAAATCGTTTTTTTTGCGAATTTGAAGCGCGGGCAGAATGTAAGTGCCCGGGCGGTCAAACCTGTACCAGACAGAAATTCGTGCGGATTTCTGAGCCTCGCCGTTTTTTTTGATTGCCCGCAGACTGTACGCTGATTCTGGCGCGTTTTCCTGCGGCTCATGCCCCTCAATCACCGTGATTTCCGCGGCGTTTGTCTCCGGCAGAATCACGGTGAATTCAATGTCTGTGCCAGTGTAAAAATTTGTGACACCGGCATTTTTCTGCGCGGTGAATTTCTGCGGAATTTGCGGTGATGTCTGCGGGAACGCCTGAAAAATCAGAATTGTGCCGATTATCCCGCCACGCAATCCCGCTAAAAATCGTCTGCGAAATTTTGCGGCGAAGTCTGCTCGCTGTTTTTCCATTGTTTCTGGTCGTTCTCCTTTATGTGCTCAAAAATAGATTTCTCCAAATCCGATTGCCCGTCCTTTTCCTCGCTGCCTTGGATTGCCTCGCTCTGCGCTTCCCGCGCCCCCTGATTCGCAACTTGCAGCGACAGTTCCATATTGATTTTAGCGTCAATGCTGTGGTTGTCAATCTCCAGAGCCTTGCGGAAGTTGTCCCGCGCCGCCTCAAAATCGCCGTTTTTATGCGCCAGAATCCCGATGTTGTAAAAAGCCGCAAAACGCAGGGAATCCGGGGCTTCATTTGATACCGCCAAAAAATATTTTTCCGCCGCCTCACGCTCGTCCATCGCGGCATAAGTGCTGCCAAGATTGTAGAGCGCGTAATCCAACGTCTGCTGATTTTCTGACTGCTCCGCGCTTTCCGCCGCTTTCTTGAACTCTGCGATTGCAGTGCGGAATTTCCCCTGATGATAGGCATACGTTCCTCTCATCACAAAGCCGGTCTCCGCCGAGCAGCCGCCCAGAACTGCAAGAAAAACCGTCGTGAGCGCAACCTGCGCGAATTCCGGCAGAATAAAACTGAGCGCGACAAAAACGGCCGCAAAAATCATAAAAATCTGATGGCGCGGAACGGGGCGCACCTCATAAGAAGTGACAAGATTTTCCGTCCCCGATTTTTTGAGCTGATCCAGCAGCCTGACCGCCGAGCCTTTCTCCAGAAAATTCACGTATTGGATGGGCTGATGGCCCGCAAGAATCCGGTATTTCTCATCCGCCGTCCTGATTGCCTCGCGCACTTTCTCTGAGCGCAGCGCAGTCCGCACTGTTGTCACGCCGTCTCCCGCAAGAACCGCGCTCTCTGTCTCTTTTCCAAACCCGATGATTGTCACCGGAATTCCGCCTCTCATGCACTCTTCAAGTGCGCCCGCGAGCGCACTGTCAGATTCCTCGCCGTCCGTGAACACCCAGATTTTTCCCGCGTAAGAAAAGTTCGCCGGAATTGAGCGTCTTGCCTGCAAAATCCCCCTGCCAATGCTGCTTCCCGGCTCGGTCATCAGCGCGGGCGAGAGCACATCCAGAAGCGATGTCACTGCGGATTTGTCCTGCGTCATCGGGATGATTTCCATGCCGTCGCCTTTTGCAATCACGACCGAGACCGCGGCATCGTCCATCCGGGAAATCAGCTGCCTCGCATAAATTGATGCGGCCTCCAGCCGCGTCATGCCGTCCGGGCAGTCGTCTGCCATCATGCTGTGGGAAATATCAAAGACCATCGCGACGCATGACGAATTTTTCTGCACGGGCGCAAGATAGTTGCCCCAGGAAAGCCCGGAATACGCAAGGATTGCGCAGACGAGCGCGGCCGCAAGAAAAATCCAGCGCAGAATTACGCGCTTTTTGTATTTGAGGTCCAGCCTGAGCGCAAGAATGCCTTTTAAAACCACGAGACGCAGGAAAATCGCAAGAAAAAACAGGATGATTGCGATGCCGAGGACTTTTTTATAAAGTTCCCGCTGTGAATTCTGATAGCTGAACGCCTGGTTTGAATTCTCACGGGACGCGATGTTCTGCAAACTGAAGCGAAGCTCATCAATCGTGCGCACCTCAAAATATTTTCCGTTTCCGGTTGCGGCAAGTTTGCGGAGGCTCGCGGAATTATAATCCGATTCCAGAGTGCCCACATAATTTTTGCCGGTTTTCGGGTCGGTGTACTCAAACGGAACTGTGCCTTTTGAGCCGACCCCAACGATATGCAGGGCAATCTCATGCTCCGCGGCAAGCTGCGCGGCTGTCTCCGGGTGGATTTTTCCGGCATTGTTCTCGCCGTCCGTCAGAAGAATCATGCATTTTTTCTGGGCGGAAGATGACGCAAGATGATAGACCGATGTGCTGATTCCGTCACCAAGCGCAGTGCCGTCGCCCATAATTCCCACCGCAACATCCGCAAGTTTCTGCTCAAAAAACTGATGGTTGATTGTCGGCGGGATTGCCACCGCTGCCTCGCTGCCAACAAGAACAAGCCCGAATCCGTAGCCCTCCTGATTTTCCATTATGCTTCTGACCGCATTCTTTGAGGCCTCAAGCCGGGAAAATCCGTCCATGTCTTTTGCCGCCATAGAAGGGCTTGTGTCCAGAATAAAAATCACGTCCGTGCCCGGCTCGCTGAAAATTTTCTCCTGATTTGAGATTACCGGGCCGGCGAGCGCAGTCACAAGCGCGACGAACGCTGCCGTATAAAAAAATTTTGCAGTGAGCGACAGGATTTTCCGTCCGTTTTTGTTCCATTCAAAACTCTCGCCCTGAAAATCAGAGAGAACCGCCGGAAAAGAAATTCTTTTGAAAACGCGCAGGTTCCTCAGAAAAAAAAGCAGAGGAATCAGAATCAGAAGGATGAAAAAGCCCGGATTTTTAAAACTAAGCACTCTCAACCCCCGCAATCGCGCCCAAAAGCGTGTCCGTCAGCCGGTTTTTCTCGTTCTCAAGCAGAACGCCGCGGCTACTGTAGCGCACAAAATCCGTGCGCAGAAAAACCTCCGCAATTTGCCCAAGAAATTCGTTTTTATCTTCCTGAATGCCCCCGATAATCTCAAAAACGGCCGGGATGATTTCAGAAGCGGCGCGGGCAAGAAAATCCGCCTGATACTTTACAGAAAGATATTTGCGCATGATTTTCTGGACGCGCTCTGCCCACTGCTTGTCCGTCAGAGTGCGGTCAGAGAGCATTGCGAGCAGTTTTTTCTCCGTGATTTTCCTGCTGCGTCTGCATTTTAGCCGCAGAATCTGCGTGCGCACAAAAAATGCCAGAGACTTCCGCTTCACAATCATCCGGATTGCCGCGAGCACAAAAATCAGCGCGATGATTATCGCACCGTAAATTCTGTAGGCAGTCCCCGGAAGCAGAATTGGCGGAACAGGCTCTTTGAGCGCGGTCTGCGATTCGGCAAGCGATTCCACGTGCACCGCCTGAAATTCCAGCGGAAGCCCTCCGATGAAAATTGGCGGCAGCTGGATTTCTCCGGTTTTCCACGGCACAAAAATCACCGAAAGCTGATAAAAATCCGTTCCCGCGGGCGAAAATTCCACCTGCGCGATTTCGCAGGTCTCGCCGTCAATCTGGCTCAGAAAATCCGCGGTCGCAGGCTCGGCGTGAAAATCCGGCAGATTGAAAGTGCAGCGGATTTCGGCAGTGTCTCCGATGTAAATTTTCTGCGGGATTAAAATCTGCTGGTTTTTTATTCCGCTCATTTTGCCCCCGTGCGCCTTGCACCGATTTTGAAAGCCTGCTGCAAAATTTCAAGCGGCTCATCAGACACATCAAAAAAAACTGGCTGAATTCTGTGCGCCAGGCAGAAATTTTTCCATTTGATTTGCCTTGCCTGATTGTAATCCCGGAACTTCCTCTGAAATTCCCCGGACGATGAGGGCAGCTCAATTTCCCGCCCGCTTTCCGCATCTTTAAAGACCGCGTTTCCCAGAGACGGCAGCATCAAATCATCTGGGGAAGACAGCCGGAAGGCAATCACCTGATTTTTCTGCGCAAGCGAGATAATCGGTTTTTCCCAGTCTGCGGCGCGAAAATCCGAGAAAATGCAGATGAGCGAGCGTGAGCGCAGTAGTTTTCCCGCCCCCGCGATTGCGCTTGCGAGCACCGAGCCGTTTGTCTGGCGTGCGGGCAGGCGATCCATCTCTGTGATTATCCGCATGGTCTGTGTTCCGCCAAGGCGCGGCCTGCACGAAAAATAAATCTGCCCGTCAAAAATTGCGGCACCGGTGGGGCAGGCGTTCAGCTCGGCGGCCAGTGTGAGGATTGCGCCCGCCTCGGCTGCAAGGTCAAATTTCGTTGTTTTTTTTGTGCGGATTCGCATTGAGGCCGAGGCATCCAGAATCGTAAAAATCTGAAGCTCGCGCGATTCCTCAAACTGCTTGATGTAGGGCCTGTTCATGCGGGCGGTCACGTTCCAGTCGATTGCCCGCACATCGTCTCCGCGGATGTACTCGCGGACTCCGGCAAATTCCATCCCCTGGCCTTTGTAAAGCGATGAGATTGCGCCGCTTCTCATGCTGTCTGCCAAATCTGCGGCAACAAGTCTGAGGTAATTCGCTTTTGCAAGGAGGCTGTCCCTCCGATTCATTTCATGGCGCGTCATTTTTCACCAGATGATTTTATGGCAGCGGAATATAATTCAGAATTCTTGTGATTATATCGTCGCTTGTGATGTTATCGGCCGCCGCCTCGTATGAGAGCACCAGCCGGTGACGGAGCACGCTCAGGGCAACGGCTTTTATATCCTCCGGCAGGACAAAATCTCTGTCGGCGAACATTGCGTGGACTTTCGCGCACTGCATCATCGCAATTCCTGCCCGCGGCGATGCCCCGAACTGAATGTAGCGCGTTATGTCATGCTCGGCAGTCACGTGCGCGCCCGCAGAATGCCCCGCCCGCGTGACGTTCAGAACAGAGACAATGTACTCCACAAGTTTGTCATCGCAGGTGATAGACGCGGCTTTTTTTCTGAGCGCGTCAATATCATCCCGTGTGATTATCCTGCTCACCGGAATTTCTGATGCCCTCCCGCAAGTCTTGATAATCTGGACTTCATTCTGCGACTCAGGGTAACGCACAACAAGTTTCATCAGAAAACGGTCAAGCTCCGCCTCGGGAAGATTGTACGTGCCTTCCTGCTCCACAGGATTCTGCGTGGCAAGCAGAAAAAACGGAGACGGCAGCGGATAAGTCTCCTCCCCGATTGTCACTTGTTTTTCTTCCATTGCCTCAAGCATCGCGGACTGAACTTTTGCGGGGGCGCGGTTCACCTCATCCGCAAGAATCACGTTCGCAAAGAGCGGGCCTTTCCGCACAGAAAATCCGCCCCGGCTCTGCTCGTAAATCAGAGTGCCGGTAAGGTCAGCGGGCAGAAGATCAGGAGTGAACTGAATGCGCTTGAATTCAAGCCCCAGAATCTCTGCGATTGTCTTGATTGTCAGCGTTTTTGCAAGCCCGGGCACGCCCTCCAAAAGCACGTGACCTCCGGCAATAAAAGCGGTGAGAATCCCGTCAATCACATCATCCTGTCCGACAAGCCTTTTTGATGCCTCCGCGCGGCATTTTTCGATTATTTCCATAAAATAAATTATAACAGAAACATCCGGGTCTGTGGAGAGGAGAGGCGGCCGCAAAATCGTCCTGAAATGCACTTCCTTTTTTGTGCCCGGCAGTGATATTATAAGCCGATGATTGATTTGAAAAACTGTCGCGTTGAGAATGCGCGTTCCGTGCTGATTCCCGAATTGTCCTGGCATTTGGGCGATGGCGAGGCCTGGCTTGTGATTGGCGCGAACAACAGCGGAAAATCCGATTTTCTGGATGCGCTTGCAGGAAATCTCCGTTTTGTTCCCGCGGATGATTGCGACCCGGCCGTTAGCATTCCACCGGCTTCCGACGTAGAGCTGGTCTCCTTGGAGAATGCCGCAAAAATCATCCAGGAAGAGCGTGAGAGCGACGAGAGCGATTATGTTGAGGGCGGCGTTGACATCGGGCGGACGGCGCGTTTTTTCATTTTGCAGGCGCTTCATCCGTATTTAAAAAAAGGCGCGGCGCTGCCACCGGAAATTTCCCGCGAGGCATCCCGGCTGGAAAATCACCCGGCGGTGCGGCTCTGCGGCATAGAGGGCGTTCTGGACCGCGGGCTTAGGTTTTTGTCCACCGGCGAAATCAGGCGGACGATGCTCGCGCGTGCGCTCGTCTCCGGCAAAAAACTGCTGATTCTCTCGAACCCGTTCGATGGGCTTGACGCTCAGAGCAGGAAAATCCTGCTTGATTTTTTTAACGGCATCGTGAAGCATCAAAGTCCCGCTGTGATTTTGGGAACCGACCGCTGGCATGACATCCCGGATGCAATCACAAATGTCCTTGAATTCACGGAAAGAAAAATCAGTTTTTGCGGAAGCCGTGCGGATTACGAGCAGCTTTTGTCTGAGCGCAAAAATATTCAGGCTGCGGCGGATGATTCCCGCTCCCGTGATTTTGAGACCGCCGTGCGCGAGAGCGCGGTTCTTGCGCAGTCTGCGGAAAATCCGGCAAAAAAAATCCTTGTTGAGATGCGCGATGTTAGAGTTGGCTGGGACGGCAGATTTGTTCTGGACGGACTTAACTGGACGCTCGTTGCCGGCGAGCATTGGCTTGTGCGCGGGCCGAACGGCAGCGGAAAAACCACGTTCCTTGAGTTAATCACCGGGGATAATATGCAAGTTTTCTCCAACGACGTGCGCATTTTTGGCAGCAGGCGCGGAAGCGGCGAATCTGTGTGGGATATAAAAAAAAGGCTCGGAATCGTCTCTTATCGTCTGCACGTTGAGTACAGAATGCTGGGCGGCACATCGCTGCGGGATGTGATAATCAGCGGATTCAGGGACTCAATCGGATTGTACGGCCTGCCCACGGACACAGAGATTTCTGCCGCAAAAAAATGGCTTGCGCTGGGCGGTTTTTCTGGGCGCGGCGCAGAGACATTCGGCAGTTTGAGCTACGGCGAGCAGCGGGCAATCCTGATTCTGCGCTCCGCCGTGAAATCCCCGGAAATCCTGATTCTGGATGAGCCGTGCCACGGCCTTGACGAGAATCACCGCGAGAAAATCCTCTGGCTGATTTCCACAATCTGCGAGCGCGGCGGCACGACCGTCCTTCACGTCACACACGACCTGTCCGAGGTGCTGGACTGCGAGCGGCACATTCTTGAGCTGCGCCCGGGCGAACGCCCGATGTATAAAATCATCGAGAGGGAGTGACCCAAGCCGATTTTCCAGCCCGCCCCGAAAAAACTGTCCGGCGACGGTGAGCGCACCCCGCGAAAAAGCGGAAAAATCCTGCGGACTGCCGCCTGAAATTTTGCGTGAAAATTCTGGGCGAAATTCCGCTGGAAAATCACGCGAAAAATCCGCTTGAAAAGCCAACGAAGAAATCAAATGAGAATTCCGAAAAAGCTGGGAAATCGCGAAACAATCAAACGAAAATTCTGAAAAACCAACGAAAAAGTCTGATGAAAGTTCAGAAAAAGTCGGAAAATCCGATGAAAAAGTCTGCGAATCAGAATGGGCAAAATCTTGCGCAAGAATCTGGCGGGAAATCCGTCTAAAATCCGCGAAATAGGTTTTGCGCGGCGGCGTTTTTGCCGATATTCAGAATTATGGTGAGAAAAGGATTTTTTAGGCTCGCTTGCCCGCTGATTTTTCTGCTCTGCGTTTTTCCGCTGACTGCCCGCACCAAGCAGAAAAAAAATGTTCCGGTCGCGGAGACATCGGCGGCTTCCGAAAAAAATGACGCGGCGCAGGAGAAAAAAACGGAGGAAAAGCCTGAGCCTAAATATCAGCTTAAAAACCCTTCTGGCCGCCCGGTGCGGCTAAAAGAGAACTGGGGATATGTGATGGCCGGCCGCGAGAATGAGTACAATTCTGGCATTCCGCTCACCGATGTCTGCTATTTTGGCGCGGAAATCGGGACTTACGGCAATCTTGTGAGCGTTCCTGCCCGCTCAAAGCTTAAGACCGGCAAGGCGCGCTGCCACCTTGTGATTGCCTGCAACAGCCGCTCGCTCACGCATTTTATCCTTGACCCGCAGTACAATCTCAGAAATCAGCTTTTGAAGGATATTGTCAAGGCCGCCGCGAATTATGACGGCGTTCAGATTGATTTTGAGCTTGTTCCTGCCCGCGACAGAAAGCACTTCATCACTTTTCTTTCGGATTTAAGATACATGCTCGGCGAGCCAAAATGGTTTTCCGTGTGCGTTCCCGCGCGTTTCAAGCTTCTTAGCGAGGATGTCTACCCTTACGCAGAGATTGCCCGCTACTGCGACCGCGTTTTTGTGATGGCGTATGACGAGCATTGGGCCACAAGCAAGCCCGGGGCAATCGCGAATGTGGACTGGTGCAAAAAAGTGGCAGAGTACGCGAAAAAATCCGTGCCAGAGCGCAAACTGATTATGGGGCTTCCGCTTTACGGACGAACCTGGGCCAGCGAGACAACTGCCGGGGCATGGTATTTCAGCGGAGTGAACCGCATTATGACCGAGCACGGCGTTGAGTCCGTAAATTATGAGAACGATATTCCCACGTTCAAATACACCGCGCAGGTTGACGTGACCGGCTATTTCAATGATATTTCATCCGTGCTTGCCATTGCCCGCACCTACGAGAATCTCGGCATCGCAAAAATGGGCTTCTGGCGAATCGGGATGGAATCCCCGGATATGTGGAAATGGTTCAGAATTGACAAAAAATGATGATTTTCCCGCATTCTTGCGGACAGCAAAATTGAAAACCACAGGCCGCAGAAATCATCAGTTTTAAGAACAGGATTTTTGCCGTTCTCGGGCGGTGAATGCGAAAAGTGCGGCTGGGCAATCCGCCTGGGTTGCAATCAGAATAATATCGGTGTATGATTCAGGTGCTTATGGTTTCAAAAAAACGTTCGCCTGCGCTGCACTGGCTTGCCGTGGTCGCTGTGATTTTTGTGATGCTCAGCGCGTTTTTAATCCACCGCCGCCGCAGTCATATCACAGAGGCGTTTCATCTGCCGTATTTTCCCGTGAATCTTGAGGAGGTTGCCGACGGCACTTACTCCGGGAAAACCTACACAAGTTTTCTTCATTTGCAGCTTGATGTGACGGTTGAGAATCACAGGATTACCGGCATAAATGTGATTGAGAACGCCGGCGTTGACGGAGAGACCGCCCGCCCAATCATCCAGAGGATGATAGAAGAGAACAAGGTGGTTGTTCCCGCGATTAAAGGCGCGGAACTTGGCAGCATGGTCTATATCAGTTGCGTGAGTACCGCGCTCACTGCCCAAAAAGATGGCGAACCCCGAGACTAAGCCGGGTAATCAGAATTATCAGAAGAGGCTGGACGAGGTAATCCGCTCTTTGCCGGACTTGCCCAGGAAGCCCGCCCTGCTTCTTCATGCGTGCTGCGCCCCGTGCTCATCGTATGTGCTGGAGTATCTTGCCGGATTTTTCAGCATAACTGTCTATTATTACAATCCGAATATTTATCCGCCGCAGGAATATCTGCGCAGACTGAATGAGACGCGCGATTTTTATGCCCGTTTTCCTCCCGCGCTTGAGAATGATGTGCGTCTGGTTGAGGCCGATTACAATCCTGATGATTTTTATGCCGCGATTGACGTGCAGAATCATCCTGAGCGTGCGCACGAAGCGGAAAAAGGTGAGCGGTGCCGTCTGTGCTACAGGCTTCGTTTGGAGCATTCGTTCCGGTATGCCTGCCAGCACAATTTTGATTATTTTTGCACCACGCTCTCAATCAGTCCGTTTAAAGACGCGCAGAAAATCAACGAGGAGGGGATTGCGATGGCTCTGCGCGCCACAGAGAATCATCCAAAAAATTCTGATTGCCGAACTCCCGCGTGGCTTTTCTCGGATTTTAAGAAAAAAGGCGGATTCAAGCGCAGCCTTGAGCTGAGCGCGGAATGCGGGCTTTACCGCCAGAATTACTGCGGATGCGTCTACTCGCGGGAAAAGCAGGGAAATCCGCCGGAATTGTAGGAATGAACTGATGACCCGGCGACGGTTTTAAAAATCATTGCGAATCTTCGGAAATCTTGGTATAATTTTTTTGTTAAAGACGACGATGGGCTTATTTCAGATTATTTCAGATTTTTTTGACTCGTTATTCAGACGTTCCTCGCCGGAAGTCCAGAAAAAGCAGCTGCTGAGGAAACTTGACGTGGAAATCCGGGAGTTTAATCCCGCAATTTGCAGGGAGGGGATGCTCCTGCCAAATTTTGGCGAGGCAATCTTCGCTCTCTACAAAAATACACGTGCGCTGGACAATCTTTTTCTTGCGACGCTGAGTCCGTCAGATATTCCGCGCCAGCACCGCTTTGAGGCTCAGCTGATTATGACCGGCTACAGCCCGGAAAGTCAGGACATCATCCAGTCGCTTTCTTTTGAGAACCGCAAGCAGGAGATTGAGGCGGAGCCGCGCCATCAGGACATGGTTTACATCCGCCAGCGCAAGCAGATAGAAAAAATCCTGAAAGAGCTGAACACCGAACCGTTCAAAAAGATGGACGCCGATATTCTGAATCTGCGCCAGCTTGTGGAATTCTGCCACTACAATTTTATTCCGTTCATGCAGTTGTTTGACCCGGGTTTTGTTCCCGCGGATTTATCTTACCAGCCGTCGTATGTTGAGGCGCCCGTCCAGAAAGCATCGAATCTTCTGGAGGATTTATGCTTCCAGTTGTCCGCTTTTCACATCGACTCTGCGGTTGCATCCGCTACGCTTGCCGTGGCAAAACTCCACAAGGGCAGCGAGCTTACGGACGTTGAGAAAGACGGCTATCTTGGCAATCTTAAAAAAATAAATTATGTGATTAAGCGCGTGATTCCGGTGGAGAAACTGAAAGTCCTGCTAAAATACTGCCACGAGGATTTGAATTACGAGCCTAAGCTTGCTCATCCGATGGGCGCGCCGCGTCAGGAATTCGCGAATATGTTGCAGACACGCTATGACACCGACGAGCAGAGAATCAAAACGGAGATTCAGAATGAGACAATCTCTGAGGAGCTTGCCGCGCTGTTCCCGAACATTCCGTTGCAGGAAGTTGGCTCGTACAGTCAGGCGTTTAATGACCAGCTTCAAAAAGAGACGCCGCTTTCTTTGAAGTGGCTTCTTCCGCTCAAAGTCCTGAAAACCTTCCTTTCTGTTTATGTCACAGACGGAGTGAAAGCCCTGCTCAACGACATTTCCATAGAGGGATTTTTTAACAATCCCGAGTACAAGTCAAATTTCTCATCGATGGTTTTCAGCATCTCAAATGCGCACGAGGAAGTCCAGCAGTTTGAGGACAGTTTTTCGCCTGGCAAGCCGAACAGCATTTCCGTTCTGCAAGGCTACATCACAGACAGCAGACGAGACAAAAGTTTTTACAATCGTCTTGAGAAAAGCATTTCTGTAATCAATGATGAGGCGCACAAACTTTTGCAGAGCCAGGTCTCGCTGCTTTACACTTTGAGCCGGACGCTCGGCGCGCTTCTGGAGGATGCGAAACGGCCGTCCAGCGAGCTGATTTCAAATCTCAAGGTGCTGATGATGTCATCCAGAAACCGCGACCAGACAGGCATTCTGGAGTCGCAGTATCCGAACTGGAAGATTTTTTTTGAAATTATGAGAAATTATGTTATCATAAATAAGAGTGGTGAGAGCCATGAGTAGGCCAAAGGGTTCCAGAAACAGAAAATCATCCGATGCCGCAAAAAAAGAGCAGTCCGCGATTGAGCAGACTTTGCAATACGAGAAAAAAGTTTATGATTTGGAGCAGCTTCTTGACATCGCAAAATCTTTCTGTCAGAACCTTGATTTTAATAATCTGCTGGAATCCATAGTTTACATTTGCATGGCGCAGATGCACGTGCTTGGCGCAGAGATTTTTGTGCGCAATCTTGTGCAGGATGACCGCTTCATTCTGGAGACCGACCATGACAGCGCAGGCGAGGAAGTGTCGCTTCCCGTGCTTGACCCAATATCAGAGAGGCTGATGAAGCTGCGAGAGGCCGTGACTTATGATGAGCTGAAGGCCGCCGTGCCGGAAAGTCCGTCTTTTAAAGTGCTTGATAAATATAATCCTACGCTGATTGTCCCGCTAATCCAGAAAAATCATTTGAACGGAATTCTGCTTTTGCAGGAGAGGATTGCCATAGACGGCGATGTTGCCTACACCGAATACGAGCGTTCGCAGATGCTCACAATCGCGTCTCTTGCGTCAGTCGCAATAAACAACGCGGCTCTGGTGGAGACATCATCCACAGATATGATGACCAAACTCAAACTCAAATATTATTTCTTCAATTTTTTGTCGGATGCGATTGACAACGCGCTCTCGCAGAAACAGAGGCTTGCGGTTCTGATGTTCGACATAGATTTTTTTAAAAAATTCAACGACACTTACGGGCATGAGTGCGGTGATTTTGTGCTGATTGGCGTGGCGAATCTCATAAAAAAAAGCCTGCGCGAATCTGATGTTGCAAGCCGTTATGGTGGCGAGGAATTCACCGCGATGCTCGCGAACACCGGAATTGATGAGGCAATGCTTGTGGCCGAGCGAATCAGGGCGGCGGTTGACGAGCACGATTTTGTTTTCAACGAGCAGCACCTGCACGTCACAATTTCTGTAGGAGTTTCCGTGTTTGACGCGGAAAAAAATCTTGTGAATTCGCCGAGCGAGCTTGTCAATCAGGCGGATCAAGGGCTTTATGCGTCCAAGAACAATGGCCGCAACCGGGTGACTTATTTTGTACCGTCAGAGTAAACTTTTTTTTCGCCGTCCGTTCAAGTACAAATATTCGCGCGTCACACTTCTGATAATCCTGATTAACTGCGCCCTTTTCGGACTGTGCTATGTGATTCCGGGCTTTTACAATCGTCTGCATTATTACTGCTCTTTGAACGTGGTGCTGGTGGAGCGCGGGCATTTTTACTGGCAGTTTGTGACGTGCATGTTCGTCCATCAGAATTTATCGCATCTGCTGCTCAATATGATTGGACTTCTGGTCTTCGGATTGCAGGTTGAGCGCGCGGTCGGCTCCAGCGAATTCACGCTGTTTTATTTTCTATGCGGCATTCTTGCAGGATTTTTCTCTTTTCTGGTCTACAAATTCACAGGCCAGTACAACGTTTTTCTGATGGGCGCGAGCGGCGCAATTTATGCGGTGCTTTTTGCTTACGCAGTGCTTTTCCCGCGCTCAATCATCTACATCTGGGGGATTATCCCGCTTCCCGCTCCGCTCATGGTAATCTTGTACGCGGTCATTGAGTTCGGAAGCCAGTTTTTTGCGTCGGACAACGTGGCGCACCTCACGCATTTGTTCGGATTTTTGTCCGCATATCTTTATTTTGTAATCAGAATGGGAATTCATCCGGTGAAAGTATGGAAAAAAACTTACGGAAACTAAAAGTCGCGCTGTCAGTTTTTTTTCTGCTGATTTTCTCACCCGGATTTTTCGCTCAGGTTCCGTCTGTAGTCCGCAACATCCGCATAAACTTGTGGGCGGAGCTTGACGCTTACCCGATGCTCATTCAGGAGCAGGATGATAACGACGACCAGTTCGATTATCCAATCAGAATTTTAAAAGAAACCGCGCCTTTCATCATCGGCGGGATGGTTTATGGCTGGGAATTTTATTACACGCCGTCCGATATTCAGCGCAACGTCGAGGAAATTCTTGAGGTGACGGAGATTGTGCCCGCAGATTACATAAAAACCGGAATCCAGTATTCCTCGCCCTGGGTCAGCGAGAGCCGCCTTAACTGCTGGTGCGATTACCGACGCAGCGAGTCGCAGGTGCAGAACTATTATCTGTGGAGCTCAATTCAAAATCCGGTGGTGCAGGGCAGGGGCTACGGCAGCATCTCCCTGGGATTTGAGGGACTGCGCGTTGCCGCCAAGGACGCGCTCAAAAATGCAATCAGGGATTATTACAGGAATCTCATCAAGAACAAGCCCAAGGCAATCACCGGAAAAGTCCTGATTCGTCAGCAGCCGCAGATTGGAATTGACGCGGGAAGATATATGGTTAATCTTGATTTTTTTCTGGAAAGCGGTAAAATAATACAGTATGAGATTTACTAACCCTAGGAGTTTGATTATGAAAAGACTTTTTATATTGCTTCCATTTTTGTTTGTGATTTCCACCGCGGTTTTTGCCGCTCCAGTTGATGACAACGTGGCGTATGAGGAAGATAAAGTGAGCATGGAAGTTGTCATTCCAGAAAATCAGCACATTCCGGAAAATGACAAGCAGTTTGCCAGCGTAAAAATCGAATATTATCCGATGTATGACGAAATCCGCATTTATTACGAGACTTTGTCCATCAAATATGACCCTGGCGTAGCAATGAACTCTGTGATTGCCTGCATCGAAGATTTTATGAAAGAGCGAAAATACAGCCACTACCGCTATTTGCGGCCGGAATCTCAGAAATATTTCAAGGATGACAGAGGTCAGAAAAAAGCCCAGTGGTCAGCGCACATCAAACTTGAGAGATAAATCTTTTTGGTTTTGCAAAAATTATGGACGTAAAAAACATCATCAAGAATCTTCATCCTTTGGAGATAAAAGTTCTTTTAAAATACGCAAAGGATGATGAGCTTACATCTGAGAAGCTCCAGAAAGAATTGGATTACAAAGAAGGTCATGCGAACCAGGCGTTCTCGTGGCTTTCTGGCAAGACGCTTTTAAAAGAAATCCGCCGCACGCCTCACACTTATTATGAGATTACGGATTTAGGACGTTCTCTTGCAAAGACAGGCACCGTTGAGGAGCGCATGGTGAATTATCTTAAAGATAATGGCCCTGCCACTCTTCCTGATATTGCCGCCGGAATCGGGCTGGAGCAGAAAGACGTTGGCTCTGCGTTCGGTCCGCTTGCAAAAGACGGCGTTCTGAAAATGAATGCGGAGAAAAAAGTTGAGTACACCGGCGCGGCTCTTCCCGAGCGCATAAAAATCACGATGTCGCTTGTGAAAAAGGCGAGCGCGCTTGACGGCGGGCTTCTGAGCAAAGACGATTTGTCTGCCGCAGAAAAGGATGCCATTGCCGCCCTTGCCAAAAAACGCGGTGCCGCAGACTCTCCGTTCAAAGTGATTGAGCGCGAGACCGTGTTCTATAAACTTTCCGATGGCTTTGAGAAAGTCCGTGACGCGCTCAAAAATGCCGGTGTCACAGGCAACGAAATTGGCGAGATTACGCCCAAAATGCTTGCGAGCGGTGACTGGAAAAACGGCACGTTCCGCGGCTACAACATCGCGATTCCGCCTGCCCGCATTATTCCGGGGCGCACAAATCCCTATGTGCAGTTTCTGGAATCCGTAAAAGACAAGCTCACATCGCTTGGTTTTCAGGAATTCGACGGCCCGCTTGTAGAGACCGAATTCTGGAACGGAGACGCGCTTTTTATGCCTCAGTTCCACGCCGCGCGGGATATTCACGATGTTTACCGCTTGAAAAATCCCACCCACGCAAAATCAATCGAAGAGCCTTATCTGAGCAACGTCCGCGCCGCGCATGAGAACGGCGGCGGAACAGGAAGCCGTGGCTGGAATTACACGTTCGACAACGATTTTACGCGCCGTCTGATTCTGCGCTCCCAGGGCACGGTTTTGTCCGCTCATCAGCTGCACAAAGCGGAGGTTCCCGGCAAATATTTTGGGATTGCCCGCTGCTTCCGCTATGATAAAGTTGACGCGACCCACCTTTCAGATTTTTATCAGACAGAGGGCATAATCGCGGGAAACGATGTCACCCTGCGGGATTTGCTCGGCATACTGAAAATGTTCGCGACCGAAATTGCTGGCGCGGAGGAAGTGAAGTATGTCCCCGGATATTTCCCGTTCACCGAACCTTCCATTGAAGTTCACATAAAGCATCCGGTTTTGGGATGGTTTGAGCTTGGCGGCTCAGGCATTTTCCGTCCGGAAGTCACAAAAGCAATGGGATTGGACTGCCATGTTCTTGCATGGGGAATCGGGATTGACCGAATGGCGCTGATGGCACTGGGTCTGAACGACCTGCGCGAGTTGTTCTGCGAGGATATAGAAAAAGTTCGGCTTAGAAAGGCGAAGTTTTAATTTACATTTTGTGGCTTTTAAGTTAGAATGTACGAGTATGATGAATGAGATAGATGATCGGATGGGGATGGATCGTGAGAAAATCAGAAATGCTATCCGTCTTCAGCTGCCGATAGAGATTACCTCATATGCAGTTCCTCGAAATATGGAAGTGTACATCCAGCGTGTGCTTGAATTATTTCTTGCTGAATGCCATCAGGAGCATCTGCAAAATTCATTGTCATTCTGTCTTGGCGAGCTTCTTGCGAACGCAAAAAAAGCGAACACAAAGCGCGTCTATTTTGAGGAAAAAGGTCTGGACATCAATGACCCTCAGCAGTATGAGACGGGCATGAAGGATTTCAGAACCGAGACCTTTGATAACATCAACTACTATCTTGAGCTGCAAAGGAAAGCCGGGCTTTACGTCAAGTTTGTGCTGCAACTTAAAGAAGATAAAATCTACATAGAAATCAGAAATAACTGCCTGCTCACAGAGATGGAGAAAGGGCGCATCGCGGGAAAATTGGACAGCGTTCAACAGTACAAGAGCATGGAAGAAGTGCTTGGCACTGTGCTTGACCAGACCGAGGGCGCGGGCCTTGGAATCATCATCGTCATTCTTATGCTGCAAAAAGCCGGAATTCCAAAAGAGAACTATCAGGTGTTCACCGAGGATGACGAGACTGTGACCAGAATCATCTTGCCGGGAAATGAGAGCATTTTTGCGGCGGTTGAGATTATGTCCTATGAGCTGGCGTACATGATAGACCGCATCGCGGTTGTGCGCAACCATTTTGATGTGATAAACGCGCTTGTCTCTTCCCAGGAACTTGACCGCAAGGCAATCAGGCAGATTGTCAACGCGGACATAGGACTTGCGCTTCTTGCACAGAAATATGCTCTGGAAAAAGACCCGGAGGCAATCGGAATAAAACATTGTCTCTCGCTCATTTCTGATGATGAGCTGCGCTACATTTATTCGGACAGCAATCCGTCTGTCCGTGTGATTGAGAACACCCCGAGTCTGGAAAATCTGTTTTTCCATGCACAGCGCACCGCGTATTTCACATATAATCTGTTCAAGAAGTACGGTGAGGGACAAAGCAAGCCCGAGACTCTGAATGCCGATGTGATGTACTCGCTGGGGCTTTTCAACAGCATTGGTTTCGCGCTCATAGAGACGCAGACGCAGGAGCAGCGCAATTATATGCAGGAGCTTTCCTGCCAGTACGACGAGGACAGCAAGCGCATAATGGATGTGTTCAATTTTGGTGCTTCGGTCAATTACATAAAGCGCACTTACACCAAGAAAATCAAACTGCCCGAATACGCCACGATGATTATCTCAAGCTGGAACACCAAGCGCGACAAACTGCCCGAGCCGCTTGTTTTTGCCGCCGATATTCTTTATCTTGCCGAGATGATGCAGTATTATGATGAGAAAAGAGCCGATTTCTGCCAGATAGACCGCAGTATCCTGAAAAAATACGGCATTACGCACGAAAAGCAGTTCAAGACTACAATCACGCAGATGAAGATTTCTCTGGACAGTGACTAGGGCGGTCAAGGCTTTCAATCCATTTTTGCATTAGAATTCCAAACGCCACGCCAACATTCAAAGACGCTTTGAGTCCTGTCATTGGGATTGTCACGCGCCCGTAATCTGCGCGGTGCAGTGCCTCTGGGCTTACGCCAAGTTCCTCCGAACCGATTATGCAGATTCCTTTTTGCGGAAACTTGAATTCGGTGATGTCTGTGCCGCCGGTCTCCAGCGCGAAAACGGGAAGGTCTTTTAAATCCGATTTTTCTTGCAGTTCCTGCAATGACATCCGCTCCCAGCCCATCGTATTGATGCAGCCCATGCCCGAGCGGACGGCGCGCGGATGCTCCGGGTCTATGCAGTGTGGCGAGACAATCACTTTTTCTGCGCCCATGGCCTCCGCAGTCCGGAAAATTGAGCCGATATTGAACGGCGAGCGGATATCCTCGGCGTACACGCACACTCCGGGGAAAAAATCGCGCTGGCGGACTGTTCCGTTTTCTGCGGATGGCACGGCATGAGGTGCAATCACAAGGTCCCATTCGGCCGGAAAACTCCCGATTATTTTTAAAAGATGATTTCTGGCGCAGTTGCAGAGCCTCAGCTCGGCCTGCGAGTCAAAATTCTCTGTTGCCATGAGCGCGGTAAGCTCATCCGCTGCGGATTTAGGAAGCTTTGGGTCTTTTAAAAGAATTTTCGTAATCTGTCGGATGTACTCGCTTCTTGGAAGCGATGTGAACGAATATTCCGTGCCTTTTTCCGCAATGCCAAGAATGTCGCGCTCTAGCGCACCGAACGTGAGCGCGAGTTTCCGCCTTTTTTGTCCGCCTTCCAGCTGGAAAAGTTTTCCCGGTTCTATCATCGCAGGAAATCAGAACGCAAGTTTCACGAATCCGAACAAATCATCCGCGCTCATGCTACGCGGCAGCGTGTTTATGATGTCCACCGGCATAACGTCCTCAATCACAAGCGAAAGATTCTCCACCTTGAGCTGCAAGTCCTTCAGGCGCGTGGGCAGATTGTATTTTGCGATTTTCTGGCGCACATATTCGATGAGCGACCTCACCGCGTCCTCGCCGGTAATCTCCTGCGGGCAAGTGCGCATGAGCCTTGCGATGCGCTCCAGTTTTGCGGCCTTGTATTTTGCGGTGTCCTCCAGAATGTACGGCAGCAGAATTGATGAGACGAGCGACTTGCTTTTGTGGTAGCGCGAGTAAATGCCCATCGCAAGCAGGCTTCCAATCCCCAGTGATGATGTTGCGGCCGCCAGGGAAATCATGCAACCTGCCTGCGCAAGAAGCACTTCCTCCGGCGTTGAGATTTCCAGGGATGGCGAGCCGTCCATCGCATAAGAGAGGATTTCCAGACCTTTCTCCACAAGCATATCACTGAAAAAGTTCGCTTTCTGCGAAAGATACGCCTCGGTTGCCATGCCAAGCATTTCCAGCGAGAGTGTCGCCCGCTGATTCTCTGTGAGCGAGAGCATCAGGTTCGGGTCAATCAGAACGAGCCTGCACAGATTGTCCTGCACTTTTATCATTTTAAGCTGATTGCTCCGCGAGTCCGTGACCGGAATTGATGACGAGAAGCAGTGCGGGCATCGGAATGTTGTCGGAATGCAGATGCACGGGATTGCTGGCTTGACCGGCGCGTTCCCGTCAACAAAAGAATAAACGTCCTGCGATTCCGCCTCGTTGAAAAATGCCGCCACAGCGCGCCCCACGTGCATTGCCTTTGCGCCGCCCACCGCAATGACGCCGTGAACGTGCCCTTCTCTGGCAAGTTTCAGGGCGCGCTCTATTGCGCGTGTCGTGCTGCCTTCCGCAATCTCTGCAAAAGCAAATCCTTCCAGTTTGCGCTCTTGCAGCGACTGCACGATTTTCTCAGAGATTTTTGTCTCGCCCAGAAGCGGGTCGGCAATCACAATGAAGCGCGTTCCCCAGTCCTTTATCTGCTGTCCAAGCCTGCTGATTGTGTACGGCCCAAGAACGATGTTCGGGCTGATTCTAAAAACCAAGTCGTTCATATCAAT
Source organism: Treponema sp. (assembly GCA_022510865.1). GTDB lineage: Bacteria > Spirochaetota > Spirochaetia > Treponematales > Treponemataceae > Treponema_D. The sequence goes on from JAFLSQ010000009.1 coordinate 57,587, forward strand.
TTCTCTTTTCAAGATGCCGTTTTGCGCGGGGCAAGCGGCGGAATCATTAACAAAAAAAGACGGAATTGTGCGTTCCGTCTTTTTCTAGCGATTTTTTATGCGGCGTGATGGATTTAAATCCCCAGAGCCGCAAGGAATTTGTCTGCCGCAGATTCAATAACCGCGTTGCTCAAGTAGTTGGGGTCCTTAATCTTTTCTTTGACCTCCGCGATTCTGTCTGCGCGAACATCAGGGGTTTCTCTCGCAATCTGCTCCAGATAGTATGCCTCTGCCATTTCCTTTGCTTCCGCAGACACGCTGATTGAGTCAGTGTCTCTGGAAACTTTTGCTGAGTTTTCCGGTTTGCGGAGATCCTGAACATTGTTTACTTGTGGTACATTGCCAATTCCGTTTATCATCATAACATCCTACCCCCCTACCTTTTAATTATCGGTAGATTCTTCAGAATTCTTTATATTTTTTACGCCAGAAATAAAAACTGCGAACTCCCCTTTTATGGATTGCCGTGAGGAATAATCCGCGTAAAGCTCTCCGGCTGTTCCGCTCGTTATCTCCTCGTGCAGTTTTGTAAGTTCCCGTCCGACTACAATGCGCCGGTCTTTTTCAATATCGGCAATGTCCGCAAGAAGTTTAGTGATTCTGAACGGACTTTCGTAAATTACCGCCGCGTTTCCCATGGAAAGCAGCTCTTTTACGCGGGCCCGTCTTTTGCCCGGCTTTGGCGAAAGAAATCCCTCAAAATTGACGGTTTTTCCGCCGGTTCCCGCTACGCTCACAAGGGTCGCGAACGCGGAAGGCCCGGGGATGGGAATCACGTCAAAGCCTGCGTTCCGCACAAAATCCACCAGAACTGCGCCCGGGTCACTTATTCCCGGAGTTCCCGCGTCGCTGGCGTATGCGATGTCGTTGCCTTCTTTGAGCAGGGCGACTATCTTCTCTGCGGCGGCTCTCTCATTCTGGGCACGGCAGGAGACAAGAGGTTTCTTAATCTCCAGATGATTCAGAAGCTGCAACGTGTGCCGTGTGTCCTCCGCCGCAATGAAATCCGCATTTCTGAGCGTCTCCACTGCGCGGAAAGTTATGTCTCCCAAGTTCCCGATGGGAGTCCCCACAACGAAAAGCTTTGCCATATCACATTATATGATGAAAAAAGAAAAAAGACAACTTTTTGTACTTTTTTTAAGTGAATTCCAGATTTTTTTTGCTTTTTTTGTTGACAATAATAAAGAATGTGATTTAGAATTACAACTACAACGTTGTAGTAACTTTTACTATAATGTTATCAGAATATCTAAGGGATAAAATCAAAGGAGAATCAAATGAAAAGAGTTATTACTGGTGCAGTGCTCGGTATGGCTTGTTTGTTCCTTTTCTCTTGTGCGAATAATAAAAAAGATGCGCAGGGAAAAGTGCTGAACATCTATGTTTGGAATGATGAGTTCCCCTCACGTTTCAATGACTTTTACAAATCAAAGCTTCCTGAGGACGTTAAGGTAAACTTTGTTCAGACACCGAATCAGAACAATGCTTATCAGGACAAGCTGGATGAGGCGCTTCTTGCTCAGGCAAGCGCAAGTGCTGATGACAAGATTGACATCTTCCTGGTTGAGGCTGACTACGCGCTCAAATACGTTGACACACCGTACACGCTTGATGTTGTGCGAGACATTGGACTCAAAGAGAGTGAGCTTGCTAATCAGTTCAAATATACACAGGACATCATGCGGGACTCAAACGGAAAGCTCAAGGGAGTTTCTTGGCAGGCTTGCCCGGCCGGTGTAGTTTACCGCCGCTCTTATGCAAAGGCAGTTCTTGGAACTGATGACCCGGCAGAAGTGCAGGAGGCAATCTCTACTTGGGATAAATTTGACGCTGTTGCCGCTAAAATGAAGGCTGCCGGCTACTACATGGTCTCTGGTTATGATGATGATTTCCGCGTTTTCTCTGACAACGTTACATCTCCGTGGGTAAAAGGCAATCAGATTGTGGTTGACCCGCAGATTAATCGCTGGATTGAGCAGACAAAGGAATACACAGACAAAGGATATAACAACAAGACTTCTCTCTGGTCTGCTGAGTGGTCAAACGGAATGATGGAGAACGGCGGAGTGTTCTGCTACTTCGGACCCGCTTGGTTCGTTGACTTCTCTATGCCGCACGATGCCGGCTCTGCTTTCGGTGACTGGGCGTTCGTTAAAGGTCCGCAGGGATTCTCTTGGGGCGGAACTTGGATTTGCGCTGCCGCAGGAACAGACAATGTTGACCTGGTTCGCGACATCATGTACACACTTACATGTGATAAAGACACAATGGTCAGAATTGCGATGGAAGCCTCAGACTTCGCCAACAACGAGCCTGCTATGCGCGAGGTTGCCAACTCTAATTACAAGAATGACTTCCTTGGCGGACAGAACCACATGGCGTTCTTCATCGACTCTGCTGCTTCAATCGACAAGAGCGCAATCTCTAAATACGATCAGGGTATGACAGAGAAAATTCAGAGTGCTATGAAAGATTACTTTGACGGCAAGGTTGACCTGGACACAGCATGGGAGAACTTCTACACCGCTGTTCTGGAGTTGTATCCGAACCTTAAGAGATAGTTTACTGATAAGTTGAAAAAGGGGGAACGCTATTTTGTTCCCTCTTTTTTTTGCAATTTTTTTCTGGAGGAAGACATGGCAAAAAAGAAGCATACGGTTCAGTACGACAAATGGGGATATTTCTTTATTGCTCCGTTCTTTGTTGTATACATCATTTTCTCGCTTATTCCGCTGCTTACAACATTCGTTTACAGTTTTTTTGAGTATTACCGCGATGGTCTGAACGTCATCGGGCCGAACGCAACTGTTGCCCGCTATTTTACTGGTCAGGAAGAATATTACAGCTGGCAGATAACCGATGCGCAGAGCGCGTTGGATGATTTGATGAAAAATTCTGCCGGAACAGTCACACCGGAACTTAAAAATGAAATTCTAGCCACAGTTACCGAGGCTGCCGAGGACATAAACACTGAGAAATATGCCAAGGCAATCACAAAAATTGTGGATAAAGGATATAAAAAGTCGCTGCCCGCCGCGCAGGTTATTGAGGCTGCAAAAGACGAGCTTAGCGCAAGGCAATCCTCTTTTACGCGCAATGTTGGAATTGTTTTTAATTCCAATGACAATATGGGAAAATATTTCTGGAACACCCTTGTGATGTGGATTCTGGGATTTGTTCCGCAGATTTTTGTCTCGCTTTTGCTTGCGGTCTGGTTCACGAACACAGAGCTTCGTCTTAAGGCACAGCAGTTTTTCAAAAGCGTGATTTATATGCCGAACCTTATCATGGCGGCGGCGTTCGCAATGCTTTTTGTCTCTTTGCTGGCAGAAAGCGGCCCCGTGAACAGCATCCTCAAAAGCATTTACAATTCAATGAATGCGGCGGAGATTGAGGCCGGCACAATGAAGCAGATGGAGTCCGTGCGCTTCTTCACATACACAGGATGGACACGCGCCACTGTTGCCGTGATGAACTTCCTTATGTGGTACGGAAACACGACAATCCTTTTGATGGCGGGCGTAATGGGAATAGACAACAGTCTGTTTGAGGCGGCCCGAATTGACGGCGCAAGTTCCGTGCGAATCTTCTTTAAGATTACGATTCCTCTGCTTCTCCCGATTTTTGTTTACGTTCTCATCACATCGCTTATTGGCGGTATCCAGATGTTCGATGTTCCGCAGATTTTGACGAACGGTAACGGAAATCCGAACAGGACGACCATGACAATCATAATGAAGCTGAACAAGCACCTTGTGAACAAGAACTACGGCCCTGCGGGCATCACATCTATGATGATTTTTGCCATTACCGGCGTTCTCAGCGGCGTGGTTTACAAAATGACCATGAAGAATTATCAGAACAAGAGATAGGAGGAACGAAAGATGGAAAAATTTGAAAGTCAGAGCAAAAACATTGCTGTCAGAAGATTCTTGTGCTATTTCGTGCTGGTGATTCTGACGCTTATCTCGCTGTTCCCGTTCTATATTATGATTGTGAACTGCACCAGAAGTCATGCCCAGATTCAGCGCGGATTCTCAATCCTTCCGGGCACTACATTCATCAGAAATTTTCTGAACCTTGCGATTAACAAGAACATCAACTCTGAATTCTGGCAGGGGCTGCTGGCAAAATACGGAGTGGGGCTTTCATCACGCACCGGAAACTACGCGGAAAACTACCCGATTCTGCGCGGCATGGTTAACAGTCTTTTAATCGCGATTTTGCAGGCGGGATTCACAACCTATTTTTCTGCCATGACATCCTACGGAATCTATATGTACAACTTCAAGTTCAAGAAGTTCTCATTCCGCTTCATCATGGCCGTTATGATGGTTCCAACGCAGGTCTCAACTCTGGGATTCCTTCGTCTGCTCGACAACCTGCATTTGATGAACAATTATCTTGCGTTCATCGTGCCGGCAATCGCTGCGCCCGTTGTGTTTTTCTATATGTACCAGTCTATGGAAGCCACGTTGCCGTACTCAATCGTTGAGGCGGCGCGGGTGGATGGCTGCAACGAATTCAGGACATTCAATCAGATTGTTGTGCCGATGATGAAACCCGCGTTTGCTGTTCAGGCAATCTTCGCGTTCGTGTCATCTTGGAACAACTACTTTATTCCCGCCCTCGTTATCTCAAAGAAAAAGCTGTGGACAGTTCCGATTGTGATTGCGAACGCCCGCAATGCCGATTATCTGAACAACGACCAGGGAATCAACTATATGCTGATGACACTTGCGATTGTCCCGCTTATGATTGTCTACTTTGTTCTCTCAAAGTACATCATTGCAGGCTCAACTGCCGGCGGCGTAAAAGAGTAACGTCAAGCACTCAGCAGGATTATCAGACAAAATCCCCGGACTTTGCTCCGGGGATTTTTTTATTAAAAATTCTTGCAGATTCAGGCAAGAAAATCGCGAAATTTTGTGGGCCATGTAAAGCCGCGCCTCTGGCGCGGCTTTTTTCATTCCGTGAGAGCACCTAAAAACTGTGCGCAAAGAACCAGTTTTCCTGCGGATTTTTTGCGCGGTCTGCGGGGCAATCGCTTTGCTCGGAAAATCCGCCGTATTCCACAATCGCGGTTTTTGCATTATATTTAGCGCATGAAATATTCACTCGCAATTTTTGACATGGACGGAACGATTCTGAACACGCTGGATGACATGACGGACTCGGTGAACGCGGTGCTGGGGCGTCACAATCTGCCTTTGCACACGGTTGATGAGGTGCGTTTTATGGTCGGGAACGGAATTCCAAAACTGATTGAGCGGGCTGTTCCGGGTGGCCGCGAGAATCCTGATTTTCAGCAGATTCTTTCGGATTTTGTCGCTTATTACGAGGCGCACTGCGCCATCAAAACTACGCCTTACCCCGGAGTTGTTGAGTGCATCAGGCGGCTCCGCGATGCGGGCATGAAGATTGCGGTGAACACGAACAAGGTCGAGTCCGCTGCGGTTGCGCTTTGCGACGATTATTTTCCCGGACTTTTTGATGTGATTTCAGGAAGCCGCCCGGAAATCCCGCCCAAACCCGCGCCAGACGGCATTTTTGAGATTCTGCGCCGGGCAGGAATGGACATAAAATCCGATGCCACGCGTGCCGTTTTTATCGGAGATTCGGACGTGGATTTGCAGACCGGAATGAACGCTGGGCTTGATGTGATTGGCGTTGACTGGGGCTTCCGCGGCAAGAAATTCCTGCTGGAGCACGGCGCGCGCGTGATTGCGATGACCGCCCGGGAACTTGCAGACCATCTTCTGGAATTGTAACTCGCGCTTTTTTGGACTATAATCTAGCACATGCCTGGTTTTTTTGATTTTTATGACGTTGCTGTTGTGGGTGCGGGTCACGCCGGAATTGAGGCAGGCCTTGCCTGCGCCCGAATGGGGCTGAAAACCGTGCTGATAACCCAGACCCCGGACTCAATCGCAAGGATGAGCTGCAATCCGTCAATCGGTGGGATTGCAAAGGGCAACATCGTGCGCGAGGTTGATGCACTTGGCGGTCAGATGGCAAAACTGATTGACCAGTCCATGATTCAGTTCCGGATGCTCAACAAAAGCCGCGGGCCTGCGGTACGTGCGCCGCGAAGCCAGGCAGATAAAATCACATATTCGCAGCTTGCAAGAAAAGTCTGCGAGTCGACCCCCAATCTTTACACGCTGATGGACACCGTAACCGATATTCTTACCGTCGCGAGCGATACACCGCTTCCTCCGAACAGTGACAGCGCGGCCGAACCCGGGACAATTCCCGGTGAATTCCGGGGGCAGGCTCTTACATCCGCCGCAAAAAGCGGAATGCGGCAGAAAGTGACCGGCGTTGTCACCGAACGCGGCAGGATAATCCCCGTGCGCTCTGTTGTTCTGACCACCGGCACTTTTTTGGGCGGGCGCATTTTTATTGGCGAGTATGATACTCCGTGCGGACGAATCGGGGAGAGCGCGGCAAACGGACTGACCGAAAGCCTCCACCGCCTTGGATTTACGACCGGCCGCCTTAAAACCGGAACGCCGCCCAGAATCCTGCGCAAAACCGTGGATTTTTCCAGACTGGAGGAGCAGCCCGGCGACAGCGAGGTTGTTCCGTTCAGTTTTGACACCGTGCGGGTGGAACGTCCGCTTGTGAGCTGCCACATCGTTTACACGAACGAGGAGACGCACAGAATCATCCGCGAGAACATCGGGCGTTCGCCGCTTTTCAGCGGGAAAATCAGCGGGACTGGGCCGCGTTACTGCCCTTCCATCGAGGACAAGGTGATGCGTTTTGCCGAGCGCGAGCGTCATCAGATTTTTGTGGAGCCTGAGGGTCTTGAAACCGATGAGATTTACCTGAACGGCTTTTCATCCAGCCTGCCCGAAAGTGTGCAGGACGCTTTTATGCGCACAATGCCCGGTTTTGAGAACGCCGTGCAGAGCCGACCCGGTTACGCCGTCGAATACGATTTTGTTGAGCCGACGCAGCTTTATCCGTCGCTGGAGACAAAACGGGTTGCGGGGCTTTTCAACGCCGGGCAGATAAACGGCACTTCCGGCTACGAAGAGGCCGCAGGGCAGGGCGTGGTTGCCGGCATGAACGCGGGGCTTTATGCCCGTGCCCACATTGCGCTTTGCGGTCCTCTTGAAAAATCTGATTTTTCTGACTTTGCGTTTTCATGGAACGGAACGGAAACTGGAGAGCCGGGCGAGAAAATCCGTGCGGAAATTTCGGAAAAGCAGGCATCTGCGCTGAACGATTTTGAGCGCGCGGTTCAGAAAAAAGCCGGATTTGACAATTTCTGCGCGATTCCTCAGTTTGAGCCTGTGATTCTTGGGCGTGACGAGGCTTACATCGGCGTTCTGATTGACGACCTTGTGACGCTTGGTACAAAAGAGCCGTACCGGATGTTCACTGCCCGCGCGGAATACCGCCTGAAACTCCGGCATGACACTGCCGACCGCCGCCTTGCAAAATACGCTCTGCGTTGCGGGCTTAAGAGTCAGGCGCAGTTTGACGCAGTGAGCGAAAAATACGCGAGGCTTGAGCGAATCGAGGCGGAAATCCTGAAAAACCCGGGGATGGAAAATCCGGGCTATCCCGAAAAGGACTGGGAGAATGCGCAGATTGAGGTGAAATACAAGTATTACATCGAAAAGCAGGACAGGCGCGTGGAGAAACTGCGCAAAATGGAGAACGCGCGCATTCCACCCGATTTTGATTACTCCGGCATTCCGTCACTTTCTGCGGAAAGCCGCAGCAAACTGGAGCGAATCCGCCCGGTGACTCTGGGGCAGGCGAACCGAATCAGCGGAATCCGTAGCAGTGATATTATGCTGCTGATGGTATACCTGAGACGCTCGTAAAATGAACGCGGGAAAATCATTTTCCGGGAACGCGCATTTTTGTCCGCGCGCGGACAAGTTGACAGGCATTTTATAAAAAACTGCGAGTTTAAAAATCCGCACTGGTCTGCGGATTTTCAGATTATCTGATTTTAAGGAGGAGAGTATGAGAATCATCCCGATTATTCTTTCTGGCGGGGCGGGGACACGGCTCTGGCCGCTTTCTTGGGGCGATCATCCCAAGCAGTTTCTGCCGCTTGTGAGCGAGCGCACGATGATTCAGGAGACGCTTTTGCGATTGAAAGGCCTTGAAATCGGTGTGCCGATAATTTCCTGCGGGGAATCTCACCGGTTCATGGTTGCCCAGCAGATTGGGGATATTATTGGCGAGGTCTCTGGCGGAAAAATCACCAGGCCGGAAATCATCCTTGAGCCGATGGCGAAAAACACTGCGCCAGCCATTGCCGCCGCGTGCTGTGCCGCGCAGAAACAGGACAAGGACGCGGTTGTTGTCGTTCTGCCGAGCGACCACGTCATTGCGGATGTGCAGGCTTTTCAGAATGCGCTGAAATCTGCCGCAGAGAATGCGCAGAAAGGCTTTCTTGTGGTTTTCGGGATTGTTCCGAATTTTCCTGCCACCGGTTACGGTTATGTCAAGGCATCAGGTGCGGAATCTGACGGCGCGTTCGCCCTTGAGAAGTTCGTTGAGAAGCCGTGCCTTGAAAAAGCGCGTGAGTATCTTGCGAGCGGAGAGTATGCATGGAACAGCGGAATGTTCGTGTTCCGCGCGGACGTTTTTCTTGAGGAGCTTAAGATGCACAGCCCGCGGATTGCTGAGCTTGCCGTCCGCTCTTTTGATGATGCCCAGGTTGACGCGGATTTTATCCGCCTGAACAAGGAGGCATTCGCAGAAATTCAGGGCGATTCCATCGACTATGCTGTGATGGAGAAAACTTCGCGCGGCAAGGTTGTGAAACTCAACGCGGGATGGAATGACGTTGGCTCGTGGAGCGCGCTTTACGACATCAGCAGGAAAGATGAGAACATGAACGTGCTCAAAGGCGATGTGATTGCGCTGGACACAACTTCAAGTTACATCCGTGGGGGAAAACGCACGGTCGCGACAATCGGTTTGGATGATATTGTGATTGTTGACAGCGAGGATGCTCTGCTTGTTGCGGCGAAGGGAAAAATTCAGGACGTGAAAAAAATCGCGGAGGCAATCAAGGCGAGGGGATAACCTGAACGTCCTCGTAAAGAAGGTCAATGCGCTTGCCGTCCGGCGTGAGTGACGAGGTGATTGTGATTGTCTTGCGTTTTCTGTTGACTTTGTAGACCAAGCCTTCAAGTCCCACGAACGGTCCGGACACCGCCTGCACTTTCATATCCGGATTGATTCTTACTTTTGAGATGCCCCAGTGCTCGCCGTGCTCAATGAAAATCCGCAGTTCTTTGAGCGATTCCCCGGTTATTTTCTCTGGATTCGCATTGTCCCGCAGAATGCGGCAGAATCCTTTTATGCGCCTCAGCTCAGAGAAAAATTGGGGCGACAGCCCGCTTGTCTGGAAAAAAATATAGCCCGGAAAAATCGGACGCTCAAAATATTCGCCGCGGTTCGAGCGCAGAGTGTGATTGAAAAAGAAGAACCGGGCATCGGGGTAATCGTCCTGAAAAATGCGCGAGGCGCGGTCTTTAAAATCCTGCTCGGAGCCGGTCTTAACCATCACACAATAGTAGTCCATAAATCCGCCTAAACCTTCTCGTAGCCAAGTGCGTCGTAACTGACCAGTGCGCTTCCCACGTCAAAAATCACCTGAAATCCGGTCGCGGGAAATTTTTTCTGGCAGTCCAGAATGATTTGCCTGCTGATTTCCTGGCCGCCAATCCAGAAAGTCGGCTCTGAATCGGAAACTGGCAGTTTTGTGCAGAAATAAAGCAGGATTTCATCTGCGTCCATTGCCGCAGAATTTTCCAGCACCGTGCGCAGAAACTGCGCGTTTATGCCCGCCGGAAATTCGATGATGTCCTTGTCGTCCCAGTGCCCGCCATCGCCGCTGAGCAGAAAATCGTGCATTTGAACCAGTTTTTGCTGCTTGAAATCCTCCGGCGCTTCCCCGCACAAAATGGCAAATCGTTTCATCTGCGATACTATACAAAAAAAAAGCATTTTTTCAATAAATTTAAACGGATTGCCCTGCGGATTTTCGCTCTGATTTTAAGAGTGCATTTGGTTGCGGTTTGACGTAAAAAAATCCGCCGAAGTCTGCGGATTTTTCTGCCGTAATTTTGAGCGAGAAAATCGGCATAAAAATCGTCCGCTGAGATTGCCCGCCTACCTCACCGAAAAATATCATTGACACGGCAAGATTTTTCTTTATAATTATAAGAACATCAGTTGTAACTGTTTACGGGCGCAAATGGGCGTATAAATAAGTGCAATGTCTTTACTCGGTTTTCTTTGTATGACGGGCTGCTTTGCGGAACGGCTTGCCAGAAAGGGCGGGGTATGGGCGTTGCTTTGATTTATAATGCTAAACTATTGATGTTTCAATAATTGCTTATTAGGAAAAGATTGGGGATGGCTGTATCCAGACAAAAAGTGTTTTCGAACTTGATATGGCGGTTTCTTGAGCGGAGTGGTGCACAGCTTGTCGGATTCATTGTCTCCATTGTTCTTGCGCGGATTCTCGTGCCGGAGGACTACGGAACAGTCGCGCTTGTCACTGTGTTCACTTCGGTTCTGAACGTATTTGTGGACAGTGGGCTTGGTGCGGCACTCGTGCATAAAAAAAACGCCGATGACGTTGATTTTTCGACTGTGTTCTATATAAATCTGCTTTTCTGCATTGTTCTGTATGCGCTAGTGTTTTTTGCAGCTCCGCTAATAGCGCGTTTTTACGGAAGGCAGGAGCTTGTGTCCGTAATTAGAGTGC
>JAFLSQ010000090.1 GCA_022510865.1 Treponema sp.
GAAGACAAGGACACAGACGAGGCGCGGCGACTCATCGAGGCGGGCGCGGATATAGAGGCAAAGGACAGTTACGGCGATACCGCGCTCATGTATGCGGCTAAGGTAGATTCCGCAGACATTGCGAAACTCCTGCTTGCCGCCGGCGCGGACGTGAACGCGCGGGACAAAGAAGGCGAGACCGCGCTGATGCGGGCGGCACGGAAAAATTCCACGGACGTCGCGGAACTTCTGCTTGCGGCGGGAGCGGACATAGACACGCAGAACAAGTTCGGCGAGACTGCGCTGATGCTTGCGGCGCAGGAAAATTCCGCGGACCTTGCGCGGCTCCTGCTCGCGGCAAATGCGGACATAGCGGCAAAGGACGAACACGGCTGGACCGCGCTGTGGTGGGCGGCACGGGAAAATTCCTCGGACGTTGCGGAGCTTCTGCTCGCGGCGGGCGCGGACGTGAACGCAAAAGACAATGACGGCGATACCGCGCTGATGTTTGCGGCCATGCAAAATATGTTACGGGAAGAATACACGGACATGGCGGAACTCCTGATTGCGGTCGGAGCGGACGTGAACGCAAAGAACAATCGCGGCGAGACCGCGCTGATGTTTGCGGCCATGGAAAATTATGCGGACGTTGCGGAGCTTCTGCTTGCGGCGGGCGCGGACGTGAATGCGAAGGACAGCGGCAGCAATACCGCGCTGATATATGCGGTGGCGCGAAAGCGCGCGGACGTGGCGCGTATTCTGATTGAGGCGGGCGCGGATGTGAACGTCAAGGATGATTTCGGCATTACCCCGCTTATTGAGGCGGTATCAAACAAATCCACGGACATGGCAGGGCTTCTGCTTGCCGCCGGAGCGGACACAAAGGCAAAGGACATTCACGGCAAGACCGCGCTGATGTATGCGAAAGCTGCCGGCAACAAAGAGCTCGTAAAGATGCTCGAAGCCCCCGCCCTGCCCATCGCGCCGGTTGCGGTGGGGGTCGCCGTTCTTGCAATCCTGCTCGCCGTGGTTCTGCTTGCGGTCAGGAAAAGAAAAGGCGGCATGAAGCAGAAATGAGAACGTTTCGCAGAACGCTTTGCAAATAACTGAAAGGAGCAAATATGGCAGATTTGTACA
>JAFLSQ010000091.1:0-322 GCA_022510865.1 Treponema sp.
CATGGGCGGACGAGGCGCGCGGGATAGCCTTCCGCGCAGTCCTGCACGCGGCGGATGATGGCGGCGCGCTCCTGGTCTTTGACGGTACGGAGGTCTCGACACCCGGCGGAACGATTTTCCGGTGCGTCCTCCCCTCGGAGTTCTTCGGCTGGAAAATCACCGTGCACGGCGCAGGAGAGCGCCTGTCGGTCATGGCGGTCCCCTACTCGGATGGCGGGAAAAGAGTCACCGACGGCATATCCTTCGTCTGGGACAGCGGACATCAGGCCTTCACGCTCAGCGCACAGGACAGGAGCCAGTGGTGATGATGGTTGGACTGCGC
>JAFLSQ010000091.1:332-591 GCA_022510865.1 Treponema sp.
GACAATTCCGCGGACGTTGCGAAACTTCTGATTGATGCTGGCGCAAACGTGAACGCAAAGGACGACTACAATCAGACCGCGCTGATGATTGCGACCGACAACGTGGCAACGGACGTTGCGGAACTGCTCAAAGCCGCAGGAGCGCGGTAGCGGAAAATAAACCGTCATGCTATAATCATACGAAAAGGAGGAAGCAATCAATGATGGACGTAGGAAATGATTATTTTGAAATGGACCTGGAGGGGCTGACGATTGAGGA
>JAFLSQ010000091.1:601-1106 GCA_022510865.1 Treponema sp.
TTGCCGGAACCACAAACCGAAGTAAGAAATTCTCATTTGTTCGTTGCTAAAATAGGATATCTTGCGCTTGAAATAAACGACCTTGACCTGGCAGAAAAATGGGGAAAGATAGGAATGCGGCACAAAGGCAAGCCATGGCTTATAGGGGAGCCAGAATTCTTCATGGGCAAAGTCTATTTTGCGAAAGGCGAAATGGATAAGGCGAAAGAGTATTTTGTGAAAGTCCGCAAAAACTCGGGCTGGCGCCTGTTCAAAGGCAAGAACCCGGAGTACAGGAAACTTGTCGAGGGGAGATGAGCAAGTTGATTTAGGGCTCAAAGCCCGGAACTGCTCAAAGCCGCAGGAGCAAGAAGATGAAAACAAAAACCACTTCATTGCCGCTCCTTGCCCAAGCGGAATTTCGGTCAACGGCGAGCCGCCGTTCCTCGCTCGGACTGAATTTCCGCTAACGGCGAACCGCCGTCAGCCGTCCAAGTGAAATTCCTGCTAACGGCAGATTGCCGTT
>JAFLSQ010000092.1 GCA_022510865.1 Treponema sp.
CGAGCCGACCACGTTGTACGGAAGGACACGCCCGCCCTCCACCGCAAGGCGCATCTCGCCCTCCTCGTCGATGATGTCAACGGGCGCGACCTTGGTGAAGCCGTGCTCCTCGGCGATTTCCCGGCGGATTTTCACCGAGTCGCTCACGCCGGTGGAGTTGATGTACGTCGCCCCGAGCTTCCTCACGAGCGGCGCGGAAAGCTCCGGCTGGATGTACAGGTAGCCGCCCGGCTCGCCCATGCTCTGCTGCACGGCGACCCTCCCCGAAAGCGGCTTGTCCAGCCTCTCGTACAGGGCGAGCGCGCTTTGCGCGGACACCTCGCGCGAGAAGTAGACGACCGGCTTTCTCGTCGTCTGCGCGAACACCGCGGTTGATAGCGCGAGCAGTGCGGTTGTGATTGCGATGAGTTTTCTCATGTGATTCTCCCCCGTGAATGTGTGGGTTTGCGTGATGGTTCGATTGTAGCGGCGGCGGGGAGTTTTGTACAATGCTAGTTTTGCAAGCGGGTATACGCCATGCGTATGGCGTGTTAGGTAATGATTTCCTCACCGCGCTCCTGCGGCTTTGATTTTCAGCCGTTCTATGGCATTGCTTCAAGAAGCGGCATTCTCCGCGCCTTTCAAAGAAATCGCCCCACGATTACAACGCGGGCATTTCGATAGCCACAATGCCCGCGCCCCGTGCGTGTTATTTGCGCCTCACTTCACGCCGGTTTTTTTGAGCCATGCCTCCACGTCCCTTGCGAGCGAGCCTCCGCCAGAGTAGTGGACCAAAAGCCCCTCGGCAATCTCCGCGGACGGGGCGAGCTTTGCGATTGCGGAGAGGCTCTGCCCGAAGCGTCCGCCGCCATACGAGCAGAACGGGAGAATCCGCTTGCCTGATAGGTCGTGGGTTTCGAGCAGCGTAGCGATTGGCATGGGGATGCTCGCCCACCAGTTGGGGTAGCCGAGGATTATCGTGTCGTACTCCGCCCATTTTCTCCCGTCGATTTTTGTCCTGAGCTTCGGACGCGCCTGGCTCCGCTGGTCTCGCTGCGTCTCGTTCAGGACGGTGCTGTAGTCCGTGGAGTACGGTTTTTCGAGCGCAAGTTCCACCGTGTCGAA
>JAFLSQ010000093.1 GCA_022510865.1 Treponema sp.
CATGCTGTAGGTCATAGGAACTCGCTGTTTTTTCACTACGGCATGGTGAACCTGCACTGCGGGTAGTTCGCGCAGCCGTAGAACGAGCCGTGCCTGCCCTCGCGCGGTTTGAGCACGCCGCCGCACCTCGGGCAAATCAGGCAGTTCATCTTCATCCGCCGTTCCTGCGCATCCTGCTGTACGGTGCGGACGTGCTCTTTTCTCGCGCTCCGCTCCGTGATTTCCTTTGATTCGAGCAGGGCTTTTATCCGCAGAACCTCATCGCCCGAAAGACATTTCTCCGTGCTCGCCGAGCGGATGGTGCTGTTGAGGGCTGTCTCGTAGATGACGGGAACGGAGGAGTCGATGCCCTTCAGCGTCGCGCTTCCCGCAAATACGACAATCGGGTGGTATTTTGCCCGCGGGAAATCCGTCAGAACGCTTTTGAGCGCGTAGACGTGGCTCCAGTTCTGCTTGACGGGATTTCTGAACCGGTGCTTTTCCTTGAAGAGGACCTGCGTCCAGTTCTCGGCTTTCTCGCTCCCGAAAATCCAGCCTTTGTACCGCTTCGTCTCAATCACGAAGATTCCGTACTCCGACAGCACGAGGTGGTCAATCTGCGATGTCGCTCCCCGCCCGTTCGGCAGCAGCACGTCATGCAGTGAAATGTACCCAGCGCCAAGAAAATGCAGTCGCGCGTTCACTTTCGCCTCGCCAGTCGCGCCTTTGATTTTCGCGGAGTTGCGTTTGAGGATGAGGAATACGACTGCGATTGTCAGGAGAAGAATGAGTGGTATCACGGGTTTTCATCACATAAAATCACTGCGCCTCGCTCTCCACAAAAATCGCTTTGCCGGTGACATTCTTTGCCGTACCGGGGATATAAACCCCATAGCTTATCACGCCACTGCTGTTTGAAGTGCCGATGCTCTCAAGGATTATGCCGTTCGCTCCGATTTTTGCCGCCTGCCTTTTCAGTTCCACTATCGCATAGTCAAGGCTGTCCTGCTCTGTCCAACCGGCATCGCTCGAACCCGTCACAATGCCGATGACTTCGTACTTTTCTGGTGTTTCTGTATAAATGACAAGTTCTTCGGCAATTGTCGCAGGA
>JAFLSQ010000094.1 GCA_022510865.1 Treponema sp.
AATGAAGAAGTATTTATTTTCAATGTCATCGATTGCTTTCTTGCGTGCTTCCTCGCAGAATTCATGGAAAACGCCGTACTTTTTCTCAAACTGAACGTTCTCTTTTTCTGACGGTCGGAATCCTACGATGAAATCTTCATAACTGTAACTCTGATGGAACTGAACCAATTTTACGCGGCTTGTGTTTTTCTCTCCGATTATTGAATAGGCAAGCCGTTTTGCCGCGAAAGATTTTCCAACTCCGGGTGCGCCTTGTATAATTATGTTTTTCTTGCGCTTAAGCAGACCAACCATCGTCTCGTATTTTTCTTGGGAAATAAAAACTTCCGAGAGAAAGTCGTTTTCATCGTAAGGTTCAAATTCTTTATTTTCTTCTTCATCGTGCAAACTGTCTTTCTCATCGTAAGGTTCAAATTCTTTATTTTCTTCTTCATCGTGCAAACTGTCTTTCTCATCGTTGGACTTGTTCTTTTTGTTATATCGCTTGTAAATATTAGTAGCAAACTCTTCTGTCATGTCAACTGCTTTACCAGAGTCGGTTAATGTCCATATTCCGCGCTCACTACTATCGATATATCCTGCCCAAACTAGGTATTGACGAGCCCATGCTACATCGTTGGAAAATTTATTATTGCCACTCTTTTCATGGAACTCATTCACAATATTTGATGGAAGGTTCAGTTTTTGTTTAATTTTTTCTTCCACTTGCTTAGGAGTTGCAGAACCACCAAATTCTTTCAATGTCTCAATTACTGGCTTAAAGTATTTTATTTTGTTTTCTGGCATTTGAATCGCTCCTTGTCTTAAATTATATCATATAAATCAGTTTATATCTTCCCGCAGCCCCGCTCGCCGTCTATGGCAAGCGAGTACCCCGCATCTCTCTCCCCTTCCCCTCAGGCAAATCATCAAAAATCCTCCGCAAAAGCTCCGCGAGGAAATCCGGGCTGTCCACATCGTCCACCAGAATCATCGGCTTCGCTCCGGGGTACGGCTCTTCAAGCGTGAAGCCGGGAATCGCCTCGCGCGCGGAGGGCACGTCCT
>JAFLSQ010000095.1 GCA_022510865.1 Treponema sp.
ATCGCCCGGATGATAATCTGCAGGAATCCGGGGAAGGTTGGGATTTACCGGCTTGTGATGAAGAGCAACAGCGACAACTTCCGCGCGAGCGCGGTCCAGGGCGTGATGAAGCGGGTGAAGGCCAGGGGCATTGAGGTGGTGGTCTATGAGCCGACGCTGCGCGAGGACAGCTTTTTCGGCAGCCGCGTGGAGCGTGACCTCGGGCGGTTCAAGGACGAGTGTGGCGTGATAGTCGCGAACCGCATGGCGGAGGAGCTTGCGGACGTGGCGGATAAGGTATACACGCGGGATTTGATGGGCAGGGATTAGGCTGTGGGAATTGCCGGTCAGCGCAGTTGGCAAGCCAGAAGAGCGCGGTTTATGTTTGGAAAACTGATGCGCCATTTCCGTCAGTCTGACATAATGCATTTCTCCCTTGCATAAATCCTCAGGGCATAAAAATCCCCTTTGCAGAACCCCGTCCGTATGGTGTGCAATGGGAGGGCACCGAACGGTTGGCTATGAGTTCGTCCGCAAGGTGGACGGGCACACGTTCTGCGGGGAGTGAGCGTGATAGTTTGTCCGTATCGAAAAGTCATGCGTATAAGCCCACGCAATTCATTCTTTGCATAAATCCAAATATACGGTAAGGATAAATCGATTTGTCTCTATCGTAACGCATGATTATCTTTTAGACAAATTGATTAAGATGATTTCATTTATTCCTGATTTTGCATTATTGGAAATATGTCATGGGCGATAGAAATCTCGTCAAGAAAAATGAAGTCATTTTGATGAAACATATCAAGAAATATGTGTATTCTTATTGAAAAGTCGTCAAGAAAAGTGTAAACTCTTATGCCATGGAAAGAATTGCCTATAGACAGCTTCTGGAATGGAAAAACAGCGAGACAAGAAAACCTCTTATTTTGCAGGGTGCAAGGCAGGTTGGGAAAACATGGATTTTAAAAGATTTTGCGAGAAGGGAATATAAAAATCTTGCTTACATATC
>JAFLSQ010000096.1 GCA_022510865.1 Treponema sp.
TTGCTTCGCCTCGTGACTGTCCGAATCTTCTTCCTTTTCTGACACCCGCATTTTATTCAGCTCGTTCGCCGCAAAGTCATACACCTTTTTCATGTCGGAGAGCGCTTTCGTGACGTGGGCTTCCTCAACGCGCAAATCCTGCGGATAGCGGACTCTCACTGCGTAGGGCGTAAGGTCGGCGGCGGAATTCAGGACATCCTCCGGAAAGGAAACGAATTCAGAAAGGTCGTCGGCTATCATGCCGAGGTCGTGCGTCCTCTGAATCTCGCCGTCATGGGCAAGCGCGAGCGCCTTCAGCATTTTCTCGGCGGCCTGCTGGCAGTGGTAGCAAATCATCTCAAGCGGCTTTGGGTGGCGAATTTCATTCAGGTGGTTCGCGGAAAGCACGTCCATATCCGCAAGTCGCGTCCATTCTGCCACGTCGCGCTCATTTCTCATACAGCACGACTCCCTCACGGTCGATGACGCTCTCAAGCGTCCTGCGCTTTTTCCGCTCCTCAAAGCCTGAGACAGAGCCGACAACAATGTCCACCGGGCAGCGTCTCATTCCGCGCAGCGAACGGTAGGCGGTCTGCGAGACGGCGAGCCTGTCCGTGACGGAATCCGGCATCACGAGATAGAAATCGTAATCGCTGCCCGAACGCTCCTCGTTCCGCGCGAACGAGCCGAAGAGGTAGATTTTCTGCGGCTTCACGGTCTCCTCAAGCCGCTTTGCGATGGAACGGATTTCATTTGTCACCATATTCTTTTCCTTGCGCCCTATTGTATCACAGGTTCCGTGTCTCTGCATGAGATTTTGCCAGAAATGCGTTTTGCATATCCACCCCATAAAAGCCGCCGCGCAGCATTCCGTTGCGTGCGATTATATTACATTTCTTTTCAACTCACGCGGTTCTTCTTGAAGCCCCCATCACCCAATAGAAATCTCCGCCTGCGGGAAGCGGATGTTCGCCTTGCCGGAGTCG
>JAFLSQ010000097.1 GCA_022510865.1 Treponema sp.
GCGGACAAGGGCGAGAGCGCGTCGTCGCTCAAAAAGCCGATTGTCTCGCTGATAAACGACAACATCGTGCCGTACCTGAACATCGTAGCCGCGATGGAGGCCTACGCGGACTTCATCGCGGCAGTGGCAGGGAACATCAAGCGCACGAACGACACCGTGGCGCGGCGTGCGGCTTCGGGGAAGAAAGAAGAGGAGTAAGTCATTTGAAACCATGAAAGGCGTAGCCTTTCAAAAAACATTCGGCGGAAGTAAAGCGCAAGGAGTTTTGTATGAAAAAGAAATTGCTCGCCGCGCTCGCGGCGTTGGTGGTGGCGGCGGGGGCGTTCGCGCAGGATTTCCCGGCGTACTTCAAGATGAGCGGCACTGTGATAACGGGCTGCGACAAGGACGAGATTCCCGATGACCTCGTGATTCCAGACGGCGTTACGGAAATCGGAGAGGCGGTGTTCGCGGAGTGCACGTACCTTGAAAGCGTCGTGATTCCGGACAGCGTGAAAAAAATAGGCGAGGGTGCGTTCAGGGGGTGCACGTCGCTCAAAAGCGCTCCGATTCCCGAAGGCGTTACGGAAATCGGAGAGAATGCGTTCAGCAACTGCGCCTCGCTTGAAAGCATACGGATTCCCGAAGGCATTACGGTAATCCGTGATGGCGCGTTCGCAAAGTGCACGTCGCTTGTGAGCGTCGCCATTCCCGGCAGCGTAAAAACAATAGGTAAATCATATGGCTATTACAATGCCGGTGTATTCCAAGGATGCACGTCGCTCAAAAGCGTTGTGATTGCCGAGGGCGTAGAGACAATTGGTAGAGAGACATTCCAAGACTGCACATCGCTTGCGAGCGTTACGATTGCAAACAGCGTGACGGAAATAGACTCGTATGCGTTCGCATCCTGCAAGTCGCTTGAGGGCATAGAGATTCCCGACAGCGTAAAAGAAAT
>JAFLSQ010000098.1 GCA_022510865.1 Treponema sp.
AGATGCGCTCGGACTTGCGGAACATCAGCCGCACGATGAGGAACGTCGCCACATCACACAAAACGAAAAGCGCGTCGAGCATCACGAACGAAAGGCTGTGGTTGCCCGCCGCCAGCCTTACCGCGATGTTGAGCGCGGAATGCGACGCGATGCAGACCGCCCCGCTCACCCACCCGAAAAACGACGCGACAATCAGCAGGAACTCATCGAGGAACAGGGGAATCCTCAGGCTGTTCACCACATAACTCACCAGCAGGTTGAGCGCACCGCAGGCAAGCCCTATGCAAAACTGCGCCCCCACCCCCGCCGCAAACATCGGCCGGGACTTCGGCGGATAAGAAATGGAATCCATGCATATAGTATAGCATAATTTCGCGGCGATGTGCACGGAAAGGCTCGTCCTCTGCGAGGGCAAGCAGGAAAATCCCAAAAAAAAAGACCGAGGCTCTTTTATCAACATCAAAAGACAATTTGTGCTAGAATGCAATCAGACGGAGAAATCATGGGTGACTTTTTAAGCTGGCGTGCGAGAGGTTTTCGGTGCGGAAATTTTCCGCCTACAGAATCCGCTTTCTCACGAATGAAATTTTACGCAACAGCCAGACTGAAAACAGCGAGCCGACAGTCGTAACTGCATAAACCACCGCCCACATGAGCGGCGCACTGAAACGGTCAGGAGTGAAATG
Source organism: Treponema sp. (assembly GCA_022510865.1). Classification (GTDB taxonomy): domain Bacteria; phylum Spirochaetota; class Spirochaetia; order Treponematales; family Treponemataceae; genus Treponema_D. The sequence goes on from JAFLSQ010000098.1 coordinate 687, forward strand.
CAACGCCTTGAGCATAAGTTTATGAAAAACGCATGGATTATGTACACCCCGAACGTAAGCGGATTTACGGCCGTGTCCAGAAAATCCATTCGCTGACTGCATTTTGACTTTGCAAGCGAGAAAATGCCGAACGATACCAGTACGCCGACTATATCAGCCGTGTCGGCATATCTCAAGCGTGCGCTGTAAAAATCGCGCAT
>JAFLSQ010000099.1:0-481 GCA_022510865.1 Treponema sp.
ATGATGCGAGAATCAGTTCGTATTTCTGATTGATAGGCGGATTCTTACTTGAGTAAAACACTGTCGGATTGTCCATAACATCCAAGAGCATCGCGTTCTTCGCCTCGAAATTATCGGCGGAAATCCCCTTTTGGGAAAACACGCGGTCAACATCCTCCCTCGTCTTGCAGTCCCTCAAATTCATTCGTTTCTCCTTGATTAAACAAACGGAATTATTATGTCTTAAAATTACGCGTTTGTCAACACCTTTAAAAAAAATAGTTTTTTTTCTGCTGCCATATACATCCTGCGCCTGAGAAACGGCAGAACGCCGCAGCGTGACCGCGGGCGGCTACGGCATCAGCTGGAATGACGAATTGGACTTGTCCTGCGAAGAACTTTATGAGCGCGGCGAACGGACGGAAAGTCGGTAAGCAGCACGACGCGCATACAAAAAGCCGCCCATGCGTGGGCGGTTTTTTGTTGGAACAGGCTCGCGCTT
>JAFLSQ010000099.1:491-835 GCA_022510865.1 Treponema sp.
AACAAAGAGCCGCCCGCGCGGGGCGGACGGCTCTAGTGCTGCTATGCCGCCCGGGCGGACGGCATGACAAAAGTTATTTTTTCATTTTTGTAAAAACCATGCCTTCACAAAAAAGTTGGTCTCCCCTTATCTCATAAGTTGCCCCATCTACCGTGATAGTGCCGTTCTTTCTGGTGTCTCCGGTGTACGGAAAGGCCTTAACTTCGTCATTAACTGTTGCCTCCCCCGTGCCATCGTTGTAGAAAGTAAAATACGCAGTCCCGTAGTCACTTGTAAGACTCCATTTCGTGACGACCTTTTTTTTGGCACCGCACGATGCCACAAACCCCAGTGCGAGCAGCACT